>NZ_JBWVBC010000037.1:0-1176 GCF_057221055.1 Ruegeria sp. HKCCD7181 | reverse complement strand
ATGGCAAAGGAAAAGTTTGAGCGTACAAAACCGCACGTCAACATCGGCACGATTGGCCACGTTGACCACGGCAAGACCACGCTGACCGCAGCAATCACCAAGTATTTCGGTGACTTCAAAGCGTATGACCAGATTGACGGCGCGCCGGAAGAGAAAGCCCGTGGCATCACCATCTCGACCGCCCACGTGGAATACGAGACCGACAACCGCCACTATGCGCATGTCGACTGCCCCGGCCACGCCGACTACGTCAAGAACATGATCACCGGTGCTGCCCAGATGGACGGCGCGATCCTGGTTGTGAACGCAGCTGACGGCCCGATGCCGCAGACCCGCGAGCACATCCTGCTGGGCCGCCAGGTTGGCATCCCGAAGATGGTCGTGTTCATGAACAAAGTTGACCAGGTTGACGACGAAGAGCTGCTGGAACTGGTTGAGATGGAAGTTCGCGAACTGCTGTCCAGCTACGACTACCCCGGCGACGATGTTCCGATCATCGCAGGTTCGGCTCTGGCCGCGATGGAAGGCAACAACCCGGAAATCGGCGAAGAGAAGATCAAGGAACTGATGGCGGCTGTTGATGAGTACATCGACACTCCTGAGCGTGAAGTCGACAAGCCGTTCCTGATGCCGGTTGAAGACGTGTTCTCGATCTCGGGCCGTGGTACCGTTGTTACGGGCCGTGTCGAGCGTGGCGTGATCAATGTTGGTGACGAGATCGAAATCGTCGGCATCCGCGACACTCAGAAAACCACCTGTACCGGTGTTGAAATGTTCCGCAAGCTGCTGGATCGCGGTGAAGCAGGCGACAACATCGGCGCCCTGCTGCGCGGTATCGACCGTGACGGCGTTGAGCGTGGCCAGGTTCTGTGTAAGCCGGGTTCGGTTACACCGCACACCAAGTTCGAAGCCGAAGCCTATATCCTGACCAAGGAAGAAGGCGGTCGTCACACCCCGTTCTTCGCGAACTACCGTCCGCAGTTCTACTTCCGGACCACTGACGTGACCGGCACCGTGACCCTGGCGGCTGGCACCGAGATGGTTATGCCTGGCGACAACGTCGGCTTCACCGTCGAGCTGATCGCACCAATCGCGATGGAAGACGGCCTGCGCTTCGCTATCCGCGAAGGCGGCCGCACTGTCGGCGCCGGCGTTGTGTCGAAAATCATCGAGTAA
>NZ_JBWVBC010000036.1:0-1272 GCF_057221055.1 Ruegeria sp. HKCCD7181 | reverse complement strand
GCGAAGGATCGAGCGTCCTGCGTATTCGGCGACTTCTCCCAGGCTCTCTTCGATGCGGATCAGCTGGTTGTACTTCGCCAACCGGTCCGAGCGCGCCAAGGAGCCGGTTTTGATCTGACCGCAATTGGTCGCCACCGCCAGATCGGCAATGGTGGCGTCCTCGGTCTCGCCCGAGCGGTGCGACATCACGTTGGTGTACCGCGCGCGGTGGGCCATATCGACGGCGCGCAGGGTCTCGGTCAGCGAGCCGATCTGGTTCACCTTGACCAGCATCGAGTTGGCGCAGCCGCGCTCGATCCCTGTCGCAAGACGCACAGGGTTGGTCACGAACAAATCGTCGCCCACCAATTGCACCTTGTCGCCGATGGCATCGGTCAGCGCCTTCCAGCCCTCCCAATCATCCTCGGACATGCCGTCTTCGATCGAGATAATCGGGTAATCATTGACCAGAGCCGCCAGATAAGCCGCGTTTTCGTCCGAGCTCAGGCTCTTGCCCTCACCCGACAGGACATATTTGCCGTCCTTGTAGTACTCGGTCGCCGCGCAATCGAGCGCCAGGTGGATTTCTTCACCCGGCTTGTAGCCAGCCTTTTCGATAGACTTCAGAATGAAATCCAGCGCCTCGCGGGTGGAGGCGATGTTGGGGGCAAAGCCGCCTTCGTCGCCCACACCTGTGGCCAGGCCAGCGGCCGACAGCTCTTTCTTCAGCGTATGGAACACTTCCGAGCCCATGCGCACGGCTTCGCGGATATTCGCGGCCGAGACCGGCATGATCATGAATTCCTGAATGTCGATCGGGTTGTCGGCGTGCTCCCCACCGTTGATGATGTTCATCATCGGCACCGGCAGCACGCGGGCCGAAGTGCCGCCCACATAGCGATACAAGGGCTGCGTGGTGAAATCTGCCGCCGCCTTGGCGGTCGCCAGCGAGACGCCCAGAATGGCGTTGGCGCCCAGACGGCCCTTGTTCTCGGTTCCGTCCAGTTCGATCATCGCCTGATCGATGGCCACCTGTTCGGTGGCGTCAAAGCCTACCAGTTCCTCGGCGATCTCACCGTTGACGGCGGCCACCGCCTCCAGCACGCCCTTGCCCATGTAGCGGGCCTTGTCCCCGTCGCGTTTTTCCACCGCCTCATAGGCCCCGGTCGACGCCCCCGACGGCACCGCCGCACGGCCCATGGTCCCGTCTTCCAATATCACGTCCACCTCAACCGTCGGGTTGCCCCGGCTGTCCAGTATCTCGCGTGCGTGAATGTCGATGATCGTGCTCAT
>NZ_JBWVBC010000035.1:0-1307 GCF_057221055.1 Ruegeria sp. HKCCD7181 | reverse complement strand
CCTATTCTGTTGAAAGGTTCTTCCTTGATTGAGGTGTAACTTGCTGATTCCATTCTGCCGACAAGCGGGAGGATCAGCCATGATGGGGCCAAGACAAGAATCTCAGGCAGCGCTGTTTTATGAGTTCTCACTTGCGGATCACATTCCCCAAGACCACCTGTTGCAGTCGATTGACCGGTTCGTCGATCTGAGCAGCATCCGTACCCATCTTGCTGGTTTCTACAGCCACACTGGCCGTCCTTCCATCGACCCTGAACTGCTGATCCGCATGTTGCTTGTCGGTTATTGCTTTGGCATCCGGTCGGAGAGACCGCTGTGCGAAGAGGTGCATCTGAATCCCGCCTATTGCTGGTTCTGTTGTCTCGATCTGAACGATCGCGTGCCGGATCATTCGACGTTTTCAAAGAACCGGCACGGTCGGTTTCGCGAGAGCGAACTGCTACGCCATTTGTTTGAGACAACTGTGGCGCGCTGCATTGCGGAAGGTCTGGTGAGCGGTCAGCGCCTGGCAATCGATGCCAGCCTGATTGAGGCGGATGCCAACAAACAGAATTCAACACCGAAGGAAGATTGAGACGCGACGAGCATCGATCCGGCAGATGCGCCCCGAGCCGTGCGTGAGTATCTCGACACGCTGGATGAGGCGGCATTCGGAGCTGCGAGCGAGGTGCAGCCCAAGTTCACATCCCATTCCGACCCAGCAAGCCAATGGACCGCAGCACGCAAAGGCCCGGCATTCTTTAGCTATTCGGACAACTACCTGATCGACACGGACCATGGCGTCATCGTCGATGTGGAAGCCACTCGGTCAATCCGACAAGCCGAGATTGGATCGACCAAGACCATGTTGGACCGTGTGAAGACGAAGTTCGACCTGCATCCAGAACGGCTGATCGCTGACACCGCCTACGGCATTGGGCTGCTTTTGGGTTGGTTGGTCGACCGACAGATCGCGCCGCACACCCCCGTCTTCGACAAAGCAGGCCGATCCGATGGCACATGGTCCAGAGCTGACTTCGCGTGGGACGCCAAGAACGATCAGTACATCTGCCCCGAAGGCCATGCGTGGAAGCAATTCCGCCGAAACTACTCCGACCCGACCAGAGGACCAACTGGCAAAGGGACGGCCCGCTACCGCGCCTTGAAAGACGTTTGCCAAACCTGTCCATCGAAAAACAAGTGCTGCCCTAACACCGACGCACGCAAGATCACCCGCGAAGAGCACTAAGATGCCCGCCAGGTCGCTCGAGACATTGCCAAGACCCGCCAGTACGACATCTCAAGGAAGTTCAGAAAGAAGGTCGAGA
>NZ_JBWVBC010000034.1:0-1551 GCF_057221055.1 Ruegeria sp. HKCCD7181 | reverse complement strand
CTACCCAGGGTTTCTAAGCAACAGGACTACCGTCCGAACAATGCTGAGCGAAACTTCAGATAGCCGAGCGGCCTGTCGTACTTTCGGGCCGATCTCTTGAGAACAAAGACGGCAAGAATACCGGCGAGGATATTCGAGAGCGACAGCGCCACCAGAACGGGCTGAACACCGAGGAATGAAGCAATAGCAAGCAGCGGAACGGTCAATGCAAAGGTTTTGACGAGCATCAGGCGCAGCGACAGCCCGGGCATTTGCAGGCCTACCAGAATGGCGGCGATCATGTTCAGCAAGCCGATGAATCCATAAGAAAGGGCGACAATCCGGAAGTAGAGTGTGACTAGGCGGACAACCTCGGGGTCATCCGAGAAGATGCGGGCAACCTGGCGACCAAAGGCAAAGAGTATTAGAAACAGGACAAACCCCATGATCAGCGCCAACCGTCCGGTGAATATCGCCGCGGCGTCAATCCGGTCATGGTTCTCGGCGCCGAAATTCTGAGCCACGAAAGGCGTGATCGTTGCGCTGATCGCAAATACGCCGACCAGGGCCAAAGTCTCGACCCGGTTGGCAACGCCAAAGGCAGCGACGGCCTCTGCACCATAACCTGCAAGGGCAAAAGTCATCATCAGGCCGGTCAGCGGCACCAGGCTTTGCGTGGCGACGGTGGGCAGCCCCAGGCGCAGGATGTCGAGAGCCGCCGCGACCAGAATGGCGATACTGCGCAGATCTGCAAAGGCAAGCAGCCCATGTCGGAACATGATAACTAGCATGGCAACGGCGATGAATGCGAATGACAGGCCCGAGGCCAGGGCCGCCCCCGCCATGCCCAATTCCGGGAACGGGCCGATGCCGAAGATCAGCAGATAGTCGAACACCAGATTGATGACACCGCCGATGGCAAAAATGATCTCGGCGGTTCCGACAATGCCGGTGCCGCGGACCGCGGCGCTGGCCACGATACCAAGCATCAGGAACGGCAGGGCCGGATAGAGGATGCCCATGTAGTCGCGAATAAGCGGAAGCGTCTTCTGGTCGGCACCGATGGCGGTGAAGGCCTCATCTATGGTTTGAAACCCGATCCAACTGAACCCGACCGATAGTAAGAGTGTCAATATCAGAGAGACCACAGACATCCTCGCAGCCGCCCCGCGATTACCCTGCCCGACGCTGCGGGCCACCACCGCCGCGGTTCCGACGGAGAGCCCCATGAAGATCGACAGCAGAACGAAATACGCCGTCGACGAGAATGACAGTGCGGCAAGCGCGGTCGAACCGAGTTGGCCTATGAAATAGGTGTCGACGATCTGAAACAGAAAGGTCGTCAGCATGCCAAGACTGACAGGCGCCGCCATGAACATCAGCGTGCGGTGAACGGGCGCCTGTAGAATGCGGGCGGAAGCGTCGGCCAAAGGAATTCTCCGGTCTCTCGGTTTGAAAGGCGGGCCGCTACGGCCCGCCGTTGGGATTGCATCAGGCGGCCGGTGCCTGTTCGAGAATGAGCCAATCCTGCTGGGCGAGCCAGTCGCCATACGACAGCCAGTTCACCTCTGC
>NZ_JBWVBC010000033.1:0-1825 GCF_057221055.1 Ruegeria sp. HKCCD7181 | reverse complement strand
ACCAAATCTGCCCCTTACACATTTGTAAAACAGGGCATATTCTATTTCTCGCGAAGGGTCCCGACCGACCTTTCCCACCACTACAATGCAAGCAGGATCATGTACTCGCTACGCACGAGGTCGGCTGTAGTGGCTGCTTCGAGAGCGCAGCGGGCGGCACAACAACTCGACGAGCACTGGTATCACCTTCGCGTTCGCGATGTTGACCTCCCCGGAAAACACTTGCTCCGCATGACCGGGAGGTCTGTTGCGAGAGGTGTTGGGGCGTCGGGCGAAACCTCGGGTGAATCTGTCAAGCTCAGCGAAGCTGTGTCGATCTACATCCGCCTGAAGGGCAAAGATCGCCCCGTCACGTTCCATCGAGCTGCCGAGCGAGCCTGCGGCTATGTAGTCGATGCCTGCGGTGACAAGGACCTGACCGCCTATTCCCGAGCCGATGCCAACAGCTTCCGAGACGCATTGATTTCCAAACACCTCGCGGGAAGCAGCATCACCCGTATCTTTGGTACCGTGCGATCCGTCTTCAACTTCGCTGCAGCTGAGATTGGCATCATGATCAGCAATCCGTTTGCAGGGGTCTACTACGACCGACAGGCGGGAGTTGAGGATCGCCAGCCTCTGCCAGTTGAGATGATCAGGTCGCTACAGGCGTTGTGTCGCGAAGAGGACGACGATCTTCGCTGGCTGGTTGCCATGGTGTCGGATACCGGGATGCGCCTCGCTGAAGCGGCTGGTCTACTCGTTGAAGACATCCGGCTTGAAGGCCCTACGCCCCACTTGGTCGTGCAAGAGCATCCATGGCGACGCCTCAAGACCAATAGTAGTGCAAGAACCATTCCTCTCGTTGGTGCCTCGCTCTGGGCCGCTGAACGCATCTTGGTTGAAGTTCGGGGCAGCAAGTTCGCTTTCCCACGCTACAACAAAAACAGCAAGACGAACGCCAACTCAGCCAGTGCAGCACTGAACAAATGGATAAAGCAACATGCCCAGAAAGAACATACTATGCACAGCTTCCGCCATTCGATGCGTGACAGGCTACGAGCAGTCGAGTGTCCCTCTGACGTCGTCGACCAGATTGGCGGATGGCATACAGAGGGTGTCGGTCACGGCTATGGTCGTGGCTACCCTCTTGAAGTCCTCGCGAAATGGCTAAACCAACTACCGTAGAGGTTGTGGTTGGGGCAACGAGGGAGCAGCCGTGGACAAAGATGGGAACTCTAAAGGTATGAGTTCCATGGGAGCATAAAGCCGCCGACGTGGTCAGCTTGCTTCCGATTGTAATGCTCGTTCATCCGAGCAATCAAAGTCTCCAGCGTCCTTTCGGCCATTTGCTGCCGCACCTTTGAGAACGCTTCGTGTTCGCGCAGAGGCTTAAAGTGTTTGACGTTCTGAATGTGTATCCGGTTTCGCAGTTCTGCAAGTTTGTTCAAATCGTCGTAGAAGCCGTCACTTCCGTCTCCAAAGAGCTGGTGTTTGCGGCATTGGTCGATGAAGAACTGAAAGTTGTCGTTGCTCATAGAACGAAGATGTTCGGCGAGTTCTTCCTCTATGGCTGCTACACCCTCCCGAACAAAATCCCGGATTTTGGCAAAGAAGTCGAACAGCACTGCCTCGGCGATAGCACCGCAATACACGATGACTGGTTTACGCAGTCTTTTATGTGAACTGTCAGTCTCAGCATGTTCATGCTGCAACTCCCAGATCAACTGCAGTGCGTCGAGGTTTTCGTTGATGTTGTCCCCAAGGCGATAGTTGCCCATGAAGTTGGTTGGATAAACAATTGGCATCGGGATGATTTAAGTCGCTTTTGTATGCGGCAGGGACG
>NZ_JBWVBC010000032.1:0-4450 GCF_057221055.1 Ruegeria sp. HKCCD7181 | reverse complement strand
TTACTCTGCGGCTTCCTCGTACGCTTCCATTGGGGGGCATGTGCAGACGAGGTTTCGGTCGCCGTATGCGTTGTCGACGCGGTTGACGGGGGACCAGTATTTGTCGACGCCCATGGAGCCCGGCGGGAAGCAGGCCTGTTCGCGGGTGTAGGGGCGGTCCCAGTCGCCGACCAGATCGCGCACCGTGTGGGGGGCGTTTTTCAGCGGGTTGTTCTCCGCGTCGATCTTGCCGTCGATGATGTCCTGCGCCTCGGCCCGGATCGAGAGCATGGCATCGCAGAAGCGGTCCAGCTCGTCCTTGGGTTCCGATTCCGTGGGCTCGACCATCAGCGTACCGGCCACCGGCCAGGACATGGTCGGCGCGTGGAAGCCTGAATCGACCAAACGCTTGGCCACGTCGTCGACGCTCACATTGCCCTCGGCGTCCAGCGGACGGGTGTCGAGGATGCATTCATGCGCCACACGTCCGGTCTCGGACGTATAAAGGATCGGATAGGCATCCTTGAGGCGCGCCGCGATGTAGTTGGCGTTCAGGATCGCCACTTTCGTGGCCTGCGTCAGACCGGCGCCACCCATCAGCAGCACATAGGCCCATGAGACCGGCAGGATCGACGGCGAGCCGAAGGGCGCTGCCGAGACCGGGCCCACGGCCGAGCCGTATTCCGGGTGGCCCGGCAGGTGCTCTTCCAGATGCGCCTTGACGCCGATCGGACCCATGCCGGGGCCGCCGCCGCCATGCGGGATGCAGAAAGTCTTGTGCAGGTTCAGGTGGCTGACATCGCCGCCGATCTTGCCGGGCTGGGCCAGACCGACCATGGCGTTCATGTTGGCGCCGTCGATATAGACCTGACCGCCGTGATCATGGGTGATCTGACAGACCTCCTGCACGGTTTCCTCGAACACACCATGGGTCGAGGGGTAGGTGATCATGCAGGCCGCGAGGTTGTCCGAGTGCTTCTCGGCCTTCTCGCGGAAATCGGTGACATCGATGTTGCCCTTGTCATCCGCTTTCACCGGCACCACCTGATAGCCCACCATCTGCGCCGAGGCCGGGTTGGTGCCATGCGCCGAGGTCGGGATCAGGCAGACATTGCGGTGCGCCTCGCCCCGCGACGCGTGGTAGTTGCGGATGGTCAGCAGGCCGGCATATTCGCCCTGCGCGCCCGAATTGGGCTGCTGGGAGATCGCGTCATAGCCGGTGATCTGGCACAGCTTGTCGTTCAGATCGGCAATCATCTCGTGATAGCCCTGCGCCTGATCTTCGGGAACGAAGGGGTGCAGATTGCCGAACTCGGGCCAGGTGACCGGGATCATCTCGATCGTGGCATTCAGCTTCATGGTGCACGAGCCCAGCGGGATCATCGCCCGGTCCAGCGCCAGGTCGCGGTCGGCCAGGCGGCGCATGTACCGCGTGATCTCAGCCTCGGCCCGGTTCTTGTGGAAGATCTCGTGGGTCAGATAGGCGCTTTCGCGCAGCGCGTAATCCGGCAGGCGGTACACCTTGTTCGAGCTGTCATCCTTGCGGTCGATGCCGAAGGCGCCCCAGACGGCCTCGATGGTCTCGGGGCGGGTCTGCTCGTCCAGGCTGATGCCCACTTTCGTGTCGCCGACCTTGCGCAGGTTGACACCGCGAGCCACGGCGGCCTCCATAACAACGGTCTGCAGGTGGCCGACCTCAACGGTGATGGTGTCGAAGAACACTTCCGGCTCAACGGCAAAGCCTGCCTCTTCCAGACCAGCCGCCAGGCGCGAGGTCTTGCGGTGCACCGATTGCGCGATGGCCTTGATGCCGTCGGGGCCATGATACACGGCATACATCGAGGCAATCACCGCCAGCAGCGCCTGCGCGGTACAGACGTTGGAGTTGGCTTTTTCGCGGCGGATATGCTGCTCGCGGGTCTGCAGCGCCAGGCGGTAGGCCTTGTTGCCGCGCGCGTCGATGCTGACGCCGATGATCCGGCCCGGCATGGACCGCTTCAGCTTGTCGGTGGTCGCCATGTAAGCGGCGTGCGGGCCGCCATAGCCCATCGGAACGCCAAAGCGCTGGGTCGAGCCGATGGCAATATCCGCGCCCATCTCGCCGGGCGACTTCAGCAGCGCCAGCGACAGGATGTCGGCGGCGACGATGGCGATGGCTTTATGTTCATGCAGCGCCGCGATCTCGGCGGTGAAGTCGCGCACGTGACCATAGGTGCCCGGATACTGGAAGATCGCGCCAAACACCGCGCCGGCATCCAGCGTGTCCGGATCGGCAACCTGCACGTCGATTCCCAGAGGCTCGGCGCGGGTCTTGATCACGGCAATGGTCTGCGGGTGGCAGTTCTTGTCGACAAAGAAGGCCGCGTTGTTGGCCTTGGAGCGGCCGCCACGCTTGGCCATCGCCATGGCTTCGGCGGCTGCGGTGGCTTCGTCCAGCAGCGAGGCGTTGGCCACGTCCAGCCCGGTCAGATCGCTGACCATGGTCTGGAAGTTCAGCAGCGCCTCGAGACGGCCCTGGCTGATCTCGGGCTGATAGGGCGTATAGGCGGTGTACCAGGCCGGGTTTTCCAGGATGTTGCGCAGGATTGGTGCAGGCGTGGTGGTGCCGTAATAGCCCTGGCCGATCAGCGAGGTCAGAACCGTGTTCTTGCTCGCCACCTCTTTCATGTGGAACAGCGCGTCACGCTCGGTCATCGCCGGACCCCAGTCCAGCGGCTCGGACTGGCGGATCGCGGGCGGGACGGTGGCGTCGATCAGCTCGTCTAGCGTCTTGAAGCCGATCACTTTCAGCATGTCGCGCATCTCGGTGGGCGACGGGCCGATGTGGCGGCGATTGGCGAAGTCATAGGCTTCGTAATCGGTCAGTTTGAAGGCCATTGCAGCGCTCCTCGTGGAAAGGTCAGGCCCGGCGGAGACTGCAAGGGCCTCCGGCGGAAGTATTTGGAAAAGATAAAGCGGCGGGCCCGCGCAGGGCCCCGCCAGATCGTCAGCCGATCAGGGCCTTGTAGCCGTCCAGATCCATCAGATCTTCCAGCTGCGACGCGTCGCTCAGCTTGATCTTGTAGATCCAGGCCTCGCCCTCGGGATCTTCGTTCAGCGCGCCGGGATTGTCGGCCAGCGCCTCGTTCACTTCCGTGATCTCGCCATCGACCGGGGCATAGAGCTCGGACGCGGCCTTGACGGATTCGATCACCCCGATCTCGCCGCCCTTTTCGAACTCGTCGCCCGTTTCCTGCTGCTCGACGAACACCACTTCACCCAGCTGCTCGGCCGCGTGTTTGGTGATGCCCAGAGTGGCCGTGTCCCCTTCGACGGTCAGCCATTCATGCTCTTCGGAATAATAGGTTGCCATGTCTTCTCTCTCCTGACTTCAACGCTTGTAATTCTGAGTGACAAAGGGAAGCGCCACGATCTCGGCCGGTTGCGCCTTGCCCCGGATGATCAGGTTCACCTTCTCTCCCGGCTCGCCATGGCCCCTGGACACATAGCCCATCGCAACGGGGCCGCCGACCGTCGGGCCAAAGCTGCCCGAGGTGATCTGACCGATGGTGTTGCCCTCGGCGCATTGCACTTCCACGCCCTGACGCGCCGGTGCGCGGCCTTCAGGCTTGATGCCCACCAGCTTGCGGGATGCCCCCTCGGCCAGTTCTTTCTGCACGCGATCCGCGCCCGGGAAACCGCCTTCTTCCTTGCGGCGCTTCTGGATCGCCCAGGCCAGCGACGCCTCAATCGGCGAGGTGCTCTGGTCGATGTCATTGCCATAGAGGCACAGCCCGGCCTCCAGCCGCAGGCTGTCGCGCGCACCCAGACCCGCCGGTTCGCAATCCTCATGCGCCAGAAAGGCGCGGGTCACCTCAACGGCCTTGTCCTCGGGGATCGAGATCTCGTAGCCATCCTCGCCCGTATAGCCCAGCCGCGAGATGCGGCACTCGACGCCGTTGATATCCGCCACGGTGGTTTCCATGAACTTCAGGTCGCGGGCCGCGGGGCACAGCTCACCCACCACATCCTCGGCCTTGGGGCCCTGCACGGCGACCAGCGCACGGTCGAAGATCTCGGTCACTTCGACGCCGTCCAGGTTGGCCTGCATATGCGGAATATCCTGATGGCGCAGCGCCGCGTTCACCACCACAAAGTAATGATCCCCCGCATTCGACACGATCAGGTCATCCATGATCCCGCCTTCCGGATTGGTAAAGAACCCGTACCGCGCCTTGCCCGGCTTCAGCGTTGCATAAGCTTGCGGGCAGATCGCCTCAAGCTTCTCGCCCACATTCTCGCCCCGCAGAATAACCTGACCCATATGGCTCACATCAAACACCGCCGCCTTCTCACGGCACTGCTTATGCTCGCCCATAATACCCAAAGGATACTGAACAGGCATCTCCCACCCAGCAAAATCAACCATCTTGCCGCCCAACTCAACATGCAAGTCATACAACGGCGTGCGCTTCGGTGAACTCATATCGGC
>NZ_JBWVBC010000031.1:0-4904 GCF_057221055.1 Ruegeria sp. HKCCD7181 | reverse complement strand
TGGGCCGGCCCGAAGCTTCCCTTCCGCTGGACATTCACACCCCACTTACCGAAGCCTGAAGACTATGTATTGCAGCGTTCAGCGGTCACGTTATCGGCGATTTATGAGGCTGACGAATGGGAAGAGATTTCTCCACACCTACCAGCGCCCGAGCAATTTTCGAAGTCACAGGGTGAAGAGAGCAGGGTGCATCATAAGCACTTGATTTAATTTTGTTACATCAAAAAGAAGACTGATTTAATCCGTCACGAACTGGGCGGTGGGAAGGGGACAGTATGACCAAATTTGTAGGCACGAGTGCCGACCACGCATCTGTGGCAACTGGAATTCTAGCAAATGGCGATATGCAATTGATGCGGGAAGGCAGCTTTGTAGAGGCCTTTGAATGTACCACATTCCCATCTGTCTCAATCGGGCATTCCGGGACCTCGATAGCGGTTATCGATGGTCTGGAGGATCTGCGGAACGCGCAGGGTGGATTTGATGTCTACAACTTTGAGGTGGAACAGCACCATACCTACATTGCGGATGGTATTCGAGTGCACAACATGTCGGGATTTCTGGGGCGCGTGGGTAATGCCATTAACGATGGGATTGACGGGTTGCTTGACGCAGAACCCAACGGGTTCATTGATGGAGTAACGGATCTCTTGACGGCGCCCCTGCATCTTGCGGGCGCGATCTTGAACGGTGTTTCTCAGGTTGCGATCGGCGCGGCCACTGCTGTTGGAGGTTGGGTCGGTCAAAAGCTGACGCAATTCGACGCATGGTTGGGTAAGATATTTGGCACGCAACCTAGACCGGACGCTGCTCCCACGGCAGCTGAAGTCAAAGAGTCCTGGAATGGAATAGACGATTTTAAGAAAGTTGTTGAATCCGCTCTGGAGCACGATGGGGTTACAGAGCGAGATATCTACGACGATGGAGCACGTCGCGGAAAGACCGAAAAAGACATCCAAGCAGAAATAAGTGAAGTGCGTGGTTACACCACGAGGACGCCATCCGAAATAGCAAACGACATTGATCCACATGCCAGTGGCCGAGACAAGAACAATCGCGGCGATGGCAATGATCGCAGTGGAGGCGGCTCCTCTAGAGGCAGTGACCGAGGCGGAGTTGATCGCGCAGGTGAGTCCCGCGGCGAGGACAAGCATCCGATCATTCTGGACCTTGACGGTACTGGCGTAGAACTGACCCAGCTTTCGAACTCGACGGTCTTTGTGGATTCGTCTGGCGATGGGTTGTTGAACCGGACGGCCTGGGCTGCGGCTGGGAACGGGGTTCTGTTTTATGACGCGGACGGGGATGGGACGATCTCCGAAGCGCGGGAGTACATCTTCACGGAATGGGATCCGACGGCGACGAGCGATATTGAAGCGCTGCGGGCGGTGTTTGACACCAATGGCGATGGTGTCTTTGACGCCAGTGATGATGCCTGGGGTGACTTCAAGGTTCTGGTGACCAACGCGGACGGCTCGCTGGAGGCGAAGACGCTGGATGAGCTGGGGATCACCTCGATTGATCTGACGGCGGATGCAACCAATATCGAGCTGCCCGATGGCTCGGTGATCACCGGCACCACGACCTTTACCTGGTCGGATGGCAGCACCGGGACGGTTGCAGATACCACGCTGGTGTCCGAGACGGCCAGCTATCGCATCGAAGAAAGCGAGGCTATCGACGGGGCTGGGGTGCGCACGCATATCCAAACCGGGTATGGCGCCGATGGCGCCATTTCTTTTGTGATCACCTCGGTGACCACGGCGGATGGATCCTCGATTACCAACAGCTATGACCACAATGGTGATGGCGTTGTGGATCGTATCCAGACCATCGTCACGGTGACCAACCCGGATGGCAGCAAAAGCGAGACAGTCACCAATATTCTGGGGTCTGAGCTGGCCACGGGCATTCTGTTCAGCGAAACGAAGACAACCACCAGCGCCGATAGTAACACGGTGACCATCGAACGGGATTCCACCGGCGGCGGCTGGTTTGACCAGATTGAGGTCCGCACGACACATGCGGATGACAGCATGACCATCGTAACCACGGATCTTGACCCGAACGGAGGTGTGATCCGCAGTTCGACCGAGACGGTCTCGGCCGACGGGCTGACACGTACGGACGCGATTGACGAGGATGGCGACAGTGTTGTGGATTTGACGATCACTCATACCATTGTGATCAACGCAGATAACAGCCGCTCGGAGACTATTGAGTATTTCAACCAGGATGGCTCACTGCGCAGTTCGGTGACCGAGACTGTCTCGGCAGATGGCAGGACCAAGACCATCACCCGTGATCTGGATGGGGACGGCGATACAGATGTTCAGGAGGATCTGGACATAGTGGTGAATGCAGATGGCACCACGGACTCGACCCTGACAGTGAGGAACGGGGATGGCAGCGTTCGCAGCTCCAGCACCCACAGCCAATCCGATGACGCCCTGCACAAGACCTCGGCTGTTGATCAGGACGGCGATGGCGATGTGGATGTCACAACGGCTGAAGCCACCACAATCCATGCCGATGGCAGTCGCGAGACCGAGACGACACTGACCAATACGGATGGGTCAGTGCGCGGCAAAACAAAGGTCACCCTGGGGGGCGACAAGATCAGTTCCGAGACCTGGATCGATCACAATCAGGACGGTGTGTTCCAGGCCACCGACCTCAGCCAAAGCGTAACCGTTGATGGCGGGACTGGAGAGCGGACCACCACCAGTTGGACCCGCAATGCGGATGGATCGTTCAGCGCGAAATCCGTCTCGGTGTCCAGCGAAGATGGTCTCGTGATCAACACGGATATCGACGCGGACGGGGATGGTGATACGGATCGCTCGATCTCGGATGTGACAGTTGAGAATACGGACGGAACATCGACACGAACCATCACTGAAACGGCCCAGAACGGATCGCTCATCAGCGAACAGGAGGTCACCACCAGCGGGGACGGGCTGACAGTTACCTCCCTGTCCGACGTCAACGGCGATGGCAGCAACGATGGGAAGACCGTTTCGACGCAGATCTCTAATGCGGATGGTAGCACGCTCAGCACCACGACAAGTTATGCCGGCGATCAATCTACGCTTCTGGGACATTCCACAACGTCCCAGAGCGCGGATCGGCGTCTGACGATCACTGATAGTGACGTGAACGGAGATGGTGCAACGGATGTGACGGTGCGCTTGGAAAAGCATGCTGATGGTAGCATGACGGAGTTGGAGACGCGGTTCAGCGCCGATGGGACAACGCTTTATACGCAGCAGACACACGTGAGTGCGGACGAACTGACCGCCACCATTGCCACGGATCTGGATGGGGATGGTGATACGGATGTCACATCGACGCAGGCGACAGTCCTGAACGCGGATGGCGGTCGGACAACCACCGGTACGGTGCGCAACGGGGACAATAGTCTCCGCAGCCAGACTGTGACGACTATCAGCGATGACGGATTGTTGACGACCACAACTCAGGACCAAAACGGAGATGGTGTTTCTGAACGCATTCATGAATCCAAAACCGTTCTGTGGGCTGCTGGTGGAAACACAATATTCAACACGACGTACGCTGAAGACGGAACTCTACTCTATGGAGAAAAAACGTGGACTAGAGATGACGGGCTAGTAAGACGGACGGACAAAGATGCTGATGGTGATGGGGGCACAGATCAGGAATACTGGAGTCGTACTACTCTGAATGACGATGGTAGTACGACCGTTGTTGCTGAAGTGCAGGACGTTACTGGTGTCAGTGATGTGTTGCGTTCGCAGGTGATCACGACCACAAGCGACAACGGTCGCGATATCCTGGAAACAACGGATATCAATGGTGATGGTGCTATAGATATGCGTGTTCATCGCGTGGTTGGCGACGATGGCACTCTCACCGTGACCGAGATCGGGCTCAACAGCGACGGATCTCTTCAAAGCCAGATAGTCACAACGGTCAGTGACAATGGGCTGCAATCCTCTACCCAGTATGATGCGGATGGCGATGGGGTCTACGAGCGCAGCATGGACGGCACAACCGTGCTCAATGCCGATGGGTCCACCACGCAAACTGTTGAGAAAAAAACTGAAAATGGTGCCGTTTATCGTCGCACGGTTACCGAGACCTCCCGCGATGGCTGGACCACCACGACGCGGGAAGACTGGGACAATGACGGAGATGATGATCTCACCACCACGCAGGTTTACGATCTGAGCGCTGCCGGCATTGAGACCACGACTGTCACGCAAACAGCCGCAGATGGGTCCACGATCGGTACGGATACGAACGTGGTCAGCGCGGACGGTCGCTCCTCCACACGGTCCGTCGATCTCGATGGCAATGGCGTCGATGACATTGTAATGACATCGACTGTCGCCGATGACGGGTCGCAAACCCGTCGGGATGAGTATTATGACGCTGTCGGGACACTGGTCGCAAACAACTCCACAACTATCAGCGGCGACGGTTTGACCGTCACCTCCGGCACCGACCGGAACGGCGATGGCTTAGATGAGCTTGTTGCAACATCGACCACAGTGCTGGCGGCGGACGGTGGTCAGACTGTGACAGCCGACTACACCGACGGTGGTGGCGCGCGGCTGGCCAAGACTGTTGCCACTTCCAGCGACGATGGCTTCAACACCAGCTGGAGTGCGGATTACGACGGTGACGGCACAAGTGAATTCGTCACCACCGGCACAACCACGTTTGAGGCTGATGGCGACGTCGTGCAAACAGCAACAACCATAGACGGCTCAGGTGCGGCAAAGGGTTCCGTAACAACAACCACATCCGGCAACGGTCTCAACACGTCAATTACGATAGACGTCGATGGCGACGGCAACACAGACCGCACCAGAGATATTTTGACCAAAGCCAGCGGGGCATGGACACAAACAGATCGG
>NZ_JBWVBC010000030.1:0-5239 GCF_057221055.1 Ruegeria sp. HKCCD7181 | reverse complement strand
ACTTCATGCTGATCTCGCTTTACAGAGCGGCTACTGGCGGCGTTAGCGGGTGTCTCTTGCCTGCGGTTTCGTTGGGAACTGGCTTTTCGGCAGTTTGGTGAACAAAACTTTTTGCTACGTCGAAACGGAAACTCTTTTCCGCATTCTCGGCATCGGCTGGATTTCGGATTGCTGGACATGGATAGCTTTCATTGAGGGCTCACATGAAGCTGCAAAGACGTTGATTTGCTTCGACAAAATTGAGCCTGAGACACAAAAAAAACACCCTTCACTCCTAAGTGAGGATGCTTGGTTTAGTTGACCAAAGGTTGATTGACGCAAAAGCGTCGTCAGTACCTATTGTAGGGTAGCTGTAGTGAAACTTGAGTTAGTAGCTTTGGTGGTCCCGTCGGCTTTGTCGCAGCGACACCGCCCCCCCCAAAAAAAATCAGACTACACTGTCTAAGCTAACAATAAGATCGTTTAGCTTTTTAAACCCAACCTTTGGATGGCAATCGCAAAGGACGTCATCGAGCGCCAAAGACCAATCTTTTGAAGATATTCACGGGGTTTTGCTCGTTGCACATTATCCAGAGGAGTAAACTGAGCAAAAACAGGACAAAAGTTAGTATTTTGGAGCGCAGTTTGAGTACTTGCAATGGGGGAACTTAATTCACCGACTATATGTCGGGGCTTGATTGTTCGCTATGAAAAGGGCGCCACTAAATAGCAGCATCATTGGGCTTAGCTGTGCGTTTGAATTCGCTTCCTCCAGCTCCAGAGAACCGATTCCGCGACATGTTGGGTCTATTCACTATCGTGAGCAACGCACCCAACTAAGTGTCATCTTCAACAACGATATCTTCGTCAAATTCGTCACGTTCAATTGAAGTTGAAAACTCTTCCGGTTCGTCTCCAACAATCCGAACAAAGGCGTCTCTTGTGGCTATGTTGAAATCAAATTGAACAAAATCCTTGTTGGTTACGCCGAGAACAGAAAACGCTTTTGCAAAGCCTGATGCAAAACCATTATCAACTTTTAGGTTCCCGAGTTTCAATCCATCAAAAGTACGCAGGTTCCATTCACCTGATGCATAGTCGAGAACGAACGTTGAGGTGGCGTGTGCACCCGCATTGACTGTCGGTCGATCTGCTTGAAAGTGCCACCATAGCGTTCCTGATTTTGACCAGCCAGATGTCGCCTCAAACCTGTTTTTACGAATCTCGTCTTTGAGTTCTTCTATCTTGCCGGGATCAACATCATGCCCGACCAACGAAAACACACCAGTGGCAAGCTTTACCAAGAGTGGTGAATAACTTAGGTAAACATAAAAGCTGTTGGCATTCATTCCAAGCTCATCAAGGCAGTAGTCTTCCAATTCCTCTCGGGTCAATGGGGTGCCAAGTGCCTCAAAGGCGTAGGCCAATCCTTGGTCATTTGAGCCAAGATCTGCAGCATGAAAATCATTGGTTCTTTTGGCAATTCGACCGTGTGCCTTTGCAATGCCATAGAATTCGAGAAACGCTGCCAGAGGCTCTGGCGGTGGTACGAAGCTAACGCGAACAGGCCTCAACAAAGCCGAGCGCAATTCATTCATTTCGATGGAGCTCGAAACCGTGAAGATACGAGATGCTACATTTAGCAGCCGATTTCTTGTTGATCGTTTGGAGAGAAGCCAATTTGAACCAGAATCAAGCCAAAGGACCTCTGAAAACAAGTTTAACAAGTCACGTAGACTATCTGCGTCACTAAGCTCTAAACCAGCAAGAAGCGCCAAACGTTGGATATTGGTACAGCCATTTGCCGAAGTCTCTTTTCTTAGGGCAACGAGAACTCGATTTGGAACAGCAGCCGAGTCTTTTTTGACGTACAGAACAACATCTCCGATGCGCGTTCTCGTAACATCATGCTTCTCACCAATCAGTTCCAATGCCTCGAGAACCCCTTCGACATGGAAATTGCATCTCGAAATTTCGGCGTCGCAAACAGCGTTATTGAATTCCTCCTGAGTGAAATATGGTCCGAGCTGGGAACTCACTATTTTCTTTGCCTCGGCAAGGCATCCCAACGGGCGCCAGATCCGCTTTAGCTTTAGCTCTGCTTTGGCTGCAATCTGACGCACTCGCTCTCGGGTCAATCCGTAGGGCTGAGCAGTGAACTCGAGGGTTTTGGGGCCGTCTCCGTTGAAGCCATATAAAACGGCCAATAGATCCGCATTTCGCTCGTCTTCCACTTCCATCAGTAAAGCGTAAAGCTCGTCTTCAAGTGTGTCCCGATGCTCCCACTCTGTTGGCCTGAGTTCAAACACACGCTGATGGATGCGACGCCCATAGGCGTTCCGAGCCTCCTTCGCTTCGGCCTCGTTCCAACCTCTGACATCCATTCCAAGCGATAGCCCAAAATCTTTCAAGATCATTCCCGCTTCGCGGATTGACTTCCGCCCCAAGCCTTGCCTTCCGAGAATGTCAACTTCTGTCAATTGAACAAAGGAACCGACAAGCTCGAAACCTTCGGCTTTCATTGCCGTGACAAGGCGATTGGGCATACCTACTTCGGCGAGCGTGGCGAGAAGAATCTCGTTTCCGCCCGACCATGGAACGTCGAACAATGTTCGCTGTCTCCCCTTCAAGAGTACAATGTGTTGGCCGCTAACGATGCCATTCGGTTCATACCCTCACGAACCGCAGTGATAGCGTCTTGCGGGTCCATAAAGTGACCGTCGTTAGCCATTTCGACTGACAAAGCAATTGAATACTCTGCGAATGCAACCTCGTATGCCAAACGCCGGAAAGAAACGTCATCGATCCCGCCAATCTTCAAAGCGGCTGCGAGTTGCGGATGCTCTACATTGACCAAAATGCTACGCTCTGATGCCTCATACTTTGCTCTTGGCTCGTGCTCTCCCATATCCCTAAATTCAACGCTGAATCCGCCGCCGCGAGACTTTTTCTTGGGGTCCATTTTTCGTTTCCCAGACCGCTCCGCGCTCTTTGGGTCGGCTTCAAAAGTTGCTGACGAGTTTTCAGGGTCGGTGTCTGGATTTGGTGGACGAGGTGTATCGTTATGAACGTCGGATGGGCCGCCTTCTTCTGAGACCTTAGTTGCGGGTTCTTCTCCTTTTCCTGCAAGAATGTCAGCGTCTTCTTCATCGGCAATAATTGATGGCTTGTAGTCTTTGGCTCCGACAGTGTGGGCAAGCACATTCTGAATTTGTACTTTCCATTGCTGGAAGTCTTTGTTGATTAGATCTGCGATAGCATTGGCTTCCTTCTGGAGCCGTCTTGTTTCCTCGTTCTGCTTGCGAAGTCGCTCTTCTTCTTCAAGCTCTTGCAGAACCAACTCCAGCTTCATTCCAACAAATGCCATTGTCGCGCGAACTAAATCGTTCTTGGGATTGAGTTGACCAGAACGGGACATATCGAACGGCGGAATAGGTGATTTGTCGTGCGCCATCGATGGAACATCAATATCGCCAAAAATATAGTTGGTGAATTGACGCTTATCTTGACCTGCAAAAGTGGACTCGTGAAGCACACCATTAGAAGTTACGGCGATTCCTTGTTGCTCTTTTGCCAGCGGAGCTTTTGACACTTTTATCCGAAGCGTCACACTGCCGAGTATCTCAGCGAATGGTGAGTCCAGTGCACTGAATTCCCTTTCAGCTCGGATTGATGGCTCTACGTACTCGCATTTATGGGTGCCAACATAGACTGTTACACCCTTCCAAAAGGCTATGTGCTTTTCGATTTCTCGTATTATTGCGCTTGTGTCGATGCTGCGCAGGTTGATTTCGCTAACCTCGACTATGGTTCCGTTAGGTTTGTCGGTATCGACTTCATTTTCGATAACTTCAATTGGCACCGTTTTAGATGCTTCCGGACGCTCGAATTCCGTCCTAAGTAGCTGGACAGTAGAACGTTTGCCGTTTTTGGTTGTAGTAACCCGCAGGGCGTTCGCAATGCCAAAGGCGGCGGATTTACCCGTGCCAAACATTCCCCGCCCGGGTCGTCCTGCCTTTGTGTCTACGTTCTCACCGTGCATAGTGAAATAATTCTCAAGATCGGAAAGATTCATCCCCCTTCCGTTATCCTTGATTGTCATACGTTTTTGACTTTTGTCGATATTCACCGTGACGATAGGCGAAACACCACCATCAACATACTGAAGCCCGTTGGAAACATACTCCCACGCGACTTGCCATTCATGTTTGAATAAGGCGGAACTCTGCAACAGGTCCCGACCAATATGCGACTTAACTTGTAATGCGGATGAGAATTTATTCACGTTCACGGACCTTTTTTGAAATTTCGTTGATTGCATCGGACATAATTTTATCGGCAGCAAAGATGTCCTTTGCACGTTTGACGCGCATGAGCCTCAAGTTGCCGACAATGTAATCATCAATACGGAAAAACCTTTCGGCCTCGACGGGAAGGATTTGCGCAGCATCGCCATCTTTCCATTTTTTAAAGGCTGTTTCGGCTTGCATCCGGCCTTTCTCTCGAGTTGCCCATGCGTGTTCCTTTTGCGACAAGCGTACGGTTTCAAGATGCGTTTCACCAAGGTGAGCCGAGTGCTTCTGACAGAAAGACAAACCGGATTCCGTTAACAGCCAACCCTCACGTTCCGAACCGGTTAGCAGTTGCCCCATCTTCTCAGAAGCAGCATCCCAAAGTCTCTTGCGTATTGTCTCAATGTTGATTTGTTCCGGATACTTGCGCCAACTGAACCGCCCGGGCGCAAGCTCGGCAGCTTTGATAGCAATATCCTCAGTGTCTGTGTTTCCCTTAGCGGCACCGGCCAAGTATGCTGCCAGAACAGCAACATGCGTGTTTGATAGGCGATCAGTTCCAGTTGGAGATTTTGTTGTCTTCCGTGCCATTGGGCCTCTCTACAGCTTGAACTTTTGGCCTGACTTGGTACGTGGGGACGCAAAGCGGCCTTCCACTTCACTTATTTCTGCTCTCAGAGCTTTGATAATGCTCTTAACTTCGTCCTCTTCCCACTCGTAAAGCGATCTGTTCGAGAGGTTGGCGATACGCCCAATCGCCTCCAAGGCTTTGTTGGTTCGGCTCTCAGCAAGCCTTCTAAACTTCTCGTGCTTTTCACTCTCTGCCATGTGGCAAAACCTCCAGATTAGCGTTGCTAAAGGTATATATTGTGAAATATTAGTCAATATATTCGACGATTTCTTATATATATGGCCTGTTATTCGATCTAATTTGTAGTGAATAATGGCAAATAAGAGTGAACATATTG
>NZ_JBWVBC010000029.1:2500-6076 GCF_057221055.1 Ruegeria sp. HKCCD7181 | reverse complement strand
CGACCTTCAGGTTATGAGCCTGACGAGCTACCGGGCTGCTCCATCCCGCGACACTTTGCGTTGGTCTACCGCCTATTCGGCTACTTGAGACCATTGGTTGGCCTGTTGCTTACGCTATTTGAGGCCGGGTCGTGTTTTTTTATCGTTTAGAGAGAAGGGGGATTTTACTAGGTTTGGCGGTGACCTACTCTCCCGGGGCTTAAGCCCAAGTACCATTGGCGCGGCAGTGCTTAACTTCCGGGTTCGGGATGGGACCGGGTGTTTCACTTGCGCTATGACCACCAAACCGAGGAAAATCCCCACGTCGCGATTTGCGAAGCAAACGCGACGGGTGGCAGGCAGCGTATTTGCATGCAAATGCGCGTTGCCACTCGGTTGTTATGTCAATCAACAGTGCCGCTTGGCGCGACACAGCCATCCAAAGTCAATTTGGTGTATGTTTTTGGCTTATTTGTTCGCCTACCGCTTCGCTACTTGAGGCGGTTGGCAGTCTTTCCATTACTGGATCAAATCAAGCCTATCGGGCGATTAGTACCGGTCAACTGAACGCATTACTGCGCTTACATCTCCGGCCTATTGACGTGGTGGTCTTCCACGGCCCTCAGGGAGACCTTGTTTTGAGGGGGGCTTCCCGCTTAGATGCCTTCAGCGGTTATCCTGTCCGATCATAGCTACCCAGCACTGCCGTTGGCACGACAACTGGTCCACCAGTGGATCGTTCACCCCGGTCCTCTCGTACTAGGGGCAACTCCTCTCAAGTCTCCTACACCCACGGCAGATAGGGACCGAACTGTCTCACGACGTTCTAAACCCAGCTCACGTACCTCTTTAAACGGCGAACAGCCGTACCCTTGGGACCTGCTCCAGCCCCAGGATGAGATGAGCCGACATCGAGGTGCCAAACACTGCCGTCGATATGGACTCTTGGGCAGTATCAGCCTGTTATCCCCGGCGTACCTTTTATCCGTTGAGCGATGGCCCTTCCACTCGGGACCACCGGATCACTATGGCCGTCTTTCGACTCTGCTCGACTTGTCAGTCTCGCAGTCAGGCTGGCTTCTGCCATTGCACTCAACGAGCGATTTCCGACCGCTCTGAGCCAACCTTCGCGCGCCTCCGTTACGCTTTAGGAGGCGACCGCCCCAGTCAAACTACCCGCCACGCAGGGTCCCGGATCCGGATAACGGACCGCGGTTAGACATCAAGAGTGCGAAGGGTGGTATCTCAAGGGAGGCTCCACAGGGACTTGCGTTCCTGCTTCAAAGCCTACCACCTATCCTGCACATCACAATCCTGATGCCAGTGCGAAGCTGTAGTAAAGGTGCACGGGGTCTTTCCGTCTAACCGCGGGAAGCCTGCATCTTGACAGGCAATTCAATTTCGCTGAGTCGATGTTGGAGACAGCGGGGAAGTCGTTACGCCATTCGTGCAGGTCGGAACTTACCCGACAAGGAATTTCGCTACCTTAGGACCGTTATAGTTACGGCCGCCGTTTACCTGGGCTTCAATTCAAGGCTCTCACCTCTCCTTTTAACCTTCAGGCACCGGGCAGGCGTCAGACCCTATACGTCGTCTTGCGACTTCGCAGAGCCCTGTGTTTTTAATAAACAGTCGCCACCCCCTGGTTTGTGCCCCCAGCCCCTAGTTGCCTAGGAACCGGGCCTCCTTCTCGCGAACTTACGGAGGTATTTTGCCGAGTTCCTTCAACATCGTTCTCTCAAGCGCCTTGGTATGCTCTACCAGTCCACCTGTGTCGGTTTAGGGTACGGTCTGATAGGAGGGCTATTTCCAGGAACCACTCAGCAGCCCAATCAATCCGATAAGATTGAACTACACCTGTGATCCGTCACCACTCCACGGCCTAGGAATATTAACCTAGTTCCCATCGCCTACGCCTTTCGGCCTCGGCTTAGGGGCCGGCTTACCCTGCTCAGATTAGCTTTAAGCAGGAACCCTTGGACTTTCGGCGAGAGTGTCTCTCACACTCTTTGTCGCTACTCATGTCATCATTCTCACTAGTGATCTCTCCACGGGATCGCTCACGCGCCCGCTTCATCGAAAGCTCCAAATATCCTCCAAGGCGTTCCGAAGAACGCTAAAGAGGATAGGAACTATGTCACACTACGCTCTGCTACCGATGCTTACGCATCCCTAGACTTCGGCTCATGGCTTGAGCCCCGTTACATCTTCGCCGCAGGACAACTTATTTAGACCAGTGAGCTGTTACGCTATCTTTAAAGGATGGCTGCTTCTAAGCCAACCTCCTGGTTGTTTTGGTCGTCCCACCTGCTTTCCCACTTAGCCATGAATTGGGGGCCTTAGTCGTAGGTCAGGGTTGTTTCCCTCTCCACTACGGACGTTAGCATCCGCAGTGTGTCTGCCATCTAGTACTCCCGGGTATTCGGAGTTTGGTTAGGATCAGTAAGCCTGTGGGGCCCCATTACCCATCCAGTGCTCTACCCCCCGGGGTATTCGGATGACGCTCTACCTAAATAGATTTCGCAGAGAACCAGCTATCTCCGAGTTTGATTGGCCTTTCACCCCTAGGCACAGCTCATCCCGATCCTTTTCAACGGATGTGGGTTCGGTCCTCCAGTAAGTGTTACCTTACCTTCAACCTGGCCATGCCTAGATCACTCGGTTTCGGGTCTGATCCCACGAACTCATGCGCCCTATTAAGACTCGCTTTCGCTACGCCTACACCTAACGGCTTAAGCTTGCTCGTGAGACCAAGTCGATGACCCATTATACAAAAGGTACGCCGTCAGCTCGCAAGGAGCCTCCGACTGATTGTAGGCGTTCGGTTTCAGGTACTGTTTCACTCCCCTCGTCGGGGTGCTTTTCACCTTTCCCTCACGGTACTGGTTCACTATCGGTCAGCAAGGAGTACTTAGCCTTCGAAGGTGGTCCTCCGATCTTCAGACAGAATTTCACGTGTTCCGCCCTACTTAATACGTCCATCAGAGCTTAGAATACGGGGCTGTCACCCGCTATGGCCATGCTTCCCAACATGTTCTTCTCACTCATCTGGCTCGGCTGGTCCCCGTTCGCTCGCCGCTACTAGGGGAGTATCAATTGATTTCCTTTCCTCCGGGTACTTAGATGTTTCAGTTCCCCGGGTTTGCTCTTAAAACCCTATGTATTCAGGTCTTAAGTACCTGTTTAAGCAACATATTGATTATCAAGGATAACAATATGAAGCTTTCAGGTGGGTTGCCCCATTCAGAAATCCATGGATCAAAGCTTATTCTCAGCTCCCCATGGCTTATCGCAGAGTATCACGTCTTTCATCGCCTCTTGCTGCCAAGGCATTCACCAAACGCCCTTCTCGCGCTTGATTTGATCCAGAAAAAGAAAGACTTGATACTTGTGCTACCGCCTATTCGGCTACTTGAGCACATGAACTCTTTCGGCCTTTCGGCCTGCAGAGTTCGATCAGATCAATCATGATGACCCAGCTGGTAACTAAAGGCCATCTGTTCTTCTGAACCAAAAACATACATTTCCCGCCCCCGCCACTTGGACGAGGACAATTGAGCAACCCCATATGGTCTCTCAGCCGTGCAGCTGATCAAC
>NZ_JBWVBC010000028.1:0-8171 GCF_057221055.1 Ruegeria sp. HKCCD7181 | reverse complement strand
AGTGTCGCGGGATGGAGCAGCCCGGTAGCTCGTCAGGCTCATAACCTGAAGGTCGTAGGTTCAAATCCTACTCCCGCAACCACTTTTACCGAACCAGCCGCCGCAAGGCGGCTTTTGTCGTTTTGGGCCAGCCCAATCATTGCTGCCAGGGCACCCTCCAGTTCGATCTGCACGCCATCCCGTTCATGTTGGATCGTAACACGTTCGATCAAGCCCCGGATGATCTCCAAAGCCCCTGTGCGGATCGACGGATCCGATAGTGCCCGTGCCAGATCGGCGACCTTGGAGCGATAGAGTTCCGACAGGTTAGGGTGAAGGCGCACAAGGGGCGGTGCGGGTTCGGAGAGTATTGCGTCCAGATCGGCGATCTGCGCTTCGAGATCTTCAAGCCTGGCCTGAAGACCTGAGGTGCGAATGCCTTCTGCAATCGCGTCATAAAACCCATTCAGTTTGCGCGCAGCTTTGTCCCGCTCGGATTGCAGACGGGTCCGGGCTACCTCCGCTGTGCCTGCTTCTGCGTTGGCGGCTTCGCTGAAGGACTTGATAAAAGCGGCCACTGCGTCGGGCTGCATCAGACGCTGACGAAGCAAATCCAGAACGGCGTCTTCCAGGACATTGCGGCGAATGGATTGCTTATGGGAACAAGTACCGAGTTTGCGGGCGGCAGAGCAGGCGAGGTAGTCGCGCCCGACAGTGGCGAGTGGCCCTCCGCAGGTGCCGCAGAATGCAAGACCTGTCAGAAGGTGCTTCTTGCGACGCTTCTCCCAAAACCGGGTTTCCTTGATGGCTTTGACGCGGGGATCAGCCTCGATCTCGCCTTGCCGCTGCTTGACCGCCTCCCAAAGTTCATCCCCGACGATCCGCAGCTCAGGGACCTCCGCGATGATCCATTTGGACGGATCGTTGAGACGGGAAACACGTCTGCCGGTCTCCGGGTCCTTGATGTAGCGCAGCCGGTTCCAGACCAGGCGGCCGATGTAGAGCTCATTGTTGAGAAGGCCTGTTCCACGAGTGCGGTGCCCCCGGATGGCCGTGTCACGCCATAATTTACCTCGGGGGCCTGGGACACCCTCGGTGTTCAGGCGGCGCGCAATGGCTTTCGGGGAGTGTCCTTCGGTGAAGTCATGTAACACCCGCCGGACGATCTCAGCTTCTGCTGCGTTGATCACTCGTTCCCCCGTGACGGGTTGGCCGTCGGGCCCGAGACGCCGGACGACATCATAACCGTAGCTGTTACCACCGCCGGAACGGCCAAGCTCGACACGCCCGCGCAAACCACGCCGGGTTTTGTCGGCCAGGTCTTTGAGGAACAGTTGGTTCATGGTGCCTTTGAGACCTACGTGTAATTCGCTGATCTCGCCCTCAGCCAGTGTCACGATGCAAACCCCTGCAAAGCTTAGCCGTTTGAAGATCGCGGCGATATCCGCCTGGTCTCGGCTCAACCGGTCCAGCGCTTCCGCCAAAATCAGATCAACCTGTCCTTCCTGTGTTGCATGGAACAGCGCTTGCAGACCGGGGCGCAACATGGAGGCGCCGGAGACCGCACGATCAGAATAGGCGTCAACAACAGTCCAACCTTCCCGCTCAGCACGTTCCCGGCACAGTCGCATTTGGTCATCGATGGATGCGTCTCTCTGCATTTGGCTGGAGAAACGGGCATAGATTGCAACTCGGGTCATCGCCGGGCCTTTCTCTTCTGGTTGATCAAAGCCGCGTAGTCGCGGCCCGCTTCAATTGTCTGTGCGTGGATGTAGTGGCGCTCGGCGGTTCCGAAGCTCGTATGCGCAAGAATTGGTCGGATCAGCTTGGCATGTTCCGGAGAAGAGCGGGCCAGGGTTGTCGCGGCAGCATCCCGAAAGAAATGCGGTGGAATACGGCGACCCGTCAGCTTCAGTGTCTGCTCCGCGATCCGGGGGCTCAGCGCGTCTTTCTTCAAAGGAGTACCAGACCGGCCAACCCACAGGACATTGTGATGCTGTTGGCCACGCTCCGTAAAAAAGGGACGGGCTTCGTTGATATAACGGCGCAAGAGCGGCTCAACGCTCTGGGGAACATCAGCTTCCCAGGGATGCCCTGATTTGGTGAGATCCCCGGGGAGCGCGACGGTCATCGTGTCTGCTGCGACATACAGGGATGTGCCAATCCGAAGGCCCGCGAAGGCGCGTCGCCGCATCGGCATCAGGGCCAACATCGCTATCATGGTGCCATCCCGCAGGCACATCATACTGCTTAGCGGTGTTGACGCAGCTTCTGCATGACCCGTCGCCAGAGACAGCCCTGCACGGAATAGAACCTCGCTGGACAGCACACGCCCAAGTTTACGATCCCGATCACCCCGACCCGCGGCGCGCTTCAATCCCGCTTTTAACTTCCGCTGAGCGGACCAGTCCTGCGTCGGGTCAGCCACGGAGAGGACACGCAACACGCCATCAATGAACATCAACCGGGTCATCGGCCGGGTGTGTGAGAGGTCCCGAAGCCAAGCGGAAAGGCGCGGCAGGGTCCCGCGTCGAGCCGGAGGCAGTGTGATCGCCTCCGCGTCGCTGGTAATCAGCCATTGCAGCCATCGGGCATAGCGCAATTCTAACGTCTTCAACGAGGTCGCGCGCAGATGAGCGAGGGCGCCGCAATCGTCAAGCGGTCCACCTTCCGTCTGAAGGTTGAGCCACATATCCCGGTCTTGCGCGGGCCATTCGTCGAGCGGCAGAACAAGGCTCATCAGCGACGCCCTTTCTTGGCGTCTATCAGGTCAGCAAAGGCGCGTGTTGCCGAACGTGCCTCAAGACCGGAATACATGTTGATGGTGTGGCTGACCTCCGAATGCCCGAGCAACCGACGCGCAACCTCGTAGCCGCCGGGATTGGCGTCGAGCCAGTTCATCACCGCGAAATGCCGAAACAGGTGGGCGTTCATCTCCAACCCCGTTTCTTTCCGGATCCGTTTGGAGATGCGCCCAGACAGAACGCCGGGATCAACAGAATGTTGACCATCCCTGCGGGGAAACAGCCAAGGCGTTCCAGCGGGGCAGAGTTCCGGACAGCGAGATTTGAGATGAACGTCGATCATGCGCAATACATCACGCGGGATCTCGAACTCGACAGGTCGCTCATTTTTTGTCTCGCCGTCTTCCAGAACCAGGTAGGCTCGGCCATCACCGGGACGGTGCAGGTGGCGTTCCAGGTGGATGCCAGCCAGGTTCTTCACGCGAACTGGGCAGACCAGCAGGATGGCGATGGCGAGCGCATCTTCGCGTGCCAGAGCCCAGCCATACGGCTTGGACGTGCCGCATGGTCGCGCGAAAATCCGGTCGGGTAGCAGCAGCAGGCGCTGCTGATGCCGGTCCTCCTGCAACACCCGCAGCCGGCTTCGGTTTTTTTGGGTCATGCCATTCTGAGGTTTGACGGCCAGGCGCGCGGCAAGCCCGATCAGCTTCTCGCGGCTGTCATCGGGTGCATCGAGTATCCGGGCCAGGTTGCGGAGCAGCGCGGCGATCTCGCTGATCATCTTTGTGGTCTGGTTGTTGGTGCGCGATAACATCTGGCGCAAACCGCGCTCTGCTATCACCGGATTGATCAGGACGTCCAATCCGCCAATCTCCGCGATCGGGATACCTGAGTGAACGAGTTCGGAGGCAAACCGAACCAACTGTCTTTGGTATTGGGACAGGGTCGCGGGTCGGAGTGCCCTGTTCTGACCGTCATCTGCCAAGGGGTCTGGATTGGACAGACGATGTATCAGCTTTGCAAGAGCAGTTTGGAATGGCGCTGGAAACGCGGTCACCGGAAAAGTGATGACCTTCCGACG
The DNA here is from genome assembly GCF_057221055.1 of Ruegeria sp. HKCCD7181. Lineage (NCBI taxonomy): Bacteria > Pseudomonadati > Pseudomonadota > Alphaproteobacteria > Rhodobacterales > Roseobacteraceae > Ruegeria > Ruegeria sp. HKCCD7181. The sequence continues at coordinate 4,367 of NZ_JBWVBC010000028.1, read as the reverse complement.
CGATTCCAGAGGCAGGATGGCCTTGGGCCATTGTGAAATACGTCGGACCGCCAGGTTCCAGCCGTTGACAGCGGCACGATATGCAACCTCAGGAGATTTGCTGATCTCGTTGTGCGCAAGCGCTACTCGATAGGCCTGAGCATGCTCTTTACACACATTGGCAGGTTTGACGCCTTGCCGGTTCAGATAATGCACGAAGCGGCAGAGTGCGGGTTGCAATGTCTTGTCACTGGACGCCAGAACAGCTGCCCAGAGCGTGTGCCAATCGGGAGACAGATCATCGATCCGGTTGAAGCGGCGTTCCACCAGCCCGAAATATGCAAGTGCGGCCCGTGCATCACTGACTGCGTTTTGCCAGCTCTTCGGCGTGAGACCAAGCGAAGCCGGTGCAACTTTAGTCAAACGGGGCTGCAACCAGCGGCTATCGCAAGGCACATCCTCAGGAGGCAATCCAAGGGCTTTGGATGTACGGCGCAGGCCGGAGATCATATCGCGGCGGCGTCCGTCTGTCAGAGAGCTATCGGAGCGCAGCTGTTCGATAAGCTCGGCGAACATCGGTGTGTCGGCTTTGACGAAGGCTAATGTCAATGGAACGGGGCTCTGGCTAGTCATCGGGATTACGTTCCTTTGGACATGTCAGGTCTCGGGTGGACGGGTGTGGACAGGAGGTCCGATTCGGGAAAAGCGTAGCACAAAAAGTTAGAAACTTACGGAGATGCCTTCTTCCCGAAATAAACATAACACATTGACATTAATGGACATTAATAGTCGCGAGCTCCTACCAGAACTGTGCCTGCCGATAGGCGGCATGAGCTGCCGGATCAATGCGGATGAGGCGTCCGCCAGGGCCCACCCGAATAACCTCAAGCAGGCCAGCCGCAATCGCACGGCGCACCGTCTTCTCCGAGCAATTGTCCAGTTCAGCGACGTCTTTCACCGTCAGAAGCTTACGGGGTTGGCTCTTCTTGGCATTGATCCGTGGCATCCTGATGCGCCTCCTGTTGGTCAGAGACGTTCCGGCCCAGTTCCCGTACTGCCTGGGCAGCCAGCAATCGGACCAACTGGTCAATTGCTGTCTCAACCTGCGTGTGCGCGTGGTCGTCAGAAGAGGATATGGCAGGAACGCGTGTCATGCCATGACCATGACAACGCAGGCTTGCTCATTCTAAGTGTATTGATTGCCCAATTCCGGCGGCGCCCAGAACTCCTCAGCCTCTTTGGATTGTGCGTCGCGAAAATTATCCCGATCCCTTCGGATCGTTTCTCCGCTCAATTCCTGAACCGGATCCGTAATCATCTTCACTACAGCTTGGACGAACTCAATTAACAGACCCTGGCGCTGCCCACCTGGGCGACCATCGGAGTATGTTGTGATGCCGAGATCACGGCCTGCACCGCACCAAGTGTAGAAACAGGACTCCACGATATACTGGCGGCGTTTGTCGCTCGAAAATCGCTTATCACTAGGTGACATGTCCGCAGCGGCACCGGGCGTCTCCAGAATGTGTCGAATATCATCCTCGATGTCTTGGCTAAGTGTCGTTGCGGACTCTAGCTTGTCGAGGACTTGAGGAAGAAGGTCTGCGTCTTCTGGCGTCGACGCGAAGTAAGTTGAAAGCGAGCCCAATGCGTTCCGGAGTTCTTGTGCAGTAGTTGTGCCCCGATTGGCTTCCCGCAGGAGTGTCTTGAGATGCTTTTGACCTCGTTCAATCGCTTGCGAGCGACGGACCTCGGTCAGATTGATTGCAATGTCGTCCTCGTTGTTGAGGCAGTGACCAAGCATTGCGGACAAGTCGCGCACGAGCGTTGTTGGCAGGTCAAACTGGTCGCACAAGCTCTTTATCATAGCCTCCGAAAGTGCGCCTTGTTCTCCATAGCTGCCGAGCTTCCATGACATGGAACACTTGATCCCATCCATGTGCGGATAGATGGAATAGTCATCTTCAGTATCTGCAACGTCGCGATTGCCCTTCAGACCGCTGTCCGCGTTAGCGCTCATTTTATTCTCCGTTTGGCACTCTCTATTATCTGGTCGCACGTCCAAAAGTTGATGTGCAACAAGGCAGTATTGTCTGCTGAGAAAGGGTGCTGGTTGAAGCGAATCGACCCCTCCAAAAGTTGCACACAAATAAAAGTACGGGAAGAGAACAATTTGGCTAGGTTCTGCATAGAGCCGCTGGCCCGAACCGCCTGCGCTATTGGAGGGCTGCGGCGCTTCGAGCCAGCTACCGTCTGTACAGCGGGCGACCGCGCGAAACACAACGAGCAAAAATAGCAGATCAATACACTTAGTCAGCAAGAACGCAAAATCGGACGTTTCGGGCCGGGATGGGTCTTCCCCGTCTCCGTTGCGTCCGGTTTATACTTGCTGCTTTCCCTGGCGAACGACCCAAAAAAGCGGTGACCACGGTATGTTCGCCGACCGGCCTCCAATGGTGAACTAAGGTTCGGGGACTGCCCCATCCCGCACCGACGCGGCTCCTTCTGGCCCGGTGCAGAAACGCGACAACGGAACCCACCGGCCGACGGTTGTCTCCAGACGCCCGTCGGATCGGGGACCGCCGAGACCGTGCGCGGTCAAAGCGGGGCAGGTGAGAAGCCTGCGGGGAAGCGGCTGGCCACCGATAAAAGGCATCGCGCGGATACGAACCTGAAAGCGAAGGGCCTTCTCCCGCATGACGGGGGGAAGGAGCGGGGGTCGGATATTGTCTGGCAACAAGTCAGGATGGGATAGAGCCAGCAACGCAAACGGCTCGATGCGCGTGGCGCTGGAATAGCGAGAGGAACCCGCTTTGCGTGGGAACCCGACTGTGCACAACATATTACACGACCACAGTGCAGCGAATTGCTGGAATGTTGGATTTTGATGCTACATTGATCTGATGAGAAGAGGCTTAGCGACGCCGTTCGAGCGGCTCACCGGGCAATCATTCATAGGGCACATTGGTGGACCAGAAAGGTTCCTCACTCGTTTCCCGGCAACCTCTTGGGTTCAATGATTGCGCATGGCGGCTCGACTTTCTGAACCATGGGGCCGTTGACCGCCGCGTACAGGTTCTCAATTTAGGCACCTGAATTGCTGTCCGTCGAAACACCCGCCGGATGTTCAGATCGCCAGACAGCGCAGGATTGATGCCAAGTGGATACAGGCGCAGCAGCGCAGGTTGGGGTTTGCTGCGCATATGGGGCGGCGGTCGATACATCCCTTGGATGAGGGGGTGGATGTGGAGGTGCGGGCGGCTTGGGGTGAGGCGCGGAGCTATGCGGGGGCGGCCAGAAAGTTGGGAATGGATTACGCGACGTTCACAGAGCGGTTCATGAGATGTTGGATCGGAGGCGGAGGGAGGAGTTCGCCGAAAATTAGTGTTTTTTCATCTTGATTTCATCCCTTAGTTGTGTAGTTCGTTGACAAATAAAGCCGTCACACCCAGCAGTGAGAATTTATTCCGAAAGCTCAGATGAAGATAACAAGACTAGAAACAAAATTGAGCTGCCCGAGATGTGGTGAGAAACAGAAAAAGTCAGTGCTCCGGGCAACCTTTGACTTCGGAATTGGCATGCCCGCTATTCAGCCCTATCTTGGTTGTAATAGTTGTGGAGCAAAGTTGCGAGCGACTCTCCCTACCGGAAGCACAAGGTTTTGGTACCTAGCAATTTCATTTCTATATCCGGCATTAATTTTGATGCTGAATATTTATGGATTTGGGCCTCTAGTACTTATGTCCGGAGCTCTGGTCGGAATATATCTACTTTATCGATTTGGCTATAAATATTGGGTTGTTATTGAGATATGAACTTTGCTTTTGCCTTTTTTGCATTGATCGGAGTGGCTTGGAGACTTATGAAGTGCAAACGTTGCTCGAAATATGTTGGAGGTTAAAGGTGAAGGTTTGTTTGCAATTTTTAATTGAGCGCCGAAATGCCATTCTATTCTATGTTATTATTTCATTACTCATTATTGCAACGAAGATTTTGGCACCAGCCTTTTATGAAAGTTCAAGATACGCGCGATTGTTGGACACCGTTCCCGTTATCTCTTTAACGTTGGGAATTTGGTGGGAGTGGATAATGTTTAAGAAAACCAACAATACAAATAAAGATGACGACAAGAAGGATTAATGTTTTGGGAGAGATTCGTTTTAATGAAGTTCCGAGCATTTTAGGAACAGTTTTAGACACCTATTCTGACCAAAAATCTGCGCCATCAAATGGTCTGTATGGGGCAATTGGTAGTGTTGCAGGAAAATCCCTGGATGGGCAATTCGATTATAGAGATGCAACAGGAGTTTTAGGAGGGACGCTTGCCGGAGCATGGGCCGGCCCGAAGCTTCCCTTCCGCTGGACATTCACACCCCACTTACCGAAGC
>NZ_JBWVBC010000027.1:0-9834 GCF_057221055.1 Ruegeria sp. HKCCD7181 | reverse complement strand
GCCGCTATCAAATCTCCGCCGTCTCATACCGTCATGCCGCGGCCGATGCTTTCAACCTCTGGAACGACTATGCCGCCCAAATGCGCGCTTGAAAGTCCGAGGACTTGCCCTTCTCAATCACGCGCAAACAAGTTGGCAATGCCGGCCGACCCAATTCCAACCGGGGTGTTGTCGGATTTACCACAATGGCACATCGAAGCCAGCAGGGCGTCTACACTTTCAAAGCCGCCTTGAATGCCCCTTTTACGTCTGTGGCTTTCACAAGGCTGCGACCTTCGCAGATCACTCTGCCATCCGCCGAAGTGCAGCTGGCCCAGAGATCAACCAGATGCTTGTCGCTCCGCAAACGAATGATTTCGACCTTGGCGGTCAAGGGCTGACCAACCGATGCCGGGGCTTTGAAGATCAACTCTTGTTTCAGGTAATTCGTGCCCGATCCGGGCAATTCCACCCCAAGCAGGTAAGAGAACAAGGCCGCGATCAACGGTTCCGGCACCTCGGTGGCCTCGACCCCGCTGAGGGCTGAAAAAGCCGCCAAATCAGCTGGGGTGTAAGTGCGGGTGATCTGAGCCGTCTGACCGATGCTCAACATGAAATTTCCGCCTCACCCAGCAGGCATTCAGCACCGTCAGCCACGCGAATTACGCGCATCTCCACCAGTCCGGGCGCTTTTTCCGTGATCTTCAATTTAAGTTCCTCTTCGGTGAACGCCGGGTTTGGGAACATCAGCTTTTGGCTGACCTGCAGGACCGCAGAGTTGTGGCGTTTCAACATCCCCCACAGCTTTGTATAGATCAGCATTCCGTGGCTGACTGTTCGACCAAAGGTGGTTGATGCGCAAAAGGCTGGATCCACGTGGATGGCATTGTCGTCCCCTGAGACGGCGGCGAAAGCGTCAAATTCTGCCTGCGTTGGGGTCCAGTTTTCCTGCAGCTCAATCATTGCAAAACCCCTCTCGCAGGTCTGGTTTGCGGATTTTACCAGCGGCCGTTCGCGGAAAGTCTCCAACGAAGCTTAGATGGGTGGGAACTTTGTACCCGGCCAGACGTTCACGGCACCAATGAAACAGGGTTTCAGGTTCAAGAGTCTCTCCGGGGCGCAGCATGACAAAGGCGGCTCCGGTTTCGCCCCATTTCTGATCCGGCACACCCAGAACCGCGCTTTCAAGAATGGACGGATGGGCGTTTAAAATCCGTTCAACCTCGGCCGGATAGACGTTTTCGCCACCCGAGATGTACATGTCCTTGATCCGGTCCACGATAAAATAATACCCGTCAGCGTCACGACGCGCGACATCGCCCGTACGCAGCCAGCCGTCTTCGGTGAACGTCTTTTCGGTAGCCGACGGGTTGGCAAAATATCCCGGCGTGACACCCGGTCCGCGCAACTGCAATTCGCCCGAACCTTCGGCACCAGCCAGCACACCGTCCAACCGCACCTCGACAAGGCTTTGCGGTTTGCCAACCGAACCGATTTTCTCTGCCGCGTGCGTGCTGTCCATCAGAAACACCGTGGGACCGGTTTCGGTCATGCCCATACCGTTCAAAACCCTGGCCCCTTTTTCCGCAAAAAAGTGGATCAAAGGCTCCGGCAACGGCGCGCCCCCGCAGCCGCAGCGGATCGAAGACCAATCAATCTGGTCGATGTCGGGGGATAAGGACAAAGCCTGATAGACTGCCGGAACGGCAAAGAACTGATTGATTTGGCCACTTTGCAACAACGGCTGGACTGTCTCGATATTAAACTTGGGTAGTACGGTCGAACACCCACCGGTCAGAAAGATCGGCAAGGTGTAAAGATTGATCCCGGCAGTGTGGAACAACGGCAGGAAACACGCCGCGCGATCCTTCGCGGTGATGTCGATCGCCTGCCCGATATTAATGGTATTGGCCCAAGCCATGCGCGCTGTTTGGATCACGGATTTTGGCAGGCCGGTCGTCCCGGATGTGAACAACAGATACCATGGACGCTCTGCCGGGATCGGGGCCGTCAGGGCGGCACCCCCTTGAGCGACCCAATCCGCTATGTCCCCTTCCAGCGTAAGGACCGGCGCACCGATTGCCTGACCCACCGCATGCGCGGCGTCCGCGAAATCTGTGTCGGTCAAAAGCATCGATAGCCCGACCTGTTCGACGGTTTCCACCAATTCCGCCACCGGTTGACGCCAATTGAGCGGGCACAGGATCGTCCCGGCTTTCTGGCAGGCAAAGAGTGTGATGAAAAACTCGGTTCGGTTGTGGCAAAGGATCGCGACCCTGTCACCCTCAGCCAACCCGCGCACGCGAAATCCTGCGGCAACCGCGTCGGCGGCATCGTTGATTGCCGCAAAGCTCCAGTCGCGCCCGGTCGCGGTATCACGAAACGCCAAATCCGTAGGGCTCAGCTCAGCCCGTTTGGCAGCCATATCCGGAATCACATCGAACATCACATCTATTCCGTTTCCTGCAGAAACATGGTCATTCGCGACAGGGTCTCTTGCCGCCCGATCAACTTTTGAAATTCTGCCGCTTCGGCATCCAGTCCGGCTTGAACAGTGGCGCGCCGCGCCGCGGTCCAGATCATGGATTTGGTGGTCAGGGCCGATCCGGTTTCGATTCCACCCAACAAGGCCAATGCCCGCTCCTCGGGATTCGCATCCACAGCTGTAACCAGGCCCAATGTTTCTAGCTTGTCTGCGGCATGCCGGGCATTGGCCATAAGCCAGCATAGCGCGGGCGCTGTCCCGATCAGTTCGGGCAATAGCGCGGTCCATCCTCCATCCGGGGCAAAACCCATCACGCTGTAGTAAGGTTGAACAAAGGCATCCGGTGCGGCAGTGACAATATCGGATGCGAAAACAAGACCTGCTGATCCACCAGTTGCCGCGCCTTCAATGGCCGAGGCGATCACAACTGGCAGGCTGATCATCCGCGAGACCAGCTTTTGCAGTACTGGCACCACGGTCTCGGCATAGGTTTCTGCGTCGCCACGCTGCGCGGCGTCAAAAAACCGACCAATGTCACCCCCGGTCGAGAAGTTTCGTCCGCCGGTCACCAGCGCCTTTTTGAGCCCTGAACGCTCCAGCGCGTCAAAGGCTTTGTGCAATTCCGACAAAGAGGTGGGCTCAAGGGCGTTGGCCCGTGGTGCCTGCATTCGAATGCGGAAACAAGGTTCTCCATTCTGCAGCGATAGCTGATCGCAGACAACCAGATCACTCATGGCGCCAATCCGTAGCATATGAATTTGTGCGCTTCGTCCACGACCCTCTCAAGGTCCACGTCGTCTTCCCAAAGTACGAACCGTTCGCCCAAGGTTTTGGCCACGCCCATAAGCGCCCAGGCCCGTATTTCGGCATCGCCCGGCGATATCTCGCCTTTAGCAACGGCCTGATCCAATTGATCGGCATAGGCTTTGCCAAACTCGGTGTAATACTCCCGATAGGCTTGCGGATCGACAAAGCGCGCTTCTTCAACGATGCGGTATTGCATCGGACGATCCCGGACGACCGTCAGGTAGGCCATCAAACCGGCCCGTTCGGATTCAAGCCGGTCTTTCGCACCGGCCACACGTTCTGCAGCCTGTGCACGTGTGGCGTGACCCATTTCCTGTACAAGCTCGCGAAAAACCTCATCCTTGCCCGAGAAATAGATATAGAACGTGCCCAGTGCGGTTTGCGCGGCACGGGTAATATCGGCGATGGACGCAGCCGCAAAACCCTGTTGACCGATCACCTTTTCAGCCGCGGCAAGAATCTGCGCCCGACGCTCGATCCCGCGTTTCGTTTTGGGTTTGGCGTTTGTGGCTTTGGTCATTGGCTTACTTCTTGATCCTGGTGTTGCATCGCCAACTTTTCTGCCGCAACAAAGCCGCGCAGCGCATCACAAAAAACGTCAGGTTCTTCCAGATGTGGCGAGTGTCCGGAATTGGCAAAGCTCTGCACGCGCGCCTGTTTGGCCTGCGCAGCCGTCCAGCGCGCCACGTCGGGACGATACAATCGGCTTTGCGCTCCGGCGCAGATCAGATAGGGGATGTCGATTTTCGAGATTGTGTCTCGCTCATCCATGAGCATGAGCTGCTCCCACATCGGCTGCAGATCAACCGGGTTTTGCGACAGCAACAGCGCATGGATTTCACTGCGGCTCAGCGTGGGTGAGTTGTCGGGCGCGAACATCAAATGCGCGATGCCCCCCGCCATGTTCGGCCACTCGGGGATGATCCGGTCCGCCGTTGCCTGAATCGACGCAGCGCTCTGACCCAAAAGCCCAAGGTCCCAATTCGGGCCCGGCATCATGCGTGGGCTCATGTCAATGGTCACCAGCGCGCGCAGTGCAGCGGTCCCGTTCCGGGACACGTATCGCCAGGCAGCTCCTGCCCCCATCGACCAGCCCACGAGAATAGGCCGATCCAAGCGGTCGATCCAGTGTTTGGCCACGGCTGCACAGGTGTCCAGATTGGCAGTGTCCTTGCTGCGCCGCCCATGACCGGGCAGGTCTGGTGCGTGGCAGTCAAACCCTGGCCCCAGGCGTCGGGTCAGGTCGTCAAACACCGCGCCGTTCATCGCCCAACCGTGCAGAAAGACAACCGGCACAGTCATGAAGCACGACGCGCGCGCAACCGGCCCACGATACCTGTCGGGAAGAAATAGACGCTGAGGATAAAAAGGATACCCAACCACATCAGCCAGCGATCCGGGTCCAGCAGATCAGGGATCAGCGGTAGCGCCGAGGTGGCCTCGGACGCTGTGCCCATCAGGTTTTGCAGATAGGTCTGCGCCAGAATGAACAGGGTGGCACCAATCACCGCACCGTACATTGTTCCCATGCCGCCAATCACCACCATCAGCAGAATGTCGAGCATGATCTCAAAACTCAGCGTGGTGTCCGGCCCGACATAGCGCAACCAGATGGCAAACAGGCTGCCCGCCAGCGCAGCGGTCGCAGCCGAAAGACAGGTCGCCACGGTGCGATACCAGACCACACGGTATCCGATCGCCTCAGCCCGAAAATCGTTCTCGCGGATCGCTTGCAATACGCGGCCAAACGGTGAATTTACGATGCGCAGCAGCAGCAGGAACAAGATCAGCGCCACAAGGAACACCAGATAGTAGTTCAGGATCTTGCCGCTGATGCGCGTGCCCAAAAACTCTCCCATGCGGTTGGCCGAGGTCAGAACCCGCGGGATCTTATAGGTCAGCCCGTCCTCACCCCCGGTCAGCCCCGAGAACTGTGACACTAGAACCGCCACCGCCGAGGCCACAGCCAGAGTGATCATGGCAAAAAAGATTGCCCGCACGCGCAAGCTGAAGAGACCGATAAGCAACGCCAGAACAACCGCCGCCAAGGCGCCAGAAACCGACCCCAGCAGCAGCGAGTCAAAGCCGCGCCCCATATGGGTCGACGCCAAAGCAACACCGTAGGCGCCCAGACCAAAGAACATCGTATGCGCAAAGCTGACGATGCCGCCGTAGCCGAGCAATAGATCATAGCTTGCCACCAGCAGGACAAAGATGCAGATCCGCGCAGCCGTATCAAGTGCCCGCACCCCGTCAAAGATAAAGGGCGCGCCCGCAAGACAGATCAGGATGACCAGCAAAATGGCGGTCAGGATGGCGGATCGCGGTTGATCTCCGGAAAGCAGTTTTACCAGCATCTTACTTCGCCTTCACTACGGGCATCATGCCTTGCGGCCGCCACATCAGAATTGCCGTCATCAGCGCGATATTGGACACCAGCGCCAATTTGGGTTCCAGAAAGGCCACGTAATTCTGCAACAGCCCCACCAGAAGCGCACCGATAAAGGCTCCTTCGACCGACCCCAGCCCGCCGATGATGGCCACGATGAACACCAGAACCATCATCCTTTCCCCCATCCCGGCGGTGATGACCTCTTGGTACAGGCCCCACATCACCCCCCCCAGCCCGGCCAGAGCCGAACCGGCGATAAAGACACCGACGAACACCAGACGCAGGCGATAGCCAAGCGCTTCGACCATGGGACCGTTTTCAACCCCGGCGCGAACGATCAGGCCGATCTTTGTGCGCCTCAGAACGACACGCATCGCAATGAAAAGCACCAGACCGATTCCAACCGCCAACAGGCGGTACTTCTCCATCGCGGCACCGGCGAAGGTGACAGCGCCCTTAAGGGTTTCGGGGCGGTTGATGAAAATCTCGTCCGGCCCCCAGATCACGTGGATCAACTGTTCGATAACAATCAAACCGCCGACAGTGACCAAAATCTGTTTCAGATGGGCACCGTAGACCGGCTTGACGATGATCCGCTCAAAGCCCCAACCCATGATCCCGGTGACCGCCATCGCTGCGATCACCGCCAGCAGGACCGCAGACATGTTCAACAGTAGCGATGCCGCGCCCGTCCAGTCGCCCAGTGCGATCAGGACAGAAACCCCGACAAAAGCGCCGACCGAAACAAAGGCGCCGTGACCAAAGTTGATCACGTCCATGAGGCCGAAAACCAGCGTCAATCCCGAGGCCATGATAAAGATCATCATGCCCATCGCCAGGCCGGAAACCGTCAGGGTCAGCCAACTGGCCGGTGCCCCTATGGCAAAGAAGCCCAATATTACCAGGATCGGGATCAACAGCAGCGGCATCGCCTCGTCCAGCCGCTCGGTCAGGCTGACACTGGCAAAGGTCGGTCTGTGATCGGGGGCTGCGGTCATCTCAAGGCGCCTCCATGCTAAGACCCATCAAGCGTTCTTGCAGGTCCTTGTTTTCACTCAACTCGGCCATGACCCCGGTCCAGATCACCCGGCCGTCATCCATGACGGCGGCGCTGTCCCCAAGGGCCTTGGCAACCGAGAAATTCTGTTCGACCAGCAGGACAGAGGCCCCCTGAGCCTTCAGTTCGCGCAGCGCCTGCGCCATGGTCGAGATAATGGCCGGGGCCAAGCCTTTGGTGGGCTCGTCAATCAGGTACAATTCGCGATCTTCCGCCATTGCCCGCGCGATGGACAGCATCTGCTTTTGACCACCCGACAGATTGCCCGCCTCACTTTTCCAGAATGTTCCAAGCGCCGGGAAGGCGTTCAAAAGCCAGTCTTTTCGCTTGGGGTCCAGCTTGCCCGAAAGGCTGCCGAGCGCCATGTTCTCTTCAACCGTCAGATCGCTGAAAATCCCCATGTCCTCGGGGACAAAGCCGATACCAGCCCGCGCCCGTGCAAACACCGACTTGCGGGTAATGTCCTGACCATCATAGAGAATTTCGCCCGACTTGGCGGTCCATTGCCCCATGATGGCCTTCAACGTCGTGGTCTTGCCGACGCCATTGCGCCCCAGCAACATTGTCACTTGACCCCGTGGCACCTGCAGGTCAACGCCTTGTAGAATGTGGTATTGCGCGATGTCGGTATGCACAGCGTTCAGTGACAGGATCAGGTCAGACATGGTCCAGCTCCTTCCCCAAATAAGCTTCCTGAACAACGGCCGAGGCCATGACCTCGGCGGGGGCACCGTCTGCGGCCAATTCACCATTGTGCAGAACGATCACACGGTCCGCGAGGCTGCGAATGACATCCAGTTTGTGCTCGACAAGCAGCACGGTGCGCTCCCGGTCCGCTTTGATTTCGGCGATCAGGTCAAGGATCACTGGGGCTTCGTCGACGCTCATCCCCGCGGTTGGTTCGTCGAACATGTAGACCATCGGGTCCAACGCGATCAAAAGCGCGACTTCCAACTTGCGCTGATCTCCATGCGACAGCTCGGAAACAAGCAGATCCTTTTGGGTGTCCAGCCGCACACGCTCCAGAATGGCCATCGCGGCTATTGTCAATTCAGTATGGCTGTCAGCCATGGAAAACAGACCAAATCCCTTGTGGCGTCTGGATTGGATCACAAGACGCACATTTTCCAAAACCGACAGGCAGGGAAACAGGTTGGTCAATTGAAACGCCCGCCCCAAACCGCGATCGCACCGCTCGGCCACGCCCAACCGGGTGATGTCCTCACCCATCAGTTTTATACTGCCCGAACTGGCCGGGATCTGCCCCGAGATCAGGTTGAAATAGGTTGTTTTGCCTGCGCCATTCGGACCAACGATTGCCGTCAGCTCACCGGCGTGAAAGCTGCATGAGACCGCGTCCACCGCCACATGGCCGCCAAAACGTACGGTCAGTGCTTCGGTTTGCAGAAGTGTCTGTGTCATATGTCTCTTCCCCTATCCCCGGGGCAGCCTGTAGGGCCGCCCCAGCACAGACAGGAAATTCGCTGCAGTTTACTGGTTACGGACAGGGATGTTCATTTCGTCCATGCCGATTTCACGCACCAGCACCGGAACGCCATAGTCTTTTCCGTCCTGCACCTCAGTGCGGAAATGGTACATGGGCTGCATGGCCTGATGATCATCGGCGCGGAACTGCATGGTGCCTTTCGGGGTTTCCCAGGTCATGCCTTTCATCGCTTCGATCAGCGCATCGGTATCTTCCGCGCCACCGGCTTTCTTGATGGCTTCGACAATGGCCAGACCAGAGGCCATACCGCCAGCGGTGAAGAAATCAGGTGGACTGTCGAAGCGCTCGAAATGCGTTTTCACCAGCCAGTCGTTCACCGGGTTCTGCGGGATCTCGTAATAGTAGTAGGTCGCACCTTCCATGCCGGGCAACTCTTTATAGGCCTTCAGCGCGGCCAGAATGTTTCCGCCAGTCGCGATCTGGATACCAAAGCGTTCGGGCTCCATCGCGTTGATCTTGCCCATCGGATTGCCGCCACCGGCCCAAATGATGAACAGCTTTTTCTCACCCTCAATATCACCCATCTTGGTGAAAATCCGCTCGGCCGCTGCAGTAAAATCCGTCGTGTCGGTGGGCACGTATTCTTCATGTGCAACAGTCGCACCCGTGGCCTCCAGCGCTTCTTTGAAGGCCGCGACGCCATCCCGGCCAAAAGCATAGTCCTGTGCCAGGGTTGCGATGGTCACACCCTCACCGCCCAGGGCCACCGCATTTGCAATTGCATCTTGCGATGAGTTGCGACCGGTTCGGAAGATATAGGGGTTCCAGTTTGCTCCGGTGATTGAATCAGCCACGGCCGGTTCGACAATCAGAACGCGTTCGTACTCTTCGGCCACCGGAAGCATTGCCAATGCAACCCCCGAGCTGACCGGGCCAACCGCGATATGCGCGTCATCGTCACCATAGGCTTCTTCCAGCTGGGCGCGACCGATATCGGGTTTTAGCTGCGTGTCTTTTTCGATCAAGACGATCTTTTCGCCATTGATCTCCATGGTTCCCCCGGTGGCGTACTCAAGGCCCAGCTTCAGGCCATTGTGCGACTGCGCCGCATAAGCCTCGAACGGGCCAGTTTTGCCATAGACATGGGCAATTCTGATTTCTGCAGTGGCTGCGGACGTCATCAACGCACCGGCAACCGTCAACGCAAACATGCGCAACATGGGGGTCCTCCCTGTTTTCTCCTAAACAAACATGAAACATGAATCAGTGTTCATGTCAATAGGTGCAACTGGAGGCTCTAGAGCTCACGGTTCTGTTGCGAAGTTTATTGCTGACTGCAGGTATCGCGCCACAGCTGCGAGCTAAGCGGCCAATTCCGCGAATTGACGAAACGGACAGAGTCCGGGCGTGAACTGGCCTTTGCGGATCATGTTCGCGACTTCAATTCCATCCAGCGTTGCAGCTGCTGAAACATAGGCTTTAAACCCCAGCATCGGTCGAGTGCGCCGCTCTATAAAACGGTGGGGCATTGCCAACTTATTTGCGCGTGATTGAGAAGGGCAAGTCCTCGGACTTTCAAGCGCGCATTTGGGCGGCATAGTCGTTCCAGAGGTCGAAAGCATCGGCCCCGGCATGACGGTATGATACGGCGGAGAGTTGGTAGCGGC
>NZ_JBWVBC010000026.1:0-11505 GCF_057221055.1 Ruegeria sp. HKCCD7181 | reverse complement strand
ATTGCCAAGACCCGCCAGTACGACATCTCAAGGAAGTTCAGAAAGAAGGTCGAGATGCTCTTCGCTCACCTCAAACGCATCCTCGGGTTGGGACGGCTCCGATTACGCGGTCCATGCGGCGCAAATGACGAATTCCTCCTCGCCGCCACCGCCCAAAACCTCCGGAAATTGGCCAAGATCTTTCCCGCACTGCGGCAAACGCGAAAAGTCTGACCAGAAAGGCATTCGCACCGCGCTCAATGCCGTCAATTCCGCACAAGAAACACTTTGGTCTTCAACAGAATCGGCGGGAAGCTGCCCAGAGCACCTACAGCTAACAGATCAATACCATCGAATGTGGTCTTCTGGGTAAACGACAACGGTCCTGCTAAATTTTTTCGTGACTGTCACTTGTGGACCAACCAAGCAAACATCTTCATAGACTGTGATGGGCCAACCTAAAGAACTGCACCGATCTGCCATGGGACAAACTCGACCATCCCAAAGCCAAGGGTTTCGCTTTTAGTCAGCTGCCCGGAAGCAGTTGCCAACATTATCTCGTATATTTCGCGGCCCTTCTCTTCGATTGAAACGCCGTCAATAACTTCCCCGCAGTTCACATCCATATCTTCTGACAAACGGGCGTACATATCGCTATTCGAAGCCAGCTTAAGACCTGGAACAGGTTGGTATCCGGACACTGAACCTCGGCCGGTCGTGAATGCGATCAGGTTTGCACCCGACGCAATCTGACCGGTCACGGAACATGGGTCATAGCCTGGGCTGTCCATGAACACGAGGCCATGGCGGTCGATCTGTTCGCCATACAGATACACGCCATTCAATGGTGCCGTTCCGGCTTTGGCCACGGCACCCAGTGATTTTTCCAAAATTGTGGTCAGACCGCCTTTCTTGTTGCCCGGACTGGGATTGTTATCCAACGAAGCGCTGTTTCGAGCACAATAATCTTCCCACCACGCTAAACGGGATTCGAGCGCAGCACCAATAGCCGGTGTTCGGGCGCGAGAGGTTAACAGATGTTCTGCGCCGAAAATCTCCGATGTCTCTGAAAGGATGGTGGTTCCACCCTGAGCGACCAAAAGGTCCGAAGCATGCCCCAATGCCGGGTTGGCCGTGATCCCCGACAATCCATCTGAACCACCACATTGCATGCCAACCGTCAGTGCACTTGCAGGTGCAGGCTTGCGAGTGGCCAAATTTGCTTCAGCCATTAGCTCGTGCAAGGCGGCCAAGCCTTTGTCCACGGTGGCCCGCGTGCCCCCGGTTTGCTGAATAGTCATGAAACGGAACCGCTTTGGGTCATTCAACTGCGGGGTTCCTGCCAGTTTGGGCAATTGCATTACTTCGCACCCCAACCCAAGCATCAGGATGGCACCGAAATTCGGGTTCCGGGCATAACCCGAGATGGTGCGAAACAACGTATCATACCCTTCGCCTTGCGCAGACATTCCACAACCCGTGCCGTGGGCGATCGGTACTATCCCGTCGACATTGGGAAATTGGTCCAGCAGGCCTTCACGGTATGCTGCTTCAGCGATGAAACGTGCGACCGAACCGGCGCAATTGACCGATGTCAGGATGCCTACATAATTGCGAGTGCCAACTCGGCCCGTGGCACGATGATATCCTTGAAACGTATCTTCGCGAACCGGGGTGGGCAGCTCACGTATCTGCGTGCCATAGGATTCACCCTGCTTGTATTCATCCATGCCGAGGTTATGGCTGTGGACATGAACACCTTTGGCGATGTCTGCTGTGGCGGCTCCAATGACCTGCCCATATTTGCGCACCTTTTGCCCCTTGAGAATGGCGCAAGAGGCCAGCTTGTGACCGGAGGGAATCTCCGCCCCTGAAGGCGCGGAGACGGGAGCAAGCGCGATGACGACATTGTCGTCGGGATGTAGTCTGATGGTCTTGGGCATGGCTTTAAGACACGGGTGTGACGATAGCTTTGATCAGGGTCTCTCGGTTCTCGGCCAGGGCTTTGAACCGTTCAGGCAGATTGGCCAGCGAAATGGTTTCTGAACACAGCGCTTCGGCGTCAATGTCACCGTTGCGAAGAGCCTGCATTACCCGTTGGAAATCTACGTCCAGCGCGTTTCGGCTGCCGATAATAAGAGCTTCACGTTTGTGGAATTCGGAATCGCTGAACCGGATATCATCCTTAACCACGCTTACCAAAACATAGCTGCTGCCATGGGCCAGATAGGCGAACCCGGCTTCGATCGCGCCAGTGTTGCCAGTTGCGTCAAAGACGACATCGAAGCCGTCGGCCAGATCGCCGGTCAAGATCGGTTCTCCGGCCAAATGGGTGTTGTCAAAATCGAATGTTTCGCGAACCAGTTCCAGCCGGCTTGCGCTGACGTCCGACAGGTGCACATCTGCCCCAGACAGGCGGGCAAACAGAGCTGTGCCCAGCCCGATCGGTCCGGCGCCGGTCACCAGAACCCGGTCTCCAGTTTGCGTGTCGCAGCGAGCCACCGCATGGGCGCCGATTGCCAGAAACTCGACCATGGCAGCCTGTAATGGCGTCAGCCCGTGGGCGGGATAGAGATTGCCAAGCGGGACCGCGATGCGTGCGCACATGCCTCCGTCCGAATGGACGCCTAAAACCGAGATCTCGGCGCAGCAATTTGGTTTTCCACGCTGACAAGCCCGGCAGCTACCGCAAGAAATGTAAGGGTTGATTACAACCAGATCACCCGCCTTGAAAGATCCCGCGTCATTGACCACGTGGCCACTGAGTTCATGCCCGATCACCCGAGGGTATTGAAGAAACGGATGTTTGCCTTGAAAGATGTGGTAATCGGTACCGCAGATTCCGACTGCAGCTACATCGATCAAGACATGGCCATCAGGCACCTCGTTCGGGGCCTCGCGCGTAGTCAGGACGAATTCACCAGGTTCCAAGCAGGTTCCGCATTGCATGGTTTGAGATTTGGCATCCACGTCCTTCATTGTGCGACCTCAAGATTTCGGGGGGTCCAGTCCGACGGGAGCTCGCCTTTGATGATCATGCTCAACACGTCATCTTTATTCACCTCATCAATGTTGTATGACCCGACATTGCGGCCCTTATTCATGACCATCACTCTGTCGCATAGGTCGAACACGTCATGCATGTCATGGCTGACAAGGAAGATGCCGATACCTTCGTTTCGCAAGCGTTTGATGAGGTCGGCGACCATCGCCGTTTCCGAGGGGCCAAGTGCCGCCGTCGGCTCATCCATGATCAGTATTTTAACGTCGAAATAGATCGCTCGTGCAATTGCGATGACCTGACGTTGCCCGCCGGACAAGCTGGCCACTGGGTCACCGAGATTTTTGAAATTCGGGTTCAGGCGGCGCAGGACCTCGCGCGCCTCAGACATCATGCGTTTTTCATCCAGGTTGCCAAAGCGGGTCTTTAGCTCTCGGCCCAGAAACAAGTTTGATGGCGCGTCCAGATGATCAGCCAAAGCCAAGTTCTGGTAAATGGTTTCGATACCTAAATCCCGCGCGTCGTGGGGTGAATGAATATAGGCATCCTCGCCGCGAACCTTGATCCTGCCGCCATTTGGCAACATTGCGCCCGACAGAATTCGCATCAGGCAGGATTTGCCGGCTCCGTTGTGGCCCAGGACCCCAACAACCTCTCCAGGATTTAGGGTAACCGACACACCATTCACAGCACGCACACCGCCGAAGTGCTTTTCGATGTCGATCATCTCGACCAAAGGGGCCGTGTCAGAGTGAGTTGTGGACATGGGACACGCCTTCGTTTGGAAGTTGGAAATTCCGGCGCGCTGAGTGAGTGCAGCGCACCGGAAACGGGCTATCAGTACAGAACGTTCTGCGCTGTTGGGGTGTCGATGTTACCCTGATCAACCAGCACAACGCCTGTATCAATGAAGCTGTCGACCGAGTTGCCGGAGATTACGTCGATCACAGCATTCACGCCCAGTTCGCCCATTTGAAACGACCCCTGAACGGCAGTTGCTTGCAGCGTGCCATCGCGCACGAAGTCTTGCAGATCGCCATTGCCGTCAAAGCCGAACGCGGTTACTTGACCGGCTTTACCAGCCTGCACCAGCGCGCGCCCCATTCCGACGGCAGTCGGTTCATTAGCGCCGAAGATGCCAACCAGGTCGGCGTTGGCGGCCAGGATATCGGTGGTCTGGTTCAATGCGGTTGCCATTTGAGACTGCGAATAGAACGGGCCGACGATTTCCAACTTTGAGTTTTCGCCGAGATATTCCACAAAGCAGCCAACACGGCCGATTTCAGATCCCACACCAGCTACGTAGGACATAACGGCAACTTTGCCCTCGGTTCCGACCGAGTCGATCATGGACTTGGCGACCAGTTGACCAGCGGCGCAGTTGTCCGTCGACAGGAACGCTTGGTAAGTGCCTTCCGCGCCTTCGCCCAGGCCGGAGTCGATGATGGCGACCGGAATACCGCTTTCGAAGGCGCGCTTCACAACTGGCGCCAGTGCATCCGGGTCTGATGGGGCCAGCACGATGCCTGCGACGCCGCGGTTTATGGCATTTTCTACCATATTGACCTGGTCAGCGATTGCGCTTTCCGATGCCGGGCCATTGAAAGTCATGCTGTGCTCGTCCTGGGCGGCAATGGCGGCGGTCGCGCCCTTGTTGACGTTCTGCCAAAAGTTCGAGTTGGTGGTTTTTACGATGACCGCTATCTCTCCGGCCATTGCTGTGACCGGAAGGGTCGCAACGAGCGCGGTGGCCGCGAGCAGCTTAGTTACGGTGGTTTTCATGGCTTTCTTTCTCCTCCTGTTGGAAAGCGTTGGATTGGGATCAGCGGCGATTGCGCAACTGGTCGATGTAGACCGCCAGGATGACAACCGCACCGATTATTATTTGTTGGATGAATGAAGATACGCCGGCCATGTTCAGGCCGTTGCGCAGGATACCGATGATAAAGGCGCCGATCATGGTGCCTGATATTGTGCCCACGCCGCCCATTAATGACGCGCCGCCAATCACTGCCGCAGCAATAGCGTCCAGTTCATACATGACGCCTTCGTTGGGTTGAGCGGTGATCAGGCGCGACATCAGTACTACGCCGGACAGGCCGGCAAGAGCTCCGCTCATGCCATAGGCGAGAATCTTGGTGCGATCGACATTGACACCAGACAGACGAGCGGCCTCTTCGTTCGACCCTGTGGCGTAAATGTGTTTGCCCAGTTGGCGGCGGCGCAGAAGATACGCAGCGGCAAATGCCACCACCGCAAGCAGAATGACTGGATATGGGATGCCAGGAAAGACTACACGCGGGAAGCCATTGGCTTGCATTTCGACGATACGGAACAATGCGCCGTTGCCCAGAACCCCAAATGCTTCACCAAGTTGCGAAATTGGGGCTGCTCCGGTCAGTTGAAGGGCCAGGCCTCGTGCCATCAGCATCATGCCAAGGGTCGCAACAAAGGGTGTGATGCGCATCTTTGTGATGACGAACCCGTTGAACACACCACAAAGCGCTCCGACACCGACGCCAATGAGCATGGCCGGCACAACCGGCATACCCGATTTGACCAACATGCCCGTGACCGTTCCTGATAGCGCCAGAACCGATCCCACTGAAAGGTCGATGCCTCCGGTGATGATGACCATCGTCATGCCAATGCCCAATAATCCGATGACGGCGGTTTGAAGCAGGATGGTCAGACCGTTGTTCACCGATAGAAACGCGGAGTTCCCAAAAGAGAAGATGATGATCAGAATAAGCATGGTCAGCAGGGCTGAGAGCTTGTGGAACGCCTCGCCAGAAAGGCGCAAAGATGCCCCTGATTTTCTGAGACGTTGAACCAATTCGACCATTTCGGTCCTCCCGATCTTCGCGGTACTAAATTATTAAAAACATTTAATCTCAAGCCTTGCCGAGCGTCAATGGTTTTTTATAATTATAGACAGGTGAAAATTCTGGAGGCATTTCGGTGGCGCGTACGGATGAAAGATTCAAGAGTACTTTCAACAAGCTGCTTGATCAGTGCGCCTATTTGGGGAAGGGCGCGCAATTGCCGTCCGAGTTTGCCTTGGCAACAGATCTAAACGTCAGCAGGACTGTAATACGATCCGCGCTGACCAAACTCAATGAAGATAGAATCATTTCCTGGGCCGGACGCACAAAAACTGTTTTGCGCCAGCCGCTAGATTCAGATCGATTAGAGGTTGTCTCGGAACCACCAACACCAGAAGAGTTGGAGAGCCGGTTTTTTGAATGGGTTCTACGCTTCGACGTACCCGCCGGAACCCCCTTAAATGTCAAGCAAATGTCACGCGACTTCGAAGTGCCGGCCCATTCCCTGCAGGAGTTTCTGGCTTCACTCAGCCGGTTCGGGTTGGTTCAGCGTCGCCCAAAAGGGGGATGGGGGTTGGTGGGATTTACCGAAGATTTTGCAATCGAGTTGTCGGATTTTCGCTCGGTTCTTGAGTTGAACGCGGTCTCACAGGTGGTGGCACGGCCCGAGGGAGATGCGATCTGGGTGAAGCTGGCGGAACTGAAGCAGAAACATCTCGAGCTCGCGGACAATATAGATACTCGATTTCACGATTTTTCCCGGCTCGATGAATCCTTTCATGAGGCCCTTTACAGCGTTGTCAAAAACAGGTTCGTGAAAGAGTTTCAGCGTGTGATCTCAATGATCTTCCACTATCACTACCAATGGGAAAAAGACACGGAAAAGACCAGGAACGAGCAAGCGATCAACGAGCACCTACGCTTGATCGAAGCACTTCTGTCACGTGATGAAGAGGCGGCGTTGCATGCCGCCAAGGAACATCTGGCCACAGCAAAGCGTACGCTTTTGGCTTCCATGCGAAGTCACAGATTTACTTGAATGCCCGTTGTGCTACCACCGTCCAGGGGGTGGCAAGCGCGTCTAAATTCCGTTGCAGAGATGAGGGCTTCGCCGTTCCTATCAGAACCGAAGAAGTAGCCGGATGCGTCCGCGCGAAATGCAGCGCGGCAGTTGCCAATGGCAGACCATGCGCTATTGCGCAGCTTTCAAGCGTTTCCACTTTTTCGAGTATTTCCTGCGGAGCAGGACCATAATCATAGCTGGCCCCATCAACAGGGCCTGTTGCCAGAATACCTGAGTTGAAGATCCCACCCAGAACAAGGCTCGTGTTTAGCTCTCGACACAGGGGCACCAACGCCTCTTCCGCAGAGCGGTCCAAAAGGGTTAGCCGACCGGCCAGAAGGATAACGTCCAAAGGCCGTTCGCTGAGAATATCCAGACAGATCTTGTTTTCGTTTACGCCGAGCCCGAACGCACCTATGCGTCCGGTGTCTTTTAGCTTTTGTAACCGGTCAAGACCGGTCCCCATCAGGTCACTCATATGGGCCGCGTTTTTGGTGCCGTGGGTGTAGGTCCCGATATCGTGCACATAGAGAATATCAATATAGTTTGTACCCAGATGGATGCAGCTTTGTTCAAATGACGCTTCAATTCCGTCGCCCGAATAGTCGTAGCGAATGCTATTGGGTAAAGGGTTGATAAATCCGTCTGCTTCGGCCTGCTGCCGTCCGGGTGATAAAACCCGTCCGACTTTTGTTGAGATCACGTATTGATCTCGAGGTTTGTTCTTCAAGAACGCTCCCAGTCGCACTTCTGACAAACCACGCCCATAGTGGGGAGCGGCGTCGAAATATCGTATACCGCTGTTCCAAGCCGCCGAGAGTACCTCGTGCGCGGTCTCTTCAGTAGTCTCGCGGTAGAGGTTCCCGATACCCGAGCACCCAAATGATATCTCGCTGACTTGGATATCAGTATTTCCAAGTTGATTTGTTTTCATGACACGGCGTCCAGTTCGGGGAGTATTGCGGTCAACCGAGGCATCGGAGAGCTGCAACCCTGTTCTCGTGCCCAGGTCACAAAAGCTCCGACCCGGCGTTGCAGCTTATCATGGTGGTTCTGCTCGATATCGGTCAGCCTGTGTTCAAGAAACGGGTTTGCGAAGCGGTCCAGAACGGTGTGAACATAGGCTTTGGCCTCGTGTTCCATTCCTGCGGCAGCAAATCCCGGAACAACCTCTCGCTCATATAGCGCTTTTAGATCCGCCAGAACTTGGGGTACTTGCATCAAATCCCGAACAAACTCGGCCCCTTGCTTTTGTTGTTCCAACCACTTCGCAACAAGATAGGTGTGGCCAAGGTTCAGAATGAACAGCTTGCGCGCCTCGATCGGTTCCAGTGATGGCACCACCTGAACGGCGGTGTGGGTGCAGGGCAAGATCAGACCGGGACAGTCCTGAATGGCCCAGAGCGCATAAGGTTCAGCCACAGCTCCGGCAGGTTCCAAGGGTTCGGACACAATGCGATCGACCAGTGAATTCACAAATGTCACCTGGGTGGCAACCCATGCAGCAAACTCCGCCGACAACCCGTCCGCCAGAGGCAGAACAAGGTTCCGTAGCGCGTCTCCGTTTCTGACAAGCAGTTCAGTTGGCATGATCTGGATAGGGTGTTGGTTGGCCTTGAAACGCGCCCAAAGTAAATGGGTGAGCTTGGCTGGAAACGACATCCCCTGATCAAAAGACTTGGACGTGTCGCTTAGAGAAGGCTTGAAGCCCGCGTCCGAGGTATTGGACAGGATGATTTGCGCTTCTTCAACCACAATGTTGGTAATTTCTTCCCAGTCGCATCGAGTAGACAACGCCCGTGTTACCGAGGTCACGCATCGCTCTTTATTTATCACCTGACCCTTATCGACCCCGCATATACGTACGGTAAATCCGGCAGGTGCTGACAGAGCTTTCAACCGGTGTGATCGCGCGGTGCTTCCGCTGCTCTGAACGACAGTGATATCCCCCAAGGCTTCGCCCCGCCCCTGCGCCTCGGACACAAATAGATCGGCGTGGGCTTGCAGGAACCGACTGGTGCCGAATTGCACAATTGGCGTTGTTGACATGGCGACCTCCTCTTAGTAATGGTTTTTTATGATTATAAACCGTTTGTCAACACTCAAGCTGTCAAGGAGATGTGTGACAAGTCGCAAAAACGGGATCGCAATATGAGAATAGACGCGCATCAGCATTTCTGGAGGCTTGATCGAGGTGACTACTTCTGGATGGACGACAGCGTTGCCCCAATTCAACGCGACTTAGGTCCCGGCGATCTACTACCGTTGCGCACAGAGGCCGGTATAGATGGAACGGTAGTGGTTCAGGCCGCACCAACCGTCGCGGAAAGCGAATATCTCCTGTCTTTGGCGGATGAAGACCAGGCAATTCTGGGCGTTGTTGGGTGGGTTGATCTGGGCCAAGCAAATGCAAGATCAGACTTGCAAAACCTTGCTGCCCACTCCCGTTTCAAAGGCGTACGCCCGATGCTTCAAGACATCGAAGATACCAGTTGGATCCTGCGAGACGAAGTCATTTCTAATCTTGAGATTGTAGCTGCGATGGGACTGCGACTGGATGCGCTGATTACCCCCCGACACCTGGATGCGATTTCCGATTTGGCCCACCGGATACCCGAACTGCCCATTGTCATCGATCATTGCGCAAAACCCGTGATCCAAAATGGACAAGATGCAGGGGAGGAGTGGCGTGCAGGTATTGCCCGGTTGGCACAAGCTCCACAGGTCGTGTGCAAACTGTCCGGGCTTGCGAATGAGTTCGGAGCAGGATGGAACGCAGACAAGTTGCGACCCGTATTCGACCATGTGTTGGATTGTTTTGGAGCAGAGCGTTTGATGTGGGGAAGCGACTGGCCGGTGTTGGATCTGGCTGGCACTTATCAAAGCTGGCATAATTGCGCCTTGTCGCTGGCATCCACGCTAAGCGTCGAAGAACAAGGCAATCTGTTTGGGAATACGGCAACCCGCTTTTACGGGTTGAAGCCATGATGGATCTAGTCTGCGCCGGCGAAGCGATGGCCGAATTGCGTCAAGACACAGCCACCTATCGGGTTGGGTTTGCAGGCGACACATTCAACACGGCAGTTTATGCCAAACGCGCGCTTGGGCCCACGGCGAAGATCGGATTTCTAACTCGGATGGGCATGGATCCGATGTCTGCGGGGCTTGCTAACTTAGCCTCGAAGGAACAGGTCGCGCTGCCTGGTTGCGTGCGCGACGCGGACAGGAACCTTGGGATTTACTCAGTCACGACAGATGCCGGAGGTGAGCGGTCATTTCACTACTGGCGCAGAGAGTCGGCTGCTCGGAAGTTGTTTCGTGACCCGATGGATTTGCAGATCCTGACACAAGCGAAAATCGCCTATCTGTCCGGGATTACCTTGGCGATCCTGTCTCAGACGGCGCGTGAAGCGCTGTATGATACCCTTGAAGCTTTTCGCAATAATGGTGGGCTGGTCGCGTTTGACAGCAATTACCGTCCCCGACTGTGGGAGGACAAAATTACAGCCCAGTCCCAAATCAGCCAAATGTGGCAACTCACGAATATTGCCTTGCCATCCGTTGATGATGAAATGGACCTTTTTGGCGATCCAAACCCTCACGCGGTTCTGGATCGGCTGAACGATTGGGGCTGCAAATCAGGCGCATTAAAGCGCGGTCACGAGGGACCGGTTTCGCTTTCTCCGAATTTTCCGCAATCATTGGCATTTCCCCGTGCCAGGAAGGTCGTGGATACCACGGCGGCCGGAGACAGTTTCAATGGTGCCTATCTTGCTGGGGTTCTGGGCGGGGCATCCGAAGCAGATTGCCTGAAGGCCGCACACGCCATGGCAGTTTCTGTTATTGCGCAGCCAGGAGCCATTATTCCGCAAAACAAGGACAAAACATGAAGCGAATGGGAATGGTCATTGGGTTGCGTCGGGAGCATGTCGCTGAATACAAACGCCTCCATGCGGACGTCTGGCCCGACGTGCTGGAGCGTCTGCGTAGATCTAACATCACTAACTACTCAATATTCCTGCGAGAACCCGAAAACCTGATGTTCAGTTACTGGGAATATGTTGGAGACAATTTTGATGCTGACAATGCTGCAATCGCCGCCGACCCGGTGACACGGGAATGGTGGAAAATATGCGGCCCAATGCAGACTCCGTTGGAGACCAGGCACGAAAGCGAATGGTGGGCTCCCATGGAAGAGGTTTTCCACCTCGACTGAACCAATCGCCACGTGGTGTATAGCGTACATCTACCTTACCGATTAGCCTCCCTATAGACTGCGGATTGGTGCGCGTTGCAGGCATGATGTGGCTTGCAAACTGCGCCGCGGCACTAATGCTTTATGTGAATGATGGAACCGATCGAAACTATCGGTTGACCAAGTGTCTTAAGAAGTCTGCGAACCAGATACTGGCGGTCACTCGTTACACACCGAGTGTACGGCTGCTCATGAAGCCACCGAAACGAATGCAAACAGATCGACGGGGTATTGTAATGGGTAAATCCGGTTTACTGGACAGGTAGGCATTGCCAAGTTGTCTGCGCGTTGTGAACAGGTTACGCGTTACGCATGAAGATACCGCCCAAATGCCGCGCCTGAAGGGCTTTCGTTTCCCGCGTGAGATCATCGCCTACGCTGT
>NZ_JBWVBC010000025.1:0-12038 GCF_057221055.1 Ruegeria sp. HKCCD7181 | reverse complement strand
CCAACTCAACATGCAAGTCATACAACGGCGTGCGCTTCGGTGAACTCATATCGGCAATCCTCTCAATTAGCGCTTCATGTCGCGAACCACCATCACCGTGCAATGTGCATTGCGCACGACACGGGCCAGGTTCGGGCCAATTTCGTAGTTCGGGAAATCGCCTTTGGTCGAAGCCATGACGATAAGATCGAAGCCTTCCTTATGGGCGAGCTTCAGGATTTCACGGTAGACGCTGCCTTCTTCGACATGCACAGGCACGTCAGAGGCATTGCCCTTGTCCAGAATGGCCTGAACCGCATTGCGCACATGATCTTTGGCGCCGGCACCATAGTTGGCGGGCAGGTTCGGCAACTGGATGATCTCGGGGATCACGGCGACGGCGTGCAGCTCGGCACCGTAGAATTTCGCCTGTTCCAATGCGACCGGAAGGGCGTTTTTCCACGAACGGTCGTCAGAGTGATCAATAGGCAGCAGGATTTTCGTGGCCATCACGTATCTCCTCGAGATATGGAATACTGTTAAAAGGCGGGGGGCCGGGATGGCCCCCCGTTGATATTCGGGGCCGAGATTACTCGGCGGCTGTGCCGCCTGGTTCTTCGGACTTGCCGCCCGAGGCGAAGAACTCTTTCGTCAGTTTGAAGACGATCGGGCTCAGCAGGGCCAGGGCGATCAGGTTCGGAATGGCCATCATCGCGTTCAGAGTATCTGCCAGCAGCCAGACAAAGCCCAGATCCGCTGTTGCACCGAAGTAGATCGCAACGATCCACAGCACCCGGTAAGGCAGCAGGGATTTGACGCCCAGCAGGAATTCCACGCATTTCTCGCCGTAGAACGACCAGCCGAGGATGGTGGTGAAGGCGAAGATCGACAGCGCGATTGCGATCAGGTGCCCACCAAATCCGGGCAACGAGGTCTCAAACGCCAGACGGGTCAGCGCCGCCCCCGATTCACCGCTGGTCCATGCGCCTGACGAGATGATTGCAAGACCGGTGATCGAGCACACGATGATGGTGTCGATGAACGTGCCGAGCATCGCGATCAGACCCTGATTGACCGGGCCTTTGGTCTCGGCTGCCGCGTGCGCGATCGGGGCGGAACCCAGACCGGCTTCGTTCGAGAACACACCGCGTGCCACACCAAAGCGGATCGCGGCCCAGACCGCTGCACCCGCGAAACCACCTTCGGCGGCTGACGGGGTGAATGCGTAGGTGAAGACCAGCGACAGTGCACTGCCGATGTTACCGATGTTGATCAGCAAAACCAGCAGACCGGCGATGATGTACGCAACCGCCATAAACGGAACCAGTTTGCCTGCAACAGCACCAATGCGGGTGATGCCGCCCAGGATAACGCCTGCCGTCAGAACCATCAGCACAATGCCAGTAACCGAGGTATTGATGCCAAAGTTCGAATCCAGAACCTGAGCCACACCATTGGCTTGTACTCCGTTACCAATGCCAAAGGCCGCAACCGCACCGAACAGCGCAAAAGCCCAGCCCAGCCAGTGCCAGTTCGCGCTGAGACCGTTCTTGATGTAGTACATCGGACCGCCGACAAAGTTACCCAACTCGTCCTTCTCGCGATACTTCACCGCGCAGACGGCTTCGGCATATTTGGTGGCCATGCCCACCAGGGCGGTCATCCACATCCAGAACAATGCGCCCGGACCGCCCAGGAAGACAGCAGTAGCCACACCGGCGATGTTGCCGGTACCGATGGTCGCCGACAGCGAAGTCATCAGCGCGTTGAACGGGCTGATCTGACCGTCACCTTGACCTTCACGGCCTGCAAACAACAGCTTGAAGCCGGTGCCTACACGCAGGATCGGCATGAATTTCAGCCCCACCTGCAGGAAGAAGCCGACGCCAAGAATGAGGACCAGCATCAGCGGCCCCCACACAACGCCATTTATGGCCCCTACGATTGAATTTAACGCTTCCATGGTTTCCCTCCCATTTGCGTTTGGTTTATGCCCCGTTGGCGATGGCCCGCTGGCGGGCCTGCTTGAGGGCGGCAAAGTCTTCGTCCGCGTGGAACGACGACCGGGTCAGCGGTGTTGCCGACACGTGCAGAAAGCCCTTTGATCGGGCAATGTGTTCCAGTTTTTCAAACTCCTCCGGCGACCAGAACCGGTCAATCGGGTGATGTTTTGGCGTCGGTTGCAGGTATTGACCGACCGTCAGAAAATCGACATTGGCGGCGCGCAGATCATCCATAACCTGACGCACATCGTTCAGAGTCTCGCCCAAACCTACCATAAGTCCTGATTTTGTGAAGATTTTCCGGTTCATACGCTTGGCATCGTCCAGAAGCCGCAGCGACGTGTAATAGCGCGCTCCGGGACGAACTGTCGGGTACAGGTGCGGCACAGTTTCCAGATTGTGATTGAACACATCTGGCGCAGCTTCAAAGACAATTTCTGCCGCACTGCCTTTGCCCAGGAAATCCGGAGTCAGCACCTCGACCGTGGTCTCTGGGTTCTGGTGGCGTACGGCACGGATGGTTTGCGCGATATGCTCGGCCCCACCATCATCCAGATCGTCGCGGTCTACCGATGTGATGACCACGTGGCGCAAACCCAGCTTTTTCACCGCCGCCGCAACTCGGCCCGGCTCGAATACATCCAGGTCATCTGGGCGACCGGTGGCCACGTTGCAGAAAGAACAGCCACGGGTACAAATTTCACCCATAATCATCATCGTAGCGTGGCGCTTTGACCAACACTCACCGATGTTGGGGCAAGCTGCCTCTTCGCACACTGTTGTCAGTTCGTGGTCACGCATCAGGCGCCGGGTCTCGTAGTATTCGGACCCTTCGACCTTTTTCTTGCGAATCCATTTAGGCTTGCGCGGAATGACACTGTCGGCCTTTTTGGCCTTTTCAGGGTGACGGGGGCGAAGCTGGATGGTCATTTGGCTACCCTCATTCACGCGTGGATTGCGCGGCCCATGGCGTCAAGGCAGGCTTCCTTGACCGCTTCGCCCATGGCCGGATGCGCGTGGCAGGTTGCGGCGACCTCGGCGACGGTTGCGCCTTTGGTCATGGCCAGAACCAATTCAGCAATCAGATCACCGCCATGCGCACCGCAGATATGTGCACCCAGGATATTGCCGTTGGCATCGGAAAGAACCTTGACGGCCCCGTCTGTATCTCCGGTCGAACGCGCCCGGGAATTGGCCATGAAGGCGAATTTGCCGACAGAATACTCGGTTCCCGCTTCTTTCAGCGCTTCTTCGGTGAGCCCGACAGAAGCGACCTCGGGGTCGGTATAAACCACACCCGGAACGGTATTGTAGTCTACGTGGCCTGCCTGACCGGCCAGCATTTCGACACAGGCAACGCCGTCTTCTTCGGCCTTGTGCGCCAGCATCGGGCCGGGGATACAATCGCCGATTGCGTAGACGCCGGGCACTGAAGTCTGGAACGTATTATCCACTTCGATAAACCCGCGGGCGTTTACCGCCACGCCCAGTTCATTCAGACCAAGGCCCCGGATCACCGGGCGTCGGCCAACAGCTATCAGAACCTTATCGGCCTCCATCACCTCTTCTTTGTCTTTGCCGACACGATCCATTGTCAGGGTCAGGCCGGCCTCGGTTTTGTCGACCGATTTCAGGGCCCGACCCAGCTGGAACTTGAGACCACGCTTGGACAAGGCACGCTGCGCCAACTTGGCGATTTCACCATCGATCCCCGGCAGAACACGGTCCAGATACTCGACAACGGTAACCTTGGCGCCCAGTCGCGCCCAGACCTGGCCCAGCTCCAGACCGATCACGCCAGCTCCAATGACCACCAAATGCTCTGGCACGCTCTCCAGTGCAATCGCACCGGTCGAGCTGAGAATGTCCTGTTCGTCAATCTCGATCCCGCTCAGCGGGGTCGGCTCGGAACCTGTGGCGATCAGAGTGTTCTTGGCCTCATAGACCTCATCACCGACCTTGACCTGCCCTGCGGCTGGAATACTCGCCCAGCCTTCGATCAGGTCAACACCGTTCTTTTTGAACAGAAATGCGATGCCCTTGGTCAGGTCACCCACGATTTTGTCTTTGCGACCCATCATCGCGCCCACATCGATGCTGGCCCCCTCGACCGCAATGCCATGGGAGGAGAGATGTGCAAGTTCGGCATATTTGGCCGAGGAGGTCAGCAACGCTTTGGAGGGTATGCACCCCACATTCAGACAGGTCCCGCCAAGCGCCCCGCGTCCTTCGACGCAAGCCACTTTCATGCCCAGTTGGGCCGCGCGGATCGCAGCGACATAACCGCCTGGCCCACCGCCGATAACAACGAGATCGTAGGATTTCATCGGGTATTCTCTCAATAAATCGGATGGCTCGCGCACAAGGTGCGGACTTTTTCACGGGTTTCTTTTTCGACGGCTGCGTCACCTTCCGGAGATTGAGCCAGAGCATCCAGCACGTTGCCGATTAGATGGCCGATCTGCTTGAACTCTTCGGGTCCGAACCCACGGCTACAACCGGCAGCAGTTCCCAGACGGACCCCGCTGGTGATAGTGGGTTTCTCCGGGTCGCCCGGAACGCTGTTCTTGTTGCATGTGAACCCGGCGCGTTCCAGCGCAGCTTCGGCGTCCTTGCCCTTCACGCCAATCGGGCGCAGGTCAACAAGCATCAGGTGGTTTTCGGTTCCGCCCGAAACGATGTCACAGCCACGCGCCATCATCACATTTGCCAAGGCCGAAGCGCTGTCGACGACGCGCTGCATGTATTCCTTGAATTCCGGCTTTAACGCTTCGCCAAAGGCAACCGCTTTGCCTGCGATTACATGCATCAAGGGGCCACCCTGAAGGCCAGGGAAGACGGCCGAGTTAATCTTCTTCGCCAGCGCCTCGTCGTTTGTCAGGATGATGCCGCCGCGCGGGCCTCGCAGGGTCTTATGCGTTGTCGAGGTGACGACATGTGCGTGACCAACGGGGGACGGGTGCAGGCCGGTTGCAACCAGACCAGCGATATGCGCCATGTCCGCCAGCAGCCATGCTCCAACCTCATCTGCGATTTCACGAAATCGGGCAAAGTCGATCTTTTGGGAATAAGCCGATGCACCGGCAATGATCAGCTTGGGTTTCTCAGCCTTCGCCAGTTCCGCGACCTGATCGTAGTCGATCAAACCGGCATCGGTCAGACCGTACTGGATTGGACGAAACCATTTGCCGGATTGAGCAGGACGCGCGCCATGGGTCAGGTGACCGCCAGCGTCCAGCGACATGCCCAGTATAGTGTCACCGGGGCTGAGCAGTGCCAGCTTGACCGCGCCATTGGCCTGCGCGCCCGAATGGGGCTGGACGTTGGCATATTCACAGCCGAACAACTGCTTCAGGCGCTCGATGGCCTCTACTTCGACTTCGTCGACATATTCGCACCCACCATAATAGCGGCGGCCAGGATAGCCTTCGGCATATTTATTGGTCAGCACAGACCCCTGAGCATCGATCACAGCCTGCGAGACGATGTTCTCGGATGCGATAAGTTCGATCTGCTCAGCTTGACGCGCGCGCTCACGCGAAATCGACGCGGCAATAACCGGATCTGCCTCAGTCAGCGACGTTTTGAACATAGTCTCCTCCCTCTGCACCGAATCTCAGGTACGAAATTTTGTTTCCTATAGTGGAAAACGTGCACACAAAGCAACATAAATCTCATATTTGTGAAGTTGTGTGCCACAAGGGAAATGTGTAACCTTCAATAAAATGGGGAGATTATGTTTGACCGACGATAAACAAACGGATGTTTCCGGTCCGGACGAACAACACGATGGCGCAGCCTTGGGACGATCCATCCGGGACGCGCGTCGCGCGAAAGGCTGGACTTTGGAGGAAGCAGGACGCGCAGCAGGGATCGGTCGCTCCACCCTTTCAAAGATCGAGAACAACCAGACCCGACCAAGCTTCGACATCGTACGCCGCCTGACGCAAGCGCTGGACATGAACACACCTCAGCTGTTTTTGCAGTCAGGCCAGTCTGGCATTTCCGGTCGGCGCGACTTCACCCCGAAAGGCGAAGGCGAAATCCAGCAAACTCCGACCTATCTTCACGAATTGCTGTGCCCGGAACTGACCAGCAAGCGGATGCTTCCCTATATTGCCACGATAAAGGCGCGGGACATTTCCGAGTTCGAGAACTGGATCAGGCACTCGGGTGAGGAATTCATGTATGTTCTGAGCGGCGAGCTGATCTTTATCTCAGAGCACTATCGGCCGCTACCGATGAAGGCGGGTGACTCGCTTTATTATGATAGCGGGATGGGCCACGGCTGCGTATCAACCAGTGACGAAGATGCGCAGGTCCTGTGGGTGTCATTGGATTGACGTTCAATAGCCAACCTACCCCCCGGAAAACTGAGACGAGTAATAATACGCGATTGCCTGGGTCCTGTTTTTGACCGCCAACTTTTCATAGATGTTCGAAAGGTGAAATTTCACCGTGTTCGTAGAAATCTGAAGCTCCTTTGAAAGATCACGGTTCGACATACCCTTGGCCAGAGCTTCAAGAATTGCACGCTCTTTGCGTGACAGGCTTTGGATTGGGTCTTGTTGCATTTTTCGAACGTCGATGAACGGAAACACCATTTTCCCCGCCGCCACCTCGGCACAGGTTTCCAGAAGGCCTTCGACCTCGCCTGATCGGGCAGCAAAACCTGCTGCACCGGCTTGCATCGCCAGCCGCGGAGTATCACCCGCCGTATCGCCGTAGACAACAAAGCGGGGCGCGTTGGTCTGCTCACGCAGGACTTCGATCAGCTTGGCCGCGCCCAAAACCGGCAGATTCCAGTCCACCACGCCGACCTGAACGGGGACCCGCATCACAGTTCCTAAAAACCCCTCGGCAGTGGCTGACGTCGCGACGAGAGAGAATCGCGGGTCGCGCTCAAAAATCTCCGACATTGCAGAAAGAACCAACGGGTTGCTGTCGGCCAGCATGACATCGATCGGCGGATTGGGCGCGTCAACCATCTGAATTCTCCCTTATTTTTCCAAAACCTACCCATTTGGATGGGGCGTATTTCGGTATACCTTGGTATTTTTACCAATATGGGTAGGTTACTTCCCATACTAATAGCCATGCTAAAGCAGTAGTAAGTTACGTTGTGTAACCTGACAAGTCTCGGTTTTCTGTCTGGCAACGAAACACGACGGGCCGCTGAGCCCGGTTAACTGCCGAGGATGTCCAACGATGACTTTTCAGGTTTTCCCTCCGCTCGAGATCCCCGAGACTCTCGCTGCGGGCCCGGGACCGGGCAATACCGACGCCCGCGTCCTGAGCGCCTTTGCCAGCGCAGGTGTGGCGGACCACATGCAGGGCGACGTCCTCAGGGGCATGGTCGAGTGCAAGCACATGCTGCGGAAAATTTGGGGCACCGAGAATACCTATACCTTCGCGGTTGCCGGCACCGGTTGGAGCGCCCTGGACACGATGTTTTCCGCAGTTATGCCCGGTGACAAGGTAGTTGCCTTCACCAATGGCACTTTCTCCGGCATCGATGCGCTGACCCTGCGGATCAAGGCCGCGACACCGGAAGAGCACGCAGCCAAACCGCTTGACCCTCAGGCTGCCAGCGTCACGGTGATCGAGGTTCCGCATGGCCAGCCAGTAACGGTTGAGGCGGTCGAGACCGCTTTGGCCGAGCACAAACCGAAATGGGCATTCATGGCGCATTGGGAAACTGGATCAGGCCGCGTCAACGACTTGCGCGGGTTCTCGGAAGCATGCGAGCGCAACGGTGCCATGGGCCTGATCGACGCGGTTTCGTCACTGGGGGCCGATGACTTCTCGATTGATGATTTTCCGGGCATCGCCGGTTGGGCGTCCTGCCCGCAGAAAGGCCTGTGCTGCCTGCCGCTGACCTATGCGCCGGTCAGCTTCACCGATGCCTATATCGAAACGTTGAAAACATCCGGTGCCTACACTTATGTGCATAACCCGATTTTCGAGGCCCGCCACTGGGGCATCGTTGACGGGCAGGACGTGGAAAAAGGCACCTATCACCGGACCCATTCCGGCTACGCAGTTGCCGCATTCCATGAATCGCTGCGCCTAACCCTGCAGGAAGGGTTGGCGAAACGATCGATGTCCTATCGGACCCACGAAAAGGTCCTGCGCGACGCCGTGATCGAGATGGGGTGCGAAGTGACCTCGGACATGCCGAGCCTCGTCGTGCTCAACCTGCCGCCGGAACTGGCTGGCCGCGAAATGGAGTTGGTGCAGAACTGCCGGGCACGGGGTTTTGGTATCTGGCCGACGCTCAGCGCGCCGGTTCAGGTGCGCATCGGCATCCTCAACCAGTTGAACCGGGAAGCCGTCAGCCGGATCGTTCGACTGTTCGCCGAGGCCCTGCGTGAGCTGGGCGGAGAGGTCGATCAGGACGCAATCGAAGCTTTGCTTGAAAGCCGTTACGGCACTTCAATCGCTGCATAAACAGGAGCGGAACAGATGGATATCCACGAATACCAGGCGAAGGAAATCCTTGCCAACTTCGGCGTCGATGTGCCGTCGGGCGCATTGGCCTACAGCCCCGAGCAAGCGGCCTATCGGGCCCGCGAACTGGGCGGCGACAAATGGATCGTCAAGGCGCAGGTTCACGCTGGTGGCCGCGGCAAAGCGGGTGGCGTCAAGCTGTGCAACACCGAAAACGAAATCTATGAGGCCTGCGATGACCTGTTCGGTCGCAAACTGGTCACGCATCAGACCGGTCCGGAAGGCAAAGGCATCTACCGTGTTTATGTCGAATCCGCCGTGCCGATTGACCGCGAAATCTATCTGGGTTTCGTCCTCGATCGATCCAGCCAGCGGGTCATGATCGTCGCCTCGTCGGAAGGCGGGATGGAGATCGAGGATATCTCGGCCGAACGTCCCGAGAGCATTGTCCGGTCGATTGTCGAACCAGCGGTTGGGTTGCAGGAATTCCAGGCACGCGAGATTGCGTTCGAACTGGGGCTGGAGCCCAAACTGGTCCAGCAAATGGTGCGCACACTACAGGGCTGCTACGCCGCCTTCAGCGATCTGGACGCCACCATGGTTGAGATCAATCCGCTCGTCATCACCGGCGACGACCGTGTCTTGGCTCTGGACGCCAAGATGAGCTTTGACGACAACGCCCTGTTCCGCCATCCGCAGATCGCGGAACTGCGCGACAAGAGCCAGGAAGACCCGCGCGAAAGCCGCGCGGCCGATCGGGGCCTGTCTTATGTTGGCCTTGAAGGCAATATCGGCTGCATCGTGAACGGAGCCGGTCTGGCCATGGCCACGATGGACACGATCAAGCTGGCCGGGGGCGAACCCGCCAACTTCCTCGACATCGGTGGGGGTGCGTCACCTGAACGTGTGACCAAAGCATTCCGTCTGGTTCTGTCAGACGACAACGTACAGGCAATCCTGGTCAATATCTTCGCCGGTATCAACCGGTGCGACTGGGTGGCCGAAGGCGTCGTTCAGGCCCTGAAGGAGCTGGATATCGACATCCCGGTTGTCGTCCGCCTGGCCGGCACGAACGTCGAAGAAGGGCAGAAAATCCTCGCCAAATCGGGCCTGCCCGTCATTCGCGCCACGACATTGATGGAAGCCGCAGAACGCGCCGTGGGCGCATGGCGAAACGACCTTACTCAAGGCACCAAGATGAGGGCTGTGTAATGAGCATTCTTCTCGATCGTGACTCTCGCGTCATCGTGCAGGGCATCACCGGGCGCATGGCCCGGTTCCACACCAAAGACATGCTGAGCTATGGTACAAACGTTGTGGGCGGCGTGGTTCCTGGCAAACACGGCGACACCGTCGAAGGCGTACCAGTTTTCGACACAGTCAAGCAGGCCGTAAAGGAAACCGGCGCGGATGCGAGCCTGATTTTCGTGCCGCCCCCGTTTGCTGCAGACGCGATCATGGAGGCCGCAGATGCCGGCATCCGCTACTGCGTCTGCATCACCGACGGCATCCCGGCGCAGGATATGATCCGCGTCAAACGGTACATGTATCGCTATCCCAAGGAAAAGCGCATGGTTCTGACAGGCCCCAATTGCGCGGGCACGATATCGCCCGGCAAAGCCATGCTGGGGATCATGCCGGGCCACATCTACCTGCCGGGAAATGTGGGCATCATTGGCCGCTCGGGTACGCTGGGCTATGAAGCCGCGGCGCAGCTCAAAGAACGCGGGATCGGCGTATCGACCAGCGTTGGCATCGGCGGAGATCCGATCAACGGATCGTCCTTCAAGGACATCCTGCAGCGTTTCGAAGAGGATGAGGATACCCATGTCATCGCAATGATCGGTGAAATCGGTGGGCCGCAGGAAGCAGAAGCGGCGGAGTACATCCGCGATCACATCACCAAACCCGTCATTGCCTACGTGGCGGGCCTGACTGCGCCCAAGGGCCGGACAATGGGCCACGCAGGTGCGATCATCTCGGCCTTTGGTGAAAGCGCCAGCGAGAAGGTTGAAATTCTGTCCGCCGCCGGTGTGACCGTTGCTGAAAACCCGGCCGTGATCGGTGAAACAATTGCTCGTGTGATGGAGGCTGCGTGATGGTCAAACCCTCGGTCCTTGTTACCCGTCGCTGGCCTGCCGCCGTCGAGGCGCAATTGGCCGAGAACTACAACGCTGTTTTGAACACCGGGGACAAGCCTATGTCCCCGGCCGAAATCCGGCAGGCGTTGAAATCCTATGATGCCGTTTTGCCGACGGTCACGGATACTCTGAGCGCCGAGGCACTGGATGTCCCTGGGGCGCAGACAAAAATCCTCGCCAACTACGGCGTCGGTTACAGCCATATTTGTGAGCCGTCGGCGCGTGAACGGGGAATGACAGTGACCAACACGCCGGACGTGTTGTCAGAGTGCACCGCAGATATCGCCATGACGCTGCTTTTGATGGCGGCCCGCCGTGCGGGCGAAGGTGAACGCGAATTGCGGGCTGGCAACTGGACCGGCTGGCGGCCCACGCATCTGGTCGGCACCAAGGTCAGCGGCAAGACGCTGGGGATCATCGGATATGGCCGCATCGGGCAAGAAATGGCCCGGCGTGCCCATCATGGGTTCGGTATGGACATCCTTGTTTACAACCGCAGTAAGGTGCCGCCGGACGTATTGGCCCGGTGCTTTGCAACGCAAGTGGACACAATCGATGAGTTGTTGCCCCAGTGTGATTTCGTGTCCCTCCACTGTCCCGGTGGTTCCGCAAACCGGCACCTGATCAATTCGCGCAGGCTGAGTCTGATGAAGTCTGACGCCTTCCTGATCAACACCGCACGCGGTGAAGTGATCGACGAATGGGCTCTGATTCAGGCTTTGATGTTCGATATGATCGGCGGCGCGGCGCTGGACGTCTTCGACGGCGAACCCCGCATCAGTCCGGACCTTCTGCAATGCGACAATCTCGTGATGCTGCCGCATCTGGGCAGCGCCACAAAGGAGGCGCGCGAGGCGATGGGGTTCCGTGTGCTCGATAACCTGAGTGACTTTTTCGAAGGCCGGGAACCACGTGATCGTGTGATCTGACCACCCATTGAAACGTCAAATAATGAATGCCAACGCCGCCACAGCTGCTGCGTTGGCCCTTCTCTCAAAGGAGATATGACCCGTGAATGCCCCTTATCGTACAGACGGTTTTTTCACCCAGTCTCTTTCCGACCGTGACCCTGAGCTGTTTGGCTCGATCACATCCGAGCTAGGCCGTCAGCGCGACGAGATCGAGCTGATCGCGTCCGAAAACATCGTCTCTGCCGCCGTGATGGAGGCACAGGGCTCGGTGATGACCAACAAATACGCCGAAGGCTATCCCGGGCGTCGCTACTATGGCGGTTGCCAGTTCGTTGATATCGCCGAGAACCTGGCCATCGACCGCGCCAAACAGCTGTTTGGCTGCAACTTCGCCAACGTGCAGCCGAACTCTGGCTCTCAGGCCAACCAGGGCGTGTTCCAGGCGTTGATCAAACCCGGCGACACCATTCTGGGCATGAGCCTGGACGCAGGCGGTCACCTGACCCATGGCGCGCGCCCGAACCAGTCGGGCAAGTGGTTCAACGCGGTGCAAT
>NZ_JBWVBC010000024.1:0-12793 GCF_057221055.1 Ruegeria sp. HKCCD7181 | reverse complement strand
TCACCCTTGCGGAAGTACGTCGGCCAGCGCAGGAGCGCCCATTCCGGACATCCACAACTGGAATTTTCACCTTCGTAGATGCGCAAATAAACGGTCATCTTACTTCATTTCTAGAACTACCGGTTGATCAATATTATGGCGCGCTAGCGGAAGCCCTGATCGAAGTTACCCATAAGCGGCGAATTGGTATGCAAAACGCGACGGATTTTGCTAAAGTTCAGCATGGCTATTGAGCGCATGCAGCGCCGCCTTGCGGCGATCCTGACAGCCGACATTGTCGGTTACAGCCGATTGATGGAGGCTGATGAGGTTGAAGCTCTGGCAACATTAAAGGACTACCGAAACTCAGTAATAGATCCTTTGTTAGGGGCGTATGACGGTCGGATCGTAAAGCACATGGGCGACGGGACGCTGGCCGAGTTCGCTAGCGTTGTGGATGCGGTTCAGTGTGCCGTCGAGATGCAGCGGCTGATGTCTGACAAGAATTTCGCGACCCCTTCTGGCCGGAGTTTAGAACTCCGAATTGGCATCAATCTCGGCGACGTTATCCCCGACGGGGACGACATCTACGGCGAGGGTATCAACGTGGCGGCCAGGCTGGAGGGTCTTGCCGAGCCGGGCGGGATCTGCATTTCGGGAACCGTGCATGACGCCATTGGACGAGATCTCGCGACCCGCTTCGAGTTTACCGGCGAACAGGCGGTCAAGAACATCGAGAAACCGGTGCGGACTTACCGCCATATCGAATGCGCGGAACCTTCCGCCGCCGCCCGCTCCAAACCAGCCCGACAAGTGCCGACAACTCAGCAGGCCATTCCGTCTCTGGCATTGAAACCGTTTGAAAATCTGTCCTACGACCCCGAACAGGAACGATTTGTCGATGCATTGTCGAACGGAATCCTCGTCGCCCTGACCCGCTTGCCCGGTCTCATCCTCGTCCAAGACGAGTCGCCGCAATTGGCACAGTCAAAAGCCATGACAGAGCAAGAGATTGCCGGTCAGTTCAGCGTGAAATACCTTCTCAAGGGTGATCTGCGGACACTTGGCGACAGAGCCCGCGTCAGTATCCAGCTTATGGATTTGTCGACAGGTCAGTATCTCTGGGCAGAGAAATTTGACTGGAGTTTCTTAGGCTCGGAAGATCTCTTTTCCCTTCAGGATGAAATTATCGAACAGGTGGTAACTTCACTGGACGTGAAGCTGCTCAGCAGCGAGGCCGCAAGGTTGGTGCGCGGATCTCTGACCAACCCGGTTGCCCGAGATACCTATGCGCACGGCGAATATGAGTTCTGGAGCGCGCAGTCGAACCTCGAGCTTCACAACGCGCAGGACCTTTTCGAGCAGACGATCCGGCTGGAACCCTCTGCTTCTGTCGGATACGCTACGGTCGCGCTGGCCTACTGGGTCGAGGCGCTCTCAGCAAGTGGTGAACGCCTCGCGACGGTGCAGGCTTTAGCCGAGCGGCGCTCCCGAGAGGCTATCGAACTCAATGACGTGACCGGTTACCCTCGCCTGGTTCTCGCGCATCTGCATTTGATCCGCAGGGAATTCGACGAAGCTTATTGCGAGGCGGAAAAAGCCATTTCCGCTCGGCCGAGTTGCCCCGCTGCCTACGCTCTCAAGGCGAGCGTCCTGAACTATCTTGGCGAGTTCAATGAGGCGCTCGAACACGCGGAATTTGCGATGCGTCTGACACCGGTACATCCTCCAATGTACCCGGCAACACTTGCCAGTGCGCTATTTAGTTCCGGTCGATACCACGAGGCGATAGCTGCTGCGATGGCAGCGCTCAGCGGGGACCAGAGTAGCGTCCACGTTTACGTTATTCTGGTCGCTTCGTATCAGGCGGTCGGTAAGAGTGAAGAAGCGCGGCGCATGGCCGCCAAGCTCCGGCAACTTAAGCCGGAGTTCAATCTATCGAGTTTTGCGGCATCGCAACCCTATAAGGATCGGAGTCACCTCGAAAACCTGCTTGAGCGCTTGCGGCAGGCAGGGTTTGGCTAGGCGCTCGCCACGCGAACCATTGACCGTTGGGGGCGTATTTTGGCAACGCGACGCGTTCTGCAATGGGCTTAGCCAAATACCAGTCGCATCAGCGTCACGCCCGGTTCCTCAACTTCGTGATTGTCCATTCGGCGCGTGTGTTGATCAGGTTTCATGAGATCGCACTCCCCCTGGCATCTCGGACGGCGTAAATCTCCAACTCCTTTTGGCAATTCTGCCGTATTTGCCTATCTAAAAGAAACTGGCGAAAACTGCCCCAAGCCAGAGTTTGCTCGACAGTGCTTCCCTGACACAAACGCCCGCTCTGATTACACTCTTTACAATTTTAAGCGAAGCACAGACTTTCTCCATGGCGGCAAGATCATCGCCCAGCAGATTACAAAGCGGATTTTCCACCTAACCGGCCAAAAAATCCTGTCGCTGGCTGCAATCCGGACTGACCATTCCAAAAAAGCTCTACCAG
Source organism: Ruegeria sp. HKCCD7181 (assembly GCF_057221055.1). NCBI lineage: Bacteria > Pseudomonadati > Pseudomonadota > Alphaproteobacteria > Rhodobacterales > Roseobacteraceae > Ruegeria > Ruegeria sp. HKCCD7181. Next base: position 10,326 of record NZ_JBWVBC010000024.1, on the reverse strand, counting down.
TGACTTGAATTTCTGGACTGACCATTCCACATCTAGCCCATGAGCACAGAAACTTTTCCAGTTGGCGACATCAAATCATCCGCAGGCCCAGGTCGGCCTCGTGCTTTTGACGAAGCCGAAGCTTTGGAAAAAGCCTTGTGCGTTTTCTGGCACAAAGGCTACGAGACCGCGTCTGTGGATGATCTGACCAAGGCCATGGGGTTGAGCCGGTCCAGCTTCTATGGAGCATTCGGCAACAAACAGGCTTTGTTTCACAAAGCCCTCAGCCACTATTCAAGACGTGCCTTGAAAGCTCTGCGTGACGTCGCAGACGCGGGTGGAGTTGACCCCGTTGGAGCGATAATTGAAGCTTTGGCGAACCCGCAAGGCGGTCGTGACGGCTGCATGTTGATCAATTGCCTTACGGAGCTTGCCCCGCATGATGATGAGGTGGCGGCTCTCGGGCGACACCATTTGGAGAGTATTGACGAAATCATTGCGGGAGCACTTGAGCCCTCTGATCCAGGTAAGGCGCTCGACAAAGCGCGCGCTTATGCCTCCCTTGCAATCGGCACGTTGGCATTGCGCAAGGCGGGCGTTCCCGCTGAGCAGATATCGCAAACCCTGAAACAAGCCCGGTTGGTGATTTCGCCATAAGGCCTCCCGCCACCATAAGGGAATGAAACCTAACACAAAATCCAACAAGAGACAGTGAACTTAATATTGGACTAATTAGTCCAATAATATCTGAACGAAGTTTACCAAAGAAGGAAGCAGCAATGGCTGATGAAAAACTGTTCTCCGGCACCAAGGCTGGCGCAATCGAACTGAAAAACCGCGTTGTCATGGCGCCACTGACCCGCAACCGGGCAAGGGCAGAAGATGACAGCGTTCATGAATTGCAGGCAAGGTACTATGCTCAGCGGGCGGGTGCTGGTCTGATCATCACAGAAGCTTCGCAAATTTCGCCTCAAGGGAAAGGCTATGCCTGGACTCCTGGCATATATTCCGAAGCCCAGATCGACGGCTGGAAAAAAGTGACTGAGGCTGTCCATGCCGAGGACAGCAAGATCGTAATCCAACTTTGGCATGTGGGCCGGATTTCGCATAACAGCTTGCAGCAGGACGGCGGCGCCCCTGTTGCTCCATCCGCAATTAGCGCCAAGGCCATGACCTTTGATGGCGAGCAGTTTGTCGAAACATCGGAACCGCGGGCTCTGGGTATCGAAGAAATCGCAAGCATTGTCGCCGACTACCGGCGGGCCGCGGAAAACGCCAAGAAAGCCGGGTTCGACGGTGTCGAGGTCCATGCAGCCAATGGATATCTGATAGATCAGTTCCTGCGGGACGAGTCCAACAAGCGTGAAGACGAATACGGCGGTCCTGTCGAGAACAGAGCGCGATTCCTGAAGGAGGTCATGGACGTGGTTGTCGACGTGTGGGGCGCCGACCGCGTTGGTGTCCGCCTCAGCCCGTTCTCGGACGCCAACAACATCTCCGACAGCGACCCGCAGGCGACGTTCTCCCATGCGATCAAATTGCTGAATGGTTATGGGCTGGCCTATCTCCATCTTGTAGAGGGACAGACAGGCGGACCGCGCGATATTCCGGAAGGTGGCGATCTGAAGGCGCTCTATGACCTGTTTGACGGTGCGAAAATGGGCAACAACGCTTACAACCGTGAATTGGCGATTGAAGCGGTCGAAGTTGGAGCCGTCGATCTGGTGGCCTTCGGTCGGCCATTTATTTCCAACCCGGATCTTGTTGACCGGCTGGAGAAAGACGCCTCGCTGAACGAGCTGGATCCAGCTACCCTCTACGGCGGCAATGAAAAAGGGTACACCGACTACCCCGCACTGGATGAGGAAGCGGTTGCCGCGGAGTAAACGTACAAAGTCTCCGGCAACCTGACATCCCAGACGCCAAGGCGGAGGGAAAGAGCCGGTGCAGGAATTTCCCGCACCGGCTTTTGCTACGTAAAGCCTATTGATCAAAGAAGGCTTGTAGATCCTGTGCCTCACCGGCGCGATATCCGCAACCGTCACCCGTGCCTGTCGCGAGGCATTGCTCAGTACGTTAGGAGCCATCTACATGTACAGCAGATATTGAAAAGGTTTAGGCGCAGTTGAGACGAGGTGGCTCACGCCCAACCGAACGCTAATGGTTCTGATCTGCAAGCTCCTTTCACTCTGGCGTTCCAATGGCTCGATATCTGATAAGATAGAATTCGATGGATACTAAACTGGCGCCGCAACCTATGCCGTTTCAGTTTTCGTGCACTTTTTACGCTATCGTTCATAAACGCTATCTTGAGACAGTCTGAAAGGGGACTCCCATGACGCTGAAAGTTGTAGGTGCGGGGATTGGACGAACCGGGACGTATTCGCTCAAGATTGCTTTAAACCGATTGGGGGTGGGCCCTTGCTACCACATGGAGGAAGTGCTGCATAACATGTCGTCGCATTTGCCTCTGTGGCAGGCGGCGGTTCGGGGAAACCCCGACTGGCCGAAAATCTACCAAGGCTATCAAAGCGCTGTTGACTGGCCGACAGCGCGCTTCTTTCGGGAATTAAATGCTGAATATCCTGAAGCAAAATTCATTCTCGGCTACCGCAGCCCGCAAAGTTGGGCTGAAAGCTTCTCTCAGACAATTTACCAGCTTTTGTCCGACGTTGGGAAAGCACCCGCTGAGCAGCACGATTGGCTTACAATGGCCACCGAACTGATTTCGCAAAACGGAATACCGCCGGGCTTGGATGTCGCGGGTCTTGAGAACGCCTTTACCGCACATGTCGACGCGGTAACGGCTGAAATACCTGCCACGCGCTTGTTGGTTTTCGAAGCCAAAAACGGATGGGAGTCGCTCTGCACGTTTCTGGGAGCTCCGATACCAGACGAACCGTTCCTGCGAACCAATAACCGGAGCGAATTCTGGGAGCTTGTAAAGGGAGCGCCTTGACCGTCAAGAGCAAGGTATAAACGATTTTTCAGCCGAGGATCATGAAGTTGCCGAAGGATATCCTCACGTGACAGAAAAGCGAAAACTAGCTGCTATCCTGGTTGCCGATATAGTGGGTTTCAGCCGCCTGACGGGCGTGGACGAGGAAGGTACGCTGGCACAACTGCGGACGTTGCGCAGCGACGTTATTGATCCGTCCATAGATATGCACAACGGGCGGGTGGTAAAACGAACCGGTGATGGTGCTCTGATGGAATTCCGCAGCGTGGTAGAGGCTGTACGCTGCGCCATCAATATTCAGAGCGCCATGGTCGAGCGCAACGCCGGTTTGCGGGAAGATCGCTGGATTGAGTTCCGCATGGGCATTCACCTCGGTGATGTTGTCGAGGAAGGCGATGGTGACTTGATGGGAGATGGTGTCAACATTGCGGCGCGGCTGGAAGGTATCGCCGATCCGGGCGGCATCTACCTATCTGAAGACGCCTATCGTCAAGTCAGGGCGCGGCTTGATGTATCGGCAACAGATCTGGGCAGTCGGGCGCTAAAGAACATCGCCGAACCTCTGAATGTCTACGCATTGGACGTGGGGATATCCGCTAAGCCGATGGCCCGAAAACTGGATGTCCCGGTAGATTTTGCCGTTCCGGAAAAACCCTCAATTGCTGTTTTGCCCTTTACGAATATGTCGGGAGATCCCGAACAGGAATACTTCGTCGATGGCATGGCGGAAGACATTATCACGGCGCTTTCGCGGTTCGAGCAACTGTTTGTCATCGCCCGAAATTCCAGCTTTGTTTACAAAGGGCACGCAGTAAACATAAAGCAAGCCGGTCGTGAACTTGGTGTTCGCTACGTGCTGGAAGGCAGTGTACGCAAGGCTGGTGGGCGCGTCCGTATCACGGGACAACTCATCGACGCTAATACGGGCGCCCATTTATGGGCAGATAAATTCGATGGTCTTCTGGAAGGTGTATTCGAACTTCAGGATCAGATTACTGCGAGTGTGGTAGGCGCGATTGAACCTACTATTCGAAAGGCAGAGATTGAGCGCGCACGACGGAAACCTGTTGAACACATGGGCGCTTATGATCTTTATCTTCAGGCACTTCCTCATGTTTACGCTGTGCGTCCGGGTGAAAATATAAAGGCTCTGGGGCTTCTCAAAAAAGCAATCGAACTGGACCCGGACTATGCACCGGCGCTGGCCCATATGGCTTGGTGTCTGGTTCAGCGAGCGACGCGGTCGTGGGACGCCTACGGCCACAACGATGCAGGCCTCGCCGTTTCCCTGGCTCGCCGTGCTCTGACTCATGGTTGCGACGATGCACATGTCGTTGTGTTGGGTGGCTTCGTCCTTTCCATGTTGCGTGAAGACCATTTGGCTGGACTGGATGCAGTCAGACGTGCGGTAGACCTCAACCCCGGATCAGGTTTTGTTAATGCCATGGCTGGTTGTGCATTGATTTTCGGAGATGACGCTGTGGCCGGTCTCAGGCTACTGGACCAAGCCATGGAATTGTGCCCGAAAGATCCCAATTATTTCAGCTTCTTGACTGTAGCAGCCTATGGCCACCTTTTTTGTGATAGCTCCGACAAGGCAATTGAGTTGGCACGACGCTCACTTGCTCTGAATTCCCGATGGGACTCCACTTACTGGGTGCTGATTACAGCCTATACCTTGCTCAATCGCCCGGACGAAGCAAAGGCGGCTGCCACCCAGTTGTTGAATGTGTGCCCGGAAGTAACTGTTTCGCACTACAGCCGCGTCCTACCAATCCGGAACCGCACGTCACGCGAAACGGTCATTGAAAGCTTGAAAACGGCGGGGATTCCCGATTGATGAAGTATAATTGGAGGACCAAAGTTTCGATCCGAATAGCGCCTCCAATTAATCAATTTTTTCGAACATTGCCCTCCAGATAACAATAGTCGAATTCGGTATTCCTACAGGTAGGGACCTAGCGGTTCTCTGCGCGCATCGCCTTGCCTGCATTGGCATCTTTCTGTGTTGTAAGATTTTCCAAAATGTCTGACGTCGGCCAAAATCGACACGATTGAATGACCGGAAGCGGGAGATACGCTGCGTTGCCGAAAATACACCGCTGCCCGAGCGAACATTGTTTGTGCTTTCTGCACAGCATCCGCCACGCGGACATAAGTCCGGAAAGTTGCGGCTTTGTGGCTAAAAATTGCAATGCGGCCAATATTAATCCATCATAAATTTGGCGCGTTCGGTGCGCCCAAAATCTCTGCATCTACACGGTCAATTTCCGACTCGTACCATGCAATCGCTGCGACCGGATCGTTCTTGTAGGCTTTTGCAAAAGTGTCTGGCGCCTCGGTATTTTCGTCATACTGAGTGGACCACACCATCATGCTAATCAAGGCAGGCAGAATGTCGCGAGCCTTTCGTGTTGGGAAATAGCAAACTCTGCTTGCTTTGCGCGGGTCCACCTCGCGACGCAGCATCGCAGCGGCAACAAGCCGAGTTAGACGGTCAGCAAGAATGTTCGTCGAAATACCTTCAGGTGAGTTCAGAAATTCGCTGTAGGTCCGTTTCCCATGCAGCAAAACATCCCTGAGTATTAGGAAGCACCACTTGTCTCCGAAAATGCCCGCTGCATAGCGGGTCGGGCAACCTTGCCAAACGGGGGGCTGTGATTTGCTCATGCCGATTTCATATCACGAAGGGTAATACTTGCAAAAAGAAAGTGTTCTTGTTATTAGAAATTTTACTTGCAAAATAAAAGAGGATTTCCCTTATGCCTTCTCCATTCGTTTGGTTCGACAACATCGGCGACAACCGCGCCGCGACAACTGACTTTCTGCAAACCGCTTTTGGCTGGGCGCCCAATGACATCGGCCCAATGACGTTCTTGACGGCAGACGGGCAGGAGAAACCGTTTGCTGCAACCGCTGACATTATGGAGGGCGTTTCAGGCTGGGTTCCCTATCTTGAAGTTGATGACTTGTCTGTCGCTGTCGACAATGCGCGAAAGCATGGCGCGAAAATCATCGCTGAAAATTTGAAAGGTCCTGCCGGTGATGCCAGCTTTATCCGCGATCCGGGTGGCGCACCATTGGCCCTGTGGAAGCGCGCACCAGGCGTTTAGGGGCTGAGCGATGACCAAAATTGTCCTGTCTGCTGTGGGATATGTCGCGGTCGTTTTTCCACTCGCGTTTGGCTGGCATCTGGGACTCTTCAAAGAGAAATACCGAACTTTTGGCTATTTCGAGGGGGCGCCAAATGTCCTTCTAGGCTTGGCAACGATAGTCATCCAAGGTCTGGCTTTGGCAGTGATCTATCCGCTGTTTCATACCGGCAGTGCTGGTATCGTGCGAGCCTTTCAGTTTACTGGCCTCATGGGGCTGTTTTTCTGGACCTCACATGTTTTGGCTCTGGTCGCGAAACAGAATGTGCCAAACGCAGGTAGCTTCATCGTTATGGAAACCGGGTATCTCATCATGCACTTCAGCCTTTTCGCTCTGGTGCTTGGCCTGATCTATCGAGGCATCGAATAAGAATGCCGTGTTTATGTATCTCATATGGGGTGGCACCGCTTGAGGCCGCCTGGGGCAGTTGAGCTGCCCCAAGTTTTTCCTCGGCATTCAGCAATCGAGCAGTTGATGCGCCACGCGGCAAATAACCGGAAACTAACAATTTGACCCAACAAACAATTCTTCTTCGGTGGGGCATTCAAGTTTGTGCAGCAACGGAAGATCCAAGCGCAACCGTAGTTAGCACACAAAAGCAGCGCAGACGCCAAGCTCTGAAAGTATGGGTTGAAATTCGCAAACGATAATGCACTTAATACTAGTATCGAAACGCTCCTGAGTTGATTGGCAGGCCAGAAATCGACTTGAGAGTGGATGCGCACCGCTAGCTGCGCAAACTTTTGGGCAAACCTCAACCAAGAGCGGAACTGCAACGCCAAATAGATCGCGAAAAGGTAGTCTGATTATGAGCCAGACAGTTTTGCGGAGAAGGCCAATAAAACGCGTAAGCTTAAAGTCTTTCCATGGAACCGGTCATAGCCGGTCTCAATTCGGGTAGTTGGTGAGGAAGCAGTCGTTCCCTGCACATGCCACAGCAACCATTCCGTTAGTGAAGGCGCTCATTCACGAACAAGAGGTCAAGGTTTCTCGTACCGCAGCCCACCCGAGTGTCGGCTATGCGCAGAAAGTGGACTTTGCAAAGTTTGTCGACGTGCATCTTCCTGACACCAATCTCGCTACCAAGTGCTGCTGCGGCTTCCTCCAATAGCTCATTGAATCAGGCTGTAGGAACAACTTTGGTACGAGCGGGCAAGCTAAGATTTTGAACGAGTTCTCAGGGGCATGACGGCAACGGCGACTTCGATGCCGTCTGTGATTTCCAAAGCACCAATGGCCGCCTTGCTATCTAGTACTGTGATTTCGTGATATCCTGATACCGCCTTGGGGGGGCCACTATGGGCGATTTCTTTTGGATTGGAACAGCAATCGGCGCCGCGACTGGGCTGCTTAATATGTTGTTCATTTTGCGTTCTCGCCTCAGTCAGACCGGGTTAAATCAAGCCAAGACAATTTGGCAAGGCCCGTGGGTATGGGCGTTTTGGACTGTGTTCGGTGCTTATGTTCTGGCGCTCTGGCTTCTGGACGTCGTTCTCTTTGGCTTATCGCGAATTTTGCGACGGGGAAGTGAGGCATGATAGTAGGGGAAGTCAAAACCGCCGCTATCATTGGTGCGGGGGTTGCTGGGCTTGCCACTGCAAAATGCCTGACGAGGGTTGGCATCCACTGCAAGATTTTTGATCGCAACCCGTACCTAGGCGGCGTCTGGGCGGGTGGCTACCACGATTTTGGCGTTCAGGTGCAAAAGGATCTGTACGAGTTCCCGGGTTTTTCGCTTTCCGAAGAAGCGTCTCATTTCACTCCGGGGCCGGTCTTTCGAGAGTATCTGGAGGATTATTGTGATCATTTCGGTATACGAGAGTGCCTACGGTTAGGCACCCGCGTCACCATGATTGAGCGTAAAGGTGACCGGTGGTCACTAGAGGTTGATGGTTCCGAAAGTTCTAAAAGTATTGAGGCCGATCTAGTTGTCGTTGCAGGTCGTGTGCTCCTACCGGGTGCTGAGGCCATGCGAAGCGATATCGATGCGCTCAAGTCCTGGAAACAATCCTGGATGCCAGAAGGGCCAGCACGTTCCGCCACACTTCTGCTTCACATGTGCCACTATCACGATGAACTTCTACTCGACATGAGTGCGGACCCGCTTCGCAAACGCGGTATCCTAGCGCCAATTTCTGAACTGATTGTGCCTTATCGTGCGGTCGACTTTCGAGACGTGGTCTGAGCGAATTGTACGCGAAGCCCCTAATATCCTTTTGACACTCCTTTACAATGGATACGCGGGAGGATTTTTGTTTGGAACGACACCTGGCGGCCATACTCGCGGCTGACATTGTTGGCTATAGCGCGCTTGTCAGTGCTGACGAGGAAGCCACTTTGCACGCGTACAAGGGTCACTTTAGAGCTCTGGAGCCGCATGTCGGTTTGAATGGCGGGCGCCTGTTCAAGAAGACCGGTGACGGATTTCTTGCAGAGTTTCCCTCGGTTGTAGATGCGTTGGCTTGTGCCGAAACGATGCAGAGTCAGATGGTTGAGCGGAACGCCGCACGCGGACAAGGACCGGAAATGCAATTCCGTATGGGAATTCATGCGGGTGATGTTTTTGATGACGACGGTGACGTTCTTGGTGACGGCGTCAACATTGCAGCCCGGCTGGAAGGTCTGGCTCCACCCGGAGGTATCATCGTTTCTGGGCGGGTTTACGAAGACGTTATAGGCAAAGTGGATGTTTCGTTCACCGAATTGGGGCCGCAATACCTGAAGAATATTGCGCGCCCTGTGACTGCCTACTTAGTACAGGCGGCATTCGCTACTTCGCCCCCGATAATTCAATCTCGCCCTGACAAACCTTCTGTGGCCGTATTGGCATTTGACAATCTATCGTCCGACGCAGAACAGGAATACTTCGCAGAGGGTATCACCGAAGACATTATCACCAGCTTATCCAGAGTGCCCTGGATATTTGTGGTCGCACGAAACTCTTCTTTTTCTTACAAAGGGCTTTCGGTCGATGTGCGCCGCATCGGTCGCGAACTTGGTGTCCGCTATGTACTGGAGGGATCTGTTCGTGGAACGGGAAACCGCCTGCGTGTTACTGGTCAGCTTGTTGATGCGGAAACCGGATCGCATGTCTGGGCGGATCGATACGATGGGAAGCTCGACGATATTTTTGACCTCCAGGACCAAATCACGGAAGCCGTCGTTGCTTCAATTGCGCCAGGCATTAGACAGGCTGAAATAGACCGTTCCGCGCACAAGCGCCCGGATACGCTGGGAGCATACGATCACTTCCTGCGAGCACAGGCATTAATCTACAGGTTCAGTTTCGCTGAAGCGGACCACCACCTGTCAAAAGCCCTCTCGCTTTCAAGTGAGTATCCGTTGGCCAGCGCACTTCGAGGCTGGATCCGAACTTTGCTTTGGAACCCGGACACGCGCCCAAGCAAGGACCGATTTGATTACGCAGTTCAGTTGGCACATGAGACTCTGGAGGCATCGCACCTTGACCTGGAAGCGCAAGCATATGCCGGTTACGTACTCGCATTTCTGTCGGAAGACACGGACTACGGTTTGTCACTGGTGGACCAGGTCGTCGAGACAAGTCCAAACTGCGTTTCGGCCTGGGGCTCCAGTTGTTTGTTGCACGGCCTGATGGGTGAAGCACAGGTGGCGCATGCACATGCCAGGGAGGCCCTCCGGCTCAATCCGAATGACCCGCTGAATTACCGAGTCTACATGGGAATCAGCCTATCGCAAATTGCAGAAGAGAACTGGCGCGACCTCAAGGAAACCGCACAAAAGATGCGTGCATTTCATAATACAGTGACTGTATTTCGCCTAAACGAACTTGTCGCGGAGATGGCTCTCGGTAATGCGGTTCGAGCTAAAGAACTCGCACGCATTCACATGTCGCGGGAACCCGATTTTAGCGTTTCAATGTTCCGGGATATGCGCGCTCGTATCTCTATCGCAAAGCCGAAGATCTATGACGCCTACTACACGATGCTGGCAGCCGCAGGCATTCCTAATTAGCGCCACCAATTGTAGACTAGCCGCCAGTGATCGAAAGTGAGCATCCCGTGGAGGCGCAATTTGCTATTGTTGGTGGGATGTCCGCACCCGTAGCAACCAGATGGTTCGACAATGACCGGTAAGGGCTCACAGCGGTCATCTGACATATTAAGTAGGACATTGATCCGGTTCTAACAGGCCCAAAGGATTCTGTCGCAGGTTTTTAGATCGCAGAGCATCAGTGGAATTGGTGAGCAGTTTAT
>NZ_JBWVBC010000023.1:0-13689 GCF_057221055.1 Ruegeria sp. HKCCD7181 | reverse complement strand
GCTTCGGTAAGTGGGGTGTGAATGTCCAGCGGAAGGGAAGCTTCGGGCCGGCCCAGGATGTCTGCACATAGCCGTCATCGCTCAAAACACCACCATTGGCAGAGATCACCTCCAGAATCGATACATCCTGACCGGTTTCCAGTATGACACGCGTCCCGGCCCGGATGCTGCCAGAGTCTGCAATCCTGATCTGACCGTTAGTCTGCCGTTCGCCGACAACCGCCATTATCAGTTGATCGCCTGCAGAGCCCAAATCGCACCCGGTTGCCGCCCGCACCTTCGAGCCATCCGTCCGAACCAACGCCCCGTCCGAGCGCAGAATGTCCAGCATCGGAACATGCTGGCCCTCAAACGCGCCATCCCCACACAAGGTCACATGGCCCGGCGTCACCTTCAGGCCAAACACATCCAGAACATGCGATGCCTCATTGCGGAAAGTGCGTATAACCCGTCCCGGTTTAAGGTTGCCCTTCTTATCGTACGAAAGCACAAGATCGTCAGGCCTGATTTCCTCTATCGGCTTTTGCCCGATTTTGGAAAGAACCTCCTTTTCGTCATATGTGCCATCTGATTGTGGTTTTGTCTCCACGCTGAGAGGCCACATGTCGATTGGAGTTCCGTCAATAAAACATTCAGTCAGCGATTGCTCAAGCTTGTTAATCTCAGGAGTATTTAGGCGTTCCAGTGCGAACCCAAGTGTTTCAGGATTTAGAGGTAGACCTTGCTGCTCTAGAAACCCAAGCACGCTTTTTGTCGCCGCCAGTCTTTCTTGGGGCGTTAAATTTGAATTCTCATAGTAACCAGTCAATTCATCCAAACCCATACGTGCCATTTGCTCGGATATTGCATCCGCCACTGCACCGCCCAATCGAGTAGAACCTTGCATTGCGGCAACGGTGTAATCCAACCGTAATTTCGATTCCTCAACTTGAGCACGTATATCTAAGTTCGTTGGGTTTGCTTGTTGTAGGTCAACAAGCTCATTGTGGCGTGCTACGTTACCTCTCAACGCCTCTTGCTTGAGTTGGTTTTCAAAGTAGTTGTTGGCTACGCCCTTAACACCTTTTAGAAAGTCCTTGTGGTTTGAAATGACGCCGTCGCTTCCAGACAAGAAAGAGCTTTCTTCAACCGAAACCGTTGCCCTGCCACTTGCATCATAAGTTACCCTAAGGCCCATAATATTCTCCTAAATTAATACTTCTAAGTCAAAGTACATCAGCTAAATCAGCGAGCCTAAAAGCCTCGATAAGCCTTACGGACTCGTTCAAATAGACGCAAAGCACTCTCTCTTTCTCGTTTTCACGCTCACATTCAACTGCTGGGTCAGATTCTGACAACTTTTTAATACCTCGCTCATAGCTCTTTTTGGCGAAAGAGCTTCCAGAAATGTCGCGAGGAAGTTCGCCCCAAATGTCTTGGAAACGCGACGCTATGTCAGAGTTTGCACTTTCAATGCACTTCAAAGTCTCTGCTTCCATTTCACATTGCTCCAACGCAATCTGAAAACAAGATGACTGCATCTGGGACTTGTAAACCAAGTCGAGTCCTTGAAGCCCCTGCAAGCAATCGGATGGGTTAGGATATGGCTTTTTGTCTTCACCTTCAGCAAATGCCATCGATCCAACGGCGGTCAGCGTAAGAGACGAAATCCTTACTATATTCATTAAGCGGAAAGTAGTGTTTTTCATAGTCCAATCCTGTAGGTACAGCTACCATCAAACTAGTTGACGAGTTGTTCTGCACTAGCATAGTCGAGCGGATCTGCTTGTCGACATCTCAGTATGTTCACACTCGCCAAACGAAAGTCATCGCCCACAAAGTATCCCCTGCGGCTACAGTGGAGAACACCCAGAATTTGCTCCCCAGCTGCGCCTTCAATCCCAGGTACCGCCCCGGGTCATTGATGATCTCCTCAAAGAACCGGTCGAACTTACGCTCGGTAAAGGGAACATCCTGAAAGATGCTTTCTGCATGAGCAGCGCGTTAAAACTGCAAAATTTCGTCACGGTACTCCAATCGTAATGAACTAGTTGTGAAACGCTTGTGACAAGTACTCATGACATTGCATCAAAAACCATTTTAAGCCCCGAGCGGGTATTTTGGGTGCCCACACACGCAAGGGATGAATAAACGATTCACAGTTTAGCACTTGATGTCAACACTTTGTGACTACCTGTCATTTAAATTTTTTCACTGCAATATAACGCTTTGCCAGCGTCGTGTGATCCATTCCCAGCTTTCTGGCCGCCCCCGTATAGCTCCGCGCTTCACCCCAAGCTGCCCGCAGCTACACACCCGAAAGTTGTGCCGACCGCCGCCCTATATGCACAGAAACTCCCAACTTGCGCTGCTGCGCCTGTATCCGCTTTGAATCAACCCTGCGTTGTCTGTCGATCTGAACATCCGGCAGGTGTTTCGACGGGCGGCAATTCAGGTGCCAAATGATATCAAAAGCGCCCAATCGATGGGTTCAGTGGACTCTCCAATTGGTATATCATACTCCATTGCCAGAGTGCGCAGCAGGTATGCGATCTTTGCCCCAAAAAGAACCCACTCTGGGCTTCGTGCCAGCGCCGCGCCCATGCAGAATACACTTCGCGCTCGAAACGTTTTCTCGCGCATACTAGCCGATGCCGGGCCTCGAGCAACCGTTGGGGCCACATAGAGCGTTGCCGGGAATATCCGCACTGCACGCCTTGCTGAACAAGCGTTTTCTCTGGGCTCTTGTTCTGCAACGCAAGTTCCAACGGACTGGCAGAGGTCAGGCGCGTGATTTCCAACAGGGCCAGTGAGCAGGGCTTTCGCTGGCCAAGTTCGTATTTTCCAAGCGTTTCACGGGAAAGATCCAGCCGCTTTGCGAGTTCCACCTGTGTCCAGCCTTGAGAGCGGCGGATAGGGTCAGGACTTCGGTAACGGAGCCGTCCCAGTCAAGGTGTTTTGCGCAGGTAAATTGCTCCGCCAAGGCGGTAATTTCAGTATTAGTCTTGCCCGCCCTGCTTTCTGTCTCAGCCTTCGGTTGAAGTTCTTCGGGTATATGCTTCGGTTCGTGGTCAACGCTTTGGTTGCCAACATGATGCTGGTTCGATGTAACTCCGATGTGCCCATCTCATAGGCGTGCTTGATCGAAGTCAGCGACAGTCCAGACCTCGGCATCATCGGAACCACGTCCCTACGGGACCTCAAAGGCCTGCACTCAAGCAGGCAGCAAGTGGAGAAGTGTTCGATCAGGCCATGCTTGGTGCCGCATCAGGTTGGAAGGTTGTGCCATCGATCCAAATCCGATGAAGGATTACAGCGATGCGGCGAGCGAGGGCGACCATCGCTATTTTTCGGCCACGACGTTGCGCAAGCTGAGCTCCCCATGCTCTCAGCCATGTCGAGCGGCCACGGTTCATCATGACGGTTGCAGCTTGGCACAATGCTCGCCTCAGGTTGACGTCACCGGCCTTGGTGATGCCGCCCGAGACATCACGTTCACCGGATTGGTTACGAGAGGGCGTCAGACCGACCCAAGGACCTATCGTCTTTGACGACCGGAAGCGCGCCGGATCATCGACGGCTGCACGGAAGGTCAATGCCACGACCGCGCAGATCCCCGGCATCGTCATCAAGCGACGGCAAATCGGGTCGTCTTGAGCGAGCTGGCGAACCTGCTTCTCAAGGGCTGCAAGCTCCTGTCGCAGAGAACCTCTGGCACGAAGCATCGGCCCTGTTGCGGTTTCCAGCATAGGATTGCCATCCGCCAACTCCCGAATACGGCTCTCGAACCTGCCGCGAGAGATCGCACCAACCTTGAGGCCGAAGTTTCGCAGCAGTCCTCTCAGCGACATTTCCAAAGCGATCATGTTCTGTTGAATCGCTTTCCGAGCGCCGAGTACAGCACGGGTTTCCTGAGCCGAGACCGACTTACAGTGAACCGGGCGGAACCAGCCAAGGTGAAGCAGGCGCGCGATCCCCTCGGCATCCCGCCGATCCGTCTTGATCGGCATCGCCTTCAATGCACCTTTCACTTGGCGCGTCTCCATGAGCACAGCATCCAAGCCCGCTTCGGTCAGCCCCCTGTGCAGCCATTGCGACAACGGCCCCGCCTCCAGACCAATCGCGTCAATGCTTCCGTCCAAATCGGCCAGCCAGCGCGACAAAACCTCGGGTTCGCTCGCAATCTCAGCCTCCTTGATGATCTTGCCATGCGCGCTAATCACGCAGATCGCGGTCTTGGCCAATGACACGTCCAGTCCGACAAACAGTCTCATCCCCTGATCCTCCATATAGATCCAATACGGGAAAGTCGGCAGCTGACCTGTCAGCTTGCAAGCGATAACGGGCAGCGCGCGACGCAGGCCCCGTTACAACATCTCATAGCCAATAGATGACCAAAGCGGCGAGAGCGATTGCTGAGAGGAAGACTTTGGGACACCTGTCGTACCGCGTCGCCACACGGCGCCAGTCCTTCAATCTGCCAAACATGATCTCGATCCGATTGCGGCGTTTGTAGCGGCGCTTGTCGTATCGGACAGCTGTCTTGCGCTGTTTGCGGCCTGGGATGCACGCGCGTATCCCTTTGTCTTTCAACGCTTCTCTGGTCCAATCGGCATCATAGCCGCGGTCACCCAGCAACCATTCGACATTTGGCAGACTGCTGATCAATGCCCTCGCACCAATGTAGTCGCTGATCTGACCCGCAGTGACAAACAGATTCAAAGGGCGCCCCTGACTGTCACAAACTGCATGCAACTTTGTGTTCATTCCACCCTTGGTGCGCCCAATCAGACGTCCACGTCCCCCTTTTTCACCGCAAGACTGGACGCTGTGCGATGGGCTTTGAGGTACATAGCATCGATCATGACCGTCTTTTCATCGCCGTGGTTGGCAGCCAAACCGACCAACATCTGGGCAAAAATACCTCTGTCACTCCATCGCTTCCAACGATTATAGAGCATCTTGTGTGGTCCATATTCCCTAGGTACATCGCGCACCGTAACCCGTTGCGATTGATGAAGATAATTCCACTCAACACACGCCTGTCATCAACGCGAGGTTCGCCGTGGGGTTTTGGGAAGAATGGCGCCAGACGCGACATTTGCTCGTCGCTCAACTAGAAAAGAGCACACATGTTCACCGCTCGTTTTAACGCGATGAACCACGCGGCCAAACGGAAATCAATGGGTCCTGAGCCTAGGGTGTCCACTATCGATGGTGGACACCATGGGGTACTCTATTAGCAAGCGTGAGAAGCGGTTTTGGTCGGATGAAGAGAAGCGCGAGATTTGCCATCAAGCATCGATGGCTGGGGTTTCTGTGGCCCAGGTTGCCCGGCGCTATGCGGTGAATGCCAATCTTATTTTCAAGTGGCTGAAAGACCCGCGCTTTGCACCGGATGTGATTGATGTTTCGGCTAAGCCTATCTTTTTGCCGGTTGAGATCAGTTCAGAAGTCTCCGAAACGGTCGATCCGGTGCCTGCCAGTATTGAGCCGTCCTCTTCGTCCTCTGGCAGGATCGAGATTGAGCTGATGGGTGGGCACAAGATCAGCGCCGAAGCCGGGTTCGATCCTGATGTTCTGGCGCGACTGCTCAAAGGGATCCTGCATTGATCCCGGTGCCGAGCGACACGCGGGTGTGGCTGGCGGCTGGTGTGACTGACATGCGGCGGGTCTTCAATACGCTGGCGGCACAGGCGGAGAAGGTGCTGTCTGAAGACCCCTATAGCGGGCACTTGTTCGTCTTCCGGGGCCGTCGTGGCGATCTGCTGAAGATCATCTGGTGGGATCAGCAAGGGGCATGCCTGTTCTCCAAGCGGCTGGAGAAAGGCCGGTTTGTCTGGCCTGCCGCAAAGGATGGCAAGATTAGCGTGACGCCCGCCCAGTTGTCGATGTTGCTGGAAGGGATCGACTGGCGGATGCCTCAAAAGACCTAGCGGCCTCTGAGCACGGGATAGTTCAATAAACACAGGTGTTTGATTTCTTTCGGGATTCACCTGACCCCGCTGATCCGGTATAGGATCGGCGATGCTGAATGACCTCGGTATCGGGTCCGATGACCCTTCTGAGCTGCGCCGCGCCAATGCGCTGCTAGCGGCTGAGGTCAAATCCCAAGCCTTGCTGATAGAGAAACTCCAGCATCAGTTGGCGGGTCATAACAGGCACCGGTTCGGCTCAAAATTGGAGAGCCTGGATCAACTCAATCTGACCTTCGAGGAAGACGAACAGATTGCAGCGCCGGCCAAGGCACAGACCGATCCCATGCCCGTTGCTGAAGAAGACAAATCAACCCGGCAACACAGCCGCAAACCTTTGCCCGACCATCTGGATCGGCAGGAGCAGATCCTGTCACCGGGTGAAGAATGCACCCATTGCGTCGGATCGCTGAAGACGCAGGGCGAGGATGTGACCGAAGAACTGGAATATGTTCCGGGCCGGTTCGTTTTGAACCGTATCATCCGTCCCCGTAAAGCCTGTTCGGATTGTGAGACCTTTGCGCAATCTCCGCTGCTTTCGCGCCCGATTGAACGCGGGCGACCGGGGCCGGGTCTGCTGGCGCATGTGCTGGTCTCGAAGTATGCAGATCATCTGCCGCTCTATCGGCAATCCCAGATTTATGCCCGTGATGGTTTTGATCTGGCACGTTCGACCCTGAGTGACTGGGTGGGCTGGTCCACTGCTTTATTGGAACCGCTGGCTGATGCCATCGGACGCATGGTGCGACAGGGTGATGCCATCTTTGCCGATGATACCCTGGTCAAGATGCAGGCTCCGGGCCAGAAGAAAACCAAAACCGCACGGGTCTGAACCTATGTCCGGGATGAACGGCCATGGTCTGGCCAATCACCACCCTGCGCCTGGTATCGGTTCACCATCGACCGGAAGGGGAAACACCCCACCAACCATCTGTCAGGATACAAGGGCTGGGTCCATGCCGATGGCTATTCCGGCTTCAACGGGTTGTTCGGAGAGAGCAAGGTCCGTGAGATGGCCTGCATGGCACATGTCCGGCGCAAATTCGTCGATGTCTTTGCGGCACAGGGCTCTTCAGTCGCTGAGGAAGCCATCCGCAGAATTGCAAAGCCCTACGCCGTGGAAAAAGAGGCGCGGCGAAAATCCCCTCAAGAACGTATCGCCTTGCGACAGGGCATGGCCAAACTCGTCTTTAATGACCTTGAACAATGGCTTCACGATCAATTGTGCCCCGCATCTCCGGTAAAACCCCGCTGGCGAAGGCCATCCGCTATGCACTGGGCCGCCTGCCCAAAGCCCGTGCCTATCTCGACCGCGGCTGCCTCGAACTGGACAACAACGCAACAGAACGCGCTGTCAAACCCGTCGCCATCGGGCGCAAGAACTGGATGTTTGCCGGATCAGAAGGGGGCGGAAAAGCCATGGCCATCGCCTTCACCCTGATTGAGACCGCCAAACTCAATGATGTCGACCCGCAAGCTTGGCTGAGCTGGGTTTTGGAACGCATTGCGGACCACAAAATCAATCGCCTCGATGAACTCATGCCATGGCGCTACACCGAACTAACCGCTCAATAAACTGACCGGGTTCATCCGACGGGCACAGCTCGTCAACAAAACGTCAAATAATATTAAACCTTTCAATGTTCTAAAAATATCCTGGGGGAGGTGCCGTAGGCACCGGGGGCAAAGCCCCCTAGACCTGCCTTGCCCCTTCCCAAATGGGTTAGATCGGTGAAAATCTTGGAGGGATCGCTTACGGCGACCCTTAATTCACTGTTTCTGTCGGAAGCAAAGTGGTCATGGCTGAAATCAACGGCGCAAACCGCCAGCAAGAATCATGTGATAACCCTCATCAAGTGATTTACTCGATTTGTCCGCATATGAACTCCCGGTAGGAATTGAATTTTTCCTCGTTCGTTGGGTTCCCGGAGTACATGTAGCGAAGCATCGCGTTAGTCTTTTTTGAATGGCGTGGGCGAGCGCCTGAAGCATCTACATTACCAAAGTCAAAGAGAGACGCGCTTCCTGGGGGATCACCAAAAAGGCCAAATGCATGGGTGATCTCTTCTAGAATGCATAGATCAAGATCGCTAGGGTCCTTGATGCTCTGTGCAGAGGCGAAAACGTAGCTTAGTGTAATCGTCTCAACACTGTTCAACTCACTTATGAAAAACCTCATAGAGCATCCGCCTTCAACCAAAACTGCTCGATGTGGAAAAACGTATTCGTCTGCTGATAGTCCCGGCAGGCCGTTTTCAATGAGGGCTCGATCTAAATCATAAGTAACAGGAAAAACTACGATCTTCGTAACAGAAGCGTCGTCGAATGTGTCCACAAGCTCGACCTGTATTTCTGGCCCGACAACTTCACTTAGGGTACTTAGCGCCCAAGAAACCGAACTCTTTACGGTCTGATCCTGGGTCTTGGTCAGATGATCTGCCACTATTCGCACTGCGACAGTCTTACCGACACGTGCTTCGCCAGAATCGCAATGACCAGTGCATCTTTCGCTTGATGACAACAAGTAGCGCATATCTTCAAAGAAATCCGGCTCATGCAAAGTGGTACAAATTTCATCAAAGCCTTCTACAGCCCCATACGTTGGGGTTGATGCTAAGACTAATGCTGCGATACTGAACCTAGTTTTCAAACAAGCTACCTTGAGGATTTCATGGCGGACGATAGTCGACCTACCCCATATTCCAGTTCAGTTAAAGACGCACTGCAAGACTTGGCAAACGAGCTTGGTCCAAATATCCCCGACGACAATGCCGCATTGAGAGCTATTGGTGATGCTTTCCGAGCGGCTGATCCTGTTGATCGGGCGAACCAGCTTGCTGAAGCGTATGCAAATTCAGTCATACCAAATGGCGATCCCATGACACGCTATGGGCTATCACAACAAGAACTCATGAATCGCGCTATCACCCAAGGTGGAGCGCTAAATCCTGATTGGCTTGGACCTGTTGGTGGAAACGCCATGATTGGTCAACCTACACTTGAAGAACTGTACGCTATTAATGCGGCAACCATGAGAAAGAACGGGGCGACTGCCGCCGAAATTGAAGCGATGTGGCAGGATATGAAACAAGCAGCCGCTGCTCATACTGATCCACCTGAATGTTTCATTGCCGGAACTCCTATCGACATGTGGCCCCTGAGCGGGGACACAAAGCCTCAAGCAGATGGTACTTATGACGAAGAAGGTGTTCTTTTCAAAGTCTGGCAAAAGCCGATAGAGGAAATCAAACCTGACGAGCTTGTGCTTTCGTACGATAAGAAAGGAAACCTAAAGCCTGGACGTGTAACTCGGACATTTACCAACGATGCTTCGCACATCTTAGATTTTTGGGGCACGGGCGTAACGCCCGGTCACGTATATCTGTGTGGCAGCGGTAAGTTTGAAGGCCAGCATGTACCGATCATGGATATCCTGCGCACAGATGGCGCCGTGGTAGGCCTAAAGGGCAAGCTAATAAGGGCGGCAACCGCATGCGAAGTGGGTTCAGCGGGTGATAAACTAATCCATACGGTTGTTGGCGACACGCACTTTGATGGACGAACCAAGATCAAAGAGTCTGGGCAAATCCGCCTCGGAACCCGGCTGATCTTGGAAACCGGCCAAGATGTTTCAGTTTCGGACATGATTGCGGCAAACGGTGGCGTGGTTACTGACGATGGCTTTATCCTAGGCGGAACGAGCGGTCAGAAAATGCCTTTCCGTTGGACATACTCTGAACATTTACCGAATCCTGAGGACTACATTCTCAACCGATCCGGTGTTGATCTTGAAGCCATCTACTTGGCCGGTGAATGGGAGAGTATTGGCACACGGCTTGCTCCGCCAGTAGGCACTATTGACTTATCCAGTTCCAGTGGGTCGTCCGCATTTGCGGCGAAAAAACCAAATCTCCAATACCGTGGTCTCAACCGCAAACAGCGAAAAGCCATCGAAGCAAAACAGAGAAAAGCGGCAAGAGGCAAAAAGCGAGTTACACTGCACTGATCTCTTCCTATTTGTTCTTTGCTTGTTAGCGCCCATCGGTTCACGCCGGTGGGTTTCCTGTTTTGTGGTTTCGGATCGGTTGGCTAGAAATCCTTCTTTGTTGACCACCGCTCCCCCTGCTCAACACCCTCCACCGAACGCGTTGGGTCGGCTTCACCGAACGGACACCGGACGAACTGCATATTCCGGATGCACAGATTCTCAGTAGGTGCGTATGGGTCGACAGAGCCTGGGACGCCGTTCCGCGCAATGCCTGAACTGCCAAACTGACCAAAGAGTCCAACGCGCCCCAATACCGGCAAGCGGCCGGGCGGCATCTCTTCGTTGTGCCGCCCAAGCCTTCATCAGAGTGATCACACAAAGCTGAACTGATCTTCGGTGAGCTGGACAACGTCAACGCCGATCAGTTCGACAGATCCATTGTCCCAGTCGACCCGCGTGCCGGAGCCAATACTGATCAGGGTAAGATCATCATAAGTGCTTCCGTGTATCGTCAGAATATCCAACCCGATTTCGAAGTCAGTAATGATATCATCACCTTCGCCTAATAGCGCATCAAATACAAATTCATCAGCGCCGTTTCCCCCATTTAGGGTATCCGTACCCTTCCCCCCCATAAGCCTGTCATCACCATCCCCGCCATACAGGGTGTCGTTGCCATTGAGACCATGCAGCTGGTTAGCTGCGGCATCACCGTAGAGCGTGTCCCCAAAGGCAGACCCTGCGAGCCGTTCAATGCTGACATAGGTATCACCTGCCGCTTCGCCCGTGTTCAGGGAAGTGTCCTGCAGCGAGGCCGTCACACCGGATGTGGCATTCCAGTACGCAGCCTGGTCGGCGCCACCGCTGCCACCATCCAGATGATCAGCACCGGCACCGCCGATCAGATAATCATCATCGTCCCCGCCATACAGGCTGTCATTGCCCGAACCACCATAGAGACTATCACTGCCCGAACGACCATAAAGAGTGTCAGCACCTCCCAAACCCCAAAGGCTGTTGTCACCACCGTCTCCAAGCAGCGTATCTGCGTGTGTCGATCCGGCCAGGCTCTCAATAGAAATGAAGGTATCCCCCGCAGCCTCCCCCGTGTTGGCCGAAGCATGGGCCAGATCTACCTTTACACCGGAGGTCGCGTTCCAGTACGCCGCTTGATCAAAACCACCACCGCCGTTCAGGACATCCGCGCCGACGCCTCCAAGAAGCTTGTCATTCCCACCCAAACCATGGAGCTGGTTGTTTCCGGCATTACCGTGCAGCGTGTCGCCAAACGCAGACCCCGCAAGCCGTTCAATGCTTATATAACTGTCGCCTTCGGCTTCGCCCGTGTTCAGAGAACTGTCCTGCAGCGAGGCGGTCACACCGGATGTGGCGTTCCAGTACGCCGCCTGATCAAGCCCACCGATTCCGCCGTCCAATCGATCAGCACCTTCGCCGCCAACGAGGTAGTCGTCACCATCCCCGCCATACAGACTGTCAGCTCCTGTTCCACCGTAAAGACGGTCTTTTCCCCCATCCCCTCTCAGAATGTCATTGCCGACACCTCCATAGAGGTAATCATCTCCTGCACCGCCGCCGATTGTGTCCGCGCCTCGGTCTCCGTGCAGGTTGTCGGCACCATCTCCACCAGTTATAGCATCATTGCCATCTCCGCCGGAAATTACGATCCCGTTTGTATGACCTGCACCGGAAATGGTATCGTTTCCGCTGCCGCCATAGGCCGCTTCGATGCTGTGATCAGCCATGACAAACGAGACACCGATCGTGTCCAATATTCTGACAGTGTCGAATCCCCAACCGCCATTTACCGTCCCAAATGCCAAGTCCGCAGCATCTATGAACAGGTAATCATGCCCATTGTTTCCAAAGATGTTGTCGGCACCCGCGTCTCCATACAGATAATCTGACTCGTTGCCGCCCTGCAGGGTGTCGTTACCACCGCCGCCTGACAGTTCAAGGCCAGATGAATTGGTAGTGGATTGCGAACCAGACGCCGTGTAGTCGGTGCTCTGTGCGATCATCAGAGCAAAATCGCCCCGGGTCATTTGGCCGGATTGCAGAATGCCGCTCCATCGGCCAATGTCTGATGATGCAGGCGTCGTCCCAAAGGCGTTTTCGAGCACATGCGTCACAAACTCAATATCACTCATGCCAGGCAAGTCGACCGAAAAGTCAGGCACAACATCGGAGGTACCGGCGGCCAGTCGGGAGGCGAGCCCAGAGATGGATTCCTGACCGTCATGTGCCCGATACACCAAAAGGTCATGCGCGACGTCCATGAGCTGCTTGCCATAGAGAATAGCAACAAGATCTGTCGCAACTTTCGAGATGTAGGCTTTGTCGATGTTTCTCTCTGCTTTTGCGGGGTTCAGGAAGACATCAAAATTGTTGCTGGACATGTGCCCGTTACCAACAACCAGATGTTCGGAGCTTTCTGACAGGTCAGCAGCCAACTCCGCCCGCGTCATCGCTCCGCCGGACAAGCCTGAAAGCGCATCTTCAAATTCTTCCAGGCTGGCACCTCGCCCATATGCGTTTTGGTACATCTGATAGACAAAAGAGCCGTCTGACATGCTCGTATACCGCATCGCGAACTCGTCAGACTGCAACAACTCGTCGGCCAGGCCTTCGATATAGAGCTCGCCGTTTTCGACATGCGCCACGAGTGTTTCGATTTCAGAGGGATCAATGTACCGGTCAAGCAGGGTATCATACAGGCGTTCAGCCTCTGCGATTACCCGAGCTTTCATGTCAGCCGTCAGCCGAGCGTGAAAATACTCTGATTTTCCGTCCGAGTTCCGGGTGAGCGACCAGGTTTCGACACCTGCCCCGTCCAGCTGATGTGAACTTGTGTAGCTCACGTCATCATCGCTGTAGCTCGCGGTGTAGCTGCCATTTCCAATTGATGACATTTCGATTGTCAGATTGGTTTCATCGGTAGTTATAGTGGTAATCAGCCCATCTGCAGACACTGTGGTCGTCCTGGTGTTCTGCAGATCACCTTCGACATCATAAGACTTTTCGATCTGGTTAAAGCGCCCATCCGCTTCCGTTTCGGACGTAGTCTCGACATCGTCTTGACCGTCGCCGTCATAATCCCGCGTTTCGGTGACCTCACGACCGTCGGCGCTTGTTGTCCGCAGCAGAGTGGATTTGAAGCTGCCATCGGCATATGTCACGCTGACATTCAGCGTCTGGCGCCCGTCATCGTGCAAGATTGTCGTTGATAACTGCGTTACTTCAATGCCGCCGTCACCGTCTATGTCGGTTTCCACGACCTGTTCGAGCCCGTCAAAGGAGGTTGTTACAGTTTCCTCAAAGCTGGTGCGGGCGCCGTGTGTTTCTTTATATTCCGAAACCTCCGAACCGGAAGCGTCAAAGCTGACAGAAGCTTCGCGCGTGAACTCGGCGACACCATCCCCGTCCAGATCAAACGCATATTCAGTATTGAACCCGTTTGCGTCTTCAAAACCTGTGATATTGGCCGACACCCCCGACTCAGAGCTCAGGTCGCGCCATGTCGATGTCGTGTTGCGATCCAAATCCACCTGGACAATCAGGTCCCGATCAACGGTTCCATCGCCGTCTTCGTCCACTTTGGTCGTAAGCTTCCGGCCATCGGCGCTCTGGCCCGTCGTAACCTCATGAAGCAGAGTGTCTGATGTTTGATTCAGCCGATCTGTTTGTGTCCATGCCCCGCTGGCTTTGGTCAAAATATCTCTGGTGCGG
>NZ_JBWVBC010000022.1:0-17745 GCF_057221055.1 Ruegeria sp. HKCCD7181 | reverse complement strand
ACAGCGTAGGCGATGATCTCACGCGGGAAACGAAAGCCCTTCAGGCGCGGCATTTTGGGCGGTATATTCATGCGTAACGCGTAACCTGTTCACAACGCGCAGACAACTTGGCAATGCCGCACCAATGGCATTTTGCGCCCGCTGGGCCCTGCCCCGAACTTTACGTCGGGCTGGATCGAACGCGTCGATCCAACCACTGGCAAGACCGAACGCCTGCTCGATGTGGTCGACGGGATCTCTCTGACCGGTCCAAATGACATTGTGTTCGATCGAAGCGGCGGTTTCTGGTTCACGGATCACGGAAAAAAATATGAGCGTCATATGGACCTTGGCGCCGTCATTCGGGTGACAGGTGACAAGGCCGAGCAGATGGCCTTCCCTCTTTTGGGCCCCAACGGCATCGGTCTCTCACCAACCGAAGACGAACTATATGTGGCAGAAACCGCGACAGGCCGGGTTTGGGCCCATCCTGTTGCTGCCGACGGCCAGCTTGAGAAAGGGGATTGGCAATCTCCAACTGGTGGTCGGCTCGTCTGCGGGCTACCAGGCTTTCAACGCTACGACTCTCTGGCGGTTGAGGAAAACGGAACCATCTCGGTGGCCTGCCTCCGCACCGGAGGGATAACGTCAGTGCAGCCAGACGGCACGTTGGTCAGGCGGATAGATCTACCCGATCCATACACGACCAACATCTGTTTCGGTGGTCGGGATATGCGAACCGCCTTCATTACGCTGTCCGGACGTGGTCAACTCATTTCGGTTCGCTGGCCAACTGCGGGCCTCAAACCAAATTTCTGGGATCGTGTATAGCGCGCATGCCGACGTCGCTGAGTTTTGGCTACTCCCCTTTGTCCTGAGGCAGGACCAAGTCACCTTGTGAGCTGGCAAAACTAGGTGGCTATGCGGCGTGCTTTGAAATAGTCAACCTACCGTCCAGTACAGCGGCCCTCGTAAGAGCAACACGATGTGCACCTGGCGGGGACCATCTCATGCGTCGCCTTTTGCCCATTCGAGCGTTTCTGATGTCATCGACGCAACCTTCCACACGAGATGACGCGCTCGCAAGGCCGTTTCGATGCCGATGACCATAATCCACCAGTGCGTTAAGATTACTGGAAAGGTAGGTATAGAGTACATTGCACCGGGCTTTGACACGTTTGGCTGCTCCCTTTAAGTCTTTGGTCTCGGCGCGCAAACGATCGCAGTCAAATGTGAGAACCTTCAGAATTGTACCTGCGGTCATCACTTTGCCAGGCCACAAGTACCACCGCAACGTTTCTGCCGGTTTTTCAAAGAGTCGAGGAAGGTTCTCAAAGCCATTTGCATGGAGAAGTCCTTGCACCGCGTTTTCGATATTGTCACTGTGCCCTTAATTACTGGACGCAGATGCATGTCTGAGACATTTGACCCGAATTTGTGCCCTTAATTCTCGGATATCCACAAGCTAGCGGCGGCTTTTCTCGTGGGTGCGATCCGCACATCGGAGCAACTCCGCACGGTCTGCATTTACACCGAGTTGTTCGATTGCTTTTTTCGCCGCCGCCAGAAAATCGGGTTTCGTTGTGTAGTCGGATTTTCGTGCTGGGAAATAGGCCTTCTGAATTCTGGGATCATCTTTCGCCGGGCTCGGCGAACTGCATGAAAGGTGAACCAGTTGATCCAATAAATTGCGCTGACCAGGGAATGCCATGCGTAGCCTTTCTCCTGTGATAGGATCACGACGCATCGCAATAGATACGGCCACCAATGGTCGCGTCATCAATAGGTGAACAGCAGCGAGCATAGCAGGTTTTGTTGCAAAGATTTGGGCCCGTTGAGTTGTTTCAGCAATCGCTTGTGAGTCAGGTGGCGAGCTCAGCGAACTGCTGAAATGGACAGAGTCCGGGCGTGAGTTGGCCCTTGCGGATCATGTGCGATACTTCGATTCCGTTGAGTGTTGCCACCGCTGAAGCGAAGGCCTTGAACCCCAGCAATGGCCGCGTGCGTCTCTTGATGAAACGGTGGTCCTGTTCCACGATATTGTTCAAGTGTTTCCGCCTCACCTTCTCAAATGGGATCGGGCAGCCAAAGCCTTTGAGCATTTTTTGTTGATGGCCTGGATGCCGGCGGTGTTGGCTCGCTTTTGTCGATCACAATTTTCCTCGGCAATCCATTTGCCTCCAACATCCTAGCGAAAAACTTGGTGGCGGCTGGTTTGTTTCGACGTCGTGAAAGCATGAAATTAAGGGTCTTGCCGTTTTTGTCGACAGCTCGATAGAGGTAAACCCACGCGCCTTTAACTTTGATGTAATTTTCGTCCATTCTCCACGAACGATCACATTGCGCTTTTTGACGGCGCGCTGTTTCAGCGATCGCGTCGGAATATCGTGTAAGCCACCGGTTCAACGTAGCGTGATCGACAGAAATGCCGCTCGGCCATGATTTCTTCCAGGTCTCGATAAGAAACACCGTAGCGGACGTAAAAGAAGACCGCGAACAGGATCACATCCTTCAGATACTGCGCACCTTGGAAAGAAATCATAGACCTGCCTTTAACTGGATAATGCCGTTCGCCACACAGGCGCCAACGCCACGAAGGTCAATGGCCAAAAGTTTGCAACAAATCCGATCACGTCTGTGATCAAAGGTTTCACTTCGGTACTATTAGCGGAAAAGCCCGGCAGGGCTTTCCCTTAGACTGGCCGTCCGTTCAGTAGATGTCGCCGTCTTCGGCCATGAGGATGTTCGTGACGCCTGCATCCTGCATTTCCTTCAAGACACTTAGACGGTCGAAATGCTCGGGGTCATTGTAGTTTTGGACGTGCGTCATGACGATCTGTTTGACGCCACTGTCGTCCTGAACTTTTTTCATGTCCTCTGGAAACATGTGATAGGCACCAATGATCTTCACTTTTTCGTCTTCCGTGTCGCCACCCCAGACCACGAACATGATGTTCTTTCTCGTTATGCTTTCAATAACCAGAACGTCAGCGTCTTTTGCGGCGTTGACAAGACCTTCAGAATAGTGCCCGTCGCCTCCAAACGCGACTACGCGCCCGTCCGACTTGGCCGTGAACCGATAAGCGTAGGTATGATGAAGAAAACCGTGCTCTGTTGGGAATGCTTCGACCGTAACGTTGTCGTCCTCGTAGATTAACCGTCCTTTCGGATCTGTCGATGGCCAGACCGGCACGCCAATTGCAGTTGCCCCGTCGGCTTTCTGGGTTGTCGAGCCCTGGAACATTTCGTTCCTGTCGAGCCGCCAAGCGGCGTTGATATTGGCAATCATCTCGTCAACGCCCGCGGGTCCATATATCTTCTTGTCGGGGCCGGGGCCAAACTTAAACGGACCTGAAATAAACGATGGCAACCCCACCGTGTGATCTTCGTGCAGATGGGTCAGGAACATGTACTTGATGTTCTGAAGATCAAAAACGGTTGCCAGGTCCATTGACCCCTGGGAAAGGACGGCCTTTCCGAGTGACCTGAACCAGCCTTCGCCAGCATCTACGAAATATGGAAAACCGTTTATGATCACTGCGTGAGCAGGACCAAAACGGTAGGGATTGGGAGGCGGGTCGCCGGTTCCAAGCGTGATCACTTTGGTTGAGGAATCCGCTGGCGACCGGTCAATCGGCCCACGTGGGAAGTTGGTCGGCCAGTAGGCCGGACTCGTATAGGGTGTTTGGAAATTTTCGGGTTTTACGAAGGGAACGTTCAGATAGTTCTGTTCCGTTTCCGCGGCACCCGCAGCAAGATTTTCCTCATAAGACTGAGACCAGGCGGCGGTACACAACGCGGCGCTGGCTGCAAATGCGAAAGTCGTTCCTAGGACCAGCTTCCGCTGGTAGTTGCCAAGAATTGAAAACATCACTTCCTCCATAATTTCCGTTATTTTTCGTTTGGGCTGCGAACTCGGTTTCCTTGATGTCAGTTGCCTTTTAGAAGTCCTGAATTTTCATCGCGGTTCAGTTGCACACGAGGCCGGGTCCGCAGTTGCAAAGATCGTTCGGGTTATCGAGATTGTCGGCGTTACAATGACGAACTTCGCGACGCTCGTGACGACGGTGCACGCCCGCCACCGAACCGGGGGACATTGGACGACCGAAATGATCAATAAACAACGTGCCCGGACCTGTGGTTTGCGGAATTTTGCCCGAGATCACCTTGACGCCGGGATACGTCATTGTTCCCGACCCGCTCTCTGGGCGTTGCGACAATTCCACGACAACGTCGACGGGCTGCTCGCCGTCCGCAACTATGGTCAGTAAAGCGTTGGGCGGGTCCACGGCAAAGCTGTCGTCGCCTTCGGACACCATGTCCAGAAAGCCCTGTATGCTCAGCACACCCGCATATCGGACCGGCCGGTCGCAAAAGAACGTGATGTTCGGGCTGACATTTTCCATGGTAATCGTGTCACCGGTCATCGACACAGAACCGGCATTGTGCACGAACAGCGCTTTGCATTCTTCGTTGCCACCGTCCTGTGCGTGAACGGCGGACATGAGGCCGATCACGATTGGAAATGCTACGAGAAGCGATTTGCAGGTTTGTTTTGTCATTCCCGTCTCCTTGCGTGCGTGAATTCAGGCCACGGTGTCGGGCAAGCTGCCAGTTTAGGCGATCACCATGTTGCATCATTGATGACCCTGTGCCTTGGATCCGGCCGTGGCCCGGTTGACGTATTCCATCAATTCGAGCCTCAGATCCTCGCAGATCTGTTGAAACTCGGCCGCTCGGGCCTGCCCGCGTTCTCGCTGGGCTTCAAAACTGTGGAGCGCTGTCAGCGCCTCGCCGAAATCACGGCAAATGGCCTGGAATTTTGGATCGCTCCGCGTCAAAGACACGATTGTGAACTCATCGTTGGGCGATTGTTTCACCAGTTCCGAACATCCGGCAGCAAGATAGTCTGTCACTTGCTCCCCCCCCGCAAAAAGCCATTGGCCGTCAGTGAGAAAATCTTTCCAGCGTTACATCTGTTCAGACACACCCCGGAGACACCAGACTATCAGCTGAGACCAACAGACCGCAGTAGAGAACATGTTCGGAACGTGTAATAAACATTAAAAATGCTGTAGTTTGAATGTAATGCTGGACGGAACTCGACTTAACCGAATACTGTCTGAATAGAGTGGATGGACCGAAAAAAACCAACATATGCTTCATTGGAAAGCGAGATTTCCGAGCAGAAGTCAACGCCGTCTCAGGAGAAGGTGGCAATAACCGAGCAGCTCGCCCGTATGTTCGAAAGCTCTCAGTTTGGCGCAAATGATCGTCGCAGGGCGTTCCTCAAATACATCGTTGAAGAAACACTGGCCGGACGTGCCGATCGGTTGAAGGGGTACTCGATTGGCGTTTCTGTCCTGGGTCGCCCCGAGGATTTCGACGCGACATCTGATCCAGTTGTGCGTTTGGAGGCGCGCCGGTTGCGACGTGAACTGGAGCATTATTATCTCACGGATGGACGCAACGACTCATTGGTGATCACCGTTCCCAAAGGTTCATACGTGCCTTCGTTTGAATTCCGGGATGCGTCCCCGGCACCTGCAAATGCACCGGAACGGAACATCGTGTCCGGAAAGCCAGACTTGCGAGCCCCAAACTGGCTTTTGCTTTCTCTGTTAACACTCTTAATCGCAATCAGTGGATATTTGCTGTTTCAAAGTTTCAGAACCGAGAACCCGTTTACAGATCGGGCAACGACGGGCACTGAATTGTGGGGAGATCTGCCAGTCGTTGCCGTAATGCCCTTCAATCCTTTGGGAAACAGTGCGGTGACTTCCGTGGCGGCTAGGGGGATTGCGGAAGATATCACAACCGACTTGGCACGGGTGCAGGGATTGCGCGTGATCTCGTACGCGTCGACCGCTGGGTTATCCGACACATCCATCGATCTGATTGACGAGGGACGAAAACTGGGTGCGACACATGTTTTGCGAGGGAGCCTACAGTCCATGACAGATGGCTATCGGCTCAACATCGGTCTTGTCGATGTGGACAGCCGAAGCGAAATCTGGGCCAAGCGGTTCGACTACAAAACAACGGACCGGTTCGTTACGCAGACGGAAATTTCGCGAGAGATTAGCGCAACGTTCTCTATCGAACTTTTTCCGGAACTGACTTCGCGGATTGAGGATGCGCGCTGGACGCGCCGGGATGCCAGAATCCTGTATCAGCAGGCGCTGGACATCATTCACCCGCCAAGCGACCCATCGAGGTTCGACGCTGCACAAGCCTTGTTGCAGCGTGTGGTGCGGCTGGAACCGGATGCGCCACACGGGCATGCGGGACTAGCGTTTGCGGAATCTCACCGTACTTGGTTTGGACTGGCTCCGAACACGGATGAAATGCGCGATGTGATAAAACAACACGCCGATATCGCGTTGGAAATGGACCCGGCAAACGTTCGTGCGCTTTTGTCGTTGGGCATTCTTGAAATATTGAAAGGTAATCCTCAGCCGGCAATCGAATTCGGAGAGCACGCGGTAGAAAAAGAGCCGAGTTCCAGTCTGGCTCAGGCCTATTTGGGAATGTTCCTGTTGTATGCGGGGAAACCGGATCAGGCAATCACGCCGTTGAATCGGTCTCTGAGCCTGGACCCTCTCAATGTCCGGCGGCCCTACAGAAATATACTAGGTGTTTCACTATTCCATGCCGGACAATACCACGAGAGCGTGAACACACTGCAAGAGAACCTGGATCTCGGTGGACCGTTTGGCCCACACATGATGGTTTATCAGGCAGCAGGCAATGCTGCGCTCGGGCAATTCGACGAGGAAATGAAAATCCTTCAAGGCCTCTCAGCCATGATCGCCGAAGGTGAGACCTTTCCACTCAGATGGTGGCTGGAAAGGGTGATTTACGATCCGAAAATGATGCAGCCGTTATTGGAAGAGTACGAAAAGGCCAAATCGCTGGCCGACACTCGATAACGACCAGCGGTTACCGGCTCTGATCGAATTAAGAGCACTCGCATTTGTTCAAGTTCGCTTGCAATTTTTATACGTCGCAGCCAGGGATCGGTTCCGTTGCAAAGTTTGCGGTTGTTCGGAATCCCGCTTTTGTGCCGACGGGTTAGGCGGCCATTTCTGCGAACTGTAGAAATGGACAGAGTCCGGGAGTGAATTGACCTTTGCGGATTATATGCGCGATTTCGATACCTGAACGGATAATTGAGGCGGGACACAATGGAGAGAGAGGTCTGTATCGAGACTTACCCCGTCCTCTTTAGGAACACGGTTCGCGCGCCACCTTTCGGTCGCCCTACATTTTCGCAGTCAACGACTTTCTCGGATTTGAAATCGGTACGGTGTTGAGCTTGAGGATGCACTTGCCATAGCAGAGGCAATTGAAATCTGAATACTACGGGCCGCTTTCGTTGGCGGCCCAGAGCCGCCATCCAGCACATGGCACGAATACTGCGGTTGCAGCCCGTATTCCTGCCGTTCGCTGCGTCCGCGAAATATGCGGTGGGTCGAAGTCACACTGTGCGCTAAAAGCCGACGTTGGCAAACACTCGTCGTACGTCCTCATTCGATGTAAAGCGGACTAGCGCCTTAACGTGAACTAATACTGCTTGCCTTATAATTGAAACCCTCATGGATCGCACATGATAAAATAGATATCCGAAGAGTAACTTATTGAATTAATTAACGCATTTACTCCTCACTTACCAATCAGTTGTTGGTAAGGCCACAAAATTGTATAGTGACCTAGCCTACCAACGGGCACTGGCAGAGTGCCGAGGTAGCTGGATTGGGAGGGACAAGATGCAATTGTTTCACACTCTCGTTGCCGCTTTTGGCATGTCGACCCTAGCGCTTGTCGTCCCTGCGAACGCGGAAATCCGTATCGGTTCTGGAGCTCCTCTTTCCGGGCAATATGCGTGGGGTGGAGAACAGTATCGAATTGGTGCCGACTTTGCGCTTCGGAAAATAAATGAAAACGGCGGGGTTTTGGGAGAACAGGTTCGGCTTGTTCTTGGAGACGATGCGGCAGACCCAGATCAGGCGGTTGCTGTTGCCAAAAAATTCGTAAGTGATGATGTGGTCTTCGTTGTCGGCCATTGGTCGTCCGGCGCATCGATACCGGCGTCCAAAATCTATGACGAAGCAGGAATATTGATGATTTCGCCGTCTGCCACAAACACCAAGCTAACTGATGAAGGCGGGCCTGGAATATTTCGTATTTGCGGTCGGGACGATCGGCAAGGTGCAGTGGTCGGCGACTACATGGCCAAACATTGGCCAGAGAAACGAATATCCATTTTGCATGATGGCGGGGCTTACGGCCAAGGACTTGCCGAAGAGACCAAAAAACGCATCAATGAGCTCGGCTTGACCGAGGTGATGTTCGAAGGTTTTGCAACTGGGGAGGTTAACTATTCCCCCCTCGTTGATCGTATTCGGGCTGCTGAAACTGATATTCTTTTCGTCGGCGGGTATCCTGCCGAAGCGGGTCTTATCCTGCGTGAAGCCAGGGACCAAGGTGATGACCTTCAGTTCGTATCCGGCGACTCCCTTTCAACTGCGGATTATTGGCTGATCACTGGCGATGCCGGTGAGGGAACCATGTTTACCTTTTTTCCGGACCCCCGCTACGATCCCAAAAATGCGGCTCTGGTCGAAGAGTTCCGAAATGGCGGCATCGAGCCGGATGGGTATACGCTATATGCTTACGCCGCTGTCGAAGTTTGGGCGCAAGCGGTGGAAAAAGCCGGAACGCTCGAGTTGGATGTCGTAATCGCCTCTCTGAGAGAAAATGAGTTCGACACCGTTTTGGGGACGCTTCGGTTCGACGAGAATGGCGACATCACGGACCCAGGGTTTTCCTGGTACACATGGAAAGGAGGGGAGTACGTGCCATTGCAATAGCGCTATGTAATTAGGGGGTAATGACATTTTGCTACCACGCAATGAATATATTGAGGTAATTGGCCGACCGCTCGGGTGCCTACATGTTTGACAGCTTAGGGGTCCGGTGGCGTCTTCTCATAGCATTTTTTGGGATTAGCGCCTTTGCAGTGCTCGCGGCTGCTGCTGCGGTTTACTCGTTTCTGGCGATCGGAAAGACCATGGATCACATCACGCAGCAACGTGTGCCAGCTGCGCTTGGATCTCTGGAGCTTTCCCGAGAAGCTGACCGGATCGTCGCGGCCGCACCAGCACTGCTGGCTGTGTCTACCGATGCTCAACGTACGGAGCTGACCGGGGCGATCAGCGCAGGCGTCGGTAATCTCAATAAAATGGTTGCGGATTTGAAATCCCGGGAATCCGACGATTCCAACCTAGAGGAAATCGAGGCGGCAGTGACGCGCCTTGGAGAAAACCTTTCGGCGCTCGACATTCTGGTGGGCGATAGATTGGCTGTGACTGATCAAAAGAGCGAAATCCTCACCCGTCTGTCGATCACAAACAAAGGGGCGCAGCGGGCACTTACTCCGGGGATCTCGGTCATGGACGCTAAACTGTCTCAATTGCGAAGCGCCATTGATAATCCTGACTTGACCGAAGATGAGCGTGAGGCGGCAATGAATGAGCTGACGCGCAGTGTTGCCGAGGCCTTGCCGCTGCAGAAATTCCAAGTGGAAGTATCCGCGATCAACGACAATCTGATACTAGCGGCATCGGCCCTTTCCCGCGCAGACGTGGACTTGATTGCATTCCCCTTGGAAAAGTCATTGGAGGCGCTCAACCGGCTGTCTGGCGAGTTGCCGACATTTCAGCGCCGGTTTTTGCTGCCGAGGATAATGGAGTTCGAAGAGCTTGCATTCGGCGACAAAAGCGTTTTGCAAGCGCGCACAGAAGAACTTGACTTGATTGTCAGGGGCGAGGCTTTGATTGCCCAAAATGCAGCGCTGTCTCAACAGTTGACGCAGGCTGTGGACGGCCTGCTTGCGCATGCAAGAGATGACATTGCCAGCGCGAATGCCGAGGCCGGTTCGGTACAGCAAGTCAGCACATATGTTATGATTGCTGTTGTGGTGTTGAGTTTGGTCAGCTCCACACTGATCGTCTGGCGCTATGTAGGACGCAACTTGATCGCGCGACTTACCGGATTAAGCGATAGCATGTTGGCGATCGCAGGTGGAAATTTGCGCGCGCCACTGCCAGCAACCACAGGCAATGACGAAATCGCCCGAATGGCCGAGGCGCTATCCGTATTCCGGGATACGGCAATCGAAATCGAGGAAAACAACCTGCGCGAAATTGAGGTGGCACGTCGCAGGTTAGTTGACGCGATTGAAAATTCTTCGGACGGATTCGCGTTCTATGATGCAAATGAGAAGCTGGTTCTTTGCAATAACCGATACAAGGAACTGCTATATCCAGAGATTGAAGTCACCATAGAGCCAGGAATGTCGTTCGAGTCGATTATTCGCAGTTCGGCCAAAGTCGGACTGATCGTCAATGCGCAGGACAGGATCGAAGAGTGGGTCGAAGAGCGCATCGCCTCGCACAGAAACCCCAAAGAGGCGCTGGTGCAGCAACGGCGCGACGGTCGCTGGATTATGATCAACGAGCGCAAGACCAGCGATGGTGGTACGGTTGCCGTCTACACTGATATCACCGAGCTTAAGCAGCGCGAACGGGATGCAGAAGAAGCAAACCGGGCCAAGAGCCAGTTCCTGGCCAACATGAGCCATGAACTGCGAACGCCCTTGAATGCCGTGATCGGTATCACCGAAATGTTGGAAGAAGATGCCGAAGATCTGGGGCAAGACGATTTCATCGAACCGCTGCAGCGGATTTCGCGGGCGGGAAAGCACCTTCTCGAGCTAATCAACGAGATCCTTGATCTTTCCAAAATCGAAGCGGGCAAACTTGATCTCAACCTAGAGGAATTCGATTTGGTTGCGTTGCTGCAAGACACAGTCGCGACAACGAAGGGTCTTGCGGAAAAGAATGGCAACGTGTTGGAGGCCCACTGCCCGGATGAGCCGGAGAAAATGTTCGCCGACATGACGCGGGTTCGTCAGGTTATTCTGAACTTGTTGAGCAATGCCTGCAAATTCACGGAGAACGGCAAAATTTCCGTCCGCGCCGCCAAGTCCGTGATCGATGACCGTCCCTGGCTGGTTCTGGATGTGTCCGACACAGGGATCGGGCTGACACAAGAACAGATCGGGAAGTTGTTCGAGGACTTTTCTCAGGCGGACAGTTCAACTACGCGCAAATACGGTGGCACTGGCCTGGGACTTTCTATCAGTAGGCGGCTGTGCCAAATGATGGGGGGCGACATTTCTGTTGAAAGCGCAGTTGGCGAAGGTACTACTTTCACTGTCAGGTTGCCGTTCAGGGTCGAAGGTCAATCAGCTGTCCGCATTCCTGACAGAGATCTCAAGCCATCCTTGAAGGATCAGTTAAGCGTATATTCGGGCACAGTCCTTGTGGTTGATGACGACGACACCACACGCGAGTTAATGCGCGTTTTTCTCGCCAAGGAAGGTTTTGATGTTGTTACGGCTGCTGATG
The DNA here is from genome assembly GCF_057221055.1 of Ruegeria sp. HKCCD7181. NCBI lineage: Bacteria > Pseudomonadati > Pseudomonadota > Alphaproteobacteria > Rhodobacterales > Roseobacteraceae > Ruegeria > Ruegeria sp. HKCCD7181. The sequence goes on along the minus strand of NZ_JBWVBC010000022.1, from coordinate 6,292 downwards.
GCAAAGAAGCTCTGAAACTGGCGCGCAAAATTCGGCCGTCAGTAATCACACTAGACGTTTTGATGCCCGCGCCGAACGGCTGGGACGTCCTTGCAGAGCTCAAGGCGGACGAAACCCTAGCCGACATACCTGTTATCATGCTGACAATGTTGGACGAAGCGCGCAAAGGTTATGGGCTTGGCGCCTCAGAGTATATGGTCAAGCCGCTGGACCGGGATAAACTCAGGGAAACGCTGAACCGTTTCCGTCCCAAAGAAGGGGCTCCGCTAGTCCTTCTCGTTGAAGATGATGAAACAACACGCGCATGGTTGAGAGGTTGCTTGATAAACGAAGGGTGGCGCGTAACCGAAGGAGAAAACGGACGCGTTGCTCTGAACTTGATCACTGACGAAACACCGGACTTGATCCTGCTGGACTTGATGATGCCGGAGATGGACGGCTTCGAATTTCTGGAGGCGTTTCGCACTATTCCTAACCGCAAGAACATTCCGGTGATCGTCATAACGGCTGCAGATCTATCGAACGAAGATCGCTGTCGGCTGACCGATGGCGTTGAGAAAATTCTCGAAAAAAGTTCGATAAGCTGTGACATGCTGCTGGCGGAAGTCGGCGGTTTCGTAAAGCGTGTGACCGGTGAGGGAATTCGGCCATGACCAAAATTCTTTATGTCGAAGATAACGATGACAACATCTTTATGCTGACACGACGGCTGAGCAAAAAAGGGTATGATGTACTAGTCGCTACAGACGGAGCTGCAGGAATAGAAATGGCGCGCACCGAGTTCCCGGCACTTGTCCTCATGGACTTGAACCTTCCGGTTCTGGACGGTTGGGAGGCAACACGGCAGCTTAAAGCTGCTCCAGAAACGGGCAACATTCCTGTTATAGCTCTTTCCGCTTTCGCAATGGCTGGTGATCGGGACCGGGCATTGGACGCTGGTTGCGACGATTATGTGTCGAAGCCAATCGATTTTGATCTGCTCTACCGGAAGATTAGTTCGATCCTGTCCGGCCGATCGATGCCATGAGCCCTGATGCACCTGCAATTCTTGTTGTCGATGACAATGAGGACAATCGGTACACCCTGACAAGGCGCCTGAAGCGTGAAGGGTATTCCAACCTTGTTGAAGCCCACGACGGGCATGAAGCGCTGGAAAAACTGTCTCAAAACTCATTCGATTTGGTTCTTCTGGATATCATGATGCCTGGTATGAATGGGTTCGAAGCCTTGGAATGCATGAAATCGGACATGGTATTGCGCGACATACCCGTCATCATGATTTCGGCGGTCGACGAAGTTGAAAGCGTCGTTCGTTGCATCGAACTTGGCGCAGAAGACCACTTACCCAAACCCTTCAACGCGGCACTTCTGCGTGCCAGGATTTCTGCCAGTCTTGAAAAAAAACGCCTGAGGGATCAGCAGGAATCGTATCTTCGGCAAATTGAGATTGAGAAAAATCGAGCGGACGAATTGCTTCATGCGACCCTTCCAAACGCTGCCGTTCACGAATTGAAATCGACCAACACGGTGCGACCGAGACGTTTCGAAGATGTGGTGGTTTTGTTTTGCGACGTGGTCGGGTTTACCCAATATTGCGACAGACATGCGCCGGAAGAGGTGGTGTCGCATTTACAGGAAATGGTGAATACATGTGAGCAAATCACCGCACGTCATGGACTAGAAAAAATCAAGACTATAGGCGATGCATACATGGCAACCGCAGGTTTGCTGCACTATGTTGAAAACCCGGCTGACGCGAGCGTAAGCGCAGGACTTGAGATGATTTCAGCAGTCAAAAACCTCGAAGCATCTTGGGATCTGCGTGTTGGAATTCACATCGGGCCAGTAGTAGCCGGCGTTATTGGTAGCAAGCAGTTTGTATTCGACCTATGGGGCGACACGGTGAATGTCGCATCTAGAATTGTCGCAGAATCTGAACCCTCTAACGTCCTTGTCAGCGCCCCAGTTTGGCGCCTGATCCAGGGCAGATTCCGTGGCAAGTCGATGGGACAAGTGGAATTGAAAGGAAAGGGAGCACTCGAGTTGGTCCAGTGCAAATGAGGGCGTTCGTCTTGGACTGTCAGAGAATGTTGGCAACGTTCGCTTCCTGCGCAACTTCGACATTCGCCTCGGTTGCAGTATCGGTCGATATGGGCTCAAACCAGCCGATCTCCCTTCTGCGGCTGCCATGTGAGCGTCTTTCAGGCCCTGGTGGCGAGGTCGGCCCGTAGCCGACCTTGGGGTAGAGGGGTGAAACTGGTTGTTTAGCGCACCAAGCTAGGAGACAATAGCAGTGCTGTGATACAAAAGGACTGAACGCTCGGTACAACGCTCCCTGCGCTCATTGTGTCTAATCAGTCTAAGGTCTCAGTACCGAGCTGGTTCAATACGCTTTTTTTAGACAAGAAAGTGTCTCAGGATGATTGAGTTCAGCAGGTCTCCACTTTTAGATAGCGTTGCTGCTTGGCTGATGGGGTGCGGTCTTCGCGATACTAAGGCCGAGGATGTGGTGCAGGGCTTTGGCAACCGTCTGGTTTCCGCTGGTGTCCCTGTAGCTCGGATCAACGTCGGGGGCATGGTCCTGCACCCAATTTTTGGCGCCTTGAATGTGCTTTGGACGGTCCGCGACGACCAAGCCAAGGCCGAACTAACGCCCAGAGACCAGCTTGCGACACCTGGATTCCGCAATACACCTTTTTTCGATTTGGCGCATAACGGCGGTTCCTATAGGCGTTACAAATTGGAGGATGGGTCGGTCGAGACCAGTTTTCCGATCCTGGAAGACCTTCGTTCAGATGGTGCAACGGATTATCTGGTTCAATTTGAAAGCTATCATCGCGATGACGCTAGCCGCTGGTCGGATTTTCCGCCTGGAATGGAGGGCGTTATGATGTCGATTTCCACACGACGTATCGGCGGATTTAGCGACTCTGAAATCAACTATATCCGAGCACTCATGCCTGCCCTTGCGCTGGTTATAAAAAACGCTCAATCGCGCATTCTTGCGCAAGGTCTCATGGATGCCTACCTAGGAAGCTACTCTGGAAACCGTGTCCTGGATGGCGTAATCGAGCGCGGTGATGGAGGGGCAATCGACTGCATTTTGTTTTATTGCGACCTTAGAAACTCCAGTCGGATGGCAGAAGACATGCCATTGAATAGATATCTTGCGTTAATTAACGACTATTTTGATTGCACGGCCGGGGCAGTAGAAGATCACGGCGGTGAAATCCTTAAATTTATCGGCGACGCGGTTATGGCAATCTTCCCAGTGGACGAAAAGTCGAGGCCGGCAGTCGACATGAGCCGTGCCGCATTGTCTTCAGTGTTGGAGTGCTTAGCTCGCGCGAGGGAAAAAAACATCATCTGGCAAAAGCACGGCGGCAGAATTGAATTTGGAATTGCCTTACATCGGGGTTCCGTAATGTATGGAAACGTCGGCACGGAACGTCGGCTGGATTTCACCACGATTGGCCCGGCGGTAAACCAAGTTAATCGGCTTGAGGGTCTGTGTAAGTCTCTAAAAACACCGTTGGTAATGTCCTCGGAATTCGCAGCGGATGTTGCAACGCGACTTGAGCCCTTGGGGCGACACCAGTTAGCAGGTATGTCACAATCAACACAGGTATTTACACTCCCAGAGTTCGCACCACCGGTCGATTAAAGTAGCTCAATCAATCGATCCAAATGAACGATTTATTTGATCTTAAGTTAGTCATTTCGGTTTTCTGCAACAAATTATGAACGACTGCTTTATCCCGCAACGCCGACATTTGCTGTGCACGCGAATCCGCAAGCTGACTGAAAGAGCAAGTTGCGGGACAAAGTTGACATTGCCTTCCGAAAAACGAATGACCACTTTTCGGCTAATCATTTTTATCGGGAAAGGCCCTCGCGAGTTAGGCAATAGCCCGCCTTGCAATAGGCTGGTCGCTGTCGACTGTCTGCCCCCAATGGTTAATGTGCGGCACTTTCGTTCAAACGTTGCAACGGCATAGCCCTATGGGCAGTTCGTTGTTACTCTCCAAGGCAGCGCCATTCAGCGACGACTATTGATGCTATGCGGCACCCGCACATCACCCTTAGATGCACCGCCATATGAGAGGAAACGCTATGAGATCAATGCTTTTGGCTTCCGCAGCGCTTCTTTGCGCAGCACCATCGTTTGCGCAAGAAATCTCACCACAGGAAAGCCAAACAGCAATTGGCGCTCCGGAATACTCCCCCTACTTACACCAAGCGAACCCTCGCCAAGTCTATTGGGGTGACACGCATCTGCACACATCCTACTCGACGGACGCTGGCATGATCGGCAACCGGCTTGGCCCGGACGACGCATTGCGTTTCGCAAAAGGCGAGATGGTCGTTGCGTCATTTGGCGAGCGCGCAAGGCTGGTAAGGCCACTGGATTTCCTGGTTATCGCCGATCATGCGGAGAACCTCGGACTGGCTCTTTTGATCGAGGAATCCAATGCCGATTTGCTGCGGATACCTTTTGGCCGGGAAGTCCACGATCTTGTCAAAGCCGGTGATCCCTGGGGCGCCTATGCCAGATGGGGGGAGGAAGGCATTGCGACAGGAACCGACCTGCTGCCCAATCCCGAACTGGTCGGTAACATGTGGGACCGGATAGTGGATGACGTCGACAGGCACAACGATCCGGGTGTCTTCACGGCATTCCATGGATTCGAGTGGACCTCTTCGCCGGACGCCAGAAACTTGCACCGTGTTGTCGTCTTCCGCGACGGCGCGGAAGAGGCCAGGCAGATCATTCCGTTCTCGACCTTCGACAGCACCGATCCCGAAGACCTTTGGAACTATCTGGAGCGCTACGAGGAACTGACAGGCGGTCAGGCGCTCGCCATTCCGCATAACGGCAATCTTTCCAACGGCCTTATGTTCGCCGTGGAGCGCATGAACGGCGAGCCGATAGACGCAGACTACGCCGCACGGCGTATGCGGTGGGAACCCCTTTACGAGGTGACCCAGATAAAGGGGGATGGAGAGGCGCACCCGCTCCTGTCGCCAAATGACGAGTTTGCCGACTACTACAACTGGGACAAGGGTGATTTTGGCTTCAATGCCAAAACCCCGGAGATGCTGGAGTTCGAATATGCGCGTTCCGCGCTCAAGGTCGGACTTGAGCAACAATCCCAGCTCGGTGTGAACCCGTTCAAATTCGGTATGGTTGGCGCAACGGATAGCCACACATCCCTGTCCACGACACGCGAGGAAAACTATTTCGGCAAGTTTTCGGGCGTTGAACCGGGGACGGAAGAAGAACGGTACGAAGACGTGGTTGTTACGGACAGGCGCGAAGGCAATGACGGTTCTATTACAATCCGCCATTGGGAGTCCCTTGCATCCGGTCTTCAAGGGGTCTGGGCTCGCGAAAACACCCGTGAAGCGCTATGGGACGCCATGGCGCGCAAGGAAACTTATGCGACGACAGGCACACGGATATCCGTTCGCGTCTTTGGCGGATGGGATTTCGAACCAGCTGACGTACATCTGCCGGATTTCGGCAATCAGGGATACATTCGCGGCGTCCCGATGGGCGGCGACCTGATCGCAGCAGCCGATGGTGCCGCGCCTCGGTTTGTCATCAGGGCGCTTCGCGACCCGGACGGTGCAAATCTCGACCGCGTCCAGATTGTCAAAGCCTGGCTCGACGACAATGGGGATGCGCAAGAGCGTGTCTTCGAGGTCGCGTGGGCGGGCGATCGGGCTGTTGATGCTGATGGGATGCTGGACCCCATTGGCTCAACCGTTGACGTTGAGAGCGCCACCTACACCAATGATATTGGTCGGGCGTACCTGGCAGGCCACTGGGAGGATCCGGACTTCGATCCTGCGCAGCCCGCGTTTTACTACGTTCGCGTTCTCGAAATCCCGACGCCAACCTGGCTGGCCTATGACCGCGTCCGTTTGGGGGCAGACGTGCCTGAAGAAGGACTTTTGATCCATCAGGAGCGGGCCTACACCTCACCCATTTGGTATACACCGGGCTGACGTCTGTTCGTTCTTGGGTGGAAGTTGGGCGGGACACTTTTTCCGCCCTTCTTCTATGGGGGAGGATCAATTCCGGTCTCCACCGCGTACATGCGAGCCAAATGGGCATTGCGGCGGATACCGATGGCCGATTAACACGGACCAATCGAGTTGGGATCGGTTGCTCGGTTAGCTGTGTGTTTCCAACTGGAATTCGCTCCGCCAGCCACTGGCGTCCGCTTTGGACCTATTCTGTTGAAAGGTTCTTCCTTGATTGAGGTGTAACTTGCTGATTCCATTC
>NZ_JBWVBC010000021.1:0-17920 GCF_057221055.1 Ruegeria sp. HKCCD7181 | reverse complement strand
AGTTTCGCTCAGCATTGTTCGGACGGTAGTCCTGTTGCTTAGAAACCCTGGGTAGCTGCAGACAAAGGACATTGGAGATAGCGCCTCTAAAGTCAGCAAAGTCCGCGTTGCAGTCGTCTGATTAACGCTCCATCCCGATAGTAGTTCAATGTCCGCTTCGGGGAAGCTGCACCGCAGCGTTGCACACCTAAATGAGCGGCAGGATTGGGCCGGTAATCGGTTTGGGCCGGTCTCGACCTCAGGAAACGCTGCGGTGTAGAGATCAGCAGTTCCGAGGTTGTCATGCCCAGAATTTCAGACTGAAGTTATTCAAGCTGCCGCGATCAGTAACGGCATCGAACGTCTCTGGGATGTCCGCGCCATTGCCACCATCGCGAAAAAAATCCCTCACGCTGAAAAGGGCGAGATCACGCAAGTGATACCACGCCCGCTGGAGCGTCTCAGACATCTCTTTCTCGCGCTGACGCGCGGTGAGCTTTCGCCGATCAGCTAAAGCCCCGGGGTGAGACCGGGCGACATGGCGGTGATGGAAAATTATCCGATCATGAGACCAGTCGTCGTTTTCCGTGACTCGCCAGCGGTAAGAAACTGAGACGATCATCTCAGGTCGAAACGTGAGGGGTTCGTAGATGTAGTCATCGACATAGAAGAACTTACCATCGCGCTTTTCTCGTCTTGCCCGGTCCTTCATCTGATCGACTGCTGAGACGAGATCTCATCCGGAACGAATGGCTGCTTGCTCTGTACTTGCGATCTTCGCTGCCGACTTCGCCTTGCGCAGACTAGCCAGCGCAAGGTTGAACCGGTGTTCGGCCGATTGGACGTAAGCGCCAAGGCGATAGAGCTGCAGGCTGGTCAACGCAGTGGAGTTGCGCGCGGTCCGCGCTTCCTCGATAGCACTCTGAAGCGCCTCCACATTCATGTCCTCAATGGATTCTCGTTCGTCCGTACTCAGATTGATCATCACTTCCTACCGAAAACGCCCTTCTTGTTGGGAGCACAGCGATTGCTCGGGTGATCAGGGACGAACCCGGAAAGCTTGGAGTCGTTGATCCGAGACTAGAAACGAAAGCTTTGTCCCGCAATGTATGAGTTCGCCCATAACCCAATTTTTTCGGTTGCGGCGAATGTCTCCTCTGACGGGTCGCACCGCGGCATCGAACCTCTCCTACGGAAGACCGCTTTGGGCCGATTTTCAAGTTTTTCTGGAAATTGTAAAGCTAATAGAACAGGACAGAGAAGCATCTATGACGACTGACAGGTGGATCGCTCTAGGAGCGTGTTGGCATCAGTTGCAGCAGTTTTCGTGTCGGTTTCTTCCGATATCACTCAGCGGAAGCACATGAAGCTTTCGGTCAAGCCAATTTCAACTTTTTTATTCGAGCAGACCTCTGATGATCTTTTTGTGGACTCGGAGAATATGGGCACAGGCCCGATGGTCCTGATTGAGGTCAGCTACGAATACAAGGATGGTACGGTCGCAAACACAATGGTCGACCCCGGCAGCTTTTCTAAAGGGACTGCAGGGGAGATAGTACTTTTCGAACTAGAGGCGGAAAGCGCGGTTTCATCTGGGAGTGCGCAGAGACTGTTGTATTATGATCCAGAGCCCGAGAACATTGCAACTCAAATTAGATCTCAAGCCCTTTGAACGAAGCTTGATGATACTGTCGTCAAAGTCACTTACACGGATGTCTATGGAACGAAATTTTCAGATTTCGAATACACACTGATTGCTCGCAATATCATCCCTCAATGATGATTGGCTCTCAAATTTGAAATAGTTGCAAGGCTGCGAATGGATTATACGGAATCGAATGTATTCGTTAGAGGCGAACTTTGCCCCCGTAGCGAAAGTCCGGTTCGGTGATCCACGGGCTCAGGTCACCAGGTGCCCTTCAACTGTCAAGAGTTTGCAACAGAGCCCGATGCGGAACTATTCTAAAAGGACCAAAACTGGCTTTAAATGCAATTGCCCCGCGCGTCTCTACGCGGGGCTCTTCAATCTCTGATATTTGGCCTAGTTCCCAGCCGAAACCGAACCGATCGACCAGAACATCGTCTCGCCTGAGGCGTCGTCGACGCCGTCATTGTCGGTCATCACAAACGCCTCGCCAGAGGGCAGGATGGCCAGACCTTCGATCTTGTCCAGGACGTAACCGCCGGTCGAGGTCAGGTCTGGCAGCAGGTCGCGGACCTCTTGCTTGCTGACCACGGGCAGGTCTCCACCTAGCGGGGCCGGGGTCATCTCGGACAGCGGGATGCGGTAGATTTTCTTGGTCACTGCGCGGTGGTCGTGCTGGTTGTCGCGTTCGATGACATAGATATGGTCACCGAAGGCCACGATTTCTGACAGGCCAACCCAGCCTCTCTCCGGATCGGCTTTGGGATAGTGCACGGCACCCCATTCCTTGGTTTCCAGATTGTAGGCGACCAATTTCACATGGTTCTTGGGATCGTCCTTCCATTCGCGCTGAACGGCCATCCACAGGGTGTCGCCAACCTTGGTGATGCCCTCAAAGCCAAATCGCTTCTCAACGGCCATCAGCTTCGGCGGCAGGCCGATTTCGCCCTTGCGGTCTTTGATCTTGCCTTCGGCAGAGACATGGTAGATCGCATGCGGGATGACACGGTCGGTGCGGCCTTCGGAAGCGACGTAGAAGCCACCCTTGCCGTCCAGCGTGATGCCTTCCAGGTCCAGCTTCTGAGCTGCGTTACCGTCTTGACGGTGAATTCGGATCACGTCGACGATGCGAGCGGGCTGCTGGCTAGGGTCGATCTTGAAGATCGAGGGCTGGAAGCCGTAGAAGCTGTCATTGACCGCGTAGATCATGCCGTCTTCGTCGGCGACCAGACCGGAGAGCGCTCCCCACCCGATCAGCTCATCAGTGCCTTCCGAGGTCAGATGCGGATAGTTGGCGCGGGCGTCTTGATATTCGAAGATACTGACATGCGCACGCGGGCCGCCATCTTCGATCAGGTCTTTTTCGTTGGCCGAGATCAGCAGGTTGCGCTCTGGGATGGCAACGTAACCTTCCGGGCCAACTCCCGAGGGCAGCAGCTGTTTCAGTACAGGGTTCGCCGGATCGGTGGCATCATAGACACCAACGACTGAGGCGCGTTCGGCCCCAACAAAGATCATTGGCGTGCCGCCAAAGGTTGCTGCGGTCACGCTTTCAGGTTCAACGCCTTTGCTGTCAGAGCGTTTGTCGGGATAGTGGCCGATCTGGATAATCGCCTTCTCGAAATCGGTGCCGTTTTCGTAAACGACGGTGCCGTCCTTGCGGAAAATGGTCCAGCCACGCGATCCGCCCTCATAGTCGCCTTCGTTGGCGGTGGCAAAGTGGTTGTCGTCGATCCATTTCACCGCGTCCGGCTCGCGCAGACGGCCCGGCTGGCTTTCCGTGAAGATCAGCGCGCCGCGCTCGTCGGTGGCGTCGATGCCTTCCAGATCCACGCTGCCGGCCGAGAAATGGCTGGTCACGGTGCCGTTCTTATCAACAACGGCGATGTGGTTGTTTTCCTGCAGGGTGACGACAGTTTCGCCCAGGCTGTTGATGTCCACGAATTCCGGCTCAGGGTCAGTGGGCGCTACCTCGGCCAGACCTGTCAGCGACGCCATTTTCATGCCCGTACAATCCAGCGCGCCGCCTTTCAGCGGCACCAGCGCCAACGACCCGGCGGGCAGCTGCGGGATGATGCCGTCATTCAGGTCTTCGTCGCGCTCGTTTTCGATCGCAACGGCGACAAAGCTGCCATCGGGGGCGATGGCGACGCTGTCCGGCTGGCCGCCCAGATCACAGGCGCCAGTTTCCGTCTGGCCGGCGATGTCGACCGAAATCAGCTTGCCCGAGGGGGCGGTATAGCTTTCCGACGTGTTCACACCCACAAAGGCCGTCGCGCCGACGATGCCTACGGATGTCGGCTCACCGCCTACCTCCATCGCGCCCAGAGGCGCAGGTTTCGCGGGGTTGGTGATGTCGACCATGCCGATCACACCCAGCGGGCTGTCGGTGTAAACCAACGTCATGCCATCCGCGGTCGCCGCAATGATCTCGGGCGAGGTCTCACGGGTGGTATCCGCCCCCTCGGCCATATTCTTGACGACCGGGAAAGACGCAATTCGGTTGAAATTCATTTCTGCCACAGCCTGACCGGTTGTCAGGGCAAGGGCAGATGTCAGGCAGGCAAAGCGCAATGACATCGTTTGGTATCCTCTCTCACTTGGATGAGAGAGGCATGGCCGTGGTTCATTGCGGTTTTGTGACGGTTCGGATTCAGTTTGATGACAACCGCAAAAAGGTAGGTCACCGTCGTATACGCTGGCCAATTCAAACCCAATCAGATCTAAGGTTGTGTCGCAAGTTTTCGGCATCTTTATCCGAGACGAGGTACTCGTGTTGGTAGCGTCTAAAATTTCGACAAGAGCCAACCGTGACAATCTCGTTCAAACGCGCGCACTTCCTGTCTCTGTGTCCTTGTTTCCCGGACGGAGTTTCCGGTGGATAAGTCGCGTGGGGATGATCTTGCCTATTAAATTAGAGAAGTCCGTATTGCGAACTTTTGACAGTTGACGGCCTCCTGGTTAGACGGCAACGCACCTGCAGCGAATGTCCGGAAAGAGGGCCGAAGTCGCAGAAATCAAACCATGTACGCAAGGTCGGCTTTGGGCCGGTGAAGACGGAGAGGTGCCGTCGGACAAGACTGCGTGTCCCGCTACCAGCCCCTCAGATCATTAGATGCGATTGATGAGACGGCGCAGCTAACATGTCCAAAGACACTAGGCCCGGAGGGGCTTTGATGACGTCGGCAATCCGGTTCTCCATTGTTGAACAGGTAACAACGCGTGTCGGCACGTTGTCGTTCCGCAGGTGCAAGTCGGGCTCGCCGTAGACCCGCCAGGTGTTGCCGTCGGTTTCACCTTCCTGGTGAATGCGGCCTTCCATTCTGAACTCAAACTGAGGCCCTTCCTCGGCCGTGACTTTCTTCGTGTCTATGGTTCCGATTAGAGAGCCGACCGCGACTTCAGTCCCAAGCGCGCGGCAAGCGACCGGGGCATCGGCCACGATTGGCAATACGGTCGAGTTAATATCTGCAACCGACAGCGCCAATCGCGCCGCCATTGCCTCCAGCGTTTGCCGCGCTACGAATTCGGGCCATCCATTGTCAGCCACGTGCTGCTCGAATTGATCGCGCGGCATGCCGATGCATATATGTCGCGCAACCTCGGGTCCGTAGTCGTCGACATTTCAAACAGAGTGTCCTTCGACCCGGTCTATCCTGTGCGATGCGCCCAAAAGAGTGGTAATCAGGTTTAACCAGACAACATCCTGTGCGCCGGATGCGTCGAGCGTAACACCGTTTGCCTTGGCCAACGCGTCAAGCTCCCGTGCTAGTTTCGGCGCACTTGTCCAAGGGAAGATGGTTTCCTCCTCGATGGTGACAACATTCACTCCGTTCTCCAGGCACACCGCGAATTGCCGTTGCATGGTCTCTAGGTAACTCCCGACGCAGACGATGGCGATGTCGGCGCCGCGGGCCAGAACTGCTTTTGCATCTGCCTCAACCTTGACACCGAGTGATGTTCCAAGGCTTGCAACATCCCCCAGATCTCGGCCAATCTTGCTTTCGCTGCGTCCGATCGCTCCGATGATATCTACGCCACGTTCCACAAGAAGCCGGGTAACGACCGAGCCCATCTCTCCGACACCGTAGACGATCGCCCGCACGGGCCGTGCTCCCTTGGCAGTAATCATCAGTCGCCAGCAACCTGGCGTTCATAATCGGCGCTGTCATACCAGTCCAACGACTTGATCACCCTAAGATCGTTGTCCAGATCCCATTCTTCCCAACCAGAGAACTTCACATGGTTGCCTGTGCCTTTGTGGTGTCCCTCGAAGGTCCATGCGTAGACCATATGGTGATCGGCAACTAAAACACTGTCGAGCTTGAGGGTGAGATCGGGAAAGTCGGCCATAAAACCCTCAGCCATTTCGGCGATTTCGGCTTGGCTTGTCATCGGGTCGCCGCGGTTCATACCCATGGTCGTGTTAATTGCGTAGCGGCTTGCCACGGCCCCTGGATTTCGTTCGGTCCAGGCGTCGCAATGCGTTTTCGCCATTCTTTGAGCAGTCTCAAAATCAGGTATCAAAATGTCCCCCAGGAAGCAGCAATTGCGTTTCAGCGACGTTAGCGCATGGAAACCAATTTCATCAAAGCGACGGGAAATGCCACTGTGGTCACACAAGTACGAGAGGTTTGCAGGACTAAAGCACGTTTTCATCCCTGCTTGCCAGCGGTATTCGGGTTTAATCAGCGTCAGGTAGTCAGCGAATGTCGCGCCAAAGTACTCGTCCTCAATCTTGGTAACCGCGACATCACCGGTCAAGTCAACATTCCCGCCGTTACAGTGGCAGCGATTTCATTCAACACGACGTCGAGCCCAGAAGTCAGACAATCTGTTGTGTTCGATTTCATACTGCCAGTAGCGAGGAACTACGCAGTCGCGACCCCTTTTCCGGATCGCGCCTCCTGCTGCAGCCACTTTCGTACAACACGGACGGCGCGCCGTCTTCCTGCGCGCTGGTTGGCGGCGAGGTAATATCCGCCAATCGGAATTTCTACATCGCTGAGGCACACCAATGCACCCGTCTCAACTTCTGTTTGACATAGGTGCTTGTCCATCAGAACAGCCCCTAAGCCGGCCACGGCTGATTGGATTGACAGTATTGCTCCAAGTGGATGAGGCAGATCAAGAGCAGGGAGCTCTTTCAAACCAGATTTCGAGAACCATTCTGGCCAAAGACGGAAGGTTGCCTCTTCAATCAATGGGCTAGATGCCAGAACCTTAAGGTCGACCTCAGAACTTATTTTTGGCGCAAAGTGTGGCGCGGCATAAGCTCTTACCAGAGATGGGAACAACAGGTCGTACCCTTCGTCTGGGTGGGCGCGCAGATATCTCAAGCCCAGATCGAAATCGTGCGCCTCGATGTCCATGACCTCAGTTGTGATCGAAAGGCGTAAGTCTATCTCTGGATGCGCGGCTTTCAGTCGTGGTAACCGTGGCACCAGCCATTTTTGCGCGACGGCGCTCTCTGTCGTCATGGTAACAACACCTTTGGGCGCAGAAGTCAGAGCGTCAGTTGCGATGCCAATTTGGTCAAGAGCAGGTGTGATCTGTCCCAAGTAGATTTGTCCCTGTTCGGTGAGGGCAACGCCAGATTTTTGCGTCCGAAACAGATGCACGTTAAGCCGCTTTTCCAACCCGCGAATGTGACGGGAAATTGCGGAGTGCGATACGTTCAATTCCTCCGCTGCACGGGTAAAGCTACCCAACCTCCCAGCAGTCTCAAAGGCACGCAGCGGATTTAGGGGAGGTAAGTTTCTTGGCATGATCGATTGTGACTTTTTGGAACAATTAATGTCAAAAAACGGCGTTTGTGGGATACCAAATTTTTTATGAATGTAGGTGCATATCTAAAACAGGAGGGATCCATGAAATATGCCGATTTTCGTGATTTTGAATCACATCGTGAAGTCCCAGTCCCTGGTGTCAAAAGTTCGTACGCCTGGCGTGAAAAAGTCAAAGGGTCGCTTCGTTCGCTTCTTGCGATGCGAATTGATCCTACGAGAATGAGCAAAGTTGAACGGCAAGATTCCGGAATCCCCGAAGCCGAGATTGATTGGCATAACGCCTTACACGGACCTTTGATTAAGTAAGTCAGACAGGCAAACCAGCTTTATGCAGACCGGTCGCCAAAACTTCGAAATCGTCTCGACGCCGCCACATGGATTCATAACCGCGCGCAAGAGTGGGGAGATTATCGTCGGTCACTTCGATGCCTCGACTCCCAAATTCGTCATGGCGTTCCGCAATAAATTCCTGCAACGCGGCTGCCGCCTCAGATTGCCGGCCAAGGTGCGCGTAAGAAGCTGCGACGAATGCCGCAGCTAACGAGTTGAGCCGAGCCTCTCCCATCAAAAAGCCGATTGTTTGCTCGTAGTTTCCGCAAAAGAATTCTATCTGCCCCATGATCCAATCGATGGACGGGGGATGCAACGGATCTAGCCGCATCGCTTCCGATACGACTTCTCTCGCCTTCTTGTGCCTCCCCAGCAACAGAAAAGCATAACCGCACCACGCCATGGACTCCGCTTCGTTTTCGATCTGCGACAGCGTCTTTTCGAACTGGGCATCTGCTTCGTCCCAGAGACCTGCGCAGAGATAAGCAAAACCCAGTTGGTCTTGAATGTAGACGTCCCGGTTGTCCAGTGCGGCACCCTTTCGGGCGATATGCAGGATGTGATCAGAAGCGTCAGAGTCTGCCAATCCCAGCCAAAGATCGATAACATAGGTGTCTGAGAGGTACATGTAAGACCGAGCGATGGACGGATCGAGCGCAATGGCCCGTTCCAGCAGAGCTCGTGCTTTGGCCGTATCCCTGGCATTTAGGCCATCTCGAAGAGCTTTGCTTCGTAGCATCAACTCATAGGCCTTCATCTCATCTGCTGGTTTTTGCGATGATCGGTCGACAACGTTGTGTTGAACACGTCCCGGAAGGACCGCAACGATGTTGCGGGCCACCTCATCCTGAACGGACAGGATGTCTTCCAACTCGCGATCATATCGTTCTGACCATAGCTGCGAGCCCGTACTAGCTTCCGCGAGCTGTACAGAAATCCTTACCCGACTACCGGCCTTTCGAACGCTGCCTACTACGAGATAATCGGCTCCCAATTCTGCTGCTATCTCTGCCGGATCGGCTTCCTGTGTTCTGAAACGGAAAGATGCATTTCTGGAGACAACCTGAAGAGTACGAAATCGAGACAACCCAGTGATAATGTCTTCCGCGATGCCATCGCTGAAGAATGCCTGCTCCGGTTCGTCACTCAAACTGTGCAAAGGTAAGACTGCGATGGTAGCTTTGCAGGGTGTAGCTGCTGGCTTCGCGTCAGGCTGTACTTGCTCCGCTCCTCCAATGCGCCAGGCCCTAACAGGCTCAGCGATGTTTTTGATGGTATGTGTGCCTGCGTCCTCCCACACGACCGAAATGCGGTTGCCAACCACGCGATAGACAGCGTCCGAGACGAGCACACCTCCTGGCGGGGCAAGTTGCTCTAAACGCGAGGCAAGGTTAACACCAGAGCCGAAGACATCATCCTCTTGCATGAGGATGTCACCAAGATTGATGCCAATGCGGAAAAGCAACGGGTCTGGCTCTACCAAGGGTGCTTGTTGCCATTCAACGGCGCAAGAAACCGCGTCTGCAGCACTATTGAAGCTAGCCAAAAGGCCATCACCCATAAGTTTGACAATCCGTCCGTGGTGACGATTGATCAGAGGTGCAACTGTACCATCTATGTGAGCGGACAATGCAGCAAGCGTGCCAGCTTCGTCTCGCTCCATGCGACGAGTATAGCCGACCATATCGGCGACCAGAATTGCTGCAAGCTGTCGCTCCAAATTTGCCTCCCTTGCTCTGCATAACGATTGGTGTGGTATTAGGCCATCCGTAACTGAATGGTCACATCTATTGAGCGGAGGCTTTGTGCTCGTTGTGACAGTTCTTCTGGCGCCCGCTTTCGAAGTCGCAGAGTATGTCCGCAAAGCGGGCTGCGACCGCAGCATTCTGGCCAGTTGATGGATGTCTCCTTTGGGCCGCGTTCACCGGTTCAACCCGGCTGCGCGCAAACCCTGTTGATAGCGTTCGCGATCTTCCAATCGTGCGAAGGGATGTGTGCGCTCTGCCAACTGAAGAGAGGCGCCGGGGTCGAGACGCTTTAGGTCGAGAACAGCCTGCCTCGCCTCATCCAGCTTGCCGCAAATGGCATTGTTCACGGCAAGATCAAGATAAGAGCTGCCGCGGTTTGGCTGGACCCGGATTGACGCCTCGGCCCACGCGATGGCTTCTTCGTGCCGACCTGCCACAAATCCACATAGCGAGCGAATGGAGTACCACAAAGCCATCAAAGGATCGCGCGGGCTGAGCCTGATCGCTGCCATGATGTTATCGAGCGCTTCCTTGCCGTCGCCCAGGTAAACCTGAGATCTGGCAAGCAAAGCGTAGGCATGGGGGTCGTTGGGGTTGAGGGCTATGGCGTCCTGCAACATCCTCACGGCGTCTTGATGATGGCCTGAAAACAAATCCGCCGCACCAAGTAGGGCCATCGCATACGCGTCGCGGCCGTTCATCGAAACCGCCCGTTGCGCCAGTTTTACCGCCTCGGACTTGGAAGCGTCAGGGTCATCACTCCAGCCGTTCACGCATTGCATCAGAAGCGTAAATGACAAATCCGCCAGCCCGAATGAGCTGTGCGGGTCCAACTCGACGGCTTTCATGAGCAGGTTCTGGGCTTCGGCTACGTCTGCTTTTGTCAACTGCGAGATATGCCAATGGGCGCGCGCAGACAATTCCCAGGCATCCATCCGCGGGACCACCTTGCGCCTTGCGCGTTGCATTTCTGCAGTCAGGTATTCAGGTGCGACTGCGCCCACAATTTTCTGCGTGATCTCGTCCTGCAGATCGAAGATGTCTCCAATCACGCCGTCAAATCGATCGGTCCAGACGTAATGGTTTGCAATGGCGTCGATCAGTTTTACCGAAACGCGAACCCTGTTGCCGACCCTTCGAACGCTGCCCTCAAGAACGTATTGCACGCCCAGATCGCGAGCGATTTGCTCTGTTCCGATGACGCGACCCCGGTAGGAAAAGCTCGTATTTCGAGAGATCACGAAGAACCAGTGAAACCGGGACAGCGCGGAAATCACATCTTCGGCGATACCTTCGGCAAAAAAGGTCTGATCCGCGTTTTGGGGCACGTTGTCAAAGGCCAAAACCGCAATCGAAGGTCGTTCCGGCACCTCCAAAAGGTAGCTCTGGATGGCTGATGCAGACATTCCCCAACCATAGGCGACCAAAGGCTCTGCGATGTTTTTGAGTTTCTGAGAACCGAGACAGGTGAAGTGATCCGAAAGCCTGGCATCAAGGCTGCGCCGCGCAGTTTCCGAAATCACCAGTGAACCTGGCTCAGCCAGATTCTGAAGGCGTGCGGCCACGTTGACGCCGTCGCCATAGACGTCTTCATCGGCAAAACTCACATCGCCACTGTGCAATCCCATCCTCAATGTGATCCGGGGATCGTCGGTCAGTGCGTTTTGGACAGCCATCGCGCACTCGATACCATTGACCACGCTGGGAAATTCAACCAGCCAGCCGTCCCCCATGCTTTTTATCACCCTGCCGTGATGCGCACCGACTGCCGGAGTAAGAATGTCGTTCCGAAAACGGCGCAGCGCGGTTAATGTGGCAGCTTCATCCTCCCCCATGAGTTTGGAATAGTTTGCCACATCCGCAGCCAGAATAGCGGTCAGCCGTCGTTCAGAGGCATTCGACATGGATGAAGCATAGCCGAAGGGCGGCGTAGAAGAAACTTCAGTAGTTTTGGATAAAGCGTTAATGCCTCCGCTCCAATTTCGGCTGAGAACGCCAAGGGTTCATTGACAGCGGCTGAAGATCGGGACCACTTCGCGCAACCGATCATATTTGTTGTTTAAGTATGTTTTCATCTATGGTGAGCGCACGCGATCTTTGGACCGGGGGGCTGCCAAATGACAACGCACACAGGTTACCTGCTGATTGCCGACATTACTGGATACACTCAGTTTCTGACATCTTCGGAAATGGATCATGCCAATCCCATTCTGCAATCCCTTCTTAGCGTTCTGCTTGAGCAGGTTGGAGACCCGCTGCATTTCTGGAAAACCGAAGGCGATGCCGTTCTGGCTTATACGACACGACAGGATTTCCCGTCGGGAGAGACATTTCTGACCATTTGCGAAAATCTCTACAACGCGTTCACCCTCAGACGGCAGGATATAATCGCCAACACGACATGTCCGTGCCGGGCATGCGCCAATGTTGGCGGTCTGGACCTCAAGATCATCGCCCATCACGGTCAGTTCGATGAAATGCAACTGGGGCCGACCAAAGACATCTCCGGTGCCGATGTCATTCTTGTTCACAGGTTGACCAAGACGGAAGTTGCCGAGCGCACCGGCATTCACAGCTACGCCTTGTTTAGCGAAGCGGCCGCAGAAGCCATGGATATTAGCGATATAATGAAGCCGTTTTCCCAGGAAATAGAACATTTTGGTGAAGTCGGAATGAAGGTCTACGATCTGGCGAAATCATGGGAAAAGATGCGCGCTGATCGCCAGCGCGATTTTCTCGAAGAAGAAGATGGCGTGTGGACGCTGCGATACCATTTCGATGCGCCCATGGGCCTCGTGTGGGAGGCCCTTGTCGCTCCTGAACACAAGCTGAAATGGATGAACAGCGTCAGCGACATCAAGATGGAGAACCCTTTGGGACGTCTTGGCCCGGGGTCAGGCTATCATTGCGCGCATGAAATGGCCCAGTTCTTTTATCGGGTCACGGATTGGGAACCCTTTGAGTATTTCTCGACGCGCATTCTGGACCCTGCGCGCCCCGATGTCAGCTTTCCCGAGACCTACCATCTGACAGAAACAGATAAGGGTACCGAACTGCGCTACACAATGGGTATGGCAACGGAAGCAGATGGCACGCGTTCGGAAATTTCCGAACAGGAATGTTCCGCGTTTTTAGCGGAATTCTGGGCGGAGTCTTTTGCGGACATGAATGAGCAACTCAGCCAATCCAAATAGCACCGTACGGCTTAACGTCGGGCGACAGATCTGACTGGTAGATGATCCCAGCGCTGCCTGATCAAAGGAGTAGGCTATGAAAAGCTACACTCCAGCAGTTGTGCTGAGCACACAGTGGTGACGTCATCGCGGCACGCAAGCCAAGTTCGATGGATGCGACCTGCCAGCACAAATCAGTAGATTTGACCGTTAAGCCATCGCCGACACTCTATGCGTCGAAGTTCCAGATGTCGCGCTGTACCTTCCAGCCGTCGTCGCCTTTTCGGAAGTAGAGAACGTACTTCCCAGAAAGTTTTTGCCCTCCCATCGAGCCGGTCAGGGTTCCCATAGTAACGGCACAATCTCCGCCGATATGGGCGTCGGTCAGATTGGCCACAACATTACTCAGGCCGCCGTCAATTGCTGCCTGCCAATATTCCCGAATGGCTGTATGACCTGTCATTATCGGCGCACCCGGCGGCATGGCCGCGCCATCTTCAGCATAGGGTGCTGTCGCCTTACTTGCGTCCTTTGCATTGATCCCCTGGATGATAGCCGCGTCGAGTGCTTTTACAGTATCAATATCCGACATTGTTTACTCCCGAGTTTTTTGCTGGTGCCCTCAGGCTATCACAGGAGCTCGGGTTGATGTTCATCTCTGGTGTTCAACCTTGGGTGCCGCATCGCCGCAAGTCTGGACCGAGGACTTAGTGGCTATCTGTTGTCCTCAGTTGGGAGAGCATTGGGCAGGATATGTTTCCGCTATCGCAGTTAGCAGTAAGTTCATTCAACGCCGCTTCCAGAACTGTCAACTCCTTGATCTTACGACGCACATTGGAGACATGACGCTCTGCCATCTCCTTCACGGTTTGGCAGTCTGCACCACTGCTTTCTGACAGGTTGAGCAGCGTCTTCGCGTCTGCAAGTGGGAATCCTAAATCCCGGCACTTTCTCAAAAAACGCAACCTTCCAACATCACGTTGTGAGTAGAGACGGCGATTGTTGGAGGCGCGCTCGGGTTTTGGCACAACGCCTTCGCGTTCATAATAGCGGATGGTTTCAATACCGACTCCACTTTGCCGGGAAGCCTCTCCAATCGCAATCATATGAAATTGTCCTGCTTGATCCTGTAGTGGCTACAGGATTTATACACCGTTTGGGTCATCACTGCAAAGCCGTGCCGTGAAGACCAGTGGAGTAGAAGGATGCAGAAATACCTTGGCCTCAGTTATTTAGGATCGGTTTCAGCGCTTGGCGTGGCGACCTGCTGTGTTCTACCCATGGCCATGATGTTGCTCGGGTTGGGCGGCAGTTGGCTGGCAATATTCGGGAAAATTGCGACAGTAAGTTTTTATGTGCTGACAATATCGACTGCGCTGGTCGCGTTGTCTTGGTCGGTATCGCATCGACGCGGATCAATTGGGCGGTTGAAATGGTGGCTTGCCGGAAGCACAGCAATGACCGGACTGGCATGGGTCATCGTGTTCAATGAGGCTCGGGTCAACGATTATCTGATTATGCAGATGTGAGACAATGACGGAACAAAACGTGGTGCTTGAAAGCACATTGACGTGTCCCAAATGCGGACATGCCGAGACAGAGGAAATGCCGACAAACGCCTGCCAGTGGTTCTATAAGTGCAAGGCGTGCGAGACAGTATTGAAGCCACTCAAGGGCGACTGCTGCGTATACTGCTCCTATGCCACCGTTCCGTGCCCGCCAATTCAAATGGGAGATAGTTGTTGCGGTTGAGTTAAATGGCAGGTTTGTTGCGCGATGAGTGAGTTCATCAGCTTCAAAATCTCGCACCGGCGGCGAATGTCCGAATAGAGGGCTGCACTTGCAAAAATCTATTGGCACGTTCAGTGACAAATATGGGCCACCATTGATTACCCATTCTTCAGCGATAACCCAGATGCTGCGCCGTCTCGGACGGCAGGTGCGAGCCCGAAGAAGATGATAAAATACCAATAACTAATGCCGATCTGGCGCCATTTCCGGGCATTCAGTTCCTGTTCCTGAACTACGTTGCCCGGAACAAATTCGTTGTCTACCATATGTATTGACACACGAAATTGGGATCCTTGTGACTATGTCTATTCAGTCAGGCTATCTGCTCATCGCCGATATCACCGGTTACACTGGATACTTGACCCGGTCAGAGTTGGAACACGCCAACCCGATCATCCATTCTTTGCTGGAGGCAATTGTGATGGAATTGAAGGACCCAATGAAGTTGCGGGGCCTCGAGGGTGACGCCGTTCTCGCTTATTCGAGTGGGCCATTCCCTTCTGGGGAAACTTTCCTCAATATATGTGAAAGCCTTTATCGGGCGTTCGCCGAACGCCGTCGGAACATTGTGCAAAACACGACTTGCCCCTGCAACGCATGTCGCAACGTAGCCGATCTCGATCTAAAGATCCTTGCGCATCACGGAAAATTTGAAGAACTATCGATCGGACCGATGAAGGATATTTCCGGTGCTGACGTCATACTCGTGCATCGTATGGCGAAGACTGATGTGAAGGAGGATACTGGTATCCTCAGCTACGCCCTGTTCTCAGAAGACGCGTTCCGGGCAATGGGCATTGAGTCTGACCTCATGCAATACAGCGCTCAGTTCGAGCACTTTGGCGACGTGCCGATGCGGGTCTACGACCTTGCTGCGGCCTGGCAACGATACCGGGAAGTCGCCGGACCCGTCCGCGTTACCGACGAGGATGCCGTGTTCACAACCCGGCACACAATAGACGCGCCACCGGTAGTGGTTTGGGAAATGCTCACAGATCCGCGGCTCAAGATGCGCTGGATGATGTTGAAAGACGCCTATCGGGAAGGGGATGCATCGCGCACTTCGGCCGGCGTTCGTTTGCACTGCATTCATGAAGCCGCTCACTTTCAGATGCTGATCGTCGACTGGCATCCATTCGATTATGTGACTGATATTCTACACAATTCGTCTATTGAGGGTCTTACTAATTTGGAGACCTATGAGTTAATCCCTGTAGATAAAGGCACCGAGATCGTGTTTCGAATGGGGCGGCTTACTGATGCCGAGGGAACACATCATCCCGAGGAGGAAACAGCGGTGATCGAATTATTCGAGAATTTTTATCCTGTGGCTTTCGGTATTCTCGACGAGATGGCATTGGAGGCTCGTCAAAAGAGTCGGGAACAGTAAAGATGGGTATAAAGGGGCGACACCGCCGCTAAATTGGCTGAGGGCATCATACGATGCATCGAAGAACGTGGGACCGTTACGATCGGGGTTATTCGCTTCAAGCCAGAATGGGCTTGGAGCCTTTTGGATGGCCGCAATGGCTTTCACGCAAACCTCGCGGCAATGAGCAGCCACTTCCGCTTTGTTAGGCAGACCGTGATTTCGAGTTACCTTCGGCTTTGCTCCTGCAGCGAATGGCGGCAATGCGGGCAGCGGCCGCAGCATTGCGACCTGCCGCTGGATGTCGGCAATGGGCCGTTCCGTACGAGGGAGAGTGATGCGGAGGAACGGGTTTTCGCGGCGGATCGGGACGTTTTAAACCACGCACGGAGCGTTCTATCGGATCGACGACCAGCGATCTGATAGTACGACGTGCTTCACGCCTGCCATTAGCGGCGCTAGTCTCCGGTTATACATGTTGAAAGGAACCGCCCAATGTCCTTCTTCCCTAAACTCTTTGGCGGCGGCGAAAAGTCTGAACCGGAGCCGGTCTCTTACAAAGGGTTCGAAATCTTCCCCGACCTGATGCCTGAAGGTGGCAAATACCGGCTTTTGGCACGTATCGAAAAGACTATCGACGGAGATCGCAAGACCCATTCGGTGATCCGGGCAGATGTCTTTGAAAGCCGGGACCAAGCCGAGAGCTTCAGCATCGCAAAGGCGAAGCAGGTGATTGACGAGCAGGGCGAACGCCTTTTCGGCTCAGATAACCGGTAGCTTGAAGCCCGCTCTGCGATCAGTGGTTACCATCTGATTGGCTTCTTGCGAGCCGCCGCTGTTCGGCCTCCAAGCTACAGGTCTTGTGTCCCTTCCTGCGACAAAGGGCCGTTTTCCGATTGGCGTACTAGCTAACCAAGTGAAACACCCGGCCGGCGAATGTCACGTATCCACCTAATTGGTTTTCTCGAAAATGGCGGAAGTGAGGGTGCAACGGCAGGTAATGTCGATATCGGAATCCATTCAGGATCAGAATCCTTTCTCGGGAATTGATTTCGCAATGTCATTGGACAGTATGGCTGAATTGACCGACAATCACGTTATGGAGCTGACGGCAACCAGACCTGTCCACCTGATCCATGTGGATCCAGACGTCAACATGGCGCGGTTCTATGGGATAGAGTTACAGCCAACGTTGTTTGGGGAAGTGTCCATCCTTCGTACCTGGGGGCGAATTGGCTCAAACGGGCAAGCCATGATGGTGACGTATGATAACGAAGCCCAGGCCAATGAAGCGCTCCAAAAACTCGAAGAGCAAAAGCGGCGACGAGGCTACGTCCCGGTCGGTGAGTGACTTCGGGTTGCAATCTGTTTCGGTAGCAAATCCCGAGCCTGTCTGCTCGTGACCGGGCCCTTGGTTCCAGCCGGCATTCCGGCTTCCACCCAGATCACCCCAGCATGATCTCCCTGTCCCAGTAGCCCCTGGACCGTCTCTTGCGAGCCGGGGCAGGGGCTTTGGGTCATGGTCGGTCCATGCCGTGGTGATCTGCCTATTCGGGTGACGATCCCTTTTGCGTTTCTGCAGGATCGAAGATCCTTTGGCCTTTTTTTGGTGAGTCAGGAGGGGTTTGGACATGCCAAACGCCGCCTTCCGGCAGGGGGGGGAAGGCGCGGCCTGCCGCTTCCGCCACTTCGCGACCGTCTTGGGGTTGATGCTAAGCTCTCGGCTCAGCTCTGCGGTCGCTGTATCGCTGCTCGGATAGCGTGCATGGTCGTGGCGCTGCCATGACGAACTTGTCCCATAGTGCTTCCTTCCATTCCCTCGAATGGATCGCACCATCAAACCCTGGGATCAAACACCTAACGCTGCGCATTTAATCTACGCGGGCTTTGCTCATTGAAAGAGACAGCAGAGCGATAACGTCGAAGCCTACCTGCCTGTTAAACCAGATCCAAAGTTTGCGACGCAACCCTGAGTTTGAAACCGGACCTTCAATGACATCAATAGAGCCGCCGGTTTCACAACGCAGTTCTAAACAACTCTGTCAGGTTTTCTTCGGTCAGTTCGATGGGATTACCGCCGCAAGACGGGTCGATGA
>NZ_JBWVBC010000020.1:0-18598 GCF_057221055.1 Ruegeria sp. HKCCD7181 | reverse complement strand
TCAAACGACCCTGCATGTCAACCATGCAGACCAATACAGTGTCGATATCACCTGCTGATACCTGCGTCTTAAGATGCTCGAAATTGAGACCTCTGCTCACGATTCAACCTCCCTGATCGCGATGTCGTTCAGCGCCGGTTGCAACAGCGCCAGTATGTCTTCCGCCATGGCGGCAATTTGCGTGTCCGTGCGCAACAAGTCGTTGCGCGCTTCGATCATAACGTTCGGCAATCCGCGGCTGAGTGCGTGCAGACGCAAGGAATGCGTTACACCATCTACAG
Source organism: Ruegeria sp. HKCCD7181 (assembly GCF_057221055.1). NCBI lineage: Bacteria > Pseudomonadati > Pseudomonadota > Alphaproteobacteria > Rhodobacterales > Roseobacteraceae > Ruegeria > Ruegeria sp. HKCCD7181. The sequence continues at coordinate 18,317 of NZ_JBWVBC010000020.1, read as the reverse complement.
GGCCATAGGGCTCGTTCCGTTCGATCCGTCGATGAGGAATGCTGCCCACATTATCCAGCATCGCATCCACCAGCCGGCTGTCCTCGTCATGCAGCAAGCCAAGTTCTACTGTGCGGTGCCTTTTGAAATAGACTGGCGTGAAGGAGTGAACCGTCACAACGGCGTCTGCACCTCGACCGTCAAGCATTTGCGAAACGGCCCGGCAGAATGGCTCGTACACCGCGGCCGCACGAGCGGCGCGGTCCCGCAGGGTCAGCCCGGCATTCCCTGGTACCTCAATCAACTCTGATTTCCCGGGCATTGCGCTTGCGGCCTCGGGCGGGCGGTTACAGTCATAGACCAGCCGCGACACCGTTGATGCCACCATCGGCGCATTCAGGGCCTTAGACAGAAAAATGGCAAGCGCTCGTGCTCCGGGATCCCATGCCGCGTGGCTTTGCCTGTCGGTTTCGGCCAGACCCAATCCGCCATATTCCGGCGGTATTCTGTGGCTGGCGTGTTCGCACAGCAGAACGACGCGCCCCGCGCCGTTTGGGTTGATGATTTCAACGGGAGAGATTTCCATTGGGTCTCCGTTCCAGATAGGCGCCGACCGATTGGTCTAAGTGCTCAATTTGTCCAGAAGTTCAGCGTGAAGTTCAGGCGTCGCAGCGGAAACGACGGCACCATCCGAGGCAAGCGTCAGGGAATTTCCCAGCCAGTCGGTCATCACGCCCCCGGCAGCTTCGATCAACGGAGACAACGCGAGGTAGTCATAAGGCTGCAAGTCATAGTCCACCACGGCGTCCACGTGACCCGCGGCCAGCAACGCATGCGGATAGCAGTCATAACCGAACCGGCGCGTCTTTCCGGTGCGCAACAGCCGGTTCAACTGCTCTGGCCGTTCCGCAATCAGTTTCTCGCCCTCGTTGATGTAGATTTTGCAGTCATCCAGACTGCGTTGTCCTGAAACGCGGATGGGTCTTCCGTTGCAGGTGGCCGCTCGTCCAACGCCGCCCGAGTACACTTCGCTCAACATCGGCATGGAAATGGTCCCGGCAATAGCTTGGCCATCTGCGACGTAGGCAAGCAGCAGCCCAAACAGGGGATTGCCGGAAATGAAAGAGCGGGTGCCGTCGATCGGGTCAATTACCCAAAGGTTTTTGGTTGTGCCACCATCAACGCCGCTTTCTTCGCCAAAGATTCCGTCATCCGGATACTTGGCTGCAATTGCCTTTTTCAATTCGCTTTCGATCAGACGATCCGTAACCGTTACCGGGCTTTCATCTGATTTGAAGCTCACGTGGTTCGGTTGACGGAATGCACCGCGGGCAATCCCAGAGGCGAGTTCTGCAAAGCTCTCGCTGTCGGAAATAATCTGATGAATGCGATCCCCGGCCAAATTTTCAGTTATGTCTTTACTCATCTTCTTTCCTTGAAAATCCATCGCAAGGGTTGTTGTTTGCTTTCAACCTGACCACGGTTCGTCAGATCAGAACACTGGTCCCTGTTTCGTCGAATGATGTGGTCTGTTCGGGAAGCGCCTTGCTGTCCGTAACCAGCGTCCCGATCCGTGTTGCTTCGCAAATCCGAACCCGGCTCGTCTGACCAAGCTTTGTGCGATCGCACAGGAATACGTTCTCCGCCGCTTGCTCCAGCATCGCATTGGCAACTTCGGCCTCTTTCAGGGCATAAGAGAAAGCACCTTCTTGCGCATGAATAGCAACCGGAGAGACAACCGCCAGATCGACATTGAAGCGTCGGATTTCTGACAGTGTCAGTTCACCATACGTAGCGGGTACGTCAGAAACGATTTGCCCGCCCAGCAAAATGACTTCGGCATCGGTTCCTGCCGCCTTGACGATCTGAGCTATCTCGACCGAGTTCGTGACCAGCATGAAGTTCGACAACTGCGCAATTGCATGTCCGAAAGCCGTTGTCGTTGTGCCTGCGTCCACCATGATGGACATTCCCGGCTTGACCAGAGTGGCCGCCTTTCGCGCGATCTTTTGCTTGGCGCCCGCCTGGGCATCCCGGCGTTTTTCGAATGGTTCCTCTCTGCGTTGAGCAGGCAGAACCGCACCTCCGTGCACGCGCTCGATCAGGCCGGTTTCTTCCAGTTCGAGAAGATCGCGCCTCACGGTTTCGCGGGAAACACCAAGAAGATCCGGCAGATCATTCGCACTGACGCGCTGGCTGGATTCCAACAGCGCAAGTATTCGTTGATGGCGTTCCTTAGACCACATTCCCTGAATTCCCTTTTAGGACTTAGGTTTGCGCGACAACAGCGCGACAGACATCTTCATCAACCCAAGCGAAATGGCGACTACCGCCATAACACAGCTGGAAAAAGCGGCGGCTTGGGATGTTAGTCCGGCATCATCCAGCCGCATGATTGTCACCGCCGCCACGTCGAGCTTGGGCGTGGTCAGAAACACAACCGCTGACAAAGTGACCATCGAGCGCATGAAGAGGAAGAAGAAGACGGATGCCAGCATAGGCGCCACAAACGGCACGACAATTGTTGCGGCCGTTCTGGCCATTCCGGCCCCCAGCGAGCAGGCGGCTTCCTCAAGTGCTGCCGGGAATTGGCGGAACCCGGTCATCACCGTCAGAAAAGCCTGAGTGTGATAGTGATAGAAGTTGACGATAGCGATCAGAGCTGCCGTGCCGTACAGCAGGTACAGCGGTGTTGACGTCGAGTTGAATGTCAGAATGTAGGACAGGCCAAGGACAATCCCGGGCACTGCCGCAGGCATTGCCGCAAGCACTTGTATCGCCTGTGCTGGCTGTGGCGGCAGTTTTCGCAATCCAAGCGCCAGGACAAAAATCAGAAATGTCCCGCCTGCCGCCGCACCCAGAGATATGAGGATCGTAATCCACAGCGACGAATATCCACCAGCCAGAGTGATATCGAAGTGCTTGAACGTCAGATCGAAATTGTAGGGCCAAAGCTTCACGAAGCTTGCGTAAATCACAATACCGATGACGGAAACGATCATCGTCACAATGAGGAAGCAAACCAGCGCCATGGGAATGTCGCGACGCGGGCTGAAAACCGGGATGAATCTTTGAATATTGGTGCCGTTCTGATTTCTCTGGCGCTTCATTGCCTGACGTTCAATGACATACGAGACCACCGTGGGCAGCAAAAGCATGATGCCGACAACAGCGCCAAGGTTGAAGTTGCGCAGGCCAATCACTTGCTTGTAGATCTCGGTCGCCAGAACCGAGTAATCCCCACCGATTACCGCGGCATTGCCGAAATCCGTGATAGTGATGATGAAAACGACAAAGGCGCTATTCAGCAAGGCGAAGACCGTTGCGGGCAGGGTAAGGTCTCTGAATTGCCGGCCGGGCTTGGCGCCCATCACTTCGGCCGCTTCATAGATTCTCGCATCAAGCAGAACCAGTGATGCACCAATGATCATGACTGCTTGCGGCAGCGCATAAAGGGTGTTCGAAATGAGAAGACCCCAAAACCCATAAATATCCAGCTCGATACCCAGTGCACGGCTGACCAGCCCGTTGCGACCCAGCAAGAAAATCAATCCCAATGCCTGAACCAAAGAAGGCGCAAGTAGAGGCAGAACGATCACGGCACGGATCACCCATTTGCCCGGAAATGCACACCGGTGCAGGCCATGCGCTATGATGAAACCAAGAAACACGCTGACGACCGTTGTCGCCAATCCCATCGTCATGGAATGCCGCGTAGCGCGCCAGAAGCCGCTGGATTGCAGAACCTCCGAATAGTTTTGGAACCCATAGGTCCCGTCCGGCGTCGTGATCGAGCGCAGGAATACGATGACCATCGGATAGAGGAAAAACAAAGCCAGCCCGAACAGAGGCACCGCTATGCAGACCGCTGCTACCAATTTGTCGCCGTCAAACTTCCGTTCGGGTTTGGCCGGGGTGGCAGACACATCAGCGCAAGTCATGCCGCGTCACCGTGTACATCATTCGCGACCCAGGTCATGGCCGACGGGGCAATTTCGAGGTCCACGCTCTGACCTTCGGCCAAAGTGACTTCGCCGTGGGTTTCCGCTACAAGCTCTCCCAACGGGCTGTCCAGACTGAGCCGGGTAAGATTTCCCAGGAAAGACAGCGACCTGATTGTGGCTTTCCCGGATGCATTCGCCTGAACCCCAATTTGCTCTGGGCGCAAGCTGGCAATGAACTGATCGTCTTCACCTTTGGGTCGATCAGCCAGAAGTTCGGGCATGGCCTGCCTGATCCGACCGGTGTCGATCAGGTTGCTCGTTCCCATGAAGTCAGCCACAAACCGCGTTTTTGGTCTGTGGTACAGCTCATCCGGGGTGCCCGCCTGTACAACAACTCCGTGGTTCATGCAGATAATCTTGTCGGCCAGCGCCAAGGCTTCTTCCTGATCGTGGGTTACCATCAAGGTCGGAATGCCCAATGCCCGCTGTACCTGCTTGATTTCATCACGCAGCGTCGCACGCACTTTGGCATCCAGAGCCGAAAGCGGCTCATCCAGCAACAAAACCCGCGGGTCGACGGCAATCGCTCGGGCCAGCGCAATCCGCTGCTGCTGCCCACCTGATAACTGCCCGGGGTACTTGCCGGCAACATGTGGAAGTTTGATCATTTCGAGCAATTCCGTCACACGATCAGACGTCTTCGAAGCGTCCTGACCGCGGATTTTCAACCCATATCCAATGTTTTCGGCGACAGTCATATTCGGAAACAGCGAATAGGACTGAAACACGATGCCGAAATCACGCTGACGGGCAGGTAGCTTCGAAATGTCCTGACCCTGGAGAATGACCTGACCGTCATCGATATCCGTCAAACCGGCAATTATGCGAAGCAACGTGGTCTTGCCGCAACCGCTCGGGCCAAGCAGGCAAACGAATTCACCTTTCTCAAGGGATACTGTGACATCATCCAATGCGATGAATGACCCATATTTTTTGGTTGCGTTTTGGACAGTCAGATACATTGCGGCTCTTTCACAAAGGCTGCCTGAGGGCGAAACGGCCTCAATTGCACTAGATTGTATTTTTGAGGTTTTTGGAGTTGCGGATGGCAACAAGGCCATCCGCGGCACTCCGGTCAGGGATTACCGACCGAAACGCTCTCTCCACTCGGCCTTGATTTCATTCTGTCTACCAGCGGACTCGACGAAATCGACTGGTGCCAGAATTGTACTGATGTCTTCCGGCAAGCCGGCATCTTTTGCAAACCCGGACATTTCCACACCGGGAGCTGTAACAAGCGCCTTGTATTGCCCAAAGAGCGCGAGCGCGTCCTCGCTCATCGACCAGTCGAGGAAACGTTTCGCCGAATCCTTGTTTTCGCTGCTGCTCAAAACGCCCGACGCCTCCAGTTCGTATCCTGCGCCGCCTTCAGGGAATACCATGGCCAGCGGGTAACCGTCTTCCATCGATTTCATCGCCGTGAAGGCCAGTGAGATGCCGACCGTGTATTCGCCGACCCGCGCCGCCTTGCAAGGCTTAGAGCCTGAGGATGTATACTGTGCCATGTTCGAGTCGACTGCCGACAACTGTTTCCAGCCCTCTTCAACACCGAGGCTTTGCAAAACGGCGTTGACGTGCAGATAACCGGTACCCGAAGAGTTCGGATCAGGCATCAGAACCTCGTCCTTGAACCCCGGAGCCTCCAGATCGGTCCAGCTCTTGGGCATTTCCAGGCCCTTGTCCTTCAGGCGTTCCGTATTCACGCAAAACGCGCCCATATAGCCGATCTGGGCAAACCAGCGGCCATCAGGGTCGCGAAATTCCGGGGCAAGCGCCTCAGTCCCAGCCACTTCCATCGGCTCGAGCAATTCCAGAACCTGGGGGTCCATCATGGCCGTAACCGCCCATCCCCAGATCACATCAGCCTGCGGATTGTCCTTTTCGGCAAGTAGCCGAGCACCCAACTTGCCTGTAGACAGGCGCAGAATATCAATCTCCAGATCCGGCATCGCTTCCTGAGCGGCCTCGAGATATACTGCGATCTCTTCTTCTTCCAGAGCGCTGTAGATCGTCAGTGACTCGGCCATCGCCGAGGTCGCTGCGCCAATTGCAAAAACTGATGCGGCGATTTGTGATGTCGTCTTGTTCATTTTGCTGTCCCTGTCTGTTTGTCTGCGACCCCGGCAATTGTCTCAGCGTTTCTGGCAGAAACGTCCTCAATATGCAGGTGTGCATGAATGTGTAGTTTTGTGGTTTATTGTAATTTTGTGGTTTTTACAATAGGAAATTCGACCAGACAAACCTGCCAAAGGTAGCGCCGCCGGATCTCAGCTAGGGTCAGGATGCATTGAATTCCGACGCGCCGCGTGATTCACGGCTCCGATAACCGAGCGGTGACATGAGCGATCTTTTTTGGCTGACCGACGTGCAGATGGCGCGTCTTAAACCCTTCTTACCGAAGCCGCATGGTAAGCGTCGGGTTGATGACAAGCGAGTTTTGAGCGGGATTATCTTCATCAACCGAAATGGGTTAAGGTGGCGCGATGCCCCTTAAGCCTATGGTCCGCACAAAACGCTTTGCAGTCGCTGGAAGCGATGGAGCAAAAAAGGCATCTTCGCACGGATAATGGCCGGTCTGGCCGCCGAGCACGGCGAACAGAAGGCCGTGATGATCGACGCGACTTACCTGAAGGCACATCGAACGGCGACCAGCATGGCCGCCAAAATAAGGGCGCGCGGTCGCCTGATCGGCCGAACCAAGGGCGGCATGAACACCAAACTGCACGCCATCTGCGACAGCCAGGGGCGCTGTCACAGTGCCCTTAATTACTGGACGCAGATACATTCAGGGACATTTGACCCGATTTTGTGCCTTTAATTCTTGGATATCCACAGGCTAGCGGCGGCTTTTCTCGAGGGTGAGATCGGCACATCGGAGCAACTCCGCACGGTCCGCATTTACCCCGAGTTGTTCGATTGCTTTTTTGGCAGCCGCCAGAAAATCGGGTTTCGTTGTGTTGTCGGATTTGCGTGCCGGAATCCAGGCCTTCTGAATTCTGCCTTCGATTTCTAAGCCGTCTCTTCGTAGTGTCTCGGGCGTTGGTAGAGCTTGTTGAGTGCGTTTTGCGGGCGACGACCAACACCGTCGCCCGGTGATCTGAATTGCCTATTTCAGCGGCCTGCTTGCAGTCCCCAGATAGACGACATGTGCAAAAACGCAGGCAAGTATAAGGGCAATCACCGCCAGCCAAAGCGTGCTGGCATAGTTGGAACCCGTCAGTTGGAACAACATTGCCATCGAACCCAGGCCAAGAACGCCACCGATATCATAGGCTGCGGCGCGGATGCCCGACGGTAACTTCGTCCAAGTACCAGATATCGCGGGGCCACTCTTGCCGCCTCCGCTTGATCCGCGCGGTTTTCGGTCCGATCTTGGCAGTCCAACGACGGATGGTCTTGTACGAAACGTCGACACGGTGCTCCAGCAACATCTTTTCCACTTCGCGCAGGCTCAAATTGAACCGAACGTATAGCCAGACAACATGAGCGATGATTTGTGCTGAAGAACGGCGGCGCTTGTAGCTGATAGGCGGGTTTTGCATCTGCGCCACCTATGCGGAAATTGGGGTGTCACCAATCGTTTCAATGTTACGGTGACATCACCCAACAACGCCTTCAATCCCTGCTTGTTCCCTGACTAACATCATCTGCATCCAGAAAGACTGCATTTTCGACCTTGAAGGCACGAACAGCTGCAAGCATTTCAACCAGCGTGGCGTCGCCGTTCCTTGCCGCCTCTTCCTGAGCCAGGCGATCAAGTGCAGCGTCTGCGTGGGCCGCGAAAATTTGCAGCATCCCAGCAGGCCATTCCCGGCTCTCAACTCCGTTGCGCTCCAGATTGCGCAGTGCTGCCCCCTGCGCCGAGACGCGTTGAGCGTAAGTTTTCAGCACAGTGGCCCGCGCGGCAAATTCGATCGCGTTGCGAACCGCCGGATCAAGTGCTTCCCATTCTGCCTTGTTCCAAACGAGTTCCGCATAGACCCAGGTTTGATGCCAGCTTGTTGTATAATGGACTGGCGGGGTCACATCTGAGATGTCAACGCTGTCATTGCTCTCACCCTGCTTCCTGGCCACCAGTTTGAAGAATTGAAGGTGGCCGGACGGCATCGCCAATTCAAATGCATCAACATTTCCGTTGACTGACATCAAATGCGGGAAAACGCCTGGTGCAAACCCGCCGAACGTCAGGCGCTTCGGATCATTAACTACGGGATTGTCGGGGTTGGAACCGCAATCTGCCTTTGAGTTCTCACAACGGGTTGCCTTGCCGATAAAGTCAATGTCCTTCCCAACTGAGCGGCAGCTGTCCTGAATGATATAGCGTGCACCGATCGGATAACGAATGACGTAGGGCAGATCGCAAAACGCGCCCAAGGCTTCTTCGGCAGACACGCCTTCACCGGCTTCAGGCAGAGGTTTTGGGAAAAAACCCGATGTCTGCGACGGGCTGACTGCGACTGGGATTACTTTTAGCTTTCCGTCAAATGCCTCATCGTAGAATCTCTGGTGAATTTCGATGCCGCCGCCGCCATAGAGGAACGCTATCCATTCTGGCGCTGTCAGCCCGAAGGGGACACCTCCTGAATAGAACTCCGCGAACGCCAGCTTGGATTCCGTCGGCAGCCCTATATATGCAGCCAGTCCGCCTTCATGCGGGCCCGCCGCTACGGCTTTCAAGAGGCTTCCCCAGTCCTTGCGGCTCACGACCGGAGGCTGTACGTCGCCCTCATCAGCAGGATCGATGCGGCCGGAGACATGCATAACCAGACGCGTATCATGGCCTGCCAAAAGCGTATTGGCTTCATCGATGAAGTTCTTCGCCGCTCCACCAACCGGATGAGCGCCACCAGGTGTAGCATCGGTAAATTGAAGCGGCGGAAATCGCGATTGTACGGAGATGTCTTTTGCAAACAGAGGCATGGCGATCAAAGCTGCACATGCCGATGCGATAATTGTGATTCTCTTCATGTCTTTCTCCCGTTGAGTGGTGACGGTCCCTCGTTTCATTTCTGGCACTTGGTGAGCTGGGCAATTAGCATTCCCTAGCGTGGGTTCTTGGCGAACGCCGTGACCCCGTCAGGGATGACAATTCCGGGGGCCGCCTTGCTGGTCCAAAGCTGGGTCGCTTTTGAGAAATCAATGGGCTGGTCGAGCGTTCCCGCACGGACCTTGAGCATTGGTTCCGTTTCAATGTCGCCGTGCCAAACACGGGTTCCGCAATTGTCACAAAAGTAGCAATCAACGGTGTTGCCGCTGTCAGCTTTGCGCGTCCATTTCTTCAATGCGCCGGATGTGAGTGCTACGGTATCTGCCGGAACCACAATTACGGCCCCAAATGCGGACGCCGATTGCTTTTGGCAACTGGTGCAATGGCATATGACCGCCTTTTCTTCTGTGGGTGCAATTGTAAAGCGGCATGCTCCGCAATTGCAGCTACCCGTTCGTACGTGTTTGGCCATCTTTGGCCCCTTTCAACTTATTGTTTTAGTGAGAGGAATTTCCCCGACGTCCAAGGGCTGAGCATAGCCGGTTTGAAATCCGGGGCGTTCGCCAAGTTTGAGATACCAATCCCTGGTTGCCGGAAAGTCGTTCAGGTCGATTTGCTGGTACCCAAATCTCGATACCCAGGGCCAAATCGCCATGTCGGCGATAGAGAGTTCATCAAGAATAAATGCGGACCGTTCCAAGCGACCTTCTAAAACCGAATAGAGCCTAAGCGCTTCGACGTGATAGCGGTGCTCGGCGTATGATGACTTGCCTGGGTTATAGTGAAGGAAGTGATGCGCCTGCCCCAGCATCGGCCCGAAGCCGCCCATTTGCCACATGAGCCATTCCATCATCTCCCACCATCGGGACGAACCGTAGGATGGCGCAAAACGACCGGTCTTGTCTGCAAGATAGAGAAGAATGGCACCAGACTCGTTGATCACCGTCTTGCCATCAACAAGCGCCGGTATCTTGCTGTTGGGATTTATCGCCAGATATTCGGGCGTGGACTGCTCGCCCTTTGTGATGTCGATGGGGATCGCCTGATATGCCAGCCCCATCTCCTCCAGAGCAATGGAAACCTTGCGACCGTTGGGCGTGGTCCAGGAATAGAGCTTCAATTCTGGCTCTGCTGTGCTGGTCTCTGTTGTGTCAGTCATACGCATATCGTATATGGATTCTGTGTATGGTTTTTCCGATTTACCTAACCAGGAGTCGCATATGCCTGAACTGGACAGACTGTCTGACCTCTTCTCCAGCTTCTCTTTAGAAGTCCAAGTATGTGCGCCGGAAACGGCCAATCTATTGTTTTTTGAAGGAGACAAGGAAGGCGAAATTGCAACCGTCGAAATTGTCAACCGGCCGTTAGAACTTCGGTGTTTCCATCTTTTGCCCAAAGTGATCTTCGCTGCGCGCGCGCGCTTGGGCAATGTTGAACATCCGTTCCTTCAGACATTGCCCAACAGAACCGTTTTGTCGGCTCATGACGACCCGCATCTCGCCGCGATGGTTGAACTCGCGATGAGGGAGGCCAGCCTTGATCGTTGCGGTGTACGTACCGTATTGAACCGGATTGCTGAGATTCTTTTTATACAAGTTCTGCGAATCTGCATGGACAATGGACTTTCAGAGGCAGGTGTTCTCAATGGTCTGGCCCACGACCGCATTAGCCGTGCGCTGGTTGCCATTCATTCCGAGCCGACAAATTCCTGGAGCGCACAAGACCTTGCCGAAATTGCAGGAATGTCGAGAAGCCGCTTTATTGATGTGTTTCGTGAAACACTTGGGTTGACGCCGATTGCTTACTTACGCCGTTGGCGCCTCACGCTGGCGCTTCAAGACATCCAAAATGGCGCCCGGGTCAAAGCGGTGGCTCGAAAATACTCTTATAGGTCAGGCGAGGCACTGTCGCGGGCATTTAAGAAACAGTTTGGGATCTACCCGGGCAGTCTTTTATTTCAGAAATGGGGGGAAGAACAACCGATGCGGGTGGAAGGGATTGACGCATAGCGGTGAAGCAATCATCCGTATTTGTGCAGCAATGAAGCCCTCGGTCCTGCACTGCATGAATTCATGGTTTCACGTTTACTATAGTCCGCCTGAAAGGCTGCATTTTCTGCTGTCTCGCAGCGAAGAACGAGCAGGTCCAGGTGGGGCTCAATCTGGACATTGACGAGCGGCTATGCGCACTGTGAATCATGTCGCTGACGGAAGACCTTAAGCAAATTCTAGAAACTGCCCTGCCAACCGATCCCAGCTTTCGGCGGATCGAAAAGGCCGTAATAGACAGCTGCATTAGTGACTGCCGAAGATGCGCTTTGGAGGGCTCCATTGAAGCCTTTCTGTTGTCCGCGATGCGCCTAATGGCACTTCCCGACAATGGGCACACACGGCTGATCCCGAATGATGCGATCTCGGTGCTACCGCTGAGGTTCGTGAGCGTGGGGCGCTCAGTGCAAGTCATTGGGGCGGCACCAGGGGTAACTGCACCGCGAGGAGAGTTGATAGCAGTCAACGGTGCAGCTTTGAGCCAAATCGAAGCCACTGCGGAGAAATTTCTGGCGGGAACGTGCCAAAGGAGACGGGTCATCGGACCGATTCTTCTGGCTTGGCCGTACGCTTTGACACGTTTGGGTTTTTCGTCAAACGGCGGTACGACCGAGTATCGTGTGCAGGACAAAAATGGGCAGATAACCAATCTGAAAGTGGCAAATGGAAATACTGTTCCTGCATCGACGCTCTACCCGAGAAACGAGCACGGCAAGGCTGATCCAGCCTGGGAACCCGAGACCTTTGTAGAGATAACGGACTGGCAAGACCTTGGGCTTTCAATTCTGTTGCCAAGTTTCTTTGACCCGAGCGAAAGTGCGCTGTCTAAGGCCATCTCAGATGCCGCGGACCGCGTGGGCGCCAGCTCAAACAAAACACTCTTGATTGACGTTCGCGGAAACACCGGCGGCGATTTTCTTCTAACGATGCCCTTGATCGATGCGATCTCGCAAAGCGCAAGTAAGCAGGTTGTTGTGCTTGTCGATAAGTTCACGTTTTCCGCAGCTATAGTGTTTGTAGCCATCCTTAAACATCGTTTGGGAAATAGGCTCAAACTCATCGGGGAAGAAATGGGCGACGGGTTAATGTTCTTTGCCGAGGGCGGGTTACTCGATTTGCCGACTAGCGGAGCGGTCGTTCGTTACTCATCAGCCTTTCACGACTGGAAGAATGGAACGCCTGACGAAACCACACCGCCAGCGATCGCGCGGCAAATCGTACCCGCAGGAGCACTGAATTTGGATTGGGAATGGGTCGCAAGACCTACTGGTGAGGATGCACAAGGCGCGTTCTATCAACGAGTTCTCAAAAGCGTGAGCGATTAGACGAACGGCCGGTAAGTCCGCAGAGCAGACATCCGTCCCTCCTTATTGTGAACTTTGTCGCAACCAGACAACCGCTGCAAAAAGCGCGGTGATGATGACCAAAACGCAAGCCACAGCAAAGAAGACGCGAAGGAACTGATACGATGCACCCAAAATTCGGGCGTCGTATCCCGTCAACGAGACAAGAGCACGTCGCGCTCGCTCGGCTAATCCCATATTTGACTGCTCCTTATTGTGCACCTTCACCAAGTTATTTAGCTTCCTCGTGGCCTGGCCGTTGGAGAGTGTCCGGGTCGATAACTTCGTACTGCCAATACTGCCGGGACAGCCGCCACCATCTAACCACTAACAATTCGTCCACAAAACCCCGGACATGGCATCTCTGGTGGCGCGAGTGGGTTGGGTGCGGAAACGTGTCGCCAATCTTCAGTTGCTGTTCCATATCGGTCCTCCTTATCGAGAATCTGATTCGGGAAAACAGTAGGCCCTCACGCTACCGTAGACGTGCCCGGTAGAGACCACAGGTTCGCTTGCGAGTTCGGCAGCGACCTCACAGGTCAATCTATCTATATAGGGGCCAAGACGCTCGGCATGAATGTGTCCCGAACCGTCGCCTTCAACAGTAAAAACTAGTAACAAAATGAACACTTCTCTCCTCCTTATTGTCAACTTCGAATGTCCGCTACGAGCCCAAACCGGCCATTCGCAACAAAGCCGCCATTCTCCGCCAAGTGATCCGAACAGAGCTTCAATCCCGCGACTTTGTTGGGCTTCAAAGCTCAACTGGTTCATCAAGATGGTTTTATCAATGTTCCCAGATATGCCCGAGTGTCGGCGTCCCACGAGCTAGGGTCTTCTCCATGGGCAACCACCGCATGAAGTTCCATGAGCTTCCAGACTTCATCCTTCGTCGCAGCAACTACTTTGCCTGGGCAGGCCTCCATGCCCTCGCAATCCTTGCAGGCATATGAATAAGCAGTGTGCATCGCTTTCTCCTTGTTCGCTCGGAAAGTTGGTTAGAACTCAAGAAACGTCGGCAGCCCGTCGTCGAGTTTTATCCATGGCTGCCGATGTGAAACGAAGACGTGGGCTTTTGGCTGAGCAAGCGATGGGTCATCCAACGTCGCAGCCGCAAACCACGCATCACCGCTCCAGTCTTGGCCCTCAACTTCATTGGCAGCAGAATAGGTTAGCGTTGTTCCACAGTCCCGACAAAACCCGCGGCGAATACCCGGAGTTTTCTCAATGTATTGGATTTCGCCTTTGATGACTGCGAAGTCTGCGGCGGCTACCTTAGCCCAAGTTACAAAAGCGCCGCCAAGGGCCATTTGGCATGAACGACAATGGCAATGACCCGACCACGCTGGTGGGGTTGCTAACTGGTAACGAACAGCACCACAGTAACATCCACCTTGAAGTTTTTCCATCGTATCAAGCTCTCATGGCGTGCGGATAGGTTGGCATCGGTAACGAATCGCCCGCTCAGATAGTCCATAATTTCAGAACATATTTCGCTGTGAATATTGTCAGGAAAACCGATATTATGCGATTCAAATAGTCTGAGAACACATAAGAAAAACTATAGTATGGAATGGTTACACCTTCCCCCGATGAACGCTTTGCGTGCTTTCTCAGCGGTTGCGGATGCCGGAAGCTATACCGTGGCGGCTGAACGTTTGAACGTGACCCAAGCAGCTGTCAGTCAGCAGGTGAAATCGTTGGAAAAGCATCTGGGTGTTGCTCTCGTTTCCAGACGTGGGCGCAGCATTGAGTTGACAGAGCCCGGAATCATTCTTGCGCGTGAACTTGGTATCGGCTTTGAAATTATTGGAAGGGGCGTCGAACGGTTGGCAGAACATACAGCGCACCGCCCTGTTCAAGTGACCATGTCACCAGCGTTCGCGGTGGAGTGGCTATTGCCGAGAATGGCAGAGTTTCAACGTCAACACCCGGAGATCACTTTGATGCTGAACCCAACCTCGGAGCTAGTTCAGATACGTCCGGGTGGTATCGATGTCGCGATTAGGTATCACGATAGACGCATGCCGAGAAAAGAGGAGGACACTGTCCTTGTCTCCGATATGGTCGTGATCGGAGCACCTTCATTAGTCGGGGGTCAAGACCTGCGTGACCCAGCTTCTCTGACAAAGTTGCCTTGGTTGCAGGAACTGGGCACCAACGAAGCGGCGGACTGGTTCACTTATCACGGGGTTGTTCCCGCCGAGCCATTGACCATAAATCACATGCCGGGGAACCTTATCATGACTGCGGTTCGCCGGGGTGACGGTATCACGTATTCTGCCAGAGCTTTTTTTGAGGAAGATCTGTCATCTGGTCGGATGATTGAATTGTTCTCTGAGCCGCTCTTCGGCGTGTACTACATTCAGACGCAAGAAGACTATCAGCGTCCTGAGGCTAAGGTGTTCGTCAAGTGGCTTATATCTCAGTCGCAAGTCGTATCGGCAAACACGTCCGAAAACTGAGCACTTTCCAGTTGCAAATGTTCGTTCCGCGTCGGTCTCGATACCGTCGTTCTGGCGATTCACGTGGCCATCTGTTCTGCCAACCTACGGGCTATTTGCCTTGCCGAATCCAAGGTCGCGTCTTTGATTTAAAATGAAAATTTTCAAGGATCGCTTTGTGGGCGAAATTGCTATACAGAACTGGATCTCACGGTATGACAACCGCTATTATGAAACGATAAAGTGGTATGCGGCGCACGGCTGGTGTAAGACGATCTTCCCATAAAGGAATTCCACCGACCGGTTGAATGCGTCTTCCACGTTTGAAGCAACCCTTTCATAAACTTCAGAACGATCTGGATCCGGCCAAACGATCTTTTCCAGAAACGCTTCGAAAGTCGGATATTCACGAGTGAGGACGTACTCATTTTTGTTTTCCAGCCGAAACCCGTCTACTCCGTCCAAGTGGTTAAGTGTTTCATGAGAATGAGTTCGAACGAGGGTTTCATCTTCCACCAATCGAACAACGTCAAACATTGTCCCGTAAGGATAGGGCTCCACTATGTGCAACCGCCCACTGTTTCCAAGAACGCGGCGAATTTCAGTGAAAGCAGTGTGCTGAACCTCCACTGGAATGTGATGAAGTGAGAAGAACAAACACGCCAGGTCCTGCGAGCCGGAGTCGAGAGGCAGGTCTTCGGCAGCCCCAAGCCTAACGTCGATGTTTCTTGGTAAATCTTCTTTGGCTTTAGCAACTTTGTCCGGATCTATTTCTATTGCGGTGACTTTGGCTCCTGCTTCGTACAAGTCTCGTGAATAGACGCCGTCACCCGCACCAACATCGACGACTTGAAGCCCTTTAAGTTCGCATATCGATTTTAGGTGATCGATGTGAGTCATTGCCAACTCCAGCAAATCTGAATGGTCTTGCAACAGATTAGCACACCAGTTCCCCTATTTCCGCTTTGGGTTTGGAGCGGACCCTAACCTCCCGCAGAAATTGCTTGTCCGGTGACGTGTTGGAGATCGCTCTGCGGTGGCATTCATCCTGCTTGTGAATGCATCAACTTTTACTCAGGCGAGCGTGACCAGCCACCCACCCCAGACAATCAAAATCACGCCCAATCCTCGGCTCAGAAACCGCCCGAATGGCAAAGTCTTTTCTGCCAAAACTACGATTGTAAGTACGGCAACCCACGGCAGGTTCATGACGCCCAACACAAACAACAGCACCATCAGCATCCAGCAGCAGCCAAGACAGTAGACCCCGTGGTGAAGCCCCATCTTTGCGGCGCCCAGGGTCCCCTCGCGCCAGTGAACCGTAAGAAAACTCACGGGAGACCGGCAATGCTCCAGGCAAGTGTCCTTGAGTGGCGTCCATTGGAACAGCCCGGCGAGTATCAACATCACGCCGCCCACAGTCGGCGCAACCCTCCCCATCATGGAGGAAAGCGCGCCGCCCGTGTGCAGCCACCAATTCAATACAGTCGCCGCCAGCGAGAACCCCAGCCAAACCAACAGATACCCCGCCACGAAGCTGCCCGTTGGCACGAAGGGTCGCCCTGCCTCCTCCCGCTTCGCGCGGACCCTCTCGTAGATCATTAAGGCGGGTGTAACCGAAGGCAGCATCATAGCGAACATCATCACCGCCCACATGATAAGCATGAAGACAAAATCCGCGACTGACCACTGCATCATCATCGGCATGGCCACGTCGCCGACCATCGTCATCGAGGACGAACCAAGCCCGAGGTAAATTGTGTAGGCCCACGCCAATGCCGTGAGCACGACTAGCGCTGCCAGCACCAGCGCCCGATCTCGTCGTGCGACTCCTACAGCATTCATTGTGATGGCCTGACGTTCCGGCCCGGCCTCAGCCGGCCCAAGCGACTTGTCCGACCACACCCGACCGGCCTGTCCAGGTCACGGGCATATCCGCGTCGTTCCAGGTGGTTCCTTCACTGGGGGCCAGATCACCTTCATGCCCTTCATGCCCGAAGGCGAGGCTGAACGCGGCGTTCTGCAGTTTCATCTTGTTGCCGAGTTCATTGACCAGACGACGAGATTTCATCTCGCCCACACCGGCCACGCTTGCAGTAAGTTCGCCATCGGCCTCGGTCACGCTGATCCTGACGCGTTTGGTCGGAAGCCAGGTCGACAACAGGCTTGCCGGCACCTCCATGCCGCTGCCGGACGCACCCTGCAAGATAGTCTCCAATGCCGCCGCCTGCGCATCGCTGGCGTTTTCGTCAATGTACACTCGCCCGGTACCGTTCGCGTCGAACAGTGTTGGTCCGGGAAAATGCAATGAGACAATCGCGTTTTGGCCAGAAAGGCCCACGCCTTCATGAGAGCCCTCGCGAATGCGTATCAACAGAGATGTCGCACAGTACCCTTGGTCCAAGAGCATAAGGTCGGCTTGTCCGAACCAGCATGGGCAAAGCATGTTGCAATTGCAGGTTTCGACGAGTTCACCTGAAACATTCCAAGACATGATTTCTCCTCCCATCCCACATTTTCCACGACTGCATTTTAGCAGAAAGGCTGCTTTCCACCAATCAACCAGAAGGTTATCCATGTCTCCTTCGGGCTCTTACCTCCAATCGATGCTCACTGCAAAGAATGACCGCTACGAGCCCGAAGCAGACATCAAATCAAGCTGTCAGTCTCCAAACTTGAACACATTGGTGACAGTAGACAAAATGTTGGGTTTGTTGTTAGCTCATCGCATTCAGACAGAACTAAATTGTTAGGAGATTGATTTGCCACTTTCAGTTATTGGCGCAGGATTCGGCCGTACAGGCACCGAGTCGCTTAAGAAGGCCCTTGAAATTTTGGGGTTGGGACCTTGCTACCATATGTTCGAAGTGCTGCCCCATGCTGAGCGAGTAGCGGTTTGGCGCTCTGCCGCCGGAGGGAACACACCAGATTGGGATCAGGTCTTCGCCGAATATAATGCAACCGTTGACTGGCCCGGCGCCTATTTTTGGAGAGAACTGAGCGCGCACTTCCCGAAAGCGAAGATCATCCTCTCCGTACGCGATGCCGACGCATGGTACGAAAGCATGGATAAGACGATATTATCGATATTGCGGAATAGCGAAGACGCCGACTCAATTGGGATTAAGCTAATCGCCGATGGCGTGTTCGGCGGTAATATCGCCGACCGAGATCATATGATTTCTGTTTACGAAAAGAATATTTTGGATGTTCAAGCAGAGTTCGGGAAAGACAGACTTCTGACTTATGAGCTTGGTAGCGGGTGGGAACCTCTATGCGGATTTCTGGATCGCCCAATCCCCGACCAACCCTATCCACACGGCAATTCAACCGACGAATTTCAGGGAAAGGTCGACGCTGTCACGGACGCTCCTTCGGGCTGAAACTCTTTGCCTGGCATTGCCAAGTTGTCTGCGCGTTGTGAACAGGTTACGCGTTACGCATGAAGATACCGCCCAAATGCCGCGCCTGAAGGGCTTTCGTTTCCCGCGTGAGATCATCGCCTACGCTGT
>NZ_JBWVBC010000019.1:0-32735 GCF_057221055.1 Ruegeria sp. HKCCD7181 | reverse complement strand
GCCGCTACCAACTCTCCGCCGTCTCATACCGTCATGCCGGGGCCGATGCTTTCAATCTCTGGAACGACCATGCCGCCCAAATGCGCGCTTGAAAGTCCGTGGACTTGCCCTTCTCAATCACGCGCAAACAAGTTGGCAATGCCGTTCAATCAGTCCACTGAACTGGCTACCTAATTTCGTTACACTCACCTAGACAGTTCGGTCAGTTCAAAACTATGCAACAGATCCGCCGGTAGTCATTCAATCGAAAGAGGGTTGAGCGTCAATCGCCAAAACATGTAACAGAACCGCGCGCTCAAAAGGCCGATTTTGTATAGACTGATCGACTAACGCAACGGCCATCAAGGATTTGGTATCGTCATATTCGACTTGTGTCGGAGAGGAAACGAAACCAAATTGGCCGCGACTCCAGCGGCCAAAGGACACCTTGATGAAGGGCACCACCCTTGCCCCGTTCCAATTCAAGACATACCGGCTGCTTTGGATTGCCTCCCTGATTACAAACCTTGGCTGGCAAATCCAGAGCGTTGCCGCTGGTTGGTTGATGGCATCCCTGACAACCAGTCCAGCAATGGTTGCCCTTGTCCAGGCCTCGGTTACGCTGCCGCTTGCCATTCTTTCTTTGCTCGGCGGCGTATTTGCGGACAACTACGAACGCCGCACCGTTATGATGTTGGCACAGGTCTTCATGTTGGTCATGACAGCCTGCTTGGCGGGATTGACCTGGGTCACCTTCATCAACCCTTGGGCGCTATTGTCTTTCACCTTTGCCATTGGTTGTGGTGTGGCCATGCACTTACCGTCCTGGCAAGCCTCCGTGGGTGATCTCGTGCCCCGCAAACACTTGCCGCAAGCTGTCATGTTGAATGGGATGGGGTTCAACCTGATGCGTGGCATTGGGCCGGCTGTGGGCGGCGCGATCATCGCTGCCTTTGGTGCTGCGGCTTCTTTTGCAATCAATGCAGTAACCTATATTCCCGTTCTGCTCGCACTGGCTTCCTGGAAACCAGTGCGCACGCCCGATCCGTTACCGCGTGAGCCTTTAGGATCGGCGCTAGGGGCCGGGATGCGTTACGTGACCATGTCTTCGGATCACATGAAGATCCTGTTGCGCGGGACCGTATTTGGCTTTTCCGCCGTGGCCGCCCTTGCCTTGATGCCGTTGGTGGCGCGCCAATTGTTGCAGGGATCCGCAATCACGTTCGGTCTGATCCTGACTTGTTTCGGCATGGGGGCCGTGACTGTGGCACTCAGCCTGCACCGGGTTCGCGAAAAGGTTGAAACTGAAACGATAGTGCGGGCGTCGTTCTTGTTCCTGGCCATTGGGCTGATGGCAATCGCTTTTTCCACAAATGTCTGGGCGACGGGGACTGCCGCTGTCGTCACCGGTATTGCCTGGCAATCCTCAATGTCGTTGTTCAACGTTGCCATGCAATTGTCGACGCCTCGCTGGGTCCTTGGGCGGGCCATGTCACTCTTGCAGGTTTTCACCTTTGGCGGCATGACCTTGGGAAGCATTGTTTGGGGTCGTGTTGCCACCACTGCCGGACTTGAAATGGCGTTCGGTATGGCTTCGGCGGCCTGCCTGGTGGGTGCCGCTATGGGGTTGGTTTTTCGACTGCCCGCGGAGAATCTGGACAATTTAGATCCGCACGATGGATTCACGCCGCCGGATCCAAATTTACAAATCGACATACAAAGCGGCCCGATCAAGGTTTCTGTTGAATTTCTGATACGCCCAGAAGATACTCGGGCATTCCTTGATTTGATGACCTTGCGCCGTCGCATCCGATTGCGAGACGGAGCCCATGGCTGGTCGCTCTACCGGGACCTGTCCCAGCCTGACCTGTGGCACGAAAGCTATCGCGTCCCCACATGGGCTGCCTACCTACGTCACATGCAGCGCCGTACGACGAAGGATGCCGAAAACTACCGCCAATTGTCAGAGCTGCATCAAGGTGGTGGCTTACCAGTTGCTCGGCGGTGGATCGAGCGCCCGACTGACGCAAGTCAAGTTGCGAGCGACTAGCTGCCTCAGCGGCCCTCAAAGTAGCCATTGTCGGGCAATTGCCGGCGGCTGGATGTGGCTCGGATCTTTAGGGGTCTCTATACGTCTAGCTTTAAACCTGAGCCACTTCTAGCCAGGCAAAAGTGGTTCTGGCGTTCCCAGGGTGTGAGCAGGCCGCAGAACTCAGTGAGTGTTTCGAACAACTGATCGAACGTTCGGGCTCAGATCCTTCGCAGATGTTCCTTGAATTCGGGGTAGGTGTTTTCGAACGGAATGAGATCCTAATAGTTAGGTCGCTGCAAACATTGCCTGAGATATTTGGCATTCGGGTCTCCTATCGACACTTCAGGGTGTAGGTGAAATCACCCGAGGAACAAAACTTTGATCAGAAATTCGTGGGTGCTGCCCGTGGATTTCTCTGTTCAGCGGCTTGAACCTGGGCGCGCAATAGGTCAATGAAATCTTGCTGTTTGCCTGTCGGCTTCCAGCCTTGCCGAACAGTGATGCCGATTTCTCGGGGAATGTCGTTAAGCGAAACGGGTAGGGCAACTAGGTTGCCTTTATGGACGTCAATCTTGACCTGGGCTTCCGAAATCATGGTCAGCCGCTTGTTGTCACTCAACAATCCACGCACCAGGATGGGTGAGTTCGATTCGATAATGGATCCAAAATCCTGTGCCGGAACTGCAGAAAAGTAGGAATCAAAAAAATCGCGCGTGGGCGCACCTTGGGCAGGCACTACCCAAGGAAAGGCGGCCATGTCCCGTGGCGTCACTGTGGTTGCTTTCCGCAAGGGATGATCAGGCCCGCAAAACACACCCAGACGATCGGTGAACAATACCTCCTGCTGGACGTCATCTGCTGGCCGCGGATGACGAAGGGCACCTATCATTAGATCAATTTCGCCATAGCGGAGCGCATGCAACAATTCGTCAAACGAATTGTCGAGAACCTGTACGCGCAGACCCGGATAGCGCTCTGTTAGCAAATTCAGAACAACCGGAAGCACGGTACTGCGCGCCAGCGGAAGGCTGCCCACCCGCAACACGCCTATGTCACTGCCACTTAGATGAGAAATATCATCAATCGCATAGTCCAGTTCCGCAAAGGCGACGCCGGCGGCGCGATGAAGTGCATCGCCAGCCGAGGAAAGCTTAACCTCCGTCGCGGATTGGTGATACAAAACCCTGCCAGAAAGTTTTTCAAGGTCCTTGGCTGCTTTGTATATCGACGATTGCGCCAAACCCATCGCCCGCGCCGCGACGGAATAATTGCCGTAGGTTGCAACGGCGATCAACGCCTTCAACTGCGTACTTGTCAGCGAGGTGACATATCCACGCTGTGCCGCAACGCCCCTCCCTCCGGCCTCAACGGCTAAACCATCAAATGCCCTGGCCGCGCGAAAGGAAAGAATTTTTCCGGCGTCCGTCGGAATCATTCCCTTGTTGCTGCGAGTGAATAATTTCACGCCGAGGCGGCGTTCAAGACCGGCTATGGCTTGCGTAATTGCGGATTGAGACAGGTGAACTTTTTGGGCAGCCGCGACAATACTTCCGGCCTGAACCACCGCGAGAAACGCGCGCATATGGCGCAGATTGATATCGCGACCTCTCAAGCTGATCTCCTAACCGCTATAGGCAAAATTAATACATATTCGTTTAGATTGAAATGGATGTTCAGCGCTGGCCCGCCGATGCTGGAGGCAGCTGAATTCTGGAGCGCCTCCCATGTCTGAACAAAACACCGCACTTGTGATTTCTGCCCATGCCGCCGACTTTGTGTGGCGATGCGGTGGCGCAATCGCACTACACCAAAAACGTGGATTTGACGTGACCGTCGTCTGCTTGTCTTACGGTGAACGAGGCGAGAGCGCGCGGCTTTGGAAAGATGGTAAATCGTTGGATCAGGTCAAGGCGATCCGCAGAACCGAGGCCGAAAACGCTGCCAGTGCTCTTGAAGTCCACGACATCAAATTTCTTGATCTCGGCGACTACCCGCTTGATCTTGGCTCACATGCGCAAGAGCAGGTTGTCGACATCATTCGCGACGTCCAACCCAATTTCATGCTCAGCCATTCGCAATACGATCCCTATAACACGGACCATATGCGCACGACAGAATTTGCGTTGACATGCCGCATGATTGCTCAGGCCTGGGGCCACAATCCAGGGCAAAAAGTGCTCGGGTCGCCGCAGCTCTATTTGTTTGAACCGCATCAGACCGAGCAGATGGGCTGGAAGCCGGATACGTTTTTGGACATCACCGAGGTCTGGGAGAAAAAACGCGCCGCCATCGAATGCATGGAAGGGCAGCATCATCTCTGGGATTATTACACAAACGTCGCAGAGAACCGGGCAAATCACTTCCGCAGAAATTCCGGCGGAATGGCAGGCGGGCGACCTGCGAAATATGCTGAAGGCTTTCAATCGGTATTCCCTCGGACTGTGGACATACTCTGAGGGGCACGACCCACTGCACCCAGCACACACGCCTTTCGCCTGAGAAGAACTATGGAGAGCCAACATGGCCGTAGTCGTTCAAAAAATACAAAGAGCCGGCCAGGATACCATCGCCAGATTGCGCAAAGCCGGCGTCGCCACAGTGCACGAAGCACAGGGACGCAAGGGTTTGATGAAGTCAAAAATGCGTCCCATTCAACAAGACTTGTCTATTGCGGGGTCTGCAGTCACGATCTCTGCTCCGCCGGGCGACAACTGGATGATTCACGTCGCCATAGAACAGCTACAGCCAGGAGATGTCATGGTGTTGGCGCCAACCGCGCCGTGCGACATGGGGTATTTTGGCGACCTTCTGGCCACTTCGGCCCAGGCGAGAGGGTGCGCCGCGTTGGTTATCGATGCTGGCGTCCGCGATACATCCGATTTGCGTCAGATGGGATTTGGTGTTTGGTCCACTGCTGTCTCAGCACAGGGCACAGTGAAAGAGACGCTGGGTTCGGTCAATGTACCAATTGTCTGCGCCGGTGCCCTGGTGAACCCCGGCGACGTCGTTCTTGCCGATGACGATGGAGTGTGTGTTGTTCGGCGCGAAGATGCCGAGGCCGTCGCTACGAAAGCGCAAGAGCGTTTGGATGCGGAAGAAGCGAAGCGCAGGCGATTGGCAGCGGGTGAACTTGGCCTTGATATCTATGACATGCGACCTCGGCTGAAAGCGAAGGGCCTAAGGTATGAGTAAGGGCACGCCTGTCATGTGGATGCGTGGAGGCACGTCGAAAGGGGCCTATTTCCTCGCGTCCGACTTGCCGGTCGACGAGAACGCTCGCGATGCATTGCTGTTGCGCATCATGGGTTCGCCCGATCCGCGCCAAATCGATGGCATAGGAGGCGCCGACCCGTTGACGTCAAAGGTTGCCATCGTCTCAGCCTCGAGACGACCGGGGATTGATGTCGAGTACCTGTTTCTACAGGTTTTTGTCGATCAGCCCATTGTGACAGACGCACAGAATTGCGGGAATATTCTAGCGGGTGTCGGGCCTTTCGCTATTGAACGAGGCCTCGTCAAAGCGACCGGACCGGAAACCAAGGTGACAATTTATATGCGGAATTCGGGACAGGTTGCATCCGTCCGGGTCCCGACCCCGGGCGGAGAGGTGCGCTATGAAGGTGACGCCAGGATAGATGGGGTTCCAGGGCGCGCAGCAGCCCTGCCCATCGAGTTTCGAGAAACAGCAGGATCAAGCTGCGGCGCCCTGCTCCCGACCGGGCATGCCAACGACTTCATCGACGGCATACAGGTCACGCTTATTGATAATGGGATGCCCTGCGTATTGTTGCGCGCTTCTGACTTGAATGTCTCCGGAACTGAACCGCCTGAGCAATTGGAAGGCGATGTCTCACTCGTCAAACGACTGGAATCGATCCGCCTCCAAGCTGGTCCGATGATGAACCTTGGAGACGTCTTGGATAAATCCGTTCCCAAGATGACCTTGCTCTCTGCACCGCGTCGTGGCGGCGCAATTTCGACACGCACATTCATCCCTCATCGCTGTCACAAGACGATCGGAGTTCTCGGGGCTGTTTCCGTTGCCACTGCGTGCCTTACAAAGGGAACGATGGGCTACGACCTGGCTGTCATAGGTACAGAGAATCCGAAGCATCTTTCAATCGAACATCCGTCCGGCGAAATGACGGTGATCGGCGCGGTTGAAGAAGGGGAGGTCAGACGAACAGAGGTTTTGCGCACCGCGCGCAAACTTATGGACGGTATGGTCTATTAACCGAAATCTGCCCTATTGAAGCCACCAGGCGCGGCTGTGCATGATCTCAGGAGTCAACGGCGCGCAGCGCAAATGTCCTGTTTGCTCGTGCCTTGGTTGGAGAGGTTCGATATAACTCCTGATACGCTTTCGAGAATGTGGAAACAGAACCGAAACCGGTGGCGACCGCAATTTCGATGAGGGGCATGGTGGTCTCCGTCAACAAGGGGTGCGCCGTTCTGATACGCATCCGCTTGTAGTAAAGCCCGGGTGTCGTGCTCAGGTATTTTTGGAACAACCTTTCAAGCTGTCGAATTGATATTCCGGCTTGGCTGGCGATTTCCGAAGTGGGAAGAGGGTCTGAAACGTTTGCTTCCATCAATCGGATCGCGGTGGCGATGTTTGGGTCGAACTGATCGGCGAGAAAGCTGCCCGCCTTCGGTTGTTCCGCAGCCGCACTCCGAATAGCCGGGACCATCAAACGGCTGCTGAGCTCTGCAAGCTCCTGATTGGAAATATGCTGGGCGATCATGCGAATAGTAAGTTCCAGGGTGAATCCTAACCCGACAGACGTAACAACTCCGAACGCAGACGCCGCCAGACAATTCTCTAGATCCGGATAACTGCCGGTTTCCGACAGGACGATGAAATCCTTCCATTGGGTCGTCCGGGGCCCATCCTGGGATTTCCGCGATCTTATGAAAGAGGTCGCCGCGTCCGATAGAATTGCAACCGGCCTGGAGCGCACCTGCATTGCGCGCACTCTGGAAACCCATCCTGTGGTGTCGATTTGCTCTCCGCCCAAGACAACCAGGTTATCCTTTAGTCCATCGTCAAATATGGCTGGCGCTGCACGTGCAATCATTCCGCATCTTCCAGCAACCAATCCCGGCTTATCTGAAACGAAATACCAAACGAATAATGGTGCACCGATCACGCGATTTGCGGTTTCCAGCACAGCCGTGACCGAAGCAAGCTCGAGGTCAGAGAACCCATTTTGCAAAAAGACCTCAAAGGAGACTTGCCGTCTTCCATTCAACTTGTCTTTTTCCCTGGGTGAACATCTTATGTTCCGTTTCATATCGGTATCTCCGCCTCGGAGTGTCCACAATCTGCGACCTGAGTTGCGGGCTTCTGGAAGCCGTTATTGAAAGGATGTGCCGATTGACCAGCTCAGATGCTGGATCAGACTTGCAGCAAATCTCCAGCGTCGAATAACTGTGCCAGATGTGTGAACGCGCCAAGACCTTTCGCCATGGTCGAGACAGGCAGGACCATTTTGTACACTGCGATGATTAAGTCAAAAAATACCGATTGAAGGTGACTCCAACCATGCGGTTCTGGCATCGGGAACAAGCCGCTGACAGCGACTGACCCTCGATTGGGACCCGGGCGCCGCTTCGCGCCGCCCGGGGGATAGCCTGACTTACTGTTCGCCTTTGGCGATATAGTCCTGAAGGAATTTCACCATTTCGGGCGGGACACTTGCAACCGCCGATTGGGCGTTCAGAGCCTGATCGTATGTGACGAAGTTCACCGGCTTTCCGAATGCCTTTTCATGCGCGGCAATGAATTCGGGATCTGAGGGGAGCGCCTCCCAGCCCGCCTTCAACGCGTCAAACGCCTCGTCTGGCGTGCCTTCTGGCAGCCAAACCGAAAGTCCCATGCTGGCAAGCTGATCAAGGGTCTTGTAGGCCTCCCAGTATTCGCCCGAAGGTTGCGACCCATGCATTGCTTCGTGCAGGTCATTGAGTGTCGGGACGTCCTGTTCCGCCAGGATCGAGCTGGCCGACGTGCTGCCGTCGGCATTTATATCGGGGTAGTCCACCCACAGCATTCCCGGTCCCTGATCAACCAGCGACTGCTTCATTCCCGAGGCATAGGTGCCGTAGTTCATCCCAATGTGGCTGATTTCGCCCGACAGGAAGGCCGGGATTTGCTTGGCCGAGCCACGATAGCCGGGGATGTAGAAGTACTCGACGCCAAGTACGTCGTAGCCGAGGCGCTGGCGCAGGTCCAGCGTGGACGAGGGGCTGAGCCCGCCCACAACCAGAGGCTGGCTGCCCTTGCCAATGGTTGTCCGGTCGCCGTCGATCAGCACATTCTTGTTGATCACTGCAGTGCTGATCGCACTTTCACCGCCGACGACGCGCATCGTGGAATAGTCGAAACGCACGCCATCGCGTCGGGTCACCTGCGCGGTCGAAAGCCAGGGCGCGCAGAGCATTTCGGAGCCGTCGTTTGGCATTTCATTGGATGCGTAGTTGTTGGCCTTCATCCCGCCAGCGCCAGACATGTTGTTGATGATGACGTCCGGCTGGCCCGGAATTAGGCGGGCGAGATGCGGTACGACGATCCGGAAGAATGCGTCTGTTCCGCCGCCTGGGGCATAGGGCACGACGCAGGTGATCGTCTTGCCCTCGTAGAAATCAGCGGCCTTGGCGGTTGCCGACCAAAAGGTTGCCACTGCCGCCGTTGCCACGGCTATGGATTTAAAATGGATCATTCTTTTTCCTCCATGTTGAATCGGTTTTTTGCTTGATTGCCAACCGGCTTGGTCGGCGGTCGAGTTTCTGACTCAGCCTCCAAAGAGAGAGACTACAAAAGGGCGCTGGAACGGGATGTGCATGATCCAGTCGTAAAACACTGTGATGAACGCATATCCGGCGGCCGCGTAGACCAACGCGAACCAGACGGGCCGTTTACCCCATACGATCAGATAAAGCAGTATGAACCCGGCAATCGCGAATTTCTGGCCGATAAACCAGCACCCGAAGACGGTGACACCCACCCAGAAGATGAACCGCAGGCCGATCTTCAACTGAGATTCGTCCAGTGCCGCCGCCCAAGCCGCTCCAAAACTGCCCAACTCTGCGATCTTGTGGCGCGCGAAGCCGAAATCCCTCCACAGGATTGTCGTCAGCAACGCCAGGGCGGCAACGCTCACGGCTATCGGGTATTGCCGGTTGGTCGGATGGAAATCGAAGGCCAGGATTATCGCGGCTGTGAAGAAAACCACGAATACGCCTGCAAGCAGAATGGCAATTAGTGGGTTCCGCTCGCCGCCTTCGATCGACAGCTTTCCGTCAAGCGCTGTGTTTGCGGTGGGTTGTGCCTGCTTTTTCTTGACTATCCCGCTTGCGGTAGCGATCAGCGTTAGGATGATAATCAGGCCGATGACTATTGACGGAGTCCGTTCCAGCCATCCGAGCGTTCCATAGATACGGTTGGAGATGACCAGAGCATTCTCCATATTCGGACCCAACACCAGAGCGATGATCAAAGGCGGGCGCGGCCAGCCGGAGCGTTTCATAAACAGCCCGAGCGCCCCCATTGTAAGCATCAGGATCAGATCACCCATCGACTGCGCGCCTAGCCAGGAGCCCATGAAGACAAACAAAATCACGACCGGAACCATAAGGTGGCCGTCAATGAAGATCGCCTTGGCCACCTGACGCCCGATGAGCATCAAGAGGATGGCGGATACGATATTGGCGATGATCAGGGTCCAGATCATGGCGAAGGTGATGTCGAGCTTGGTCGTCAACATCTCCATGCCCGGCCGCAGGCCCTGGATCAGCATCGCGCCAAGCAGGATCGACATGGCAAAATCGCCGGGAATGCCGAAGGTCAGAGTCGGAATCAACGCTCCGCCGCGCTGAGCATTGTTGGCGCTTTCAGGGGCGATCACGCCTCGGATATCGCCGCGCCCGAACTCATTCTCGCCTTTGGTCGTCTGGACCGCCATACCATATGCGGCCCAGTCGACGATTGACGCCCCGAGACCCGGCAGCATGCCGATGTAAACGCCCAGCGTCGAGCTTTTGAGCACCAGCCACCAGTTGCTGAAAGTGTCGCGAACGCCCTGTAGCATTCCACCGCCTTGCGTCTGGTCGCCACTCACACGGCTGATCGATGTGTTTCGTGTCGCCATTTCCAGCAATTCGGGAATCGCAAACAATCCAAGAACCACTGCGACCAGCGGCGGTGTGTTTAGCATGTACTCGATTCCGAAATAGTACCGGGGCTCACCGTTGAACGTGTTTTCGCCGATGGTGCCGAGCAGCATGCCAAAAGCGCCGATGACCAGGCCCTTGGCAACAGAATTCCCTGAAAGCGCGCCGACCATACAGATGCCGAGCAACGAAAGCATGAAATATTCCGGAGTGGAAAAAAGGGTAAGAATTGGTTTGATCAATGGCACCGAGACCGTCAGCACGATAGCGCCGATGACACCGCCCAGGGCGGAGCATGAATAAGCAGCTCCGAGCGCTCGGTTGGCTTGGCCTTTCTGCGCCAACGGATAGCCGTCCATCACGGTGGCCTGACTGGCCGCAGTGCCGGGTATTCCGAGCATAACCGAGGCGATTGTGTCGCTGGTTGTGGTGACCGCGAACATTCCGAGCATCAATGCGAAGGCCGATACGGGGTCCATCGTATAGGTAAATGGCAACAGCAGAATCAGCCCGGTTACGCCTCCCACTCCGGGAAGTGCACCCAGCCAGATTCCCAGGATTATGCCCAAACCAAGATAGCCAATTGCGGGCCAACTAAACACCTGCAACAGTCCCGAGAAAAGCGCCTCGATCAAGTCCTTACCTCCCCAAAAAGCGCAGCATTTCAACTTATTGCGCCAGTAAATTTGTCATCCGATTGATTGCGGGTGCGATTAAGTTTCCGCCGAGGTCTCAAGGCAAACCAACCACCGGTTTGCCACGTCGACCGCATCAGCTTGCCCACTTTCGTCCCACTTGTCAAATAAACATTCTCAGATCCATTCGGCAGAAAAAGGTGAGTATCTCTGTGGAACTCACATGGTTCATGCCCCCTGAGTCTTTTTGTCTTCGCTATCGAAGCGCGGATTGAAGCTGGCAATCGCGCAATTCGGGTTGACTTGCTTACTAGTGGGATGATAGTGGGCAATTATGCGCCAAGGCAAAGCTGGCGTTTTCAACCCGGTCACGGAGATTAACCATGAAGTACAAAGCCTACGCGGCAACGATGCAATCCGTGTGGTTCAGCGAGGATGAAGGCAAAAGCTGGAATCGGTTGCTGACGCCGACGGGAGGTTTCTATAACGAGGCACGGGTTTGGGCCGTGCACACCCACGCAGACAGGCCCGGCGAGGTTCTGGCAGGCACCGATCAGGGTCTTTATCGCTACAGCGAGGAAACCGGTCGGTTTGATTATGTCCCTTCGCCGATGGACAGCTTGCACATTCTACAAATTGCCCAAGCACCGCATGACCCCAACTTCATCGTTTGCGGCACACGCCCCGGCGAAATCTTCATTTCAGAAGATAATGGTGAAAGCTGGGACCGCGCCAATCTGGATGCCTCGACCGAATGCTGGTTCATAAACACCAGCCGCGTCACGTCTGTCCACTTCGATCCCAAGGATGAAGACACGATTTGGATCACCGTCGAAATTGACGGCGTTATCCGGTCCACCGACAGGGGCAAGACCTGGGAACTGATCATTCGCGGACTGCACGACAATGATACGCATGATCTGGTCTTCCGCGATTATGACGATGGGCGCAGAACGATCCTGTGCTCGACCGAAGACGGGGTCCACAAGTCGACAGACAATGGCGCGACATGGGAACAACTAAAGATTCCGGAAGCAAAATGGGACTATTTCCGCAGCCTGAAACAACCGGCGGAAAACAGTGATACCGTGATCGCTTCAGTCGGAGACAAACCGTCAGGAGAGGCCGGAAACCTGCTGATCTCGAATGATTTCGGTG
The DNA here is from genome assembly GCF_057221055.1 of Ruegeria sp. HKCCD7181. Lineage (NCBI taxonomy): Bacteria > Pseudomonadati > Pseudomonadota > Alphaproteobacteria > Rhodobacterales > Roseobacteraceae > Ruegeria > Ruegeria sp. HKCCD7181. The sequence continues at coordinate 20,762 of NZ_JBWVBC010000019.1, read as the reverse complement.
AAACCTGGTCCGTCTGCGAAACATCGCACGAGGCGAATTCGACCTATTGGTCGATCGGCACAAACGCCGCCGACACCAACCTGCTGTTTGTTGCCACCATATTCGGGCAGATCTTCAAAAGCACAGATGCCGGCGTCAGTTGGCAGAAAACGGACCGCGAATTGGGCGAAATCCGCATGATCACCTGGGCACCAGTCTGAGGCCGGAAGGAAAGGAAAAGAACATGTCCCTGTTTCTGTTCAAACCCCATGTCGAGGGCCCGGAAGGCAACATCACGACGCCCGACATCGTCATCGACCGAGTGTTCGTCGACGGCACCCTGACCCCCGTCAACGCATTGACGAGCGAGACCTACTTGCAGGTCGGCAACGGCGAAACAGCCCGTCCGGCTTATGTTGTGACCGCGCTCGGCGGTGGTGCTCTGGTCGGTCCCGCGGTCGTGCTGAGCTCGGGCCGGATAGTGGTCGCCCGCCGCGCCTGGCGGCTGAACAATCTCGACGGCAACATTCACAGTGTCACGTTGAATGGAACCGCTCTATCCGCGCTGCGCCTTCCGGCGGACTTGATCGCGGCCGCTGGCGGCCACGGCGATACTTTGCCGCGCGGCTATCAGCTGATCTGCACTGCACCGGAGACATCGAACGAGGTCGTTCTGGAAGACCCGTCGCGCGGACGCGCGCTGTCGCTGCGGCTGGCGCTGAGCTCGGTCGATGTTGACCGCTGGGGAGATGCACGACCCAAACCGCGCTATTCGGTTGGGCCGATGAAGAAGGAAGTGCCACACTTCATCTGACCCGGATGCAAGTCCCGACTGATTGGTGCGGCGGCAGTCGGACCGTCGGCCGGGACAATCCACAAAGTAAAATGCCGCATAACGCGGCCCGAATCGGAGCAAGCCGGTGGCCGAGATGACGCCGCGCCGCGTAGATACGCTGGCTTTCATGGGCGGAATCACCGCCCTGACCGCGATATCGGTGGACATCCTGCTGCCCGCCACCGGAATTGTGGCCCGGCATTTCGGACAACCAGACACCGTCGGCCCGATGATCATCGGCGTTTACTTTTTGTCCTATGGTGTGGGGCAGATTTTCTGGGGGCTGTTTTCCGATGCGTTCGGACGCCGAACGGCGCTGATCATCAGCCTTGCCGGTTTCGTTATTGCGTCGGTTGCTTGCATCCTTGCACCAAGTTTCGAGTTCCTGGTCGCCGCGCGCCTGATCCAGGGCCTCATGGGCGGGGCCCCGGTGATTGCGCGGGCCATGGTCCGAGACATGGCCTCGGGCGAAGCCGGGGCGCGGCTCATGACGTTACTTGGGGCCATCCTGACCGTCGCGTCGCTTCTTGCCCCAGTGGTCGGCTCAGGGCTGTTGATCCTGTTTGACTGGCGCGCGCTGTTCGTCGTTCTGACCGTGTTGGGATGCGGCTTTTTCGCGTATGCCTTGATCGAGCTGAAGGAAACGTCCACCAACCGGAGGCCAAGCCGACTGAGTTTCACATTCCTGGCTTCGGCGGGGCGGCAGCTTCTGACCGATCCGCGGTTTCTGACTCCGGCACTGGTCGCCAGTCTGACCTTCGGTGGCTATGCCTCATTGGGCGCGGTCGGCGCCATTATCACCGAACGTTTTTTTGGCGTAGCACCGGAATCCTTCGGCGCGCTGTTTGCTTTGGCCGCCATTTCCAATACCGTTGGCGCCGTTACCGCAGGCCAATTGCTGAGACGGATAACTTTGCGCGAAATGGGCTCAGCCTCGGCCGTGCTGCTGACGGTTTCGGTAGCCGTCAACGTCGCGCTTGCAATCGCCGAACCGTCACTGCCGGTTTTCTGGGGCGGCATCTGCCTTTATGTTTTCACCTTGGGCATGATCTTTCCCACCGCGTTGGTTGCCGCGATGGAGCCTGCCGAAGACATGCCTGGATTTGCGGCGAGCATTGTCGGAGCACTTCAGATGTTCTTCGCCGGTCTGGGGTCGGTGGTCGCCACCGCCTTACTGAACGGCTCACATAGTGCGATCAACTGGACCATGGCGATTTTTGGAACCTGTGCGGTGCTGTCGCTGCTCGCCAGCCGTTCCCTTCAAAGAGGGTAAGCGTGGGTTTCTCACATAATCCGCCGACAATCCGGCACCCAGTTCCGCGCGGGTCGCGACAAACATCAACCGGGTAGGTAACATGACGAGTTCAGCACGAAACACCTCGACTCCTGCGGCAGACAGCCAGAAATGGGATTACATCATTGTCGGCGCCGGAACGGCAGGATGCGCTCTGGCCAACCGGCTGAGCGCCAACCCGAGCAATCGTGTTCTGCTGATCGAGGCGGGCGGGCGCAACCGATCGCCCTGGATCCGCATTCCGGTGGGTTATTTCAAGACCATCGGCGACCGGCGCTATGACTGGTGTTTTCAAACCGAGCCGGAACCTCACTTGAACGGGCGCCGCCTCAATTGGCCGCGCGGGCGCGGCCTCGGCGGATCAAGCGCTGTAAACGGGTTGATCTATGTGCGCGGTCAGCCACAGGACTTTGATGATTGGGGGCAGTCCGTGAAGGGCTGGTCTTTTGAAGAGGTCCTTCCTTACTTCAAACGGGCCGAACGGCAGGAGCGGGGCGCTGACCGGTGGCATGGTGGTGAAGGGCCGCTGGGAATATCTGACGGTCGGGCCCAGTTCCGGATCACCGATCATTTTCGCGATGCCGCGATTGCCGCTGGACTGCCGGACAACCCTGATTGCAATGCTGAAAGCCAGGAAGGCGTTGGGTACTATCAGACGTCAACATGGAATGGTTGGCGGGTCAGTTCCGCGCATGGCTATCTTGATCCAGTGCGAAACCGCCAGAACCTGCGGGTTCTGACCGACACACAGGTTCTGGGTATCGTAATCGAAAACCGCCGTGCAACAGGTGTGCGTTACCGCGAACCGGATGGCCGCGAAGCTATTGCCGGGTCTAGGGCTGAGGTAATCCTCGCCGCCGGTGCCATCGGGTCGCCGCAGCTCCTCATGCTGTCGGGGATTGGCCCGGCAGGGCACCTGACCGAAACTGGAATCACACCGGTTCTGGACGTGCCGGGAGTGGGGTCGGGCCTGCAGGACCATCTGAAATTCCACAACGCCTTTCGCGTGTCGATCCCGACGCTGAACAACCGTCTGAATTCAGTTTTGGGCAAGGCGCTGATGGGGGTCGAGTTCGCACTGACCCGCCGCGGTCCACTTACCATGGGCGCGGCGCCGGTTTTCGCCTTTCTGCGAAGCTCTCCCGAAGTTGCGCGCGCGGACATTCAATTCCACGTCGTGCCGTGGTCCAGCGACAATCCCACCGAGGGTTTCCACAAGTATTCGGGGTTCTCGGTCTCGATCTGTCCGGTCCGGCCCGAAAGCCGGGGCTGGATCCGACTGGCTTCGCCCGACCCGCTAACCCCTCCGCGCATGTGTGCGAACTACCTGGCCACCGAAACCGATCAGGTGACCATTCTGAACGGTCTGAAACAATCACAAAGGATCTGCGGCCACGCGCCGCTCAAGGACCTGATCGAGGAAGAGACCTGGCCCGGTGCGCCGCTGGCCGGTGCCACGGATGCACAGCTGCTCGACGCCATTCGCGATCGCGTAACGACGATTTTTCACCCAGTTGGCTCGGTGGCGATGAGTGATGATCCATGCGCACCGCTTGACGGTCGTTGCAGGTTGCGGGGGATCGAAGGCTTGCGGGTGGTCGATGCATCGGTCATGCCCTCGATTGTATCAGGCAACACCAATGCGGCGGTTGGCATGATCGCCGAAAAGGCCAGCGAGATGATCCTTGAGGATCGAGCTTGATCGCAGCTGCGCCTTCGCCAGGTCACGGGATGACCACTGACGTCGGCGTGGGGCGCTTTTTGACGCCAAGACGGCAAATGCCGGGAACGGGGACTATTCTTACCAATTTACTGGGGCCGTGGAACGGCCCGACGATGGCGCGATAGGGCTAGAGGCCTGTTGATTTCACGCGTCGGCCAAGCTCTTGCGTTGCGCAGATCGGATGGTTCCGTCGCAAATTGCTTTGAGAATGAAATAGGGGGCGCGGGCTAGTCAATTGCTCCGCCGGCAGGACGAAGAACAATCTGGATTTCTTTCGGATCCCGGTGCGAAACTGAATGCCGCAGATAGAAGATAACCGCTTGCAATATCACTTCCATTGGAAAATGCGCGCCTTTAAATAAGATCCTCTCGTCCTGCCCCTGTCAGTTTTGCGTACGCCCTTATCAGAAATCTAATTGATCAGACGAACAGGCCCAGAGTTTGCGGCTGAACCTCCGAAAGGGTCAGGTCGGGCGCGGATTCTGCCTATTCCAACAATTTTGCGCCGTTAGCTATTTGGGTTCATTTTTTTTGACCCAAACTGTTGCTTCTGAAAAGTTTGGGAAACAGCCCGATATCAGTCCGGAATTCATACTCGCAATCCGCAGTCGCGAATTATGCCGGCGACCAAATGCTCGCGTCGATACGCCATGAGATGAATGCCAGCCACGCCTGTGATTTCCTTGACCTGCTGAATCAGTTCTATACAGAGCCTGCGCCCTTCATCGCTCGGGTTATTCGCGCGTTCCAACCGATCGATCACGGTATCTGGAATGTGAATGCCCGGTACGTTTTTTCGCATCCATCTGGCGGATTTGGCGGACGCAAGTGGGCCGACGCCTGCCAGAATGAACACTTTCTTGTCGAGCCCTAGGTCGCGGACGCGCGCCATGAACGCCTCAAACCTCGGTATGTCAAATATGTAATTGGTCTGGATGAACTCCGCCCCGGCTTCGACCTTTTTGGCGAGGCGGTCCGGGCGCCATTCCACCGGGTCGACGCAGGGGTTTTCCGCCGCGCCGAGAAACAGATGTGGCGGATGCCTGATCTTGCGGCCTGAAAGAAAAATCCCCTGATCGCGCATGGTGCGGATGGTGCGCAGAAGCGACACAGAATCGAAATCAAATACCGGTTTTGACCCCGGCTGGTCGCCTGCGCCGACATCGTCGCCAGTCAGGCAGAGCACGTTCTTAACACCCATCGCCGCCGCGCCGAGCACATCGCCCTGAATCGCGATCCTGTTTCGGTCGCGGCAGGAAATCTGGTAAACCGTGCCATGACCGGTTCTGGTGAGCAGCGAACAGATGCCAAGCGAGGACATGTGACAATTCGCGCCCGACGCGTCAGTCGCGTTTATCGCATCCGCCACCTCGGCCAAGGGCTTTGCTGCTTCGAATACGTCTGCGGGATCGGCACTGTCCGGCGGGTTCAGTTCCGCCGTCACAGCAAATTTTCCCGACCGCAACACCTTTTCCAGCTTGCTGCCAGCGACGTGGCCTGCCGGTGGTTCCTCGTAAGGCCGAATGGCGTTGGGGTCGGTATAAATCAGGCTCACTCACCCTCTCCCCGGTTGACGGCTCGCGATGGCTCCTCGGCCAACGGTGCGGTGGTCGGTTCTATCTTGCGTGCGCCGTCAAAGGATTGTGCCAACGCGTTGCGCGCGGATTTCCTTTTTGTGCGCAGCTTTACTGCTTTTTCGCGGCTCGCCCGCAACCAAGCGGACGACCCTTCCAGCCTGCGGTCCACCGGCGGAAGCACTTCTTTGATACGCTCGCCGTTGCGCATTCTGGTGGCGCCGTCCCAGGCTTCGACCCAGACACAGCGCATCGCCGGTTTGACCTCACAGAACCCGCCGGGCCGCACTCCGCCACAGGGGCCGTTTCTAAGCTGTTTGGGACAGTTCATTGGGCAGGACATGCCAGTGGACGACAACACGCATTGGCCGCACATTTTGCAATCGAACAGCAAGCGCTTCAGCAGACGTTCGACAAATGCCACGGGCCGCTCGACCCGATTGTACCCGACACGTGAGAATACCGGATCGAGCGCAATCATCGCGGTTTCAAGCTGGCGATAGATCCACTCGAATTTCCGCGAATGGCGCACGGCCAAAAGCCTTGCTCGATACAATGGGCGGTCCTCCTTCTCGTCTTACGCTAACCGGTGCATTGTTACAGGGAAACCCTGGATGCCTGTTGCTCAAAACCGATTTCAATCCGGGTCCGGTCTTAGGCGCGGGATCACAGAATCCCACGCCAGTCCTTTAAGATTTCGCGCGCAGCATTGTGGCCTGGAACGGCCGACACCGCTCCACCCGGATGAGTGGATGCCCCGCATTGGTAGAGGTTTTTCACAGGGCTGCGGTAATCTGCATAGCGCGGTACGGGGCGCATAAAGAAGAGTTGGTCCAGCGTCAGTTCGCCATGCTGGGAATTGCCGCCCGGCATATTGATATCGGCTTCGATGTCCCTGGGTGTGTAGAGCTTGTAGTCGATCACGCTTTCGGAGAAGCCCTGAGCAAACCGGTCCATCACGCCGAAGGCGTTTTTCACCAACTGCGGCCCTTCACGATCCCAGTCGGAATTCTTCAGCTCGTAGGGGCTCACGCCACCTTGGAAGACGACAACATGCTTGCCTTCAGGTGCCAGAGTCGGATCGGTATAGCTTGGTACGTTGGGGCTCAGGAACGGTTCTTGCGAGTACCATCCGAATTTGGCGTCATGGAACGCACGTTCAAGGAATTCCGGCGTTGGGCAGATATGGGCGTAAGCCGGATATTCCGTTCCCGCCTTTTCCTTGTCAAAGCCCTTGTATTGCGGCAACCGGTCGACGGCGCAAAGCAGTTTGAACCCCATGCCGCGCGAGCGGAACCCCTCGATATCCTCGACGAATTCTCCGGGCAGGTGATCGGGTTTCACCATGTCGAGGAACGTGCGCTTTGCGTTTACGTTCGAGATGACGCGATTGGCCCGGATTTCCTCACCCGAGCGCAGGCGCACGCCAACCGCCTTGCCGTTATCGACCAGGATTTCGTCGACCCATGCGTCGCACTGGATCTCCATGCCGTGCGCCTTTCCCGAGGCGGCGATGGCGTCGGCGATCGAGCCCATGCCGCCCTTGCAAAAGCTCATGCCGATCTGACCGATCAGGTGTGTGACCAGGTAGAAGGCGGTGCCGGGGGCATATGGTCCGACATTGCCTCCGATGGTGGCCCAGAACATGAATTTGGCCTTGACCAGATCGTTTTCGAACCAGCGGCTGACATAGTCATGCGCACTCATCGAAAGCGCGTGCAGCAGGTTGTAGACCTCTTTCTCGGCGTTGCGCAGCTTCCACGCGAACCGAGCGGTTTTCAGCAGGCCCACCGGGTCTTTGCGGAACGGGTTCACCGGCGTTTCAAGCTGCAACATGCGCAGAATTTCAATGGTCGATTGCAGGCGCTCGAAGAACTTCGGATAGTTCTCGGCGTCCTTTTTCGAGAATCGCGCAATCTGCGCCTGCGTTTTCACAGGATCCTTGGAAAAAACAATACCGTCATCTTCGGTCGGGTTGAACACGTTGGGCTGTGGGTAGTATTCGAGCCCATATTTTTTCAGCTCCAGCTCTTCGATCACCTTTGGGTGCAAATGCCCCATGATGAAGGAATAAGTTGATGCCCGAAAGCCCGGGCTGAATTCTTCTGTGACAGAGGCGCCGCCGATATAGGATTTCTGTTCCAGCACAAGCACCTTCTTGCCCGCACGTGAAAGATATGCGCCGCAGGTCAGACCGTTATGGCCGCCACCTACGACAATTGCGTCGAAGCTTCTGTCTTTTGTCATTTCGGTTTCCTGTCGTCTTTTCGATTTTCATCTGTCATGCGCGGCCGCCCGGCCAGACGAGGTCGGCACCTTGCAAGACGGCGTAAACTTCAATCGGTCGAGCGAGGGCCGGCGTTCATCCTAAGCAAGGAAGGGGGCCAGTTTGAACTGACCTGACCCGCCCCGGAATCGGGTAGTGCCAATCTGGTTTGAAGCTGACAGGTGAGCCGCATATCTTCCGCAACGACCACCAGCAGTATCGGTGTCCTCTTCATTCGCCCTGAAACTCCGGATCGCGTTTATCAAGAAATGCGGCGAGGCCTTCCTTGCGATCTTCTGAGAACATCAACAGGGCTGACAGGTCGCCGCCCGCGTTCAATGCTTCTTCGTAGGTCTGACCATGCGACCGGTTTATCGCCTGCTTCAGAACCATCACCGCCAGGGGTCCGTTTTTCCCGATCTGTGTGGCGATCTCGACCGCCTTTTCGACCGCGCCGCCCGCATCGGTCACATGGTTCAGAATACCAAGCGCATGCGCTTCGTCAGCGTCGATCCGCCGGGCGGTATAGGCCAGCTCTCGTGCTTTTCGCTCGCCAATGGTACGCGCCAAGAGCCAGGCACCGCCAAGGATGGGGAACAGACCCATCCGCGCTTCGGTCAAGCCCAGCTTGGCGGTGGACGATCCAACTGCGAAATCGCACCGTAACGCAATTTCAATCCCGCCGCCGAGCGCGTAGCCCTCGATGGCCGCGATTACCGGTTTGGTGTATTGGCCGAGATACCGCATAAAGTTGTGCCATTCGGAACCCGAATACCGGTAACGGTATTTCTCAAAGGGCAGCATATCGCTCAATGCGGTGCCCTTCAGGTCGCCCCCGGCGCAAAACGCCTTGTCGTTGCCTGTCAAAACAACAGCTGCAATCGTATTGTCCCGCTCCCACACTTCCATCTGAGCCCGCGTTTCTGCCAGCATCTGATCGGTGATCGCGTTGCGGGCCTTGGGCCGGTCAAAGCGGATTACTCCTGCCGGTCCATGGGTGGAAATGGCGGTTTGGCGGTCGGTTGTCATGGCGTCTCAGTCGATCATTTCTATCACGTCGTCAGTGGTGCGGACATCGCCGAAAGACTGGTAGAACGAAGTCAGCCCAGCAAGATGATCGTCATCGTAGCGCGCGGCGTTTGCGTCCTCGACCATGACTACCTTGTAGTCCAGCATCATCGCGTCACGCGCCGTGGATTCGCTACACATATTGGTGGCCGTGCCCGCAACGATGAGGTTTTCGACCCCCATCTCCTGAAGGGTTTCGTGCAGATCGCTGGCGCCGACGACAAAGGGCGAAAACCGACGCTTGGTCACGATCTTGTCTTCATCTTTGACCTCCAGATCCGGATACAGCTCATATCCCGGATTGCCGGGGCTGAGTTTGGTCAGATGGTTGTTCCCTTTGGCTTCGGTGAAGAAATACTGGTGATAAAGCGGCCATTGACTTGGTGCGCCTTCGGTATCGGCGCAGCGCATGATCACCCAGATCACCGGCACGCCTTTTTCCCGACACGCAGCGGCAATGCGATTTACATTCGGAACAATGGAAATCGCGGTGTCGACCTCCGCAACATAAAAATTCTGCATATCGATCACGAGAAACGCGGTCTTGGCAGCGTCAAACTTGTCGAACACCTCAAGCTTGCCGCGCTTGGCCATGATCCGTTCAATTACGTAGTCGGGGATTTTTACGTTGTGGGGCATGTATCCTCTCAGTCGTTACCGCGTTCCGGTTTTGCGTGCCCACTATGTGCCCACTAGAGAAAAAATTCAATGGGCTTTTTGGGGCAATCGCTCAATATTCGCACGCTGGGGGCAGTTTCTGGTGACGGACAGGAAGCGTTGAAGCAAGCAGGTCCAGAGGGCGCGATTTCTCGGCCCCCTGATACAGGTTTTGCAGTGTTTCGGCGCTCGGACGCCGGTCGAATCAAGTGAGTCGGCGACCCTCAGCCGTGCTGGTGCAGAAAGACCGGCTGTCCACCGACCGCGTAATCGCCGTCGCCGACCTCGTTGATGACAACGCGCACTTGTTGCGGCTTGGCGTCCAGTGTGTCGACAACCGCGTCAGTGAGTTTCGTGATCAGCCGGTTCTTTGTCTCGCGGTCGCGGCCTTCGATGATAGTGATGCTGACAACAGCCATGGTGGTGCTCCTTTAGCTCAATGAATTACGCCGCCGCCGTCCACGCCAAGCGATTGACCGGAGACAAAAGCCGAATAATCGCTTAGGAAAAAGGCGGTAGGCCCGGTCAGGTCTTCCGGTGTCTGGTCGCGGGCAATGGAACGTCCCGCCGCGATGCCGCTCTTGCGGTCTTCGATGCCTTCGCGGGCCAGAACGCCCTCGCTCATGGTCAAACCCGGAGCAATGGTGTTAACGCGAATATTTTTCGTTCCAACTTCGCGGATCAGCGACCGGACCATGGCCAGAACACCGCCTTTCGAAGTGTCGTAGTGCAACATGCCGGGGTAACCGTGGAAAATCCGGTTGGTCGAGATCATGACGATCGACCCGCCACCGGCGCGATCCATCGCAGGCACGGCGGCGCGAGCGCAAAACCACGGACCTTTGACATTGACTGCCATGACCTTGTCCCACAGGTCGGGGTCGATTTCGTCGAACGGTTGGATCGGCAGTGCCGAGAACAGTGCCGCGTTGCAGACCAGACCGTCAACGCTGCCAAAGGTCTGTTCCGCTTGCGCCACCATGTTCTTGCAACTCGGCAAATCGGTGACGTCGACTCGGACCGAAATAGCCTCGCCCCCGGTGGAGCGAATCCGCTTTGTTGCGTCTGAGGTGTCCGCCACATCAGCCAACGTCACACGTGCACCCATTTCGGCGAACCCCGCCGCCATGACTGCGCCGATACCCTGCGCTGCGCCCGTAACGATGATGCTTTTTCCTTGCAGCATTTTGTCTATCCGTAATTGATGATTGTTGTCTTGGCTTCGGTGAAGTTTAACCAGCTGTGATAGCCGCCTTCGCGTCCGACGCCCGAGGCTTTGTAGCCGCCGAACGGTGCGTTCAGCTCTCGGATGAAACTTCCATTGATGATGACCGTCCCGGTGCGCATGCGCCTTGCAACGCGCATGGCGCGTCCGATGTCGCGGGTCCAGAGATAGCCCGAAAGGCCAAATTCGCTGTCATTGGCAAGCTCGATCGCCTCTGCTTCGTCACGGAATGTGGTAATCGCCGCCAGTGGGCCAAACACCTCTTCGCGCCAGACCCGCGACCGCGACCCTGCCACTTGAATGGCGCCAGGCCGGACAAAAAAGCCGGACCCCGTATCCGGGGCAGGGCCGCCGAACAGAACAGTATCTCCGTCCGCGCGTGCGCTGTCATAAAACCCGAGCACCCGTGACTGATGCCCGGCTGAGATCATCGGCCCGAGATCGACATCTGCGGTCGCCGGATCGCCTACGGTCATTGCGTCTGCGCGGTTGCGGAAGGCCGTTATGAAGTCATCGGCGATACTCTCGTGCAGCAGGATGCGAGAACCTGCGAGACAGGCCTCGCCGTTGTTGCCGTAGATCAGCCGCAATGCGCCCTCCAGAGCGGCATCGAGGTCGGCATCTTCGAAGATGATGTTGGCCGATTTGCCTCCAAGTTCCATCAAGCACGGCACATGTCGGCGCGCCGCGGCAAGGGCGACAGCAGTGCCGCCGACATGCCCGCCGGTGAAGGACAACATGTCCACGCCCGGGTGATCGGCAAGCGCGGCTCCGGTAACTGCGCCGCGCCCGTTGACATAGTTGAGCACACCGTCGGGCAAGCCTGCCTGATTGACAAGGTCGGTCAGGCGGCGCGTGACAATCGGGGTTTCCTCAGACGGTTTCAGCACTACGGAATTGCCCGCCGCCAATGCCGGGGCCAGTTTGATCGCCGACAGATTTACCGGCACGTTCCAGGGAGAGAACAAGCCGCAGACGCCAATGGGTTCGCGCTCAACCAATGCTGCAGCGGTGCCAAGTTGACGGTAAGTCTCACCACGTTCCTGTCCAAGGAAATCAGCGAAATAGTCGAACCAGTTCGCCGCACTTTGGATATGCCCGACAACTTGTGCCGGAATCATACCGCCTTCCTGAACCTGGAGATCGCAAAGCTCGTCAGCGTTGTCGCGGATCGCGTCGGCAGCGCGTCGCATGAAGGCGCGACGCTCGGTCATCGGAGCGAAGGCCCAGACACCCTCGTCGAAGCTGCGGCGGGCGGCGGCAACGCTTTCGGCCACCTGATCCGCATTCGCTTCGGTCAGGGTTCCGATCGTCCCGCCGGTGGCCGGGTTTACGATGTCCATGGCTTCGCCAAGTCCGGCGATGTCGCGGCCATCGATCCACTGCGTGATAATTGTCATTGGCTCACCTTTTCCTGGATCGAAACAAAATCGGCTCCGGTTAGGTCGGTTTCAGTTACGAAAAGCGGGTTGATTTCAAAGCCCGGCGCCTGTGCGGCATGTTCGGACAGAGCGACCAACGCCGCCTCCAGCGCGGCCTGGTTTACGGCGGGCGCGCCCCGCCAGCCGTCAAGCTTGGGCGCAACGCGGATCGCGCGCACCATGGCTGCGGCGTCTTCGGCGCCGAAGGGCGCCTTGCGGTAGGTCAGGTCGTCAAACAGTTCACAATCAGTTCCGCCCGAGCCGAGTACGACAACCGGTCCGAAATGTGGGTCTTGCCGCACCCCGATGAGAACCTCAACACCGGAAACCTGTGGGGACGCAACAATACTGAGCCCCTGGTATTCGGCCGCCTGCGCGGTCACAATGGATGCCAGGGTGTTATAGGCCGACTCGACGGCGGCGGCTGTTGTCAGGCCGGTAATGACTCCGCCAAGTTCGGTTTTGTGCTGCAGGCCGGGAGCGCTCAGTTTCAAGACGAGCGGTCCGTCGAGCAGCGCTACGGCTTCGGCGGCGCTTGCTACCGGCGTCTCCGGGTTCATCTCGATCCCTGCGCGGTTCAGAATTGTGGAGATATCCTCCTGAGGCACTTCTCCCGCCGGCTCGGTCGATGGCTTGGCGAATGCCTGGCCGGTTTGTACCAGATTGGCGACGGCTTCGGTTGCGACGGTCGGATCGTCGAAGACGGCAACCCCCGACTGAACCAGATCCTTGCGATCCTGGGCTTCCAGGTTTGCGGCAAGGGCGATCAGTTGATCGGGATGGGCCTCGCGAAACGACAAGAGCTGCGGCATGATTTCACCTCGGGTACGGGGTACCAGCGGCACGTGGCTGATATAGCCAATCATCGTTGGCTGATCCCGTTCCAGCCCCCATTTCAGATGGCCGCCGGTGATGGCCATATTGCTCATCGAAGGGGCCGAAATATCGATCGGGTTGCGGTCGTTGACAAAGGCGTTTGTTTCCTTCAGCGCTGCCAGCGCCTCCTCGGGATAGTCGACCAGGTTCAATCCTTGTTTGGCCGCCACGTCTGAAATCATCACCGCTCCGCCGCCTGACACTGATACAGCGGCTACGTCCGGCGACGCGGGCACAACTCCCGCGTTGCACGCGGCGGCGAGATCGATCAGTTCGTTGACCGACCGGGCGCGCAGAACGCCATATTGTGCGAAAAGGTCGTCCACGATCCGGTCTTCGACATACATCGATGCGGTATGCCCAGCGGCAGCGACGCCGCCTTCGGGAGTAGTGCCGACTTTCAGGATGACCACCGGTTTTTTCGCCTGCCGCGCCAGTTCGAGCGCCTGGCATAGTTTCAGCCCGCGCGAGGCGTCTTCCATGTAAACCGCGATGGTCTTGGTCGCCGGGTCGCCCGCGTAATAGGCAATGGCATCGGCGACGTCGATATCCGCCTGGTTGCCGGTCGATATCCAGTTCGCCAGCCCCAGCCCGCGGTCGCGTAACTGCGCAAAGATTTGGATGCCGACAGCCCCTGACTGGCTGGCGACCGAGACGGTGCCGACATCTGGCCAGCCATTTCCGCCGTAATGCTCTGGTGCCGACGTGAAACTTGCAACAAATCCAGAAGCCAGTGAAATCACGCCCATGCAATTCGGGCCGATCATCCGCATACCGTAACTTCTGGCAATGTCGACAAGATCGTCCTGCCGCGCGCGGCCGTCTCCTCCGGCTTCGGCAAATTGGGCGCCGTAGACGATGGCGATCTTGGCGCCTTTCTCACCTGCCGCAATGAGGTTTTCGCGCACCTGCGCAGCGGGCACAGCGATGACGGCGATATCGGGCGCTTCGGGCAAATCGGCGATGCTTTTATACGCCGTCACGCCTTGCACGATCTCATTTCTGGCGTTGATCGGGTAAAGCCGCCCGCCATACCCGCGTTCAAGACAGAATTTCAGCGCACGCCCGCCGAACTTCAGGGGATTGGTCGAGGCACCGATAATTGCAGCCGATTTCGGTCGAAAACACATCTCGAGTTTGCTGTATTCGGCTTTGTTCAGTGCCAACATTCATTCAATCCTTATGTTGATTGGGCTTTCGGGTGACCGAAAAGGTCTCGTTTACAAACCACATGCCGCCATATTCGCGCAGCACCTCCTCGGTGGCATCGAGGTAGCGGGTTCCGTCATAGACCGCGGCCTGCGCCAGTTCTTCGCGTAGCTGCGAGAAGAAGACCGCGTTGTTCCAGGATTCCTGCAAGGGCAGGGTGTGCCTGCTGTTTTCTGAGATCAGCGGCAGCGTGTGCATATCGAACCGGAACAACGACCGCGCATCGGTAAGCCCGCTAAAGCTCAGGTCCTTTTGCTCGGCCCCCAGGTATTTTCGCAGCTCGGAAATGATGTCGTGTCGCGAAACGCATTTCAGGGTCTGATCCGGAATAACGCGTCGAATGACCTCATGAGCCGGGTCGTCACCGGTCGACTGAACCACTTTCATCTGACCGCCGGGGGCAAGATGATGAATAATTGGCGCAAGGATGTACTCGACCCGGAACCGCATCGTATGGCTGTGGAGATACGGGTGGTTGAGAAAACAATAGTCGAATTCGAGATCAGGCCCGCCCTGCTGCGGGATCAGATGTTGCAGGGCGTTTCGCTGGTCCTGACGATATATCGTCACTACACTTGGGCAGGAGTAGACCGGGAAACCGTCGTCGCCCCTGACAACTGTCCACTCTGATGCCAGTTCGGAAAACAATCCCGCAATTTGCTGCTGATAATCGTAGCTGTTTGCGCCGTTCAACGGGACGTCGTGCCACGACAACTCGGTTGGGCCTTCCGCAGCAGTCTTTCTCAAGTGAACCGCTTCACGAGTATAGAGGTTTGTTAGAACCAACACGGTCAACGGGTGCTCGTGCAGACGGTCTACCATCCGCCCCATCGTGTTGCGAAGGTCTTCCAGTCCCCAACCTTTGACCACCACTTGCACGGGGAGATCCGGGAATTTGGCGTGCAGAGCCCGTAATGCGCGCGTGAGTGTTATGCCGCTATCCATCGGAGAGAAAAACAGCCGCAACCCATCAGGCGAGGGTGTCAAATGACTAAAATCTTCTGAAATCAGGTCAGCCTGGACCCAACTGGCATTTGTCGTGGCACCGAAGACATGCGAGCGGTGTCGCTGCTCGTGAATAGCGTAATTGCCCGGCGTGCGGATCGAAGTCTCCTGGTTGACAAGTTCCGCCATCGAATACGCATTCGATTCCTCTTTTTTCCGGCGCGGTCGACCGCGCAACACGACCTCTCCGCGCTCGGCCTTTTGCATGAAGTCGCGGGCGCGTTTTGCCGTTTCCGCGGCAATCCAGCGTCCGCCGCTGATCCGCGAGACGAACTTTCCGTCATTGACGGCCAGACGTCCGAAGGTCGACACCGCGATCCCGTGTTTGTCACAAAATGCATTGATTTCGTTGACGAGAATCTGGGTATCCTCTTTGGTGAAATGAGTGACCAATGAACCTCTCCTTTTATTGGGCTATGCCCACGATAGACCCATTAAAGTCCATTTCGGACGCATTGTTGTCAACGGCTCAATCACGGATCAAAAAGGTTCCTTCGATCTCGACCGGCTGACGGTCGACCAATCCGTCCACGCCAACAGACGAGCGGGCGTGGCACCCGATATCCGGTCCGAAAACCTCGTAAAACAGATCGCTTGCGCCGTTCAGCACACGGTTTTGCCGCTCGAAGTCCGGATGGGCGTTGATCATCCCCAGAATTTTTACCACCTGTTCGACCCGGTCGAGATCGCCGACATGGTGCTTGACGGTTGCCAACATCTTTATCGCCAACGCGCGAGCCGTGTCATAGCCCTGCTTCTCGGTGATATCGACGTCCACTTTTCCGCGCCGCTCGACCGTTTCATTCTCCAGAAGCGCTGCGCCGTGACCCGACACATATAGCATCTTGTCGACGCGTACGGCGCTGGTGCGATTCGGGCTTGGCAGGACCAATGGTGCCGGTAATTCGATTTCAAGTTCCTTCAATCGCGCTTCGATCCTCGACATCGATTTCTCTCCTTTCGCCTATGAAAACCAGAGATTTCGCCGTTGATTTCGGGATTCTCAGAATTTCTTCTTGCCTTTCTGCCCATTTTTGGCCCACTAGTAAATAGGAATGTTGAACATGACGCGTTCGAAGAAAATTTTGCTGTAAAAAAGTGAGGCTCGCATGTCTGCCAAGACGCTCGAAGACAAGATCAATGAAATCGGCAACCCCGTCGAAATGCTGCGTAACGCCCAAACCGGGCCCTATCAGTTTCCAATCAAGGCGGAGTTCACCAACTGGCGTGACGAACAGGAGGCGTGGCGCAATGGTGCCGTGCTATTCGACCAGTCCTTTCACATGACCGACCACTATATCGAAGGACCTGACGTCAAGCGCCTGCTCGAAGACCTGGCGATCAACTCGATGGCCAATTTCCGCAAAGACGTCGCCAAGCAGGTCGTGTTCTGCAACCATGACGGTTTCGTAATCGGTGATGCAGTGATGTTCATACTTGAGGACAACAAGGTGAACATCGTCAACAAGCCGATCAACCGGGACTGGGTGCAATACCAAATCGAGACCGGGAACTACGATGTTGAGGCCACTACCGACGACCGCGCGCTTGATAATACGGGCCGCCGGGTAGGTTACCGTTTTGAAGTACAAGGTAAAAACGCTTGGAACATTCTTGAAAAACTGAACGGCGGACCTATCGAAGGGTTCAAGTTCTTCGGCATGGGTTACATCAATATCGCCGGTAAACAGGTCCGCGCGCTGCGTCACGGCATGGCCGGTGCACCGGGTCTGGAACTGTTCGGCCCGTTCGAAGATTACAACCTGATCCGCGATGAAATCCTGCGTGTGGGCGAGCCTATGGGCCTCAGAGCCGCAGGGTCCAAGACCTATTCGACCGTGGCCCATGAAAGCGGCTGGTTCCCGTCGCCGCTGCCCGCGGTCTATACCGGTGAGTCGATGAAAGGCTTCCGCGAATGGCTGGGCGCCGACGGGTTCATTTCGAACCTGTCGCTGGGCGGCTCGCTGGTTTCGGACAACGTCGAGGACTATTATCTGACCCCCTACGACATCGGTTATGGCCACATCGTCAAGTTCGACCACGATTTTATTGGTCGCGCCGCTCTGGAGGCGAAGAAGGATCAGCCGCACAAGAAGAAGGTGACATTGCGCTGGAACAAGGATGATGTCGTCCGCGTTTTCGCCTCGATGTTCAACCAAGGTGACCGGTTCAAGTTCATGGATATGCCGGCCAGCCACTACGCCACTTGCCCGTATGACCTCGTCAGCCTGAACGGCAAGGCCGTGGGGCTTTCGCATTACCCGGTCTACACGTCCAACGTGGCGGGCTGGATTTCGCTGGCGCTGCTGGACGAAGAGGCTGCGACGCCGGGCACCCAGGTTTCGCTTACTTGGGGCGAACCGGATGGCGGCAGCCGCAAACCCACGGTCGAGCGCCATGTCCAGACCGAGATTGCCTGTACGGTCGAGCCCTGCCCGATCTCAGTCACGGCGCGTGAAGACTACAAGAAGTAAGGGCCTAGAGCGGCGCGACCTACGCGCCGCTTTTCCATTCGGTGCGGGCGAATAGACCGGAAAAATGCTTGTACAGAGTCCGGCACTCGTCCGCCGCAAGACAGCTTATAAGGGAGGATCGTTATGACCAGTTGGACGAAACTTGCAGCCATCACCGCAGCCGGCACGATTTCAGTGACCGGCAGCGCCGCGCTTGCCGAAACCCTGCGCCTGGTTACCAATTGGGACACAGGGTTTTACGCCGTCGAAAGGACCTTGGAATTTGTCGAGGAATTCAACAATAGTGAGTCGGCCAAAGCCGCTGACATCAACATCGTTCATGTAGGCGGCCCGGAGGTGACTCCGGCCACGGAGCAACTGACCGGGCTTACGAACGGTGTCTTCGACATGCTGTTTGGCGCGGCCGGATATTATGTCGGAACGGTTCCTGAATCGCGGGCGCTCTATGGCACTTCGGTAGATCCTGTTGGCGCACGCGCCAGCGGTGCAACCGACCTGCTGGATCAGATCTACGCCGAAAAAGCCAATGCCCGCGTGCTTGGTTGGGTGGCTGCCGGTGTGGGTTACCACATCTGGATGAAGGATGAACCCAAGCTTGACGAAAACGGGTTGCCGGACCTGAAAAATGTCAAGATCCGCTCGTCCGGGTTCTACAATACCTGGCTGGAAAACTACGGTGCGACGACCGTGACCGTGCCCGCTCCCGATATCTACAATGCGCTTGAACGCGGCGTGGTTGACGGAGCTGCATGGCCGGGCCTCGGCATTACCGATCTCGGCTTTGAGAAGTTCACAGGTTACCGCATCGATCCGCCAATCTGGCAGTTCGACAACCTGCTGTGGATCAACAAGGATAAGTGGGACAGTCTGACAGACGCGCAACGCGCGGCCCTGAGCGAGGCAGTTGTTGCCTATGAACCCGTCGCACACGAGTTCTATCGGAAGCTGGCCGAGGAAGAGGCCGCCGAAGTCGCAGCAGCCGGCGTGAAATCCTTCACCTTCAGCCCTGAAGCTGAGGCGGCCTATGTTGAACATGCCCGTAATGTGCAGTGGGAAAAACTGAAAGCGGCCGGGTCCGAGCACTATGATGCCCTGCGCGCCTCGCTGCCGGCGGAGTAGACGATATGGCACCGATCATCCGGCTCTATGACGGTTTGATATTGATGCTCGCCCGTGTGGCGAGCATCATGATCGCTGCGGTGTTCGTGCTGATCGTGGCGGATGTTAGCATGCGGACGTTCGGGATGCGCCCGCCGGTGTTTTCAAGCGCCGTGTCGGAGTATTCTCTGATCTATGTCACCATGCTGGCTGCGCCCTGGCTTGTCCGCCAGCGCGGACATGTCCGCGTCGATAGTTTCCTGAAATACATGCCCGAAACAGCTCAGCGGCCGCTCGAACGGGTGCTGATCGTCGTATGTATCCTGCTTTGCGTTACGGCGACGTGGATGAGTGCCGGATTTGCCTGGGATTTCTGGCAGAAGGGCACTATCGACATCCGTTCGATCGAAATCCCGCGTTCGCTGCTCTTTGTGCCGCTGATAATCGGATTTGGGCTCTGCGGACTGGAATTTCTCCGACTGCTCCTAATCGGTGAAACGCTGCGTCCCCCTAAGGAAAGCAGCGGCATCGAATTCGAAGGCGAGATCTAACCTTGCGAGGGAAATCCCATGTTTGAATGGTACATAGCCGGCGGACTCGCCCTCGGTTCGATTCTATTTCTGATGTTCCTGTCAATGCCGGTGGCCTTTGCCTTCCTGTTCGTCAGTTTCGGCGGCATGTACGTGCTGTCCGGAACCGCCGGGATCAGTCAGGTCGTAGCCAACGCTTCGGTCGCGGTGACGCATTTCGTGTTCCTGCCGATCCCGTTGTTCTTGTTGATGGGAGAATTGTTCTTCAACGCCGGGGTAGCGCAGAGGGTCTTTGATGCCGTCGATATGCTGATCGGGCGGATGCGTGGACGGCTGTCTTATGTCACCGTGTTCGGCGGTACGACTTTTGCAGCGCTCACCGGCACGTCAATGGGAAATACAGCGATGCTGGGCTCACTGCTGGTCCCCGAGATGGATCGGCGCGGGTATAAGAAACATATGTCGATGGGGCCGATCCTCGGGGTAGGGGGCCTTGCCATCCTGATCCCGCCATCCAGTCTCGGAGTGCTTCTCGGCAGCCTCGCCAAGATCGATATCGGGCGGTTGCTGATCGCTGGTGTTTTACCCGGCCTGTTGCTGGCGCTGCTCTATCTGGCGACGATCTTCATCAAAATCCGCATCGACCCCGATTGCGTCCCCGAGGACACCCCTACGCCGCATAGCTTCGGCGAGAAAGTGAAGGTCTTTTTTACCCATATCCTGCCACTTGGCGTGATCATCTTCATGGTCATCGGGTTGATCCTTCTGGGTATTGCGACCCCCACCGAATCTGCCGCATTCGGAGTGCTGGGTGTGCTGATCGTCGCCTGGTTCTTCGGGGGATTGAGCTGGCAGGCGATTTTCAGATCGCTGGAAGGCACGGTCAAGGTCACCACCATGATCCTGCTGATCGTGGTGGCCTCGTCGACCTTCAGCCAGGTTCTGGCCTTTTCCGGCGCCACCTCTGGCATGATCCGGGCGGTGGCGACTTTCGACTGGTCGCCCGTGATGGTCATCGTGGTGATGTTCGCGATCCTGTTGTTCATGGGCATGTTCATGGATCAGGCCTCAATCATGATGCTGACCATCCCGATCTTCTTCCCAATCGCACAGGCGCAGGGGTTCGATCTCATCTGGTTCGGGATCGTAATGCTGCTGGCTCTGGAGATGAGCGGGGTGACGCCGCCCTTCGGGCTCAACCTCTTTGTGATGCTTGGCGTGGCACCCACGGGCACGACTATGACCGAGGTGGCGAAAGCGGGAATGCCCTATCTGGCTTGCGGCTTGCTACTCTTCATCATGCTGATTTTGCTACCCGGCATTGCGCTGTATCTACCATCTCTCATGTCAGGATAGACCCGTGTCGCTGATCCTTTATCACAACAACTCGTCGGTCTGCGCCGCCAAGGTGCGGGTGGCGCTGGCCGAAAAGGAACTGGATTGGGAAAGCCGGATGCTGGCGCTGAATGGCGACCAGTTCGACCCCGACTATCTGGCAATGAACCCGGCCGCGGTGGTGCCAACACTG
>NZ_JBWVBC010000018.1:0-35272 GCF_057221055.1 Ruegeria sp. HKCCD7181 | reverse complement strand
TCCCCATCACAATCATTCCGTCTTTTGAAACAATCTGACTGCCGGGCTGGACGTGTAGATGGACGCTACTTCCAAGCTTCTATCTCGCGAAAAACTTAAATTGGGCTCAAGCAAGCGGTTCGTTCTGAAGATTGAGAAGTGCGCAATGCAAATCAGAAACCTGCGAGAAAACATAACCCGGACTAACCGCTTGTAGCTGGGCAACGGGATAGTTACCCCAAGTTACAGCGGCACTTTCGACCCCCGCAGCTTTTGCCGCAAGAACATCATGTGGGCCGTCACCCACATAAATTACTTTCCGGTCGCAGCGCCCGCTGATGGGCAAAGCCTTGAGAATTGGAGCTGGATGAGGTTTTCGTTCCGGCGTGTCTTCGGCGCCCACGACTAAGTCAAATACGGTCTTTTCTATGCCGCAGTGATCGAGATCGTTTTTGATCCGGGCATGAGCCTTGTTCGATACGATTCCAAGTATGCACGACTTCGCCAAATCCTCGAGCATAGCTTCAACGCCGGGAAATAGTTGAACCCCATCGGAACTGTAGCCGCGCTTATACGCTAATGTCAGCGCGGATGCGCTATTGGGATAGTGTTGAGAGAAGTATTCATTTGGACGTCTTCGGAGCAATTCGTGAATATGCTCGTCATCGGGGTTGATCGCATGGCCTTCGACTTTCCGGATTGCATCACGGAAAGCCCGAACAATTGCTGATCGGGTATCCAGCAGTGTCCCGTCAAGATCGAATAAGACGATCATCCGATCGAATACCCCCCATCCACGGGCAGCAATACACCTGTTATATATCGCGCCTCATTCGACACCAGAAAACAAATGACCGCAGCGATGTCGTCCGGCTCCCCCCATTCGCCCATCGGGATGCGATCATTTATTTTCTTCGATCGCTCCGCATCGTTGAATGCTTTAGCCGCTAGTTTTGTTTTAATCCAACCCGGCGCGACTGCATTGACGCGTATGCCATCCTTGGCCCATGCGGTCGCCATCGAGCGGGTCAATGCCACAACTCCCGCCTTGCTCGCGGCATAGCCAGGGGACCCAGGTGAGCCAAAATAGCTCCACATGGACGCAATGTTGACGATCGAACCGCCGGCCTTTGACAACGCCATTTTAGCAGCGGTGGCACCATTCAGAACTCCAGTCAGATTGACATCAAGAACGGTAGAGAAGTGGTCCGCCTCCCATTCCCGTTGGTGTCGCAAGATGCCTGCGCAGTTAACAAGCGCAGAAATTTCATCAAAGTTTCTAAAGAAGGCCGCAGTTTCCTGCTCATCTGAAATGTCGAGTGTTTCGAAGCGGATATGATCCGGTAACTCTTCAGTTCGGTCCAGACCTACCGCGACAACATCGTGCCCGGCCTGGTGCAATGCCGCAGCCGTCGCCGCACCGATACCCGATCCTCCACCGGTCACAATCGCCGTTGCCATGCCGTATTCCTTTCCTTTTCAAACCGTTGCTTCAAGCCCGCCAAAACACAGGTATTTGAGCTCCAGATAGTCATCGATGCCGTATTTGGAGCCTTCGCGCCCGAGACCGGACTGTTTGATCCCCCCGAACGGGGCGACCTCGGTCGAGATGATGCCTTCGTTGATACCCACCATGCCGGCCTCGATTTTCTCGGCCACACGCCAGACTCGTCCGATGTCGCGGGAATAGAAATAGGCGGCCAACCCAAAATCCGTTGCATTGGCCAATCTGATGGCCTCGTCTTCGGTCTCGAAGCGGAAGAGCGGCGCCACCGGTCCGAATGTTTCTTCTTTGGCAACCAGCATGTCTGTGGTTACGCCGGTCATGACAGTTGGTTGATGGAAGTTTCCACCTTTCGGACCTGCCGCGCCCCCGGCAACAATCCGAGCGCCTTTGTCGGTTGCGTCCTGAATATGTTCCCGGACCTTTTCAACGGCTGCTGCATTGATCAATGGTCCCTGATCGAATTCACCCTCCTGTGCATCACCGACCGAGAGCTTTGAAACCGCGATTGCCAGTTTCTCGGCGAACTGATCGTAAACACCCGATTGTACCAGCAATCGGTTGGCACAAACGCAGGTTTGTCCGGTATTTCGGAATTTCGACGCCAATGCCCCCTGAACGGCGGCGTCGAGATCGGCATCGTCAAAAACGATAAATGGCGCGTTGCCGCCAAGTTCCATCGACACTTTCTTCACCGTCTGCGCAGACTGCTCCAGAAGCACCCGTCCAATTTCGGTGGACCCGGTGAAGGTGAGCTTGGCGATTTTGGGGTTTGTCGCTAGTTCGGTTCCTACTGTGGATGCGTTGCGAGAAGTTACCACGCTAAATACGCCTTCCGGAATACCGGCCTCGTGCGCTAAATATTCCAATGCATAAGCGCTAAGCGGCGTCGCGCTGGCTGGCTTCAGCACCATTGTGCACCCGGATGCCAACGCAGGCGCAGCTTTTCGCGTGATCATGGCGTTTGGAAAATTCCAGGGTGTTATGGCGGCCACCACCCCGACAGGTTGTTTGATCGTGGCAATACGGTTGTTAGCTGCTGTAGCCGGGATCATGTCGCCATAAACCCGCTTAGCCTCTTCTCCGAACCATTCAATGAAAGATGCGCCATAGAGAACCTCGCCACGGCTTTCGGTGAGGGGCTTGCCCTGCTCTGCGCTCATGATCCGGGCCAGATCTTCCTGGTTTTCAATCACCAGATCGAACCAGCGGCGCAGGATCGCGGCGCGGGCCTTCGCCGTCAGCTCTTTCCATGTCGGCAGTGCCGCTTCGGCCTTTGCAACGGCTTGTCTGATATGGTCGACAGAGACGTCCGGAACCCAGGCAATGATTTCACCAGTCGCTGGATTATCGACCGGACTTCCCTGGTTTTCAGCGACCAGCGACCTGCGCAGCAGCGTCGGGTTGTTGATCAGATTAAGAATTGAGGTCATCCGAGTTCATTCTCCGGTGTCTTTCTGAACAGGGTTTCGGTTGATTGCATCGCGTCGATCAACTGGTTGACAGAAACATCTGCCGGGAAGTTTCTGAGATGCCTAACCTTCGAGGTGGCTTGAGCGATCGCAGCATAGTCATCCTGCGAGACCGGGCGCCTGCACAGTTCCGACAACGTGAGCGGAAGCCCTACATGCCGCATCAGGTTCAGCCTGGCCGTTTCCATGCCAAATTCAGCCAGCATGTGTTGAACGCACAGGCCATAAGACACCTGAAAACCATGAGGCGCGTCTTTTGCGCCGGGAATCAGCGACAACCCGCGGGTCAGAGCATGTGCAATCGACAGGCCGCCATTTTCAAAACCAAGTCCGGCCATAAGAATCATGGCCTCGACCGAAGCATCGAATGCTGCGGTCACCTGGCCTGACCCGGCAACATCAAAAGCAGAAGCGCCATACGCAAGCAGCGTGTCTTCGCAGCATTTCGCGATGGCCAGCGCCACGCGTGGCGGCGTGGCATTAAACATGTTGACGCCCTCGGCTCGCGCGCAGGCATGCGCCTCAGGGTACTTCGCCAATGCGTCGCCCAACCCTGCAGCGAACATATGTTTTGGGGCGCGCGCGAGTATCCCGGTGTCGACGATTACAGCATCGGGGTTCTTTGGCAGATGACGCACTTCGACCAACTGATGAGCCTTGTCATAGAGCACAAAGTTTTTGCTGGTCGGTGCGTCGTTAGAAGCAACGGTTGGAATGGTGATCAGCGAAGCTTTCACGATCTCGGCCAAGGCCTTACCGGTGTCGATAGCACGCCCTCCGCCACATGCTACAATGACGTCGCCTGCGGCAGGTTCGTACTTCTTTGCCAGCTGAATTCCCGTATTCGGAAGAAGTGCACCGTTGAATTCCACAATTTCGAAGGTCATTTCAAAATCAATCAGACATGCCTTCAGTTGATCGCCGATCAAATCCAGGACTAGCTTATCGGAAACGATGACAGCCCGGTGACCCAAATCGCAAACGAGCCGCCCAACCTGCCCGATGGCACCCAACCCTTGAATGTAACGGGACGGCGAACCGAAAACGCGAAGATTTTTGTCAAACAGGGTGTCGGACATTGTTGTGATTCCAGTTGAAGCAAACACTGTTCATCAAACATGATATATGATATGTCTTTAGTCAAGCCATAGAACGGAGACGAAAATGAACATAGACGGCCGGACCCGGGTTATCGTGCATCTTGCCTATCCATCGACGCATCTTAGAACCCCATCCTTTTTTAATCCATTGATCGAGAAACAGGGGCGGAACGCCATTCTTGTGCCTTGGCAGGTCAGCCGGGAAAACCTGCCGCAAGTCTGGGATGCGCTGAGATTGTGTGAAAGCCTGGCCGGGGTCATCGTCACAATCCCTCACAAAACCGATGTTGCGAGCCTGTGTGACGAGTTGGAAGGGGCCGCCCGTTTCCTGCAGGTGTCCAACGTTGCTCGGCGCACCGATGACGGAAGGTTCATTGGCCGGATGTATGATGGACCCGGTTACCTGCAGGGTCTGCTCAACGAAGGGCATGAGATGCAGGGGCGACGCGTTTTGCTGTTGGGTGCAGGCGGTGCGGCAACTGGTATCGCGCATTCGTTGGTCGAAGAGAAGGTTGAACACCTGACAATCGCCAACAGGACTCGATCAAAAGCCGAGGATCTTGCCGCAAAGCTGAACACGGAATTTGAAACCGACATCGTGTCAGCCGGCGAGGCAGTTGGCGGCGACCATGATGTGGTTATCAATGCCACTTCGGTTGGTCTGAAGGCGGACGATCCCCTGCCGATTGACCCGGACAGTATTCAAACCGACGCGCTGGTTGGCGAGGTTATCATGCAGCCGGATGTCACCGCTTTGCTGGAGGCCGTGCGTGCAAGGGGATGCACGATCCATAAGGGCAAACACATGATTACGGGACAGACCCAGTTGTTGGCCGATTTCCTTTTGGGACCGCTGGGTGCGGACTAATCATCCGTAGACAAAAGGCGCTTTCGGACATCGTCTGGATAGGGGACGGGAGCGCCGCTTAGAACGTCGAACAACACGATCGTACAAGAGGCCCGAAATACCACCTCTTCCTCTTGCAAAATCGTATACTCGACGTCCTGGCTGGTTCGGCCGATCCGTACCACCTGCCGTTCTACTGTGAGGACGTCATCAAGCGAAACCGGTGCCAGGTATTCCGCCTGCGATGCCACCATGATCTGAGATGGGCGATCAGGTGCCGGTTGTCCAAGACCGATCTCGACAGCTTGCCGGTTGCGCGCATCCTCGCACCATCGCCAGTAGGCGATATTGTTGGCGTGCCCAAGCCGGTCGATATCGGCCCATCGCACACGGGTTTCCATCGTGTAGATCATTCCCTGCGGCTGAGCCGCATCATAGGTCGATTTTCTGTTCACGACATTCTGCCGTCGCCTCAGAGGCGCACGACCCTGTTTCCCGGGTTTGGACCGCACTTAAGCCTGGCCAAAGCATCTGGCAGTGCGGCGAATTCAGCAATTTCAATAATCTGCGGATCAAAGTCACCCGTCATGCAGCGCTCAGCGATAGAGCGCCCGGCGGCGACAAGATCAGCCCACTGAGCGTCGGTGCCGCAATTGTGCAGGCCGTTGAGGCCAACTTCGTGCAGGGATATCGTCGTGGTGAAGGCCGGAAGCGGCGCGGTTTCCTGACGGTCCTGAATACAGACAAGATGACCATTGGCAGCAATAACATTGGCCAGCTCCGCTGCATGGCTGCCGCTGACCATGTCTACGACGGCCCAGAACGGGTGGCTATCTTCGCCAATGCGCAATTGTGATTGCCAATCCGGAGAACGGTAATCGTGGCAAACTGCTGCCCCAAGACGCCTGACCCTATCATGCTGCGCCGAGGACGCCGCCGCATGAATGATCCATCCGCGGTCATCAGCCAATTGCAGGAATGCGCCTCCGACCGCTCCGCTTGCGCCTGTCAACAGGACCCGCGCGCCGGGCATTTGCGGCAGCTTTTCCAAAGCTTGGTACGCGGTCAGCGCCGGGCATGGCAGTGTCGCGGCAACTTCGAATGGGAGACTGGCGGGCAATGGAATAGCCGCCCGAGCGGGTATTGCGGTGCGCTCGGCGAAGCTGCCCTGGCGCACCAAATCGGTGTGATAGGCAACCGGCATTCCGGCTGACAGGTGTCTCACCTCGGTTCCAACCTCTACGATCACGCCTGCGCCATCGACCCCGGGAACATGTGGCCATGTCCAGGCATCATGCCCCCATTCCACGAATTTCCAATCCACCGGATTCAACCCTATGGCGCGGTTTTCGACTACGACATCGCGAGGGCCGCATTCCGGAGTGTCTATTTCGGCCAGATGGAGTGTGTCCGGCGTTCCAGTCTTGTCGTGAACGAAAGCTTTCATTGCTTACTCCGATCGCTTAGATCCAAATGAAAACCCCACCGCCATTAACAGCGATGGGGCAGGTTTGTCACTGAGCGTCTTTCTGTTCGACGCCAATGAACTCCCAGACCTCGCCGCCATTTTCCCAATAATGCATCGTGTAAGGCCGGAACGTAATGACATCGCCCGCGCTGAACTCAAATCGGGATACCTCGTTTCCCTCGCCGTCGGTATTGACCAGCGAGCCAGAGCCGCGCACGACGTAGAGTACGTAATTACTTTTGCCTTCGTGTTCCGCGATATAGCCGTATGGTTCAACTCGACCAAAGCGAACATTCACTGCGCTTTCGATCCCACCGATGGTTCCGTACAGAAACCGTTTGTTTGGCAATCCGCCGATGTCAGGAATTTCATCAACGCTTGTTGCGGGCATGGCCGTGACAATAGGGTGCCCGTCCGGCCCGTTTTCAATCAGCACATTGCGCGCTTGTGCGCTCATTGCAGCGGTCGCGAGCGCGATCGCCATCAGCCCGGTTTTGATCCAGGTGTTCATAGCCTTCCTCCTGTTGGCTGGTAGAAATTAGATTTTTGCGTCTCGGCTTCCGAGTCCTTGCAACAACACGGCGAGTATGATGATCGCACCCTTGATGATCTGCTGCGGATAGGCTGGAACCGACATCAAGTTCATGATGTTGCCGATGAGTCCGAGGATCAGAACGCCGATCACCGTGTTCGTCACACTACCTTTGCCTCCTGATAGCAACGCGCCACCGATCACACAGGCGGCGATCGCGTCAAGCTCCAGCGCCATGCCGGTGACAGGTGTTCCCACGGAGGTGCGCGAGGTCACAACGATCCCGGCAAGTGCGCTCAGACCACCACAGA
The DNA here is from genome assembly GCF_057221055.1 of Ruegeria sp. HKCCD7181. Lineage (NCBI taxonomy): Bacteria > Pseudomonadati > Pseudomonadota > Alphaproteobacteria > Rhodobacterales > Roseobacteraceae > Ruegeria > Ruegeria sp. HKCCD7181. The sequence goes on along the minus strand of NZ_JBWVBC010000018.1, from coordinate 28,059 downwards.
TCGTGTAGGCCAGAAACTTGTAGCGGGCGACGGGCAGGCCAGCGAGACGCACAGCTGTTTCGTTGCTGCCAGTGGCCACTGTCATACGTCCATAGCTGGTGCGCCGCAGGATCAGGATGAATACAACGATGATCACCGCGATCATCACTATAGGCCAGGGGATGCCCAGCCAGGGCACCCCTTTCGAGCCAAAGGTCTTGAGGATCTGGGCGGTTGACAACTCGCGGTCAAATCGCACTGGCTGGCCATTGGTCAGCATGTAGGCCAACCCCCGCGCCATCGTCATCATCGCCAGAGTAACTACAAATGGCGCCATGTTGAACTTGGCGACCATGACACCGTTCATGGCCCCAAGAAGGGCGCCAGCCGAAATCGCGAGCAGCACGCAGCAGATCAGGGCAATGGCACCTTCGAAAGGCATTGCCGGCATCAGCATGGCCACGGCCATGCCGCCGATGGCCGCCAAAGAGCCAACGGATAGATCGATCCCGCCGGTCAGTATGACCAACAGCATGCCAATCGAGGCCAGAAACAGTGGCACCAGTTGCCGCAACAGGTTGAATCCGTTCTGCACCGTCAGGAAATGCTCGGACAACAAGGACGATGCGACGATCAGTGCCGCCAACATAATGAAGATGTTGTACTTGATCAGCAATCCGACGACGGACAGTTGACGGGGTTCCGAAGGCGCCTTAGCGCCAGTTGCTGTATTGGTTGTATCAGTGGACATTGTCTTGCCCCATTGCCAGTTCGATTATGTTCTCTTCCCGGATGGCGTCGCCTTCGAGCGTACCCGCCATCCGTCCGCCGCGCATGACCATCACCCGGTCACACATACCGATCAGTTCGATCATTTCCGAGGACACCACGACGATGGCCGCTCCCTGCTCGGCCAATTGGTTGATCACGCGGTAAATCTCGACCTTGGCGCCCACATCGACGCCGCGGGTCGGTTCGTCGAGAAGCAGCACGTCGCAATGCGCAACCAACCACTTCATCAGAGCTACCTTCTGTTGGTTTCCACCCGAAAGCGTCGAGACGTTCGCATCCTGGCTGGTTGCCTTAAGGCGCAATTCCTTCCAAAGCTCCTGAACTATGTTGCGCTCGCCTGTCTGGTTGATCCAACCGGTGACCGAGATGAAAGGATTGACCGGAGTCATCAGAGCGTTGTCGCGGATCGGGAGATCAAGCAGTACGCCCTGATGTTTGCGGTCCTCCGGCAGCAATCCGATGCGGTTCCGGACCCCCTCCCCGGCTGTGCGGTTGTGCACCTCCTGGCCGTGCAGGGTGACGGTTCCACCATCGCGTTTGTCTGCGCCAAAAATCGCCCGCAACGCTTCGGTTCGGCCTGCTCCGACAAGGCCACCGATACCCAGCACCTCACCCCGGCGCACCGAGAAGCTAACATCCGACACCATGCTGCCGGAGCTGAGACCACGCACCTCCAGCGCCGCGGCACCGATCTTTGCGTCACGCTCCGGAAAGAAATCCGTCAGCTCGCGCCCGATCATCAGATTTGTCAGGCTGTCATGGTCCAGAGTATTTGTGTCCCAGGTGCCGACCGTGCTGCCGTCTTTAAGGATCGTCACTCGGTTACACAGGTCGAAGATTTCATCCAGCCGGTGCGAGATATAAATCACGCAGACCCCTTGATCGCGCAGCTTTCGGACCAGGCGGAACAGTTTTTCCGTTTCGTGGTTGGTCAGAACGGCGGTCGGTTCGTCCAGCACCATAATCTTGCATTCGTGCGACAGCGCTTTACAGATTTCGACCACCTGTTGGTAGGCCACGGTAAGATCCGAAACCGTGCTGCGCGGATCGATGTCGGAAAAGCCCATCTCCTCCAGCAGTTCGGCGGCACGCCGGTTCAATTCGCGGTAATTAATGGAAAACTTCTCGCCAAGCTCGTGCATCAGGATGTTTTCGGCGACCGTCATATGGCTGGCGAGTGAAAATTCCTGGTAAATGATCGACACCCCGAGTTTCATGCCTTCGTGGGGTGAATGGATATTGGCACGGTCACCGTCGATCCGGATTTCTCCGCCCTCGTGATCATAGGCACCGGACAACACTTTCATCAAAGTGGATTTGCCAGCCCCGTTTTCGCCCATCAAGGCATGGACCTCGCCGCCCTGAGCAGAGAAAGACACATCAGAAAGCGCGTGGATACCACCGAAGCGTTTGGATATCCCGCTCATGCTAAGTCGTTCCATGTCCCCTCCTCTCTGGGTTCGTAGGCAAGGCCAGCCAATTTGGCCTTGCCTAATTAACGGTGGCTCAGTGTCGTATTTCTTCGATGGTGCGGAATTCAGGTACCTCGTATTTGAAAAACGGGTTGCTATCATCTTCGTCGATGAAGCCTGCAACGTTGTCCTTGGTCGCGATCTGCGGCGGCGTATAGTACGATCCCATCGGCAGGTTGTTTGCATCCCTACCGCCGTCGAAGATTTCGTGGATCAGCTTTAACACACCTTCTCCCGTGTGGGTTCCCGAGTTCAACGCCGTCACCATCATGTCGCCGGACTGAACGAGATCGAGCGCAACACGGAAGCCATCGGCAGCGGCCGCAACCTGAATGTCACCGCTACGGTTCTGGTTCTCGAGCGCACCTATGGCGCCAATTCCCATAAAATCGTTCCCAGCCAGGATCACATCAAGCGTGTCGCCATGCGCCGACAGAAAGTCCTCCGTCGCGTCCAACCCGCCCTCTTCGGTCCAGTGCGCCACACCCTGGGCCAAAACTGAAAAGTTGACAGCATCCGCGTGGAATGAGCCCTTCTTGTTCAGTTCCTGAAAGCGATTGAAGCCTTCCAGCATGGCGTCTTCTTTGGACCAGCCCAGGCCTAGCTGCTGGCTGCGCTCATAGATAAAACCGGAAATGAGACCGTTCACACGGCTCTCGGCGGTCGAGTTGCCAACGCGACCAATCAGTGTTGCGGCGTTGATCTGCTGGTCCTTGTCATATTGCTGCGCCACGTATTGGCCAGCGGTAAATCCATTGCCATAAGGGTTGAACAACACCGTAGTCACGATGGGTGATTCATCCGGAACGGTGCCCAGGGCAATCACTGGAATTCCCGCCTCGACCGAACGTTCGGCATCGATTGCTGCCGAAGCCAAATCCGTCGGGTCGACCACGATGACGTCAACGCCTCGGGCGATAAACGTGTCGAAATGCGCCGAAGTCTTGGCAGGGTCTCCATCTGCAACTTGGACGTCGAGTTCGTAACCGTATTCTTCTGCCTTCTCTTTCGCGACGTCAATCACGCCGACAAACCAGGGGTTGCCCAACGTGATCTCGGTCCACCCGATTTGGAGTTTATCTCCATACTGACCGGGCGCCTCTGGCAACGCTTTGTCGATGCCAGAGCGGTCGCTCATGTTCGGGTCGATCACGCCAGACAACGACGAGTGCGGCAGCAGCGTATAAATTTCATGCTTGTTCTGCGCCGATGCCGGTGCTGAGACCGACAGCATTGACGTCGTTGCAAGAGTAGCGATTGCAGTATTCCAGTGTTTCACAGATTTCCTCCCCTATAGAAAACACATTGGCGGTGAAAAGCCGGGGTTCACCCGACTTTTCGGTGAAACCGATATTCAGTTCCGCAGACCGTCGATCGTCTTGAAAGGCGGGATTTCGTAAACGTAGAACGGATTGTTCTTGTCGGGATCGATGAATTTGTCGACATTGGCCGGGGTCACCGTCTCAGGCGGCAGGAACGAACCCATCGGCATGTTGCTGGCATCGAACCCTTCATCGAAGATCTGGTGGATCAGTTCAATGGTCGCTTCGCCGACATGCGTGCCCGAGAACAGGCCAGTCGCCATCAGGTCACCCGATTTGACAAGATCCAGCGCAACGCGGAAACCGTCAGCCGATGCGGCCACATCAACCTTGCCGTTCAGACCCTGGTTATCCAATGCGTTCAGCGCACCAATGCCCATAAAGTCGTTGCCGGCCATGAACAGATCCAGGTTTTCACCATGGGCGGTGAGAATGTCCTCGGCCGCGTTCAAGCCGCCCTCTTCGGTCCAATGTGCAACACCCTGTGCCAATATCGAAAACTTGAGCTCGTCCGACGAGAACGACCCTCCGGTATTGACTTCCTGGAAGGCGTTGAAACCGGCCAGCATCCCGTCTTCTTCGGACCAGTCCTTACCCATCTGAAGGCCACGCTCATAGACAAAGCCCGACACCATGCCATTGACGCGGCTTTCCGAGGTGGAGTTACCGACGCGTCCAATCAGGGTGGCGGCATTTACATGCTCGTCGGCGCTGTACTGCGTCGCCATGTAACGACCCGCCAGGAACCCGTTGATATAGGGGTTCCAGGTCACCGTGGTGACAATCGGGGATTCATCCGGGACGGTACCGATGGCAATCACCGGAATGCCCGCTTCGACCGCGCGTTCAGCATCTGCGGCCGCCGACGCCAGATCGGTCGGGTCGATTACTATGACATCCACGCCTCGTGCGATAAAAGTATCCACATGAGACGAGGTCTTGGCCGGATCGCCATCTGCCACCTGCACATCTAATTCATATCCGTATTTTTCGGCGGCCTTCTTTGCGTCGTCGATCAGGCCTACGAACCAGGGGTTGCCCAAGGTGATCTCTGTCCAGCCGATACTGAGCTTGTCACCGTATTGGCCGGGTGCTTCGGGCAATGCTTTTGCAATGCCCGCCCGACTGTCCATGTTCGGATCGATCAGACCTACAAGCGATGTCTGCGGCAGCAGAGTATAGATCTCATGTTTGTCTTCCGCTGATGCCAGCGTTGGCACCGCAAGCGTCGCACCGATTGCCACTGTCGCAAACAGTTTCTGGTAGTGTTTCATGGTTCCTCCTCCAAGGCGCGGCTTACCGCAGTTTAACCATCATATATGATGTATTATAGCGTCAAGCGAAATTAGACACGTGTGTTATCTGATAACACCTCGCACCACCGCTTCGATGCCAGCTTCGTCCAGTTGGTAATGCGCATAGAGATGTGTGGGCGGTGCGATCAGGGCATACTCGTCCCGAATCCCGTGGCGAACCAGACGAGCCTGGCTTCCGGCTTCCGCCAGCACTTCAGCAACAGCAGCACCCAGCCCGCCCAGCACATTGTGTTCCTCGATCGTAAGGATGACCTCCGACCGTTCAGCGGCTTCAAGTATTGCGTCCTTGTCGAGCGGCTTGATGGTCGGCATGTCCAGTACACCAATTGACCGACCCTCATACCTGAGCCGTTTGGCGACCTGTACAGAAGGGTGCACCGGCAAACCGCAACCGATGATCGTGACTTCCTCGCCTTTTGTATGCTCGATGGCCTTGCCAAATATAAAATCCTGTTTGGGGTCATAGAGATCGGGTTCGCGGCCGCGACCAGTGCGGAAATAGATCGGACGATCATGGTCGCCCGATGCGCGAATTGCGGCTTCGAATTGAGGGCCATCTGCTGGAGAAACCACCGTCAAATCCGCAATAGAGCGCATGGTTCCGATGTCCTCCGTTGCGTGATGAGACGTTCCGTAGAACCCCATCGAAATGCCGGTGTGATGCCCGACCAGCCGAACCGGCAGAGCGCAATAGGCAATGTCCATGCGGATCTGCTCGCAGGTCAGAAGGCCGACAAACGACGCAAAGGTTGCAACGAATGGCACCATGCCCGTGGTGGCCAGGCCGGCAGCGGCAGACACCATGTTCTGTTCCGAAATGCCGAACTGAACGTAGCGGTCCGGGTATTTTGCCGAGAAGCGGTTCAATCCATTGGAATATTGCAGGTCGGCGGATCCAGCTATGACGTCATGCCCTGCATCGACCAGCGCGAACAATCCATTCGAAAAGTGATCCAGACCAGGGTTCTTGGTGTTCAACTCGCGATATTGCCACGAATTCGGGGAAAGAGGCTTGTTCATATCAGATTACCTTGCTGAGTATTTCGTCACGCGCGGCATCCGCATCCGACGGATCCAGATATCCGAGATGCCATCCCGGCTCGGTCTCCATGTAAGACACGCCCTTGCCCTTCAGCGTCTTGGCGATCACACAGGCCGGTTTTGTTCGGGTCTTGTCGGATTTCAAACGCCGCAACAGCGGTGTGAGTGCTTCCAGATCGTGGCCGTCAACCTCGTGGACGTCCCAACCAAACGCGCGCCACTTTTCGTCCAGTGGCTCAATAGCCATGGTATCATCTACTTTGCCGTCCAGCTGATATCCGTTGCGGTCGACGATGGCGATAACATTGCTGAGTTCATGGTGGGCAGCGCAAAGAGCCGCCTCCCAAACCTGACCTTCCTGCATTTCACCGTCGCCCAGCATGACGAATGTGGTGAAATCCAGCCCCTTGGCACGTGCACCGAGGGCCATCCCGACACCGTTGGACAAAGCATGACCAATCGAACCGGATGAGAAGTCGATCCCAGGAACTTTTCGCATATCGGGGTGATCGCCCAGCGGATTACCCAGCCTGGTATACCCGTCCAGTGTTTCGGTATCGAGGTAACCCAAATCCGCCAGAATCGGGAAAAGCCCGACGGCGGCGTGCCCCTTGCCCATTAGAAACCGGTCACGCTCTGGCCACTTGGGGTCGGCAGCGTGAAGGTTCATGACATCATAATAAAGTGCCGCAAAGATCTCAGCCGCCGAGAACACCGAACTGTAGTGACCCACCTTGGCAATCTCGATCAGGCGAATGGTCTCCAGCCGTATGAATTGCGCGCGGTCACGCAGTTTTCCCAATTCCGTCGCAGTCAAAACAAGTTCGTTGTCCAGCATTTCTGTTTCCCTGACTTCCGAGACGTTCGAAAGATTTGGTTTGAAGTCGTTTTTAGTAAGCTATATGATATATGATACATTGGTCAAGGGAGGAAAGGATCAAACATGCCCCTAGACAGAACAACCATTTCTGAAATGCAAAAGACACTGCGCCCAAATGGTCGGGCTTTTATTGATGGAAAGTTCGTAAATGCACTGTCTGGAAAGACTTTTGATAACATCTCGCCACGTGATGGCGCGGTTATCAATCAGGTCGCAGCAACCGGCTCCGAGGATGTCGATCTTGCGGTAAAGGCGGCGCGAAACGCGTTTGAAACTGGCGCCTGGTCAAGAATGTCACCGCGTGATCGCAAAAAGAAGATGTTGCGATTCGCCGAGCTTTTCGAAGCCAACATGGATGAGCTGGCGGTTTTGGAAACTATTGATATGGGCAAGCCTATTGCCGAAAGCCGCGATATAGACGTGAACGTTGTGCTGGAAACCTTGCAATGGTACGCGGAATGCCCTGACAAGATCTACGATGAAATCGCACCCACGGCAGACAATGCTCTTGCAATGATCACCCGTGAACCGGTCGGTGTTGTAGGGGCTGTTGTTCCCTGGAATTTCCCAATGCTCATGGCGTCGTGGAAATTTGCACCTGCTCTGGCAACTGGCAACTCAGTCGTCCTTAAGCCGGCCGAGCAATCTCCTTTAACCGCGATCCGGATGGCCGAACTGGCTGCAGAAGCAGGCATTCCCGACGGGGTTTTCAACGTTGTTCCCGGATTTGGTCCAACAGCGGGACGGGCATTGGGCCTGCATATGGATGTGGACTGCCTAGCGTTCACTGGCTCAGGTGTCGTCGGTAAGATGTTCCTCGAATATGCCGGTCAGTCGAATATGAAATCTGTCTGGCTGGAATGCGGTGGGAAAGGTCCGAACATAGTTCTGGATGATGCAGATCTCGAAAAGGCCGCGCAACGTGCTGCAACAGCAATCTGCTTCAACCAAGGAGAAGTCTGCGTCGCGCCTTCGCGCCTGATTGTCTCCGAAAAGATCCATGACGACTTTATGCAGACTGTCATCGAAACCGCCAAACAAATCGAACCAGGCGATCCTCTTGATCCCAGCACCAAACTTGGGGCGCTGGTAGAACAGGACCATCTCGCACGTGTCGAAGGATATGTCGAAAAGGGCAAGGAAGAAGGCGCTGAACTGGTTTTGGGCGGCGACCGACCGGACAGCGCCCTTGGCGGTTTTTACTTGAACCCGACAATCTTCACGAACGTGACCAACGACATGACAATCGCGCGCGAGGAAATCTTCGGGCCGGTCCTGTCAACAATTACTGTGAAATCTGATGAGGAAGCGGTGACCGTCGCCAATGACACACCCTTTGGGTTGGGAGCAACGCTGTGGGGTCGCGACATTTCCCGTGTGCATGGTATTGCGCGATCACTTCGCGCCGGAACCGTTTGGGTCAACAATCACGATCACAGCGATATCACGGTGCCCTTCGGTGGTTACAAGCAATCGGGCAACGGCCGAGACAAGTCGCTTCACGCGCTGGACAAATATACCGAGCTTAAAACAACTTGGATTGAACTCTAACCTCAGGCTCGGGCGCTTTCGAGTGCCCGAGCTTCGATCCAGGCGACCATGTTCAAACCCAAAGATATGTCGTCCTGAATAGCTTTCTGAGCTTTCGCGCCGTCACGTTCTTTCAACGCCTCAAGCACATCGAAATGCCCGTGCCGACCACTGGTCAGGTCGCGCGAGGGTGCTTCCACATGGAATACTCGTAAGAGCGGTCCCATCAGGGTCCACATGTTTTCGACGGTCGCGTACAACATTGGCATTTCGGCTATTTCCATCAGCGCAAAATGGAATTCTCGGTTCAAGTAAGCCGCTTTCAACGGATTCGTCGCAGCAGACTCTTGAAAGGCTTTGTGCGTCTGTTCGAGTTTTGCGAGCTGTTTCGGTGTCACTTTCGTCGCGGCCACCTCGGCTGCTTTTCCCTCGAGCAACATCCGGATGGTCTGAATCTCGCGCAGCTGATCGGCAGAAATTTCTGGCACATAGATTGCCGTCGCCGCCTTCATCTCAAGCGCCCGCTCACTAACCAACCGGAATATAGTTTCACGTACCGGTGTAATCGAAACATCCAGCTCACTAGCCAGACCGCTTATTGTCAAACGCGCGCCCGGCTCGTATTTTCCATCCATCAAGGCCTTTCTGACTGCGGCATAGACCTGTTCAGACAAATTGCCCTTGTTCAGAGGTTGAAGATTCGACTTGCTCATGGTTCACCTCGCCTGTTCATATTTGATATATGATACAACTAACTGCAGATTCCACCAAAAAAAGGGCCGAAGAAAATCTTCGGCCAGTTTAGGGAGTTATCAGGCATTCGTGGGCGTTAGCGGCGGCGCTCTGCGAAGCAGATCCGCCGCTTTTTCACCAATCATGATAGCTGTTGCGTTCGTATTGCCTGAAATCAGGCTGGGCATGACCGAGTTATCAACAACCCGCAGATTGCGGACGCCATGCACTTTGAGCTCCGGGTCAACCACAGCCAGGTCATCTTTGCCCATCCGGCACGTTCCGACGGGGTGGTAAACAGTTTTACCTCGCTCTTTCACATAATTCGCAAGCTCATCTTCCTGCGTCATGTTCTTGCCGGGGAACGCTTCTTCTTTTTCCAGATACTTCGAAAAAGATGGCTGAGCCAGAATGTCCCGTGCCATGTTGAGTCCCTTTACCGATATTCTCAGGTCCTCCGGATCAGAAAGGTAGCGTGGATCCATGATCGGGTGATCCTTTGGATCAGCTGATTTCAGACGCAATTCTCCTCGACTCCGAGGCTTCACAACGCACGGGTTGATGGTGGCTCCTGCGCGAGAAATTGTTTCGCTGCCCATATCCAGGAAAACAATCGGAACAAAATGCATCTGCAAATTGGGCTCCGCCTCTATGTCGTCTACGTTTACGAAACAGCAGGCTTCGGTCACATTCGAGGCGACTGGCCCCGATTTAAACAGCATGTATTGCAGCCCGTTCTTGATCGAATTGAAAAAGGAATCTTGGCCGTAATACCCATGCTTGCCAGTGCAATACCGGACAGCTGGGTATTCCAGATGGTCCTGAAGGTTCTGACCCACACCATCCAAAGCAACATTGATCTGGATGCCATGAGACTTAAGTTCCTGTTCGGGCCCGATGCCTGACAACATCAAGATTTTAGGGCTTTGTACCGCACCGGCTGAAAGGATCACTTCCTTGGCAGCCCGTGCTACTTTCAGCTGGCCCCCTTGAACGTATTCGACGCCTACGGCCTTATCGCCTTCCAGGATGATCTTCGTCACAAGGCATCCGGTTTCAACGTCGATCAGGCCCTTTTTTCGCATTGGATGCACATAGCCAACGGCCGCACTGCAGCGGCGCACGTTGCGCGTTGTCGTCTGATTAAAGCCAACGCCACGCTGGCGTGCACCATTGAAATCGGGAGTGAACGGGATACCGGCTTCCTGACATGATCTCACAAACGCCCGCGTAATGTCGGTGATTTGGCGTAGGTCAGAAACTCCCAACGGCCCCCCCACCCCATGGTAGTCATCGGACAAACGGTCGTTGTCTTCAGCACGCTTGAAGTAAGGCAAAACCTCCGAATAGGACCATCCTTCCGCGCCGTCTTCGGCCCAACCATCGTAGTCTGAACGCTGGCCGCGGATATAGATTGCCGCGTTCACTGAACCGCCACCGCCCAGCACGTTGCCTTGCGGCATGATCCGGGATTTTCCATCGAGGTTTTCCTGAGGCGCGGTTTCGTAGTGATACAGGTATTTGGTATCTAGAAGTTTGGTGAAACCCGCAGGAATGTGAATCAATGGGTTTTTGTCCCACCCACCAGCTTCGAGTATCAGCACCGAGCCGGCATTCTCCATAGCAAGCCGACCTGAAACCGCGCAGCCAGACGATCCCCCACCGACGACAACATAATCGTGCATGTCTTTCTCCTATTAATATATATGATATATGATGCAGAGGATAAATTGTCAATCGGAGAGTCCTTGCTATTGCCGCCCCGCTGTTGTCGCATTTTCTGTCGTGTGGTTGCTCATGCCCGAAATTGGACGTAGGTGACATCGATGAATTCATCGCCCATCAGCTACAAGAGCTACGGTTTTCCCCCTCAGATTATTACACACGCGGTGTGCCTTTATGTTCGCTTTAATTTGAGCCTGCGTGAAGTTGAAGAGATGCTGCTGCAGCGCGGGATCGACATCTTACGAGACGGTCCGGCGTTGGGTCATCAAGTTCGGACCGCTGGTCGCTCGAAACTTGCGGCAGCGACAGGACCGTTCAGGCGATGTCTGGCACCTCGATGAGGTCGTTGTGAGAATCTCCGGTCGCAAGTACTGGCTTTGGCGCGCGGTCGATCAACATGGCATCGTGCAGGAGGAAATACCCAACCAAAACGGGACAAACGGGCTGCAAAACGGCTGTTACGCCGCCTGATAAAGCGTCTTGGTTTCGTTCCCAAGCAGATCATCACGGACAAGCTGCGCTCATATGGCGCCGCCAAGCGGGAAATCGCGCCAAGTCTGGATCATTGGTCGCACAAGGGCCTCAATAATCACGCCGAAAACATCCATCTCCCATTCCGAAAGCGAGAACGGACGATGCAAGGCCACCGGTCTCCAGAAGGGTCGCATCTGTCCTGGCAGGCATAGAACTGGTCAACATGATCCGCAAAGGTCAATTCACGCCCGGATTCCGACCGTTTCAGCAATTCCCCAACTGGTAGGATAAACTGCTCACCAATTCCACTGATGCTCTGCGATCTAAAAACCTGCGACAGAACCGAACCAATGACATTCTCCTACTATCTAAGCGGTACCTCGACACGATGTGCAAAAAATATGCTTTTTGCACATTACTACAAGCCCCACACATTCCGGCCAATCTGCTACCGGTACACTCTACCGTCGCGGCATTTTCACGTTATTGTCCTGAGCCTTGCTCAACTGATTTAACTGCTAATTTCAGAAACCTTTTGCGCGATCTGGGTCATTATCTCTTCGACCATACCTCGGTCTAACTCCTGCCCGTTAATACGAATACGCACTGCATCCGCGGTAAATTCGGCACGAATATCACCGCCACTTGGCAAAGCTTTCGGTGGAATACGTTCAATTTGCTGTGGCCTGCCCCCCCTTGTTTTGTCTTTGGGGGTTCCTGGCGCGGCCGTTAAAGCACTCTCCAACAGCGCCCATTCCGCTTTGGCGTCAGAAACATCTGCCCGGGCAAGAGTCTCGCGTAGCGTCACTTGCGCACCGTCACGCAAAGCAGCAGCCAGTTTCAGACCGGCTTTTTCAGATAAACCAACGGGATACTGCAGGAGGTCCCCCAGCGCCTCATGCACTATGGCAAAACTACGAACCTTGGACCGCTTGGCCTTGGAAGCCGCCGCAAACAGTGTGTCCACTGCGGCCTCAACCGAGGGGAACACTCCCTGCCCTGCCGCTAATACCGCGACCCGACCCCGCTCATAGGGGCTTAGGTTCGAGCGCAGTTCGTTTTCTTCCACCATCGAAACATAAGCGCCCTGCCCTTTACCCGCATCGCGGACAAAAGCTGGGATTTCAGAAAATCGGGGATCAGCTTCCGCCAAACGCCGGAAAGCGTCCAATCGTCGGAACCCTGAAATTAGACCATAGCCCTCATTCGTCTTCGCCACCTCGATAGGCGTGCGCAATCCATTGACGCGAAGCGACTCCAACAGTTCGGCCATCGCTTCTTCATCTTCAACCATTCGATCGCGACGAATGAAGTCGGCATCAATCTGGTCCAACGGCAGCATTTCGGCAATCAGCCCCGCATCTTGCGCATCGCGCCAGCGGGCAGCGTCGCCTTGATCCTTTGCCAACGCCACGCGATCCGTCACTGATGCCATGCCGTTTAGCGACGCGGCCTCGGCCGCCACCTGTGCAATTGGTGGCGTTGTCGAATTTGTTTCAAACGGGCTGATCGAGGGTTTCGCCGCGAAACCTGCTTCAAGCTGCTCCAGCTCCGTAGTGTCCGGAGCAGTCAATCTTCTGCGTTTAGCCATTTGCATCTCCTCCCATCTGAGCATCCCGCCACCAACAGCCAATCAGGACTTCTTTGAATTCGGCGTAGGTGCGATCAAAGGTCTCCCTGCCCCGCACATAAGTATCGCGATTGAAGTCACGATAGTCGGCCTCATAGATTCCATTCACTTGCTCACCCGCCTGCCCTACCAGCGCGGTATAATCCTGCCTGTACGCGTTCATGAAATCACCGAAGTACGCTTGGATTACATTGGCCATATCTGTTTGCTGGCTGGCATCGAACCGCGTGATGATAGCCCGCACAACATCCCACTCGAACTTGAGCTCAGGCAATCCTGCCGCGCGTTGCGCCGCGTTCTCACCGTCTTCAATGCTCGCGAAGGTGGTATAGAGCATGTCAAAAAACCGACCGGTCGAGTCAAATTCCAGAAAGGATGCCCCCAGCGGAACCAGTAAAATGTCGGCGGCCGCCAATGCATTGATCGTTAGGTACCCAAGTGCAGGAGGCGTATCGAGAAAAACGATATCGTAATCGTTCAATACGCCTTCGTCTTCGAGGAAGTTCGTCAATCCATCCCATAACGGCCAACTCCGCAAGCCCATCCGCCAGACTGGAATTTGAAACTCTGCCCAATAAAGGTTCAACTGCGCTCCAATCAGATCAATATTGGGCCAGTGAGTTTTCTGGATCACGTCTCGCGGCGAAGTTCTAAGCGCTTCCTGCAGTGTTTCGTCCAGCGGAATTTCGGTTTGACTTGCGGCCGAACGTACCCTGTTTTCCTCTTGAACTGCTCTCGCGTAGTCTTTTGCTATCAGAGGGAAAACCGTTTGCCATTCGTCCGCAACACGCCCTCCGAGAATCGACGTCATTGAACCTTGGCTATCGAGATCTATGACCAGCACTTTGTATCCGTCCAAAGCCGCTGACATGGCCAGATGCGCGGCGGTAGACGTTTTGCCGACTCCGCCCTTGAAGTTTGCTACTGCAACCACTTTGGCCGGCAGGTCGTTCGGGCGATAGGGCAGGTATTCCTTGGTGCTCACACCTTCCGCTGCAAAGTGTTGGCGCAACTTTAAGACTTCTTCCAGAGTGAACCACTTAGACCCCGCCTCCCCTTCGCCTTGCGGTAAATCAGGGTTCGCTTTGAGAACGCGACGCAAATGAGCCGGGGCAACTGGAATCAGGTACTTAGTAATCTCCCAGATGGAGAAGCGGCGTAGTCTTTTTTCACCGTCCGGCGCGTAACCGCGCCTGGCCAAATCCTCTCGGCCTTTTGAGCAGAAAGCTGCCGCTTTCGCGAATCGAGATGTCCCGATAGGATCAGGCAACTTCGTCGCCGCAATCTCGGGGTCAAGATTCAGATAGGGGGGCAAGGGAGGTTGGTTGGATTTATTCACTGTCGATGCCTCAGATAATGTTCGCCTTACCAGCGTATATTTAGGAATGTAACGAACATTTGTCGGCAGTGCTATCCTCAATCGGTGTTTTTTCCACAGAACTAGGTACTAGGCTACGGTTTCGTGGCGAAACTAAAGGAAATTGAAGAAATAGGCACACTAAAGAGTTTATTATTTTTAGATTGTTTAGAATATTTGCTTCCTGGATAATAATTAAAAACAATAACTTAGCGGCAATTGGGCACCCACATACAGTACCAAAGGTACCTGTTCTCAGGATGACAGGTACCTGATTCCGGGGCCAATGGAACCTGATTCCGGGAAAACGAGCGCCGATTCTCGGGATGAGGCTAATAATCGGATTTCAGGCTCTAATGTGGGTTGGCGTCCCGGGTTTAGAGAGGCGCTCGTCTCTGAATTCCAGGGTAGAAATCAAAGTTTCTGGGGATAACTAGATTGCGGTGAAGTTTAAGTACCCGTCTACAGGATCGGGGCCATCCTGTATTTGGGCACCCAAATGGGATTGATCGATAGGTACCTTTCATGCCACAACTTGGAAAACGAGCAGTCAGGCAGAATCATGCCCGATACCCAAATAGATATGGATCATCTCTCAGGTGCATTGCGCCGGGAAACTGTGAAAAAGAATGTCGCTGCCATCCACATCAGCGGCAAGCTGACGTTATTGCAACGCAAACTGTCCAACGTTCTTTTGCTTAATGCGTACGATGCGCTGACATCCGCGCCAACGCACACCATAGACGCGCGGACGCTGGCGATGATGGTCGGATACAATTCCAACGACTTTGATACTCTGCGAGCCAGTCTCAGAGCGTTGGCTGAAACTGTTGCCGAGTGGGACATGCTGGACGAACAAGGACGCCAGGAATGGGGAGTCTCATCGCTGTTGAGTTTTGCTAAGCTCAAGAACGGGGTCTGCGAATATGCCTATTCTCATGCATTGGCTCAAAAACTGTACGATCCAAAAATCTATGCCCTGATCAATGTGCATATTCAGCGCAATTTCAGTTCCGGCCATGGGTTGGCGCTGTATGAAAACTGTTATCGTTTTGTGCGTACCGGATCGACTGGCTGGTGGGCGCTGGGTGTTTTTCGAAAACTGATGGGAGTGGAGGGCAGCGACTATTATGCGAGTTTCAAGCACCTCAATGCCAAGATCATCAAGCCAGCCGTAGCTGAAGTGAACAAGAGTTCGGACATTCTGATCGAACCTGAATTCCGCAAAAAAGGTCGCTCAGTGACGGATATCCGTTTTGCCATCAAACGTAATCCGCAAATGGCGATGTTTGAAATCGACGACAGTGACGGCGTCCGCAATATGGATGTCTACAAGTCGTTGCGCGATCAGGGTGTGTCGGATCGGTTGGCGCGCCAATGGATTGCAGAGCATGGCGAGGAATATGTTCAACAGAAACTGGACTTTGTAACGGGGCAGGGGGATGTGAAATCGACGGTTGGCTACCTGTCAGCCGCACTGCGCGACGACTATCAGACTCCTGGTAAAGAGGCCGCACCAGAGCCGAGCCCGGATGTTCTTGCTGCGGCCCGGCAACGCGAGGCCGAGAAAGCGCAGGCGGACTTGGCCTTTGCGGAGCGTGCGGCCGAACGCGCAGAGCGGGCGCGCCGGTTGTCAATTGTGGAAGAATTGGTTTCGCGGCGAAACCCCACGCAACGAGACGCGGACAAACGATTGTTCATGTCAGGTTTGAGTGAAGAGCTTGACCGTGAACATTTCCGTGCTCATGGCTGGCGGTCAGGATTGAACGCATCTGCGATTTTTGAGTTCTGGGAAGAGCTAGAGCCAGATGCGTTCCACTGACTAGGAGCCCCAGGCAACTGGTGGCAAAACGTCAGATGAACCGATGGCGCACTTCGGCTTCGGCAAAATCGGCACTTTTGGCTGTTGTTGATTTGGTCGTCGCGACCTGAGTTGATAGATTTGCACCAGAATTAACACCTATGCCTGCACAGATTGGGCCACCCCGCGCCAGTACGAGAAAGCAATAATCCGCACAATTATCCCAGCAAATCCGTTGCCGGATTCTCGGCAATTTCGACTTCATCATAGTATTTCTGAGCTTGTTCAACAGAGCGGTGCAGGGATAGGCGCATGACGGTCTGAATCGGAGCGCCGTAGCGTGCTACCTAGGTCAGGAAGCCCGAACGCAGCCCGTAAGGGGTAGCGAAATTTTGCGGAAGCACAGCCAATGCAAGACGACGTTTGATGATCTGTTAAATCGCATCCGGGGACAGACGGCGTTTCAGAACATGGTCGGCTTTTGAAATCGGGCGGAATAGCGGGGGCATCGTAGGTCCCGCCAACCTTGATCCAGTGCAGCTGCGTCAGCGCGGGGCGGCTCTTAAGCACCAAAAGTGGCGTCTCTTCCTGCTGGGTTGTCATGGTCTTCAGTAGAGACATCCAGACCAACCCTACTTTTTCAAATTCTTTCAGCGACACATCTTCGCACATCAGATCAGAGATCTTCGACCGCCGTCATCCACCGTTGGCCCAGCCAAACATCAAGATCGCCCGGTCCCGGCAATCTCGGTGCGCGCCGCGGCAGATGGCCAACAGTTGCTGCAGCACATCACGCGCAATCGTATGGGTCGATTTCGGGGAAGGGGGCTAGGCGGCGCGCCTTGGCGCGGGCCTATTTTCACCTGCGGCGCGTCAAACAACAAGGGGAGCTTCTTCATCTCGTAGAAGGCTTGCCAGGAAGCGATGTGCCGGTCCAGGGATGCGGGGGCCGGGCAGGCGAGGGTTTCGCGCAGGCCTTTCCCAATAGGTGTCTTCGCGGTCTCGTCCTGTTCGGACCAGTCGGGCGCCTTGTTGAACCGGGCGGATTCCCAAGCGGTGATGTAAAGCAGATCGCGCTCATGGGCGCGTAGCGTGTTTTCGGGCGTGCCTGGCACTTTGCGGTCAGTAAGCGTTGCTTGATCCGTCGTTGAGTGAGTAGGGGAGCGGGTGGGAAGATAAGGGGATGGCGGCTTCATGGGCAACATCCCGCGCGCATTTCTCGCCAAAATCATTCACAAGTGATAAGCGAAATTTATCGCGTATAATTGTGATTTGAAGATATCGCAAATGTAACGATCAAAATGGTCAATTTTTGCGCATAAGACGGGTAGGGGGTTTGCAAAGCGTCGAAATCGGGAGGTCGTGAGGTTGGATCTGTTGCAAACTTTGACGGATCTGTCGCAAAGTTTTGACCATTGACCTTAGTGGCTTTAGCGCCTGTGTGGCGAACGGCATTATCCAGATTAAGGTTGGTCTATGATTTCTTTCAAATGAGCGCAGTATCCGAAGGATGTGATCCTGTTCGCGGTCTTCTTTTACGTCCGCTACGGTGTTTCCTATCGAGACCTGGAAGAAATCATGGCCGAGCGCGGCGTATCGGTAGATCACAAAACGTTGAACCGGTGGGTGACACGGTATTCGAGCGCGATCGTTGAAACAGCGCGCCGTCGAAAGGCGCTATGTGATCGTCCATGCGCCAAGACTTCAGAGTGCCCCGCTTAATCAATTGCGCGCGCGCTGCAATCAGCGACGAATATTTCACAACCCACCTGTTGAGTGTTGCGTGGTCAACTTGCACACCGCGCTCCGCCATGATCTCCTTGAGGTCTCGGTAAGACACCGTGTACCTCAGATAGAAGTAGACAGCGTACAAAACCGCTTCCTTCGCGAAGTGGCAGCCTTTCAATGAAATCATGTTGAAACCTATTAGTGCCATCATCCCGCGAAACAAATTCGGAACTCGCACTCTAATCAACCTAACTCCAAAGTTTGCGACACAGCCAGCCTCTGTCTACATCCGTGACGCCTTTAACACGGTGGCCTCACCTCAGACAGGGGGGTCAAAAGTTTGCGACAAAGCCCCTGTTCCGGCCTGAGGAACACGCAATTTAGGCCGATGGAGACCGCGCGCGACGATCCTGATACAATTGGGGCGGGAGGACACCGTGGATCAGGTTGTTTCCAATTGGCTAGCATCGCTCGGGCTTGAAAAGTACGGGGAAGTTTTTGCGTCGAATGAAATTGATTTTGAGGCTCTGCATCATCTGACGGAAGACGACCTGCGAGAGATGGAAATTCCGATTGGTCCTCGCAAGAAGATTTTGCACGCGAAACCGCTCCTAATTACTTCAGGCCAGCCCGATGGCGCTGAATACGGATCAGCTGAAACTGCGGAACGGCGCCAACTGACCGTGCTGTTTTGTGATTTGGTCGGGTCGACGGCGCTATCGTCGCGGTTGGACGCAGAAGATATGCACGACGCTCTGACACGTTTTCACGAATGCATTGCCACCACGATTGCGCATCACGGCGGGTATGTCGCGAACTATCTCGGAGATGGTGTGTTGGCGTATTTCGGATGGCCACGCGCGTCGGAAGATCAGACCGCGCAAGGCGTTCGCGCCGCCTTGGCATCACTGGAGGAGGTGGCGGATATCCAACTCCCGATTGGTTTGCCCCTTACCGCAAGAGCTGGCATCGCAACAGGTGATGTTGTCATTGGCGACATCGAGAATGAAACATCGCACCAAAATGCTGCCATTTCTGGCGAGACGCCAAATCTGGCAGCACGCCTTCAAGCCATTGCAGTACCCGGACAATTGGTCGTTGATGAAACAACAGCCACAATTGTTTCGGGTCTGTTTACGCTGGCTGACCTCGGGCAAGTGGACCTGAAAGGCCTGCCGCAAAAAGTGCCCGCCCATCGGGTCGACCAAGAGGTGGTTCCGGAGAGCCGGTTTGATGCGTTTCAAACTGGTCAATCCGCACCGTTCATTGGCAGGGCGGTCGAAATGGCTTTGTTGAGAGACCGATGGGACGTCGCTACCAGCGGGGAGGGACAAGTTGTTGTGCTGCGTGGTGAACCCGGCATTGGAAAAAGCCGTTTGAGCCAAAAACTTCTTCACGCGATTGAAGACGAGCAACATATCCGGCTGCGCTATCAATGTTCAGCGCACCATACTCATTCTGCGTTTTATCCCATTCTGCGCCAGCTGGAGCATGCGGCCAACATTGAGATGTCAGATTCCTCAGATGTAAAACTAGAGAAATTGGAAGGTTTATTCGAAGCTTCTGGGGACAAAAACACAAAGGCTGCCGCAGTGATCGCACAGGCGATGGGGTTGCCCGCAAATGGGTGCAAATCCCAGGCGATGTCCCCGGAACGTCAAAAGGCGGCGACCATTCGAGTGCTGTTAGATCAAATGATCGCATTGGCGGAGACTGCTCCGTTGCTATTCGTTGTGGAGGACGCGCACTGGATCGATCCAACAAGCCTCGGGGTGTTTGAGCGGATTGTGCATTTTGCCGAAGACCTCCCCGTCATGCTGCTGATGACTGCGCGCCCGGAATTTCGCACGCCTTGGCCTATTGAAGGGCACTGCTCCGAACTCACGCTCACCAAACTCCCAAAACGCCAGTGTGCTGATCTGATCCGGCGCCTCACCACGGCGCGCAGCGCGGACGGTGCAGTCATCGACACAATTGTTGCCCGGTCGGGGGGCATACCGCTTTTTGCCGAAGAATTGGCGCGGGTCGTGCGGACAAAAGCGTCTTCCGCACCCATGGACATTCCGGCTAATCTCAAGGCGCTGCTGACGGCGCGGTTGGACAGCGCAACGCCTGCAGCGCGAGAAATCGCCCATGTAGGCTCAATACTCGGGCGCGCATTCAATCGGCAGGCGGCAAAACCACTTTGCGATCTCACCGAGCAGGCTTTTGATTCCGCATTAAGAGAATTGATCGATCTTGGACTTGTTGCGGAGAAAGGTAGCGGTGAACGCGGCCTGCTGGCGTTCCGGCACGCTTTGATCGAAGAGGCGGCTTATGCAGCACAGCTCAAAAAAACGCGTCGTGCGTTGCATCAGCGATTTGCCGACTGGTTGATAAAGAATGATCTGGAGAAAGTGCGGGTCGAGCCGGAGGTCGTAGCGCATCATCTGGTCCAATCGGGGAACCCCTCCCAGGCATTGCCATACCTGCACGTCGCCGCGCGTCGCGCCAGCGGTCAATGTTCGTATTTGGAGGCCATCGCCCATCTGACGTCCGGCCTGGATATCATTGCGGCTTCAGAGGATCACAAGACCCGCGCAAAATGGGAAGTACCGTTGCTCACGGGGCTTGGCACCGCGCGTATGGCGTTGTGGGGCTATGCGGACAAAGAGGCGGGGAACCTGTTTTCGAAGGCATTGCAACTTTGCGGCGAAGATGCCGACAAGGATGTGCGCTTCAAAATTCTATGGAACCTTTGGCTGAACAGTCAGATGTCAGCAAGCTTGCCCAAAATCGACCGCATGATTCAGGCGATGTCAGGGGTTGTTGAAACTTCGCCGTCAGAGGAACACTATCTGCAATTCAACCACGCGGGATGGACGTCTAGTTTTTCGCGCGGAGACTTGTGCTCGGCGCGCGCCTATCTGGCCAAGGGGCTGCCGATTTATTCCCCGGAGAAACACCACCAATGTGCGCTGCATTATGCCGGGCATGATCCCGGCGTTTGTGGGCGAAGTCATTCATATTTCCTCAGGTGTCTGGAGGGTGACGTTGAGGGTGGGCGGGCCGACGCCAGAATCGCAATCGAACTGGCCGAGAGCCTTGGTCATGAAAATACTCTGACCACGACATACGCTTTTGCAGCGCTCGGAGGTTTCTTTGAACGCGATTATCGGAGCGCACACCAGCGATCACAGGATGCGCTGACCTTTGCAGAAAAATATGGGCCCTGGCATTTTGAAGTGATTGCCCGATGTGTTGAAGCTTGGGCCGCCGGTTGTTTGGAGCAAGATGACGACGCGCCCGGCACCATTGAAGAGCTTATCAAGGCTTCAATTGCGCGTGGTTCCGTGCTGCGTACGCCTTTCATGGAACTCATGCTGGCGGACCTGCTTCAGCAGAGAGGCGCTTGGAGTGAATCGGTTGCCGCAGCAAACCGCGCACTTAAGAAAATGCAGCAATATCATGCCGGAGCCCTGACTGCGGAGGCTCATCGCATGCGCGGCGTTGGGCTGGCGGGTCTAGGCCAGATTGTTCAGGCTGAGGCGTCTTTGAAATCGGCGCTGGACTTCTCAAACCAACAAGGGGCCAACCTCTTGAGCTTGCGCGCGGCTGTGTCGCTAACACGAATCCGCCAGAAAACTGAAGCAAAGCCCCCGCCCACAGAACTCGTAGCATCATGCCTAGCTAGAGTGAAAAACGCCGACGCTGCCATTGATGTTAGAGAAGCCACGGCATTATTGCAAAAAAGCTGAAGCATGATGCCGGAGCACGATCAAACACTCGTCTAATCGAGCTTATTGACTGGCATCGCCTTTCCCAATCATGCTCAAACAAGTTGGCAATCACACTAATTCCACTCGAACCCGCTGTCACGGTACCCTTAATTTTTGGACTGTATCATCAATTACCGGATTGTGCTCTTAAATCCCGTGCGGTGTGTGCTGTGGAAAAGCTGTGTTGCGGCCTGTCGTGAACAGGGCAATTGGCCCATTTATTCCTTCGACTTGTGAATGTGCGATCACTTCGCGGTGAAACTGTGCATCCATCCTGCTCACATCTCCGAAGTAAAGCATGCCTTTTTGCCAAGCGATGCTGAGGTTCAGTGGGCGCAGCATGTTCTAAACGCTGCTGACGGCGCTGCGATCGTCGATGGCGAAATGGTAGACGAGCCAGTGCGCATCCGAGCCCGCGCCATTCTGGCCGCGAAGTTTACCGATACGGAACAAGGAAACTGACTAAAACGCATCGGAAGTTTCGAAACAACTCGGGCCATCATAACGGGGATCGCCAGGTTGATTGTTAAGCACTGAGGATTGTGGTCGCACCGTTGGCAAAAAGATTGCCGAGCAATGCATAAATAGTTAGCAATGGGGTTTCCTCGCTTATCACCTTCTGAATAACAGGGAGTGACTGGAGTAGGATGAATATTGAGGGGCGGCACTTGCCGGGCCGCCTCTCAACCCGTTACCGATATAGCTAAAGTTGCAGGTAGTTATTGATTGGACCCAGCCATCACCTGCTCCATGACGTTTTCAAGATTGAAGCTGCCCGGTGTTTGGCGCGGCGGGAATTCTTCAAAGCTTTTTAACCACTGACTTACGTAAGCCGACGCCGGGGCTATGACATACATGCGTTCGGCTGCCCAGCGGACATAGCCCATGGCGTTCTCTTCTTTCGCGCGTTCAAAGGGATCCATGCGCAGATTGGTAAGCGCTGGAAAACGCAGAACTTTGAAGGGCTCGGACCAGACGTCGAAGCCATGGGCTTCCTGCACGAGGAAATTGATCTTCCAATCTCCCCGGCGCAGGGCAGCTACGCTGCCATCATCCGTCCAGTAGAGAAATTCATTGCGGGGCCAGCCTGCCTCACCGCGCAATGCCGGACCAAGGTCATAACCGTCTAGATGGACTTTGTACTCCCGCTCGCCGATGGTCATACCTTCCAGAAGCTGGTTCTTGACCTCAGTCTGGCCTGCGGCTCCTGCGAGGGTGGCAAACATATCTGTGTGCGATCCGATCTCGTTAATGATCGTGCCCGGCTCGGTCACTTTGGGCCACCGGATCAAAGTGGGAACGCGGAACCCGCCTTCCCATTGAGTGTTCTTCTCACCGCGGAACATCGTTGTCCCGCCGTCAGGCCAGGTGAAAGTCTCGGCACCGTTGTCAGTGGAATACATAACGATTGTGTTGTCGGCGATGCCCAACTCATCAAGCTTGTCGAGCAATTGGCCCACGTGGCCGTCATGCTCGACCATGCCGTCGGCATAGATTCCGTACCCCGTGACCCCTTCGCTCTCGTCCTTGAGATGGGTGAATACATGCATCCGCGTGGAGTTCCACCAGACGAAGAATGGCTCATTTTTCTCGTGGGCCGTCTCCATGAAGTCGAGCGCCACTTCAAGTGTCTCTTCATCCACGGTTGCCATGCGCTCGCGTGTCAGCGGGCCAGTGTCGACAATCTCGCCACCTGCTTCCGAACGGATCACCCCGCGCGGGCCGAAGACATCGACGAAACGCTGCCCGTCGGCCATGACCAGATCCCGTGGGTAGTCGATATTCTCAGGTTCTTCTTCGGCATTGAGGTGATAGAGGTTTCCAAAGAAAACGTCGAACCCATGATTGGTGGGTAGATGCTCGTCGCGGTCGCCAAGATGGTTTTTGCCGAACTGACCCGTCACATAGCCCTGGGCGCCCAGCACCGTGGCGATTGTGGGATCCCGTTCGTCCATACCTTCGGGCGCGCCAGGTAAACCCACTTTGGTCAGGCCAGAACGTATCGGCGATTGACCGGTAACGAAAGCGGCCCGGCCGGCGGTGCAACTCTGTTCTCCATACCAATCGGTGAACATTGCACCTTGTGCCGCGAGACGGTCGATGTTGGGGGTTCGATATCCCATAATGCCGTTGTTGTAGGCACTGATGTTGAACTGGCCGATATCGTCTCCCCAAATCACCAGAATATTTGGCGGTTGATCCTGCGCGAACCCTGGCAGTGCCGAGGCAGAAAACGCAATGCTGGAAAAAACCACTGTGCGGAGAGAATTTACGCTTCTTAAAAATCTCATTTTTGGCTTCCCTGATAGATAAACTACCTTACTATGGTAGGCGTTGTTTGACCCGTGCGCTTACCATTTCCGGCCAAGTCGCTTCGGGCTTTGCAGGGTTCTGAGACACAAAACCTACGAGAGTCGACATGACGCGATTTGCATCTGTCCAGGCATCCGTGGCTGAGCCATTCTTTACTGCAGCGCCGTTGCACTTCACTTTTCTCGAACGGCTTGCGGAAGAAAGCGGCCTGCCTGGCTCGATAGTGTCCGAGCCAAGTGGGATCATATCGCTGCACGCCGCCGAGCGTTTTATGGTGAAGCTGGATAAATGCCTTATGCACCCGGTGTTTTTCATAGAGACACTGCGATTGGCGTCCCCGCCCAAAGATAATTCGGTAGCAAACATTGAATTGCCTTGTGCGTTAACTGGCCTTGAAGCCGTACAAAGCGTGGCAAGCTGCATCTCCTCCGTCTTGTATGGCGCGGGTTTTATTACAGAGCGGGATGGCCAGCGCATCTGGCTCTTGCGCACTGCGTCAACCACAGATTGGACAGATCGATGGGCTGTTCAGCAATACAATCTAGAAGTTGGACGGCAGGCGGTGGCCAGTGTTCTGGGTCGAACGCTGCAACCAGTTGCGCTGCGTCTTAATCATATCGTCGGTAGAAAAAAGTTGCCCGAGGATTTGCTAGACTTGCCGATTGAGTTGAGCAAGTCCACCATGGGCTTGGCCTTCGATTTGAAAGACTTGCAGCCGCGGAAGGGTAGTCTGTTTGTCAGTACATCAACGGAGAATAGCAAAAGCGACTTGCGGGAAGTTGGTTCGGTCGTTCTGCGCAGATGCGTCGAGAACTATCTGTCCACAACAGCGCCAGAGACGCTGTCGCACACGGTCTCAAAGGCATTTGGTTTAAGCGAGCGTTCTTATCGCCGTTACTTGCGCACTTTGGGTGTCAGCCATCGTCAGATTGTCTCGGACGCCCGTCTGTCGAAGGCAGAACGGATGCTCTCAGATTCCACTATTCCAATCACCGAGATCGCCTTCGAGCTTGGTTACGCCTATTCATCCGCTTTCACGCGGTTCTTTGCCCATCGCACCGGCACTACGCCACTAGAATATCGCAGACATATTTTGAGTTGATGAACTGCTCGTAATGGAGAGCGACAACAACAAGATGGAAAAAGGGCGACTTGTCACGTTCAACATGTTTTCAAAATCGAATAACGTTCGCTGGCGCGGCTTAAGAACTGGAAGGGCCGCTTGAGGGCTACGACGCAAATCTTGCGCAACGTTGAATGATTTCAAGGCTTGAGCGGATTATCCGGCAATTCGTGCAAACTGCCGGGTTGTGTCGCAATCTTTTGGAAGGATCAGCGACGGCTGTATACTGGACACATTTATTCTGCAAACCCTTGAAGGTAATCATGAACTGTCCGCCGGATGGTAGACATGGCCGGCTCTGTCGCAAACTCTTTAGTCTGTCTGTCGATCTGATCGATGGTCTGGTATGGGATTGCCCAAAGCAGAGGGCGGCAGGTCGTGGCAATTTCATTCAAAGGCGCGCATTTTCCAAAGGACTTGATCTTGCACGCGGTGTTTTTCTATCTGCGATACGGTGTGTCATATCGCGATCTTGAAGAGATCATGGCCGAGCGTGGCGTATCGGTCGATCACGCGACATTGAACCGTTGGATCATCAAATTCGCGCCTCTGGTCGCGGAACGAGCACGTCGTCAGAAGCGGGACTGCGATCGATCTTGGCGATAGGACGAAACATATATACGCGTCAAAGGGAAATGGGTCTATCTGTACCGCTCAGTCGACAAACATGGAAAGACCCTTGATTTCATGCTTTCCAAGCGCAGAAACAAAGCTGCGGCGACCAAGTTCTTTGCTCGCGCACTCGAAGTGAACGGGCTGGCATTCGATGTGAGCGAGGATCTGGTGGGCGGCTCGGCCTACGACGTCCATGGCGTGCCGCTGTCGGACGAGACGATGGCCAAGGCGCAGGAGGCAGACGCGGTTCTGCTGGGCGCGGTGGGTGGGCCGAAATACGACGACCTGGACTTCAGCGTCAAACCCGAGCGTGGCCTGCTGCGCCTGCGCAAGGAGATGGATCTGTTCTCCAACCTGCGCCCGGCCCAGTGCTTCGACGCGCTGGCCGATTTCTCGTCGCTGAAAAAAGACGTGGTCGCCGGGCTTGACATCATGATCGTGCGCGAACTGACCTCGGGAGTCTATTTCGGCGAGCCGCGCGGTATCTTCGAGGAAGGCAAAAAACGCGTCGGCATCAATACCCAGCGCTACACGGAATCCGAAATCGAACGCGTCGCCCGCTCGGCCTTCGAACTGGCGATGCGCCGGAACAAGAAGCTGTGCTCGATGGAAAAGGCCAACGTGATGGAATCGGGCATCCTCTGGCGCGAGGTGGTGACCCACGTCGGCAAGGATTATCCCGAAGTGCAGCTCAGCCACATGTATGCCGACAACGGTGCCATGCAGCTTGTGCGCGCGCCGAAGCAGTTCGACGTCATCCTGACCGACAACCTGTTCGGCGACCTGCTGTCGGATTGCGCCGCGATGCTGACCGGTTCCTTGGGAATGCTGCCCTCGGCCAGCCTCGGCGCGCCGATGGCCGATGGCCGCCCCAAGGCGCTCTATGAACCGGTTCATGGCTCGGCCCCCGACATTGCCGGCCAGGGCAAGGCAAATCCCATCGCCTGCATCCTGAGTTTCGCCATGGCGCTGCGCTACAGCTTCGATCAGGGCGCCGAGGCGGACCGCCTGGAAGCCGCGATCGAACAAGTTCTGGCCGACGGCGTGCGCACGGGCTACCTGCTGGCGGAAGAGGGCGTCAAGCCTGTTTCCACCGCGCAGATGGGCGACGCCATCGTGGCGGCGCTGGACGCAAGCCTCTGAAGGCATTCTGATGAGCGTAACAGGACCGCCTCAGGTTTCCGGCAGAAAGGCTTGCACGTTCTTCAGGCTGCGCAGCACGAAACTCGATCTCGTGTGGCGGATCCCGGGAACCCGGTAAAGCTTACGACGAAGAAATTCCTCGTAACCGCGGGTGCCATTCACCGCGACCTTGATCAGATAATCGTACTCGCCCGTCGTCAGATGAACTTCCAGCACTTCGGGCATCCGTTCCATCGTGGTGCCGAAGGCTTCGAGGATGTCATCGTCGTGCCGGTCCAACACCACCTCGATCATCACGGTTTCGGATGCGCCGAGTTTTCCCTGATCGAGTATCGCGCGATAGCTGGTGATCACGCCCTCTTTCTCGAGCCGCCGCACCCGTTGCCAGCACGGACTCGGCGACAGGCCGATCTTTTGCGCGAGTTGCGTGTTTGAGATGCGCCCGTCTTCGGCGAGCGTTTGCAAGATTCTTCGGTCGAATTGGTCGAGAATTTCATTATGCACAGTAGACTCTTTCTAAGAATCAATATTTGACAAAATAATAATTCGCAAAAATCTTTATGGCGAGATAATGAGAAAGAAAATTTTGGGGCATGCAGGATAAGACTCTGCCAACAGGAGGCGGAGAGAGATGAACAAACGGTTCTACTGTTCAGACCCTATGAATACCGCCTGCCGGGTCATGGATCTTGCGCGACGCATGGGGTTGGCCATTGAGGCTCTGCAGTTCGAAAAGAGGGGTGAAGAGTACTATGAACTGAAGTTCGAGATGACCGAACTGGAAACGCAGCGCGCGGCCAGTTTTGAGCAGCGGATCAGCCTTTTCGAAGACTGGCTACGGGAACCTGCGCATGTCTGACGAATGAGACCCGTACCTGCATGTTCCTGAACCGGCTCTGTTGCAAAGTTTTGACCATTGGCGGTCATGGATGTAGCGAGCGATTAGCTCTCTGTACTTCAAGGTCGAAGGTCTGGTCATGATTTCTTTCAAAGGCGCACAATATCCAAAGAGCGTTATTCTGTTCGCGGTGTTCTTCTATGTCCGCTACAGTGTTTCATACCGGGATTTGGAAGAGATCATGGCTGAGCGAGGCGTCGCAGTGAATCACACCACGCTCAGGCTCTGGGTTACACGATATGCAGGCGCAATCGCTGAAGCGGCGCGTCGTCGCAAGGGACCGTGCCACCGCTCTTGGAGAATGGATGAAACGTATATCAAAGTGAAAAGCACGTGGGTCTATCTCTATCGCGCCGTAGATAAGCACGGCAAAACCCTGGATTTCATGTTGTCTGAGCGCCGGAATAAAGCCGCTGCGACGAAGATCTTC
>NZ_JBWVBC010000017.1:0-61595 GCF_057221055.1 Ruegeria sp. HKCCD7181 | reverse complement strand
AGTGTCGCGGGATGGAGCAGCCCGGTAGCTCGTCAGGCTCATAACCTGAAGGTCGTAGGTTCAAATCCTACTCCCGCAACCAAATTTAGACTAACCAAACCAGCCCGTTCAGACGTAAGGGCTCTCTGTCGCCATTCTCTGCGAAGCGCTTCAACTGGTAGTAAGAGCCCTGAGCCGCCGTTGATCACACATTGGTTCTTTGTCCTTGCAGCAATTCGAAGACGACAAAATTGAGACGTTGGGATCGCTGACCATGAAAGTCATGGTGGGTGGATTAAGCTGTGGTTCAATCCATAACCGCATGACGTTGTTGCTCAGTTGACGAAATTCCCCGCCATTAGG
Organism: Ruegeria sp. HKCCD7181; assembly: GCF_057221055.1. Taxonomy (NCBI): domain Bacteria; kingdom Pseudomonadati; phylum Pseudomonadota; class Alphaproteobacteria; order Rhodobacterales; family Roseobacteraceae; genus Ruegeria; species Ruegeria sp. HKCCD7181. Next base: position 61,253 of record NZ_JBWVBC010000017.1, on the reverse strand, counting down.
CGGTTTTTTGCTTCTGGACCGCCGTTGGGTTGGAGAGAGGTTCGGCCGAACCTACATGTCAGGGAACAAGAGGCCATTACATAAGATTGAACGTAAGGAAACCGACATGAAGAAGACAACAGTAGCTTGCCTGCTTGGTGGCACATTGCTCTTGGCAGCATGTGGAGCCCCAACAACGCCGACTCAGGCTCAAGCACAAAGCGACGCTCGGTGTGCTGCTGGTGTTCTCGGGGGTGCAGCTCTTGGTGGTATAGTTGGCAACCGCTTCGGAGGCGGAACTGGTAAGACCATGGCTACGGCAGCTGGTGCTGGACTCGGAATGTATGCGGGCCAATCGGCTTGCAACTGACGACAAAATACAGACAGCAAAAGAGAGACGCCAGAGCGCAGAGTGGAAATCCGCTCGGTGGCAAGCGGGCTGCGTTGCCAAGAGTCCGTAGGCCGTTGTTGCGGCCAAATTGAGATACCGTGTGTGGATTGGAGGCCAAAGGCGAGGTACATGTACGGCTACTATACGGCTTTATAAACGTGCCATGCTTCTGGCAATCCTTTGAGTTCCCGGCGTCCAAGGCTTTCGAAGACAAGTCCGGAACCAGCCACCAAGTCTTTTACCGTGCGCGACACGACGATGTCGCCTCCGCCGCCCAATTCGGCAATGCGTGCCGCAATGTTCACGGCAATTCCGCGTACATCATCCGATGAGACCTCAACTTCCCCGGTATGAACCCCAATGCGCACTTCGAGATCTAGCTTGGACACCGTGTCACTAATTGCCTTCGCGCAATGAATTGCCCGCCCAGGCCCGTCAAAAGTGGCAAGGAAACCATCACCGAGCGACTTCACTTCCTGACCGCGAAACTGCATGAGCTGGTCCCTGACGATGGCATCATGCTGCTCTAATGCTGCATGCCACACATCGTCACCAAGTCGCTGCGCCTGAGTAGTGGACCCAACAATGTCGGTAAAAACGACCGCTGCCAAAACCCGGTCGAAAACTGGCTTCGGTTTCAAGCCAGTTACAAAGGCTTCAATCTCTCCAAGTATCTGATCCCGCTCGTCCCCGAGGAAGGGAAAATGATCTCTCCCGGGGAACTCCACAATCTTGGCGCCGGGTATCAACTGCGCCAAGGTTCGACCGCCTTCGATATCGATCAACCCGTCTTTAGTCTTGTGAAGCACAAGTGTTGGAGCCTTTATCGAGGGAAGGATTTCCGTGATGTCTATCTGGCTGTTCAGCTTCATGATTTCAATGAGGTCGCGGGGCGATGCGCCAGTTCTTTCGTACTTTCCCCACCATTCCTGCAACGACGGATCGCTGCCGGTATCAGGACAGAAGAGTGGAAGCGCAGCTCCGCTGCCCCAATGCTCTTCCGCGTATTCGAACAATTGGTTCAAAGCCTCTTGCGTTGGGAACCAGGACTTAAATTGAGCAAAAGCACCGTAGAGTATTAAACCCTCACAGCGTTTTGGCTGATATGCAGCGAAAACCGAGGCAAGCGAACCGCCTTCTGAGATCCCCATGACATAGGCTGTTTCCATTCCAACGGCGTCCATCACCGCGCGGATGTCGTCCATTCGCTTATCCATATCGGGTACGGCGACTCCTCGGTCAGACAGGCCGGTACCGCGTTTGTCGAACATCGCGACTTTGGAAAACTGCCCAACACGCTCAAGCCATTTCGCAAACTGAGGTTGCTCCCAATAGGTTTCGATCTGAGAAATGAAACCCGGCACCAGAATCAAGTTTTTGGGTCCGTTGCCGTAAACTTGGTAGGCGATGTGCACGTCATCGCTCTTGGCGTATTGAGTCTTGGGTATCATGCCGGTACCTCCTCCGGGCAATTCCGTCGACAGTGTCAGGCTACGAGACCCGCAGACTTCAAGCAACATTCTGTTCAGCACCAGACTGTCCAGTATGTCTGCTTTGGTTGCGCAGCGCTGCCATCGTGAACATTCGATTATGCGACGACAGCGAACGGTAACGCTGTGGCCACTCCGCCGGTCCCGCTCGTGCCGATAAGGCCAGTTTCAAAGAAACATCCGGCTAGGTATGTGCATCCACGTCTTTCCCTTGCCCTTGCTTGCAATATGTTGCACCACACACAGGTTCAAACCCGCCGCGCGGGGCAAAGGATAAGGACAGGACGCATGGCTGACGGATCGATCGACATCAACGCAAAACCCACCGAAGATATCTCGGTCCGCGAGGTGTTCGGCATTGACAGCAACATGGCGGTCAAGGGCTTTGCGGAACGCAGCGACCGCGTACCGGTCATTGATCCGACCTACAAGTTCGATCCGGAAACGACACTGGCCATTCTGGCGGGCTTTACCCATAACCGCCGCGTCATGATCCAAGGCTATCACGGCACTGGCAAATCAACCCATATCGAACAGGTCGCCGCCCGTCTGAACTGGCCCGCCGTACGTGTGAACCTGGACAGCCATATCAGCCGGATCGACCTGATCGGCAAGGACGCGATCAAGCTGCGCGACGGCAAGCAAGTCACCGAGTTTCACGAGGGCATCCTGCCGTGGGCTCTGCGCAATCCCGTTGCCATTGTGTTCGACGAATACGATGCGGGCCGCGCTGATGTGATGTTCGTCATCCAGCGTGTGCTGGAGCATGACGGCAAGCTGACCCTGCTGGACCAGAACGAGATCATCACGCCAAACCCGAACTTCCGCCTGTTCGCCACCGCAAACACCGTGGGTCTGGGCGACACCACCGGCCTCTATCACGGCACGCAACAGATCAACCAGGCACAGATGGACCGCTGGTCGCTGGTCTCGACGCTCAACTATCTGAGCCACGATGCCGAGACGATGATCGTTCTGTCGAAAGCGCCGCATTACAACACTGCAGAGGGCCGCAAGACCGTCAGCCAGATGGTCACCGTTGCCGACCTGACCCGGACCGCCTTCATGAACGGCGACCTGTCGACCGTCATGAGCCCGCGGACCGTGATCAACTGGGCGCAAAACGCTGAGATTTTCCGTGATGTGGGCTACGCCTTCCGCTTGTCCTTCCTGAACAAATGTGACGAGCTGGAACGTCAAACCGTGGCCGAGTTCTATCAGCGCTGCTTTGACGAAGAACTGCCGGAAAGCGCGGCGAGCGTGAGCTTGGGGTGAACGGCGTAAGTCATACGTCACTTACTGGGGCTGCTGGCGAGCATCTTGTGATGTCGCGTTTGTTATCGCGAGGGTTAATTGCTGCACTAGCACCGCAAGGCGTTCCCAACATGGATATCGTCGTGACTTCACCGGATGGGAAAACCCTTTGCGCGATTCAGGTTAAGTCCCGTTGGGAGAAGGGCGCGGACGGCGGCTGGCATATGGGCAAGAAACACGAAGACATACATGATCCCAAGATGTTTTACTGTTTCGTGGACCTTGGGAAAACGCCGAGTTCTACGGCAAGCGTTTTCGTTGTGCCTAGCAGAATTGTCGCCGATCTTTTAAGAATTGATCACGTCACCTGGCTAAACACCCCCGGTCGCAACGGCCAACCTCGAAAAAACAGTAATTTGAGGCGCTTCCGCCCGGATCATTCCAACGTTCTCGGTTCAGGCAGCGAATTTGTTGCGGGATGGCTAGAGAAATATCGCGAAGCATGGCATCTTTTGTGGGTTTCTGAAGGCCAGTACGACGGATTGGAAATAGAAGCATGAGTAAACCAAACGACAACCCTGCTGATCCGTTCAAGAAGGCTCTGGCCGAGGCCACCAAGGTGATGGCGGACGATCCTGAGCTGTCAGTGAGCTATACCGTCGATCCTTCAGGCTTGTCGGGCGAGTCGATGCGGCTGCCGCAGGTTTCGCGTCGGATGACCCGAGAAGAGGTTCTGTTAGCGCGGGGTACGGCGGACGCCTTGGCCTTGCAGCGCCGGTATCATGACGATGCCACCCATAATCGCTATGCGCCTCCGGGCGATATGGCGCGCGATCTGTATGAGGCGATGGAGGTTGCCCGGTGCGAGGCGATGGGCGCGCGCGATATGCCCGGGACTGCCAGCAATATCGACGTGAAAATCGGTCATGAGGCGATCCGGCGCGGCTATGACCAGTGCAAGCAACCGGCCGAGGCACCTTTATCAGTGGCCGCAGGCTATCTGATCCGGCATCTGGCGACCGGGCGCGATCTGCCCCCCGCGGCTGAGAATGTAATGAACCTGTGGCGCGGGTTCATCGAAGAACAGGCCGGTGGCGTTCTGGAAAACCTCGATGAGGTGCTCTCGGATCAGGCTGAATTCGCCAAATTCGCGCGCCAAATGATCAAGGATCTGGGATACGGCGACCAGTTGGGCGACGACCCGGATGAGTTGGACGACGATCAGGAAGATCAGGCCGAGGACGACGCCGAAGAACAGCCCGATCCCGACAGCACCGGCCAGGATGATCAGGATGAACAGGACGCCGACGCGACGCCTGAGCAGACGCAGGAAGAACAGCAGGATCAATCTCAGGCTCAGGTCTCGATGGACGAGATGGCCGAAGATGAGATGGGCGATGAGGCCGAGATGCCCGAGGGTGAAGCCCCGATGGAGCCACCCGCCCCGCCGCCTGCATCCGAGGCAGATCCGGACTACAAGGTCTACCTGAACACCTACGATGAGGAGATCTCCGCCGAGGATCTGGCGGAACCCGCCGAATTGGAACGGCTGCGGGCCTACCTGGACCAGCAGCTGGAACCTCTGAAGGGTGCCGTCAGCCGTCTGGCAAACAAGCTGCAGCGCCGCTTGCAGGCGCAGCAGAACCGCAGTTGGGAGTTCGACCGCGAGGAAGGCATTCTGGATGCGGGACGCTTAGCGCGGGTGGTGGCGAACCCGACGACGCCGCTGAGCTTCAAGGTCGAGAAGGATACCGAGTTCCGCGATACGGTGGTAACATTGCTCCTCGACAATTCGGGCTCGATGCGGGGCCGCCCGATTTCCATCGCGGCGATTTGCGCGGACGTTCTGGCGCGGACGCTGGAACGCTGCAACGTGAAGGTCGAGATTCTGGGCTTTACCACGCGGGCGTGGAAAGGCGGGCAGGCTCGCGAGGCGTGGCTGAATGATGGCCGCCCTCAACAACCCGGCCGTTTGAACGATCTGCGCCACATCATCTACAAAGGTGCCGATGCGCCCTGGCGGCGCGCGCGACCCAATCTGGGTCTGATGATGAAAGAAGGTCTGCTGAAGGAAAACATCGACGGCGAGGCGCTGGAATGGGCGCATCGGCGAATGCTGGCGCGGCGCGAGCAGCGTAAGATCCTGATGGTGATCTCGGATGGTGCGCCGGTTGATGATTCAACACTCAGCGTAAACCCAGCCAATTATCTGGAGAAACACCTGCGCGATGTGATTGCCATGGTCGAAAAGCGCAAAGTCGTGGAATTGCTGGCGATCGGCATCGGCCATGATGTGACACGTTACTACGACCGTGCTGTGACCATCACAGATGTTGAGCAACTTGCAGGTGCAATGACCGAGCAACTGGCGGCTTTGTTTGACAGCGACCCTCGCGCTCGGGCGCGCGTTATGGGGATGAAGCGGGCCAGTTAGGAATGCTGGCCCTGACCTGCGGGGTGAAAGGCGAAGCTCGAAAGCCACCCGAGCACGATCGTCCTGATCCTGTTTCGTGGTTCCATTCGAGGTCCGGCAGTCCTACATGTGTGACGAACGGCCAAGTGTTTTAACAAAGCTGTATCAAAGGGCGGCATCATTGGGGATCTCCTGTCTGTTGCCTCTAATGTGGTTATGGGGCTACTCGGCTGCTTGAAGACCGTCCTGAGAAACTCTCGAGAAACCCTTGGGAAAGCCATTGAACCTTGTGGCTCCTGTCGAAACGGAGTGTATTCGGCCCATGCGCTATGAGTTTGCAGATTGTGTTCTGGACGTGGACCGTCACGTGCTACTGCGCGATGGTGAGGCTGTACCGGTCGAACCGCAGGTGTTTGACCTGTTGGAATTGCTGGCCGAAAGCCCCGGTAAGCTGGTGGCACGCGAAGAGATCATCGAACGGGTCTGGAAAGGCCGGTTTGTATCTGAATCGACGATCAGCGCCCGTATCGCAGCGGCCCGAAAAGCAGTTGGCGATGATGGCAAGACGCAACGGATTATCCGCACGATCGTGCGGCGTGGCCTGCAAATGGCGGCAAATGTCAGCCGTGATGCCAACCCTGCACCGGATCGTGACCGGCGAACTCAGCAATTGAAATATGCTCGGGGCAATGACGGTCAGGCAATAGCATTCGCGGTATCAGGGAACGGTCCTCCGGTTCTGAAGGTGGGCTCGATTGTTTATGATCTGGAAGCAGAATGGCGGTTGGCGTCAGAACGCACATACCTGAAAGCAATGGACGCAAAGTTCACGATGCTGCGCTACAACAAACAGCACCTGCCCCGTTGGGACGATCTTTGCCGTGGCAACTACGACGGATTGGTAGAGGACATTCTGGCCGTTACTCAAGCCGCTGGCTTTGACCGCTTTGCCATTGTCTCAGAATTCGGTGGCGTTTTCTCGGCCCTTCAATTTGCCGCCCGATACCCGGAACGCGTGAGCAGACTGGCCATCGTCGGCGGCTGGGCCGAGGGCCGCGATCACCGGGACGGCGTGGCCGGACCGGATTCCATCCGAAACCTGATCATGGAAGGCTGGAAAGATCCGGGTAGTGGCTACGCTGTCGGCTCGGTGCTGAGCTATTTCCCTGAGGGCCCGCTTGAGACGGTGCGCGAGATTGTAGACGAGATGCAGGCGCTCTACTCCGTCGAGCAAAAGCTGTATCAGAGGGACATCGGGAACACGGCTTCGGTTCTACATCTGCTGCCGCAAGTGCAATGCCCAACATTGGTTCTGCACGGGCGCAACAGCTCGGTTCACCCACTATCCGAGGCGCGAAAACTGGCGGCAGGTATTCCCGATGCGTCACTGCTGATTCTGGAAACAGCAAACCACATCCCACTGCCCGGAAACGACGTTTACGAGACTTACATCGAGGCGCTGCAAAGCTTCCTCAGTGCTTCGGACTAGCACTGCGTCAGGGTGCTGGACATTTACCGTCGCAGGCCTCAGGTTCCATCGCATCGAGACAAGAATGAGGCCACCATGTTCCAGTCTTTCGAAGTAACTGCGCGCCCGGAACAGGGGCCGCCGCGACTTGCTGCACTGCGCCAGGAACTGGCGCGCGAAGGGCTGAACGGGTTTCTGGTTCCACGTGCGGACGCACACCAGGGTGAATACGTTGCACCGCGAGATGAACGGCTATCCTGGCTGACCGGGTTCACCGGCTCTGCCGGGTTTTGCGCCGTGTTGACCAATATCGTCGGGGTATTCATCGATGGGCGATATCGCACGCAAGTCAAGGCGCAGGTAGCCAGTGATTACACTCCGGTGCCATGGCCGGATGTCAGTCTGAGCACATGGTTGAAAGACCAATTGCCGGATGGCGGCAAGGTTGGATTTGATCCATGGCTGCACGCGGCCGGCCAGATCTCCAGCGCGCAAAAAGACCTTCAGGGCAGCGGCATCGAACTGCTTCGCAGTGACAATCTGGTAGACCGGATATGGCAGGATCAACCCGATCCTCCCATGAATCCCACCAAGATACATCCCATTGAATTTGCCGGTGAAACCTCCGATAGCAAGATTGACCGCCTGGCCGAAGACCTGCGCCAAGCCGGGCATGCGGCCGCGGTCATCACCTTACCGGATTCCATCATGTGGCTGTTGAACATTCGCGGATCGGACATTTCCTATAACCCTGTCGCGCACGGTTTCGCCATCTTGCATTGTGACAGACGGGTAGACCTGTTTATGGCAGCTGCCAAACTGACAGAGCTGGGGGACCACCTGGGACCGCAGGTGACTCAGCACGAACCCGATGTTTTTCTGGGCGCACTCGAAAAACTTGAGGGCACGGTTCAGGTCGACCTCGGAACTGTGCCACAGATCGTTGCGGATGCTCTGGGTGATTGGATGGTTGACGGGGGCGATCCTTGCGCCCTGCCCAAGGCCTGCAAGAATGCGGCAGAAATCGCAGGCAGTGCCGAGGCCCATCTGCGTGATGCAGTGGCTGTGGTCGAGTTGCTGCGCTGGCTGGACGCGCAAGCCCCCGGAACGCTGACCGAGACGCAAGTGGTCACCCGGCTAGAGGAATGCCGTCGCAAAGATAACGCGCTTCAGGATATCTCGTTCGACACGATTGCCGGTACTGGCCCTAACGGCGCCATCATGCATTATCGAGTGACCGAGGAAACCGACAGTCGGTTGAAAAACGGTCATCTGTTAGTTCTGGACAGCGGCGGGCAGTATCTTGACGGAACCACTGATATCACCCGGACAATTGCCATCGGGGATGCAGGGAACGAAGAAAAAGCCTGCTTCACGCGAGTTCTGAAAGGCATGATTGCCATGTCAATGCTGCGCTGGCCCGTGGGCCTTGCCGGGCGCGACATTGAATGTGTCGCGCGGGTGCCCCTGTGGCTGGCTGGCCAGGATTTCAATCACGGTGTGGGCCACGGTGTGGGCACCTATCTGAGCGTACACGAAGGTCCGCAGCGTCTGTCGCGGGTGAGCCATGTCCCACTTGAACCCGGCATGATCCTGTCGAATGAGCCGGGTTACTATCGGGAAGGAGCATTTGGTATTCGCCTTGAGAATCTGGTGGTGGTCGAAGAAGCCGCCGCTAAACCAGGTGGCGACGAAGAGCGTGCCATGCTGTGTTGGCGCACGTTGACCTATGTGCCCGTCGACCGGAGATTGATCGTGGTTGACATGCTGACCGCAGAGGAGCGCGCCTGGTTGAACGACTATCACCGCGACGTTGCGGAAAAACTGCGGCCAAGGCTGGGACCTGACGCCCAACTGTGGTTGGATGCCGCAACCGCCCCGGTGTGACATCGGGTTGTTACAAAAAGGGGGCACCAGACGGGACCCCAACACGACGAAGGAGACCGAGGGAATGACAGATCACATCACGATCCGCCCGATATCAGGCAAATGGACCGTCCGCTCGGGCGGAGCAATTCTGGGCGAAACCACCAACGCGTTGGAATTGCTTGAGGGTGATCTGGAACCTGTGATCTATTTCCCGCGTGCCGATGTCGCAATGGCCTTTCTGGACAGGACCGATAAGGTGACGCACTGCCCCCACAAGGGCAACGCGGCACATTTTTCGATCGTCAACAAGTCCTCGGTGACCGCCAATGCGGTCTGGAGTTATGAGGAACCGATCCCCTCGGTCGCCGAAATCAAGGAATATCTGGCCTTCTATCCAGATGATTCAGTGAAGGTCGAACAGCTGTAACCCATCCTGGCAACGCAAACTACGCCGTGATCACTGGCGCAGTTGGTCGAGCTGGGCCAGCAGTTCCGTACTGACAGAGACGCCGGTGTTTGTGGCGGCGGTTCGCTTTCCAAGCCTGCCATCTCCCGGTACACGGGCATCTCCATTGCCCTCGATCTCGGCACAAATCCTAGTGACGTAATCACCAAATGCGGGGTTGCCAAATCGGGTTGGATCGATGGCAATCAGGGTTGCGCCGCCTTTGATGTTCAATGCGCCATGGGCTTCGCGATCGGTGTTGTCGACAGACAACGTGCCCCCCGCCAGCGCCGCGCCCAGAACCTCGATCAAAAAGGCGATGGCAGCGCCCTTGTGCTCGCCAAAGGGCAAAAGACTGCGTGTTTCAAGGATAGCATTGGGATCGGTACTCAGGGCGCCCGTCGTATCCAACCCACCTGCACGGGGCAGATCATGCCCCTCGGCTGCCGCCATTTTGACATCCATAAACGCCACTACCGAAGACGCTTGATCCCATACGATCGGTTCCTTTCCGTCGCGCGGGCAGGCAAATGACATCGGGTTTGTACCAAATACTGGCCGGATCCCGCCCTGCGGCACCACCATCGACAACGAGTTCACGACACCCAGCGCAACCAACCCGGCCCGTGCCAAAGGTTCAGTGTCAAACCGCAGTGCTGCCAAATGGTGGCAATTGCTGCAGGTAAATGCGGCAATTCCATTTTCGCGCGCCACTGCGATCAGCTCGTTCCGAGCTTTCTCCGCGGCTATCTGGTAATAGCCGTTATCCCCGTCTCCATGCAGAACGCTTGGTGCCAGGCGTTTAATCGATGGGTTGGGCGATGGGTTGGCATATCCCGACGAAAAGCTTTGTGCGTAAACCGGCAACATGCGCAACCCATGGCTGCGCGGTCCGTCACGTTCGGACAACATCACAAGATTGGCCAATACGTCACTGCCGTGTTCGTCCATTCCCACCAACACCAGGACGGATTTGGCAATGGTTCTGACCTCGTCAAGTGAGAGTGTCTTTGTCGAGATGTCAGCCATATGCGTGATCCTGTTCTGTTTGAGCGCAAGTGTTCGCAATAGTCACTTCTTTAGTTTTGATATTCCATCCGTTTTTTTCGACGAATTCGTCGAGGGGTCCTCGGATGTTGTGGTCGATAGGTGGTTGGACATAATTGTCGAACATCCGCTGCGCGTCTTCCGTGCCGACCATCTCGGCGGGTTTCGAGCCGCCTGGTGTCCTGCACCCATTTCGAATAGCTTACTGCCCCGATTTAGCGGCAATTTTCTGGCGAAACCCAAATGGACAAGGTTCCGACTGGTTGCATGTGAGACGAGCGTTTTTTTGAAAAACAAAAAACTCTGGTAGAGGTTCTCTCTATATACAAAGGGGCCATCATGAACTCATTGACCAGAATAACACGAGGGGTTGCCGTCGCGCTAAGGGACGGCAGAGTAAAGGGGCTACTTGCCTTTACGGTCGGTATGATCTTTTGGGCATCAGTCTTTTATCATTACGTTGAGGGGTGGTCCTGGCTCGATTCAGCTTACTTTTCTGTCGTGACGATATCGACTGTGGGGTTTGGCGATTTTTCACCCGAAACCGCAGCAGGTAAGATTTTCACAATGTTATATATCATCGTTGGCCTGGGTGTCTTCGTAACAGCGGCTACTACGATAGCAGACACGATCCTTTCTCAAGGCGATGATGACAAAGGCAAGTGACTGGCGTCTTTTCTACGCTTTTTCGAACCACCGATGATTAGTTTCTTGCGCAGCCTCGAGCGGCTTCGCGAATTCCTGTTGCAGCTACGGAACAGAAAAACGGCGGCCGCCCAAAAAAATGTACATATTATGTTTTTTGAATTAACCTTTTAAAAAACAACACTGTGGAGGGATGGAATGGAAAAGACCCAGGACGCAAGAATTGTTGATCTCGCAATACGGCTGCTTTTCCTTGGAATATTCCTTTACAGCGCGCTCGTCATGATCGCTCCGCTTGCTAGTGTCGTTATATGGGCGACCATACTCTGTGTAGCGCTGTATCCCCTATTTGACTGGCTTCAAAGCAAACTGGGCGGGCGCAAGTCGCTGGCCGCTACGATATTGGTTTTGCTGGGACTAGTACTCACCTTAGGGCCGATTGCCACTGCGGTGTCAGGTGCGGCGGAACTCGGGTCGGATTTTGCCGCACAAGCAGATCGGGGGGAACTGAAAATCCCACCGGCGCCAGATAGTCTCAAGGAATTGCCCCTGATCGGATCCAGGATCGCCGACGTTTGGACGATGTTCGAACGGAATCTGGATGGCGCGCTTGCCAAGTACGGAACACAGATTCTTGAAATTACCAAATCGCTGTTCGGGAAAGTGCTGGGTATTGGAATTGGCCTTCTCGCACTTGCACTGTCTGTGTTGATTATGGGCGCACTATTTAGCCCAGGACCGCAATTGGTTGAGGGATTGCAAAGGTTTGCCAACCGCGTGTTTGCCCCTCGTGGGGGTGAGTTCATTACGCTGGCAGGCGCCACTATTCGTAACGTTACAAAGGGCGTGATTGGCGTTGCCGCAATACAGGCCGTTGTCGTTTGGCTGCTGCTGATTGTGTTTGGAATTTCCTCTGCAGCAACGCTCGCCTTTGTTTGCCTGATATTGTCCATTATCCAGATCGGGCCGGGATTGGTTCTGTTGCCAGTAATCATTTATGCGTGGAGTTCCATGTCAGGTGGAATGGCCCTGGTTTTCACCATCCTCGCAATACCCGTGACCATTATGGATAGCTTCTTGCGTCCTGTATTCATCTCCAAGGGCTTGGAGACACCAATGCTCGTGATCCTAATTGGCGTTCTCGGTGGCATGATGGCTTATGGTTTGATCGGCATCTTCATGGGCCCAGTTCTGTTTGCCGTCTTCTACGAATTGTTCAAAGTCTGGATCGACGCGGCACCGGATACTGCGGACGTGGCCGAGGGTGCGGGGGAATGAGAAAGACGATATGGACCACACTGGCAATCATTCTCATCTTCCTTGTCTGGTATCTCATCGCGGATAGAAAAACGCCGTTTACAGGCAATGCGAGAGTAAAGGCTGTTGCAACCCAGATTGTTCCCCAGGTCACTGGGACCGTAACCGAGGTGCTGGTAGAAAACGGTCAGGTCGTAACAGCCGGTGATGTGCTGGTTCGAATTGATCGCAGGCCATATGAGATCGAAAAGGCAAAAGCCGAAGCAGATCTAGAGGCAGCCACGCAAGAGGTGGGCGCATCTTCGGCAGAAGTAAGTGCCGCTCAGGCGAAATTGGCTCGTGCACAAAGTGATCTCGACACGATGCGTATTCAGACGGAGCGTGTTTTTGCGCTCGAGAAGAAAGGGTTGGTCGCCGTCTCGCGTGCTGATGACGCCCGCGGGCAGCTGGCAGAGTCCGAGGCAAATCTGGAAAACGCCAAGGCTGATCTGGAAAAGGCGAAGCAAAGGCTTGGCGATGAGGGTATTGAAAACCCAAAGATTCAGCGGGCGCTTGCGGCTTTGGCGGATGCGGAACTGAATCTTGAATGGACCGAGTTGCGAGCTCCGGCTACGGGTGTGATTTCCAACCTGTTAATTGCACCGGGAACTTATGCGCGTTCCGGTCAGGATCTTTTGACGTTTCTTGACGCGACAGATGTTTGGATCGAGGCCTATTTCACCGAGAACAATCTTGGCCGGGCTGCAGTGGGCTCTCCTGTCGATGTGGTACTGGATATGCACCCCGGTCAGATCATTCCGGGTGTAATCGAAAGTTTCAGTGCTGCCGTGTCTTTGAGCGGTGGGGACGAACCCGGCCAATTGGCTAGCCCGCCCAATACAAAAGGGTTCTTGCGCGAACCCGAGAGGTTCCCTGTGCGCATTGTGTTACCGGGCTACGAAGCTGGCAGCACCGAGGATGATCTACGCTTTCAGTTAAACGGGCAGGCAGATGTGATCATGTATCTCAGCGATAACTCACTTCTGAATCTGGTGGGCCGCACGTATATCCGTGTGGTGTCAATCCTGTCCTATGCGTACTGAAGATCGCCGTTCAGTTTTACGGCTCGCATTCGGAGTCTCGGGGGTTTTCGCGCTCGGGCTATTTCTTGGCTGGCCACTGGCTGTCATCGGTGCCGTGTTTACGGCATTGTTCCTGCAGGCACCTATAGCCTTGCCATTGGGGGCATTTGGCAAGCTATTTGTGTTTTCCATCGGGTTGATGTTCATCTCGTTTCTGCTGTCATCGGTCGTTGCACCTTACCCGGTCGTATTTCTTATCCTTGTTGCCATTGGAATAATCCTGTCGTTCATGTGGTCGGTCTCAGGGGCGGGGGTTTTGCCTGGTGTTATCGCGCTCATGGGCGCGTTGATGATCCCGAACCTGGTACTGCAATCACAGGATCTGGCCTTGGTGCTAGTGTTCTGGATTCCGATGAACCTGTTCTTTGCAGGTGTTGTGTCCACGCTGATGTTTGTGCTTATCCCGGCCGAGGCACCAACCGAAGCGCAGAAAAAAGCCTCATCAGCGCAGGATTTTGACCCGCATCGCCGCATTGTCAGGATGTCTTTGGTTACGGTTCCATTTGCGTTAGCATTCTTTGTGTCCGGTGCATCGGCTCTGCTTGTTTTGTTTTTTGTGGCTCTTCTCAGCCAACAGCTTGCGGCGATGCCAGCTGCGGGCAAGACCGTCGCCAAAGCCATGCTGACAGCAAATCTGTTGGGGGCAGCCGTCTCTATCATCTGCTTCGAAATAAATGTCATCGCGCCCGTTGTTCTGACGCCTATCTTTCTGTGTTTTTTCTTTTGCCTGACACTTGGCGTTCTCGGAAAATCCGGCACCCCGCTGGCTGCTGCTGCAGGGTCGGCAATCACGACAGCGCTGATTGTATATGGCGGATCGATTTCACCCTTTTCGGATGAAGCTGACGTCAAAAGCATCACCCGCGTATTGCAAGTCGCCAGTGCGGCGATTTTTGTAATCGTCGCGTACATCGTGGTGGATGAGTTCTGGCCAGAGAGAAAGCGTCAAAGCGCCCATTAAGTGTTCGCGATTTGACTGGCGCACCCTAAGCCAAGACCTATTGAAGTTGCAGGATGTCTGGCACACAAATCTTTCGCTTTGCCGGCATTTGATCGGCGCCGTCCGAACGTTTTAGCCGTTTTGGGCCATCCTTTACCTTGATTTTCGGTTTGGTCAGCGGCCCCTTCGCGGTGACCGGCCACGGGCTACGCGCGAGAGGATCGCCGATCTTTCGAGGTTGCAGATTGAGGTCCAGAACCTTGTTGTTCAGGTCGACACCGCCAAAGACAACGACTTGCACCTGATCCGTTTCCAGCGTGGTCTGTTTTGTTGAGATATTGCCATTGGATATGTGCAACGGCGCACGCAGGCAAACGATCGGAGCGACCTTTTGCTTTTCCTTGGAAAATACCCATGGCAGCAACCCAAGACCTGCCAGGTCCAAAAGCTGAGTTTCAATTGAGCCATTACGCAAGGAAACAGTGGCGTTCCCGCTCAGGGAACTGGCAAAATGTTTAACGGACTCGGTCCCGCCGGTAACATTGAAGTCGGCATAGATTGTTCCGCTCGCACCTTTTTGGAACTTCAAATTGTGAAGGACGTCGTCTAACTGCCATCCCCCTGCCTCACCGCTAAGCGTCAGCAGATGCGCATCGTTCGAAAGGTCCATGAGGCCATTCACATCAAAATGGGCGCCACCATATTCAAATTTCAGCGGCCCGGCTTTCAGTTCGCTTTCGTCCAGCGTCAGTTCGCTGTGAAGGCTGCTGACACCTTTGGCACCTTCGATATGACGCAGGTCAATGTCGATATCCATGTTCATGCCAGACAGAAGAATCGAACGTCCAATGGGTTTAAGCGTCACATCTCTGAGAGGGCTGGCTTCATCTTCTCCATTCGTCTCAGCTGTTTCTTCAGCATTGGGACCACCCAATTTTCTCAATTGCGCAACGGCCAATACGATGCTGCGAATTTGGTCGATCCTGATCAGATCGCTTTCGATTTTTCCTCGCAGCACGGGATCAGAGGTCGCATCGTCCAGATCGGCCGAGAGTTTCAGTCCCGAGTCGGCGACCGTAACGTTGGCATCGGTGTTCCAGTCAGTGCCCTGGCTGGTCAGTTTAATTTCGAACCCGGCATGCCCTGTGTCCACAGGCTCCAACGACAATGCTTGCAAAAGATCTGCGCCCGAAGGGACGTCGACATCAATTCCAAGATCCAGATTCTCGAATTTAAGCACGTTTTTGACGGAACCATGAACTTCCAGATTCCAAACGTCTGTTTCACTTGTTTGGCCATCCAGATTTGTAAGAGAAAGCTCATTGATGTCTCCATTCAGATGAAAATCACCCGAGAACTTTCCAAGCTTGTCACCCGGCCCCGAAAGCTCAGGTGAAATCAAGCTGCTTGCAGGAATGTCCAGCAGCCCTTCCGCTGAGACGCCTTGTAACTGCAGGGCGTCGTCAACAGAACCATTCAGTATGACGAATGGTTGCGATGGATTCCCGATCCGCAGATTGACATTCCCCACGCGCAAAGCACCATCCGACGTTCTGGACAACCCTGAAAACTTGACTGGTGGTGGCCCTTCCCCGGACGTGTCCAATGTGAAACCGTTGGTCTCTATCACCATTTGTCGTTGAGGAACCTGACCCGGCACGCTGTCCATGACCATATCAACCGCGACGAGTTTAAGGTCGTAGCGAGAGTCCGCGGGTGCTGGTTCGGCATCCTCTGGGTACAGTCGAATTCGGGTCGTCAACGAAACATCGGCCGGGTTAGCGAGTTCACCGAGTTGCCCCGTCAACTCGAGGCTTTGCCCTCCGTCCAGTTCAACTACTACGTTGAGGTCATCAAGTCGCGACACGCCATCTGCAGTCTTGAATGTTGCGCTTACGTCCCCTGATCCCTCCAAAACGCGGTTCAGTTTCAGAACATCCAGCAGCTGACCAAGCTCAGCAACTTTGATTGAGGTCTTAAGTTCCAATCCCGACGGCGTTTTTACTTCGTCGACGGTAACCGAAATTTGTTCGAATGCGATCGTCAACTGGAAAGGTTCTTCGGTTGGAAAGGCCCCCTTCAACTCAAACTTTTCTCCGTTTAAGGAACCGGTCCCACCCACGGACGCACCTTCCGTCTCGCTTCTGCGGTTCAACACCAATTCAGGGAGGCGCATATCGAAGTCCAAGCCGTTTTGCGCGTTCTGATAAAGGACCGCTGCGTCAGCAAGTTCAATTCTTCGATCCGTAAGAATGCCAGAGATCGGACTTTGGACCGAATTGTCAGATTTTCCGGCGTCAGCTTGGGGCGTGGCACTTAGCTGCCAAGAGGTAACACCATCTTCGGACGTAATAAGGTTTAGTCGAACACCTGCTATTGAGAAGTTACTCAGGGAAAACTTACCTTTCCACAGGTCTTTTGCAGAAACTTCAAAGCCAAGCCTGTCAATTTGCGCAAGGTCAACGTCTGACATTAAAGTACTGGGCAGCGCTAATCCCGTTGCTGAAACGTCAAATGCGCGCCCGATCCCAATCCTCACATCACCATCAATAGATACTGATTGACCGAGTTCGTCCGAGAGAAGTTTTTCGACAAATGCAGTCCTCAATGAAGAAAACACAGAGGACGACAGGAATAGCCATGCCGCGATAACAAGGACCAGCACGATCGCACCACAAATCAAACTACCCCTTACGATGTATCGCACTTTCGTCTCCTTTTCCGTCGAATCCTTGCAGCGAAATGCCGGCCTGCATCAAATTTTTAACCTTGCGAACAGTTTACTGTGGCTGTTTTGGTTCGCTCAACGCAAGCAGGAAAGAGGCGTTGGCTGACCCCAAAATTGAGAAACACGCTGTCGTCAGCGATCCCGCCTGAGCACAGAGATGCGATTTGCCATCAAGTCCCCATTTGCAATCGCGTAAGTGCGTTGCTCAGATTTGCACCGCGACGCAAAAGCGGGACTATCAGTCCGGCGAGATACCATCTTCAGCGCTTTCTTCAGGCACATCAAGACCCGCTCTTCGCAACCCTTCCATCAGTCCTTCGACCAGCTCTTTCGGCATGCCCCGCGCTTTGAACTGCGCGCGTGGGTCTTTCAGATCGTCCGGGAACTCTTCGCGAATTCGCTGCAGCAATTCTTCTGCTTTTTTCTGCTCACCATTCATCGCGTAACTGGCCGTCAGCGTCGCCATGCCCATATAGTTTCTAACTGGCCCCATGTTCAGCCTGATATTTCGGGCTTCTTCATAGTCCCCCTGAAGGTAGGCATGTAAATGCCAGGCATTATCGTAACCGCGATGAAGCCTCGGGTTGAGAGCCTTTGCCTGGGAAATCCATTCCTTTCCTTCCTCGAACTCGCCGGCATAGGCCAGAAAAACACCGAGATCAGCGAGAATCCATGAATCGTTTGGGTTCAAGTCGATCGCCCGCTTGGCGAACTCTCGATACACATCCAGATCCTCGCCCAGCATCCTGCTGAGAATAGCAAGAGCATAGTAAGCGTCGGGGTTGTCCCGATCAGCGTTAAGGGCATTGTTAGCCGCTTCACTGGCCAGCCGGGCCCAGTCTGGCGGCGTGTCGTATGAACGTTTTTTGGCCTCAAGGTAGTTGAATGCCAGCCGCGACCAGCCCAATGAGTAGTCGGGTTCGGCTTTGACAGTCCTGTGGAGGCAATCCCGGGCCTTGCGGTGCGCCCCGAGGCTGAAAGACTGATAGTACCAATGGGCGACCAAATAGCATTCGTAAGCATCCAGGTTTTCCGGTGCTTTGTTGCGGATCTCTTGTTGAATCGCTGCATTAAACAAAGGCGCGTCGCTTGACCCAATCTGCGCCGCGACCTTCCTCGCAATTTCAATCTGTATATCCAACACGTTCGCGAGGCTCAGATCCATGTCGAATGGGCCTGGCGGTGTCAGTTGGCGGCAGGTCTCTGCGTCTGTGAAGGTCGTTGTGACCCGCAATTGATCGACAGAGCGCCGCACGGTGCCAGTCAAAATGTAATCGGCGCCAAGCTCCTCGCGGATCTCTGTGCAGGACGGATCGTCGCCCAATGCAGCCGCAGACTCTGGGGCAATTAGGAAAAGGTTCGAGAACCTCGCCAACATCGCATTCAAGTCTCTGGTCAAACCCGCGGCAAAATACCGATCTTCCGGATCGTCACCGGCATTTTCGAAGGGAATGATCAATACCCTCGCTCCGGTCGGCAAATCCCTCTCGCTAGTCGAAAAAAACGTATAGAAAGCGGTTGTGACCAGAACCGCTGCCGCACCAAAAAAAACAACAACTGTTCGACGTGACTTTGCAAGCCTATTCGGTTTTCTCGCAAGGTCCGGTGGCCAAGTCCAAACCTCGACAGGTGTCGCAATATTCTTCAGCTTGTGGCTACCAGTGTCTGCAAAATCGACATCTACTTTCCCGGCAACATGTTCAGCAACAGATTTAGAAATACAGATACCATCCGGTGGCGCGAACGCCTCTAGACGTGCCGCGACATTTACTCCGTCCCCCAAAAGATTGTCACCCTCTGCGATAACGTCTCCAAGATGGATGCCAATGCGAAAGCGCATCCGCTTGTCGTCCGGAAGTTCACTGTTGCGGTTCTCGAATTCCTGTTGAATTTCCACCGCGCAGCGAACGGCTTCAACCGGGCTCGCGAACTCGGCAATCACACTGTCACCCGCGCTCCCGAAAACTCGCCCATCATGGTGGGCAACCTGCGCGTCGATAAAGCTTCGATGGGACTTCAGAGTATCTAAGGTGCTTTCCTCGTTGGCACCCATCAGGCGCGAATATCCCACGACATCAGCGGCCAAAATTGCGGCAAGTCGGCGTTCCATGGGCACCTCTCCAAGTGGTATTTTAGTATGGGACTGACATTTTGCAAAACTCGACCTGATCAGTAGAAACGGCTCCGGCTTCTTGTCGGAATTGGCAGTACTCCTCAGGTCGCTCCGGGTTCATTCGAGGCACTATTGTCTGCCATCCGGGACCAAGCAGTCATTCGTATGTGACAAGAGAATCTTTAACGCCGTTGCCATCACCGAGATCATCTGGGCTGGGCTTCATAAGCGAGATCTTGAGTGACTTGGATTTGGTGAATGCGTCCTTCAACCGGATCGCAGTCCCTTAGTTGTCCTAAAAAGTTAGAGTTTCGCTTACCAAGACTCCCGCGACGGTGGCGCCAATTCTGTCCCGCAGAGTATGAGGCTGTTTACTGAGATGGGTGCCTGTTTCGCGCCAAGTGCGGAAATGGTTTCAAACTGTAGGCATTAGTGCTGCACCAACCAAATGACGAAATAAGCTGCAATAAGCCGAAAGGTTTGGTACCCATATCGTGTTCGACACTACAGGGTTCCTGCTGTGCTCGCACAGCCGACATTGTAGTAGGGAGAGTTCAATGCCCGCAACTGCCCGCCGAGCACACGCTGCCGCGTATTCCATTCGGAAAGTCGAAGCGTTCTTTAAATCCTACCAGTCTGCCGTGAAGGAAACACCCGCGGTCGCTGATTTCACGTTTGGTAATCCGCACGAAATGCCTTTGCCTAACGTCGTTGATGCGCTGAAAACACATGCCGAACCTCAGAGTGTCGACTGGTTTGCGTATAAAACCAACGAAGCGGACCCGTGCGCGTTTCTGGCGGACGCGTTGTCGAAAGAACTGGGGCTGCCGTTCGAGCCGGAGGACATTGCGCTGACCAAAGGTGCCTTTGGCGCGATCAAGATGGCTTTCACGATGCTGCTTGAACCTGGCGATGAATGCATCGTGCCGCTGCCGGGCTGGTTCTGCTATGGACCAATGCTGGCCGCGGCCGACGCCAAAGAAGTTCAGGTACCCCTGGACCCTGATAATTTTGACCTGGATCTGCACGCCATCGCCAGCGCCATAACACCACGTACCAGAATCGTGGTTGTTAACACACCTCACAATCCGACCGGCCGCATATACACGCGCTCAGATTTGCAACAGCTTGCTGATTTGCTTGAGGCTAAGTCCGCAGAGATCGGGCATCGCATTTGGATTTTATCAGACGAACCCTATCGTCGCATCCGATTTGATGGTCTTGGATTTACGACCCCGGCCGCGGTTTATCCGCATACGCTGATCGACTATTCTTATGGTAAAATTCTCCTCGCGCCCGGCTTGCGCCTTGGTTATCTTGCAATTTCCCCAACCTTGCCGGCAGCTGAACGCGAAGAGCTGCGCGCGCTGCGTTTCGCGGTGCAGATGGCGGATGGTTGGAATGTCCCGGATGCTCCGTTGATTTATGCACTGCCGGATCTGGAAAACGTATCTATCGATATCGCCGCGTTGGCACAGCGTCGCAAACGCATGCTTGGTGCTTTGGGGCAGTGGGGTTACAGGATGACACAGCCGGAGGGCACCTTTTACCTGTGGGGTCGGGCTCCGGGCGGCGACAGTGATACCTTCGCTGAACACCTGCAAAAGAAGGGTGTCTATGTGATGCCTGGAACGGTATTCGACCGACCTACGGATTTTCGTATTTGTCTAACTGCCACTGACGAAATGATTGAAAACGCTCTACCCACATTTCAGGCGGCGGGGGATCAAATGCAGGATTAAAGACCGGCGTAAGGTCGAACTTTTGGTTTTCCGTTGAATGATTGTTTTCCGTGAGGTCAGGCTCTCACTGAAAGCACCTTGAACCCTATCCCCGAAACACCTTGGCAAACCTCGGGTGGATAACAAATGAGTGTTGAAAAGGGCTCGTTCCAGCCAAACTCTGCGGTGCGTTCAGGCTGGTGGTAAGATCCCAATCCGGTCGTCGCCGCAAAATGTGGGCACTACGTCTGCATTCGTCGGGTTCGACGAATAGTGGAAAAATCCATATTCGAATGACGAATTAGAGCTTTGTAACCTCCCGACTACCGACACTCACTTCGATAGACGGGAGGTGGACCCTGGGTTTGACGGGTCGCGACTCCAGCCGAGGTAATACATAAGCCGGGTCACATTCGTATACTTGAATCTTAAATACACCAAATCAAGTATTTTCTGCGCGTAAAGTTTTATATTATCGCGCGATGCATATTTGTTTCTTCGCTTCGGACGGCTTCAGCAGATCGAGCGGTCGACAGACCTAGAGTACGTCCGCTTAACGAACCAAGCAGGAATTCTCTGTAATTCGGCGTCCAGGCCACTATTATGATCGCCCAACATTGCATCCGGCTAGTAGCTGCGCTGTGCGCCGAACTTGAACTAGGCGATCCAAAACCAAGCTGGGTTTGTCAAGGAAGCTTGCCACCACTGTAAAGCCAGTCGACAGCGGCGATGTTGGGAAAGATCTGTTCACCGACCGAGCGAAGATGTCGGGAAATGTCATCGGTCATCCCTTCAGATTTTGCTTTTCCGACTTCACCCTGGCGTATCATCGCACCGGATTTGAGAATTGGTACTTTGCCGGCGGTGCCAGCCTCAAACTTGTTCTCGTGCTGCTTCATCCATTGGAATGACGTGTATTCCAGGATCGCAGGCCAATCTTCGGAGCGGGGCTCCACACCAATAAATTTCGCTATCTTTCGAATGGACTCTTCGTGCGCGCGTTTCATATCAGAAAAGTGAATAAACAAAACATTTGGCTCGTTTCTGAGAGGCCACCAAGCCGCCAAAAACCCGAAGAACGCCCCTTGCATTCCGTTAGCATCGACGATGTCCGAATAAAATGAAGGGAAGTCATCGCGGCACAATGCCTCTCTTGGGACCTCCCAAAGGTCGAACCATTCATCCGCATGTTTCTCGAGAAACGGGCGGAAAGAGACCACTGCTTCTTCCGGATTGCGGAAAACGACTATGTACTTCACGTCCTGATGCGAATTGGCGTTTATGAATGGCACGCCGGGAGGTGCAGAGTGCGTTTTAAATGCGCGGCGGTCGACGGGCATCGCGTTGACGCGATCCAGGACCTCTTGATGTGGCTGACCCGGGTAACCCAAGAACTCGATCCAAGGAACTTCTTCATAAATATCGCGAAAGTCTGCCACCCCGCCGTTGAGGATCTGAAAAACGATGTTCATCGTCCATGTCGTACCGCTTTTAATTGGTACGGAAACAACTATGTCGCCGTCGCGCCATTCAATCTTTTGCTGAATCTCAGGCACTATCCATGGAGGCCCACCAGGAGGGGCGTCACGTTCTGCGGTATCATCCATAACTTAACCTTCTCTTTTTGGAGTTCGGCTGGTCGATAGGTAATCGCTAGAGTTATTCCTGTGCCGTTCACGGCCATCGCCTTTCTTGAATTCGGACGAAGCAGGTGCTTCATGATTGCCCACGTCATTCAATTCAGCAAGTTTTCTCTTCGAGCATAAAGTATCATGGTCGCTGTATGGCTTGGTCGGATTGCTCTCGAACCGTTCTTTGCCTGCCCCTCCTATAAGCTATTTTTCACAGCTCAATTCGAACACTTAAAGTCCAGGTTTCCAGAAACTTTTGAACGCAGGTAAGTGGGTTTTAACAGCGATTGCACTCATGGTTGCTTCCGGGGCACCACGTCGACAGGAACATCGTTCAAGCGGATTATTACACTTCGGAACCGAGCGCGTATTGCCTAGGGCTTGAACTTGCCGATGATCAACGCTGCAATGATCAGAACAAGTGCAAGTATGTCATTCGCCTGCAACCGCTCTCCAAGGAACGCGATGCCGATGAACACGCCGACAAGGGTTATCAAATATCCGGTGAGGGCAGTAAAGGTCGGGCCGGTTCGACCAACCATGTAGATGAAGAGAACGTAAGCAATACCGCCGCAGAAAACGCCCAAGCCTAACAAGGCTGAAATGCTGTTCAAGCTTGGGCGCAAGTGCCACTGCGTATTTAGTAACAGAACCAATACGACAAGCACTGCGGAAGCAATCATAAAGACGTTGCGCATTGCCAGAACCGGAGGAACACCAGATAGGCGTTTCATCATGATCAGGCTCAATGAGAAGCTCAACGCACCACCCAGTATCGCCAGTTCACCAATGATATCGTCCAGCCAACTTCCTTTGATGCTTGGAACGATCAGTACCAAAATGCCGACGAAGCCAACAATGACGCTAAATGCAGCGATCAGGCTCCAACGTTCGTCATCCACAAAAAATGGGGCCAGAATCAGGGTAAAGATCGGCACGGTCGCTAGTAGAATGGCTGCGATACTGCTGTCGACATCCTGCTGCCCCCAAGGGATCAGAAAGCAGGGCAGTATCGCCTCAGCGACCGCGATCGCGCAATAAAGCATCCAAGGTTGCGCACCAGTGCCCGAAGAGGATCGAACTGACCCTCCATGCATCAGCGCGGCAATGATCGTCAGCGTTACAAAGCCGATCACCACTCTTCCTGTTGCAACGATCAAAGGTGTGAAACTGCGAATAGCCAGTTCGTTCAACACAAACTGCGATCCCCAGATCAGGCTGATCCCAACCAACAATACATAGTCGAGTGCGACAGGTCTGTTCATGGTACTTGCGCTTCCTTGAACAACTGGATCATCGTTGAAGCGTGAAATTGCCCGATCCTACCACAAAATACTGAATTGCCCCCTTGGGTATTAACATTGCAGAAATTGGGGTATTTTTTCGGGCAGTTCCTGGAGGCGTTAGATGTACGAAGATCTCTTACCTCACACCTTGCCCACAGAGGCTGAGCGGCTCGATCGAATGGCGCACGCGCATGACCCGGATACTTTTTCAACCATTGATAGGCTGAACCTTCCCGCGAATGCAGACTGTCTGGATATTGGTACCGGGCGCGGCAGCGTCGCGATTTGGCTTGCCGAGACCTTCCCAGACGCCAACATAACCGCAAGCGATCTGGACCTATCATCCGTGAAGGAAAACACCTTACCCAATCTGTCGCTCAGAAAAATCGATCTGCGGAGCGAGGATCTCGGTTCAGGAGTGTATGATCTTGTCCACTGTCGCGCGGTGCTGTGCTTTCTGCCGACCCGTACAGAGGTTCTGTCTGGTATCTTGAGGTCGCTCAAACCAGGCGGTGCATTTGTTGCAACTGAAATGGATTTCGATCGTATCGCTTCTGGTCCCAGCCGGTTTTGGGCGACATTCTGGACCGCATATCTGGAATTTGCGGCAGCTCAGGGATGGGAGCTTGGGTTTGGTGGCGCGCTTCCACGCATTCTTGACAAAACCGGCTTCACTGAAATCGACGCGCGGCACATTCAACCTATTCTGAATTTGTCTGGAAACACGGCAGGATCGGCAGAAGCACAGACATGGTCTTTGACACTAGCGACCTTGGCTCCTCAGTTGATCGGAGGCGGATTTATGTCAGAAACTATGGTGACTGAAGCGCTTTCAATCATTCGCAATCCGGATGCCTGGACTGCCGGGCCGGGCTTTATGGTCACCAGTGCGCGGCGGTCGGTCACTTAGTCCCCGAGTCTACTTACGGTGGTCAAGCTGGAAGTGTTATTGGACGTGAACTTATCTGGGTATGGGAGTCATTTACACATTGTTCAGAACGAGGCGCGTGGTGCTTGAACTCGACCCATTGACGTAAGCCGAACAAATTTGGCAAAGGGCCGTTTTACGAGGCTAGGCAATGTCCGCACAGCAGGCCTCTACACCCAGAGTTTCCTGCAAAGGGTAAGATGCTGAAGTGACGGTGTGGAACATATCGGACGAGTTTTCGTGTCAATGAACGACCGCCTGATCCAGGACTGTTCGAGATCGCAAATTACTCCTCCAACGCTGGATTGATACCCAGATTTGACGCGTACAAATGGGTCCGGCTTCAATTGTGCTTCCCCGAGATCTTCCCAATGCATCTGGAATTGTGGCAATGCTTTGTGAAGGAGCGGGACATCTGCGTTCCGCCAAGCCTTGATGATAGCCGAATTGTTTCAGCATCGAATAAACTAAGGCAATATTGCCCATTAGGCGCATCACTGACAAACGCGGGATCAGATTATGAAATCCACGACACCTGAAGATCGGTATAGGCTGGAAAGCCGCGCGATGAACGTAGGAATGGCAGGTAACCTGTTCATGGCGATGGCGGGGATCGTAGCCGCGTATTTGTCCCATTCTCAGGCCATTTTGGTGGACGGTCTGTTTTCGCTGATCGGCTTCACGGCGGCCTTATTCGGTAAACGCGTGTCGCGCAACGTACAGAAGAAACCCGATAAACTCCGCCCATTTGGATATGCTGGCGACGAAGCCCTGTTTACGACCTTTCGCTCCCTTTCACTTTTGGGACTAGTGGTGTTTGCGATCTCCAACGCGGTCCTGAGCATAGTGGGCTACCTGAACGGGGAAGCTCAGCCCGAATTGGTATTCGCTCCGATGGTGGGCTATTTCGTCATTATTGGCCTGACCTGTTTGCTTCTTTGGGCGTTCCACGCCCGGTCGTGGGTGAAAACTGGAAGGCAAAGTGACGTCCTCAGGTTGGAAAAGAAGGCAGCTGCCTTTGACGGTGTCATCACAGGGGCCGCAGCAGTCGGATTGCTGGGTATTCACTTCCTGAGGGATGGCATTCTGGCCCCGATCGCTCCTATTGGTGACTCGATCATCGTGCTTGTCTTGTGTTTAACCGTCATCGCGCAATATTTCAGGGACTTTATGTCAGGCCTGCGAGAGCTGGCTGGCGTCACTGCTGCGCCTCAGCACATTGCGGCCGTTCGCCGAGCAGTTCGGGATACGCTGCGGGCTGACGGTGGTTCGTTGATCGACCTGTCCGTTTCCAAACTGGGTCGCGGTTACACGGTCGTTGCGTATTATGACCCGCTTCGTCCGTGTTCGGCCGCAAATATTGACAACCTTACGTTACAGCTGCGTTCAGACCTTTCGACTGTGTTCGAAACGACCGATGTTATGGTGGTTGTGTCCCAGCATGGCCGTGTTCTGGAGCCAGCTTTAAGCGGCTAAGGCTAACAGCCAACAGGTTTTCAGGGAAAGACCCGCATCACAGTTGATTTTCGATTGGTAACCAACCGGAAACCCTGGCGATCAGCTTGGTTGGTTCCAGGTTGCCACCAAAGGCCGCATAAATGCTTGTGATCAACCTGTTTAGCCTGCAGCTCCTTTCCGGCTGGCGCAGGCTTGAGACTGGTCCAAAAGAAACCACCTCTTTTGGTAAAGCTGGAAAACCGGCCAAAGGTGGGGCAATCTTGGGGTCTACGCCCAGGTAGGAGGCCCCAGGATGCCCCAGTACAACGATATGTTCGAACTTTCAGTCGAGGACATAGACCTTATAGAAGTCTCTTTGCGGCGCGCCCTGTCTTCGCTGTCTCACGAGTTGGCTAACGAGGATGAGGACGTAAAAGCGGAGAGGGAAGAGTCTCTACGTCGCATTCAAGACCTTCTGGGGCGGCTTCATGATCAGAAGATCTTTTATCGGCCAAGGAGCGGAGTATACGTGGGCGGTTAAAGACTGGAAGTCGAAGTTTAAGACCCATAAAACGACGTCTCTCTCCATCCAAAGTATGACGGTCAGTGACTCGAATCCTGCCTCACTGTACTAGCCCAAATTTGTCGTTAGCGCCTGTCAGATCCGTCGTCGTATGTTGAATTCCGGCACGGTGAGATTCCTAAACCCTTGATCCTCTGCTTCCTAACTATACGGGTGAACCTATTCAAAGGGGGAAGAACAAGGGCCTGAGTCTCTACTTCTGAGGAACCCAACCCGCTTGTTTCATAGCTTTTCCAAGTTCTATTCCGTGTTCGGGGTCTGCAAACAGCCTCTGAAACAGAGTATCCACCCGGCTGTTGGGCCATTCTTCTGAAAGTTTGGTGGACAGCGCTATAGCTTCAGTTTCATTGCCCATCATCTGGTAAGAAGCCATCAGGTATGCAACGGAAACTGGACCGACAGGCCCACCTTTCTGCATCGCATCTTCGATTGCAGCAACCGCGCCGTTGAAGTCCTGAAGGTGAAACTTTGCCGATCCCATCGCGTTTTGAAACACGTAACCTCGATCCAGGTTGATTTTTGACAGAGCATCTTCGCTGAGGGCCACGACTTGCTCGAATTCACCTGAATACAACAATATCAGTGACACGAACTCTAACACATGCACGTCATTGGGCGCTAAACGTCTGGCCCTATTTGAGAATTCTAATGCCTCGGCCCAATTGCCTTTGGCAAATTCCACCCAGGCTTTGGCTGATTGGCTCCATCCAGTTTCCGGCGCCAAATCCATGGCTATTTCGGCCTGCTCTGTGGCGTAACTCAGCATTTCTGCTGCCAAATCAGCGCTCGGTGTCATCAGAGAAATCGTAGCAGCCACTTGTGCAGCACCGGCATGGCCGCCAAAATAGCTTTCATCTTTGTCGATTGCCGCCTTGAATATCAGCAAGGCTGCGTCAAGTCGCGCCGGTTCTACCGCAGGGAAAATCAGGTCTCGACCGCCGTTGGCGAGATTGACGGCCTGAAGCCGCATAGGTGAGGCATCGAATATGGCACCGCGTTCATCGCTGTTTAAATCGGCGACTGGCTTTTTGACCGCCACGTCCTGGTCTGCCGCCCGAAAACCGAGAGCTATTGCAATTCCGAAAAGCAGGAGCGCACCGACGAGCCCAAGTGCTATTGATCTCAATGCTTGAGACTTTGCTAAAGAGCGCTCTGAATCTCTTTTCTGAAGAATTATTTTGGGTGCATACCCACCCTTAGGAAGAGCAAAAACAATCTTCTCATTACGACCGTCCGCCAAGTAGTACTCTGCGAGTTTTCGTCGTAGCCGTCCGGCATCCACCCGCACAACATTCTCGCGTCGCGCCAATTCTGAGGATGTCCCTTCGTAAACATCTATTGCAATGGTCTTGGCGCGGATGTCGTCTGCACGGCCACTGAGTGTTTCATTAACGACGTAGTTCAGAAAGTCCCGCAATCTTTGCGAACCCGCAAAGGTTGATGATGTCGCCAATCGCTGAATTGCCGCGCGCACCTCGTTTTCGGCGGGAGGCATGCATTCATCCGAATGTTGCGAGTTATCTCGGGGAGGTTTCATGATTTCAGTAAGTTAGCCCCCTCATTTCACCGTATAATGCCCCAATATACCTTACAAGAAAAGAAACTTCGACGATCATGCAAGTCAGAGTCGCTTTTCTGATGCGAGGGTTTGCAGAGTTGGAAGAACACGTCTTAGACAACCTGTTTCCCGACCACCGTTTAGCAATTGCAGAACTTCGAGCAGATGACCCCGAGTTCGATGAAATCTGTCAAGATTTTCTGCTTCTTACCGACGAATACCAATCCATGACAAACGGGCCGGAAAGAGAAGCGGGTAAGTTGATTAACGACATTCGAGAAACACTGGACGGTCTTCAAAAAGAAATCACACGAGCGCTGATAAGCGCGGAAGAGCCATAAACAGAAATCTGGGGAGGGTTACCAATGAAATCATTGCTGAGGGTTACTTCTGCATTTTTATTGTTTTCGGGTATGAGTCACGCTCAAGATGCGTCAATTATTCATGACGGAGAATTTCAGTTTCTTCGGGCCCAGTTCGGCGAGCGTTGGGATGCCCAGGATGCTGAGATCGACGCCAGGCTAAGTGAACTCCGGGAAGCCAATGGCGGTCAGCCTCCCAACTTCCTTTATATCCTGATCGACGATGTAAGCTTTGGGCAAATGGGCAACCGGACGATGAACTACGTCACCGGTTTTGATACGCCCAACATCAACAGCTTTGCCACCGAAGGCATGTCTCTGATGCGGATGTATACCGAGCCTTCCTGTACACCCACACGGACGGCGATGCTGACCGGTCGCCACCCGGTGCGCGCCGGCGTTGAAGAGGTCAAGGTTGCGCTGGTTGGAGAAGGCCTCGCCGCCGAGGAGGTCACGATTGCTGAAATTCTGAAGGAGGAAGGCTACAACACCGCGCATGTTGGCAAATGGCACCAAGGCGATATCGAGCAGTCCTACCCGCACAATCAAGGCTTTGACTGGGCCGCCTTTCCTTTGCATCAGCAAGTGCAGCTGAGCCTGATGACACGTGACGCGATGGTCGCCAACAACATGCTTGGCTTCCATCCATCCGGTCAGTCAAACCAGTTCCAATTGGACGAACGGTTCAAACCCTATGGTCTCGTAACCGGTGTGGAAGGTGAAGCCGGAGGACCGGCGCGTGAAGTAGACATGGCGCCAGGAGAAGAGTGGACACAAGCCAAATATGAAGAGATGAACCTGCGTTATCAGCGGCAGGCACTGGAACAATTAGAGCTTCTGGCCGCTCAGGACGAGGCGTTTTTTATGCAATACTGGCCTCTCTATCCTCTGAACTTCGCGTATCCCGATCAGGCTGTTTCACGGAACGGTGGCTTTCACGCTGACAAATTGCAGGTTCTCGATGGATGGATAGGGGACGTTCTGGCCAAGCTGGATGAAACCGGCAAAGCAGACAATACCATTGTGATGATCATGGCTGACAACGGTTTGATGTACCACTACGAAGGTACATCCGGTCTGAACCAGCTGATATATCGCGGCGGAAAGACTCAGCACTTGGAAGGCGGTGTGCGTACGGATGCTTTCATCCGTTGGCCCGGTGTGATTGAACCCGGAAGCGCCGCTGGGGATATCGTCCACGTCTCGGACTTGTTCACAACCTTCGCCCGGATTGCAGGCGCAACCGACCGCATTCCCCGCGACCGAGTCATCGACGGAATTGACCAGACAGCCTTACTGCTGGAAGGCGAGGGCAACTCTCGCCGAGACTATGTCTATGTGTACGAGGGGCCGGTTCTGCGGTCGGTCGTCAAGCAGGAATACAAGATGCATATGCCAGCCCCCGGTCAACCCGGTGCCGCCGCGCCCGTGTTCAATGTCTACCGCGACCCGCGCGAAAAGCACCCCCTCGTTGGCTACTCGTTGTGGTCAGGTGCTTCGTTCCAGGACATGGTGAAACGCCACCAAACAACCATTGCCGAACATCCGCATCTGCCGCTTGGAAAGGGTGTTCCGTATGAGGGAATCGAAAACCTTCGACCGGAAAGCGAACAGACCCGAGACGTTTTTTCAAGCTGGCAATAGACTAGAGATTCGGCGGCACATTTTGCCGCCGAGCAACTACTAGTACCCATAAAACAGATACCCGCGCATTGCAGCCGTTTGTTGTGATCAATGCTGCGCTAGTGGGAAATGGCAGCTCTGTGCCCCCGTTTGTCATTGATTGAATCGCGCTCTCACTATTGGAGCTGGGTTACCGAGGGTGCAACCGGTGAGAATTCACACCGCAACGAATTTTCAAGCGTTCGACCTGAACAGTCGGGCGCTTATATGTGTGTTCTATTTCTTCCAAAGCTTAAACACGTCGCCTTGGTCCGAAACGCGGACAACGCAGACATACTGTCCAGTGGATTGATAGCTCATTAGATTAGTTGAGCGACCGAGAAACTTGAAACTGTAAGCGAACAGAAAATACCGTGCTATACAGAGCGGTGAGCAACTTAGAATTAAGACGACAATTTTAGAGGTTTGGCGTTCTGTGAAGCGGTCATGCTTTTGTTGCTCTCGAGGCTTCGCAGAGGCCAAAAATAGTACAATGGAGAGAGCTATGAAGATTGCATTATCGGTGCTTTTTGTGCTGCTCGTGACGATAAGCGCAGTTGCACAAGATGATTGGAAAAGGCTGATTTCGCAAAGCGAAGTTGGGTTCAATGTAGAAGGTGCGAATAAAGTTGACGCGCCAAAGGCCCTTGAACTTATGGAGGCTGGCGAGACATTTGTAGATGTACGACGGTCCACCCAATTTAGCCTCGCTCACATACCCGGTGCGATTAATTTGGATGTTAATTCGGCATTGAATGAGAAAAGCCTGTCAGAGCACGTAACCAAAGACCAAATGGTTGTATTTTATTGTTCTGATGCTGAGTGTGACAGGTCGGTGCGGGCGAGTGCGATGGCCGTCTCTTGGGGCTATGAGGACGTAGTCTACTACGCCGATGGTTGGTCAGCTTGGATCGCAAACGACTACCCGCGCAACTAAGCTTCATTCGCAAGTCAGCGGGATTACCGCCATAGGCTCAAACCGGTCATCTGACAGTTTCGATTGGGCATCGTGCCGGTTCAGATGGCATCAAGGTCGGCCTAGCGGACGCAGTGGACATTGTTCCGGAACGCCCCACCTTTTTGATTTCCAGCTTTTTTACTTTGATTGGAAGATGGCCTTCTATTGCCAAAAGCCCCTGTGCCCCTCGGCAACTTCATCCTCGATTTCAGAGTAGGGTCCACGGGTTTCAACGTGGCGCTGACCGACGCTGAAGACGGTCTCACAGGGCAAATCCAGTGTCAGGTTTTCCAGATTGTCACCGGTCAAGACGGCCAAACGCTTTTCGGTCATACCATAGACGACTGTTCCGATCCCCGCCCAATAGCAAGCTCCCGCGCACATGCAGCAAGGTTCTACCGAAGTATATAGTGTGCATTTTTCAAGGAATTCAGGATCATAAAGACGGCTCGCCTCTCGTGCGACGTTCAATTCGGCGTGGCCTAACCCCTTATAATCTTGATAGCTGTTGCCGGAGCGGATGAGGACCTCTCCGTTGGGATCAACCAGTGTCGCACCGAAAGGGTGATTGCCAGCCTGACGGCTTTCTTTTGCAATCCGGATTGTCTCGCGTAAATGCTGAATGTCGCGATCTCTCATATCGGTCTCCTGCGGATTGACTATCACCAGCGAAGATTTCTATTCGTGCTGCAATGTCAGTATAACCGTACTTAGAATCGGGCCTCTACAGGCAGAGTGACTAAGTGTTCCCCTATGGGCTCAAAGCAGACGTCCGATCATTCACTCAGACACTCGAAGGGCACCTTGGGGCCAAGGTCGCAATGTGCTGTAAGCAGCCTAGAGCACCTGTAGTTACCAGATCACTCGGCGATGTCCGGTTAAGGCTCTTATGTCCAATCTAGCAAGTTGTAGAACACGGCGTCGGCGGAACCGCTACACCGCTCAGCAAATCTTCCATTCCGGTCCAAGCGGCAGTCAGCTAGACCTACTTAAAGTTCCGGCTGTCCTTGATCTGATCCCAGGCCCAGACGACCTCTTGCAGCTGCTCTTCCTGAGATCGGTCGCCGCCGTTCATGTCTGGGTGCAGAACCTTGATCAGCTTTTTGTAGGCCTTGCGCACCTCGGCCTTGGTCCAGTTGTCCTTGGCTTCGAGGATTTCAACGGCGCGACGCTCGGTGGGAGGCAGACGACGGCCACCACCACCAGAGGTGCGACCGGGGTTCTTGGTGGCATTCGCCCCCAGAACCTGATGCGGGTCCTCGATGCCCAGCCGCGCCCAGGCGCGGGCTTCGGGGTCGCCCATAGGCTTGGTTTCGCGCTCCCACACCTTGTCCTTGGAGCGTTGCGCGTTCAGCTCGGCCTCGGTCGTGCCGTCGAAAAAGTTCCACTTCTGGTTATATTCGCGCACGTGTTGCTGGCAAAACCAGAAGAAATCATCAAGAACATCCGGGGCCTTGGGCGCGCGGAACTTGCCAGCCTCTTCACACCCGTCGTGATCGCAGATTCGTACCGACGTTTCCGACGCACCCGACATACCCCGACGCCCGCGCGGATTCTTTTTCTTTGAGGTGGATACGGACATATCGAATCCGAAAGGGTCTGACTTTACCATGGGCCTGCTCCTGCAAACGCGTCTTTTCGACTCGGAGGAGGCAGTTTAACGTAAGGACCGGAGAGTAGAAGAGGGAAGCGGCAATATTTTTGCCGTCGAGCAAAAAAATGACCATAACCGAAGATATCCGTGCCCGCCTGCAGGCGGCGTTCAACCCGCGTGAGCTTGACGTGATCGACGACAGCGAAAGCCATCGCGGCCATGCGGGGTATCGCGACGGAGGAGAGAGCCATTTCAATGTGCGTATACGGGCAGCTGCATTTCAAGGGCAGTCCCGTGTTGCCCGTCACAGGGCCGTTCATGCCGCGCTCGGCGATATTGTGCCGCGTATTCACGCACTGGCACTGGATATCGACGTTTAGCCCCGGCAACAGGCATCGCGAATGACCACGTATCAGGACGTACCCGAACGTTATCCCCGACGCCTGCTGGCAGCGGCCTTTGGAATCGGTGTCGCCCTGGTCGTCATCCTGTCGGTGTTTCTGTACATGTCGCGGGAAACCAGTAACCGTATCGGAGATATGCGTCAGGCCTGGCAAAGCTATTCGGTCGAGACGACGCCGCGGGGGTACTGGATTTCAGACATTCGTGAGTATTTCGGCTATGGCGGGCTGATCCACAACTTCAAGAATTATGTGCTGCGCCAGGATCCGTCCTACGGGCCGGTTCTGCGTCAGCAGTCGCGCAACCTGCTGGCGACGATAGCTGCTTACCGGGCTGCAAATCCCACCGTGGCTGAGCTTGAGGCACTGCACCTGATTGAGGGCGTGGCACATGAGTATATTGGCAATGTTCCCATTATCGAATCCGGCATCGCCTCTGGTTTTAATGCTGAGCAGATTGATGCGCTTGTAAGGGTTGATGATAGTGATGCGCTGACCGCGTTGGCCGCGCTGGAAAATCTATGGATCGCAGAACGGGACAAAAGCCTTTCAGGCATGGTGCGCGCATTCTCCGAAGGTGAGCGCCTGGTCCGCAATTTCTCGATTATTCTTGTGAGCCTTGTCGTGGTCGTGG
Source organism: Ruegeria sp. HKCCD7181 (assembly GCF_057221055.1). NCBI lineage: Bacteria > Pseudomonadati > Pseudomonadota > Alphaproteobacteria > Rhodobacterales > Roseobacteraceae > Ruegeria > Ruegeria sp. HKCCD7181. The sequence goes on along the minus strand of NZ_JBWVBC010000017.1, from coordinate 27,338 downwards.
GCATGATCGCAATCCTGACCACCTTGTTGATTGCCAACATATTGCGAACCAATCACCGCCTGAAAACCGAGCTTGAATTGCGCGAACAGGTTGAATTGGCCGAGCGCAAATTGGCGCGTGCGGTCGAACAAAGTCCGACCTCAATCATCATCACGGACACGGATCTCAGGATCGAATACGCCAATCGCAAATTCTTTGACCTCAGCGGTTATGACACCGATGAGGTTTATGGCCACACGCCGCGCTTCTTGCAGTCCGGGCATTCGGGTAAGGAAGTCTATCGGGACCTCATGCGCAATCTGGAAAAAGGCCAAAGCTGGTACGGCGTGTTTCGCAACCTGCGCAAGGATGGTACGCACTATTGGGTTTCAACCGCGATTTTTCCGTTGGTGGGGCAGGACGGAACGATCACTCATTACATCGGCATCGGCGAGGACCTGACTGAAACCCGCCGTACCCATGAACAATTCGCGCAGGTTCAAAAGATGGAGGCGGTAGGCATCCTGGCCGGATCCGTGGCGCATGACTTCAACAATGTACTGATGAGCGTGACAGGTAATGCGGATTTGATCGAGCTGGATTCGGATGGCAACGAAGATATCCAAACCTCAGTCAATCAAATCCGCATCGCCGCGCGCCGCGCTCAGGCGTTGGTGCGAAAGATGCTCACCTTTGCCCGCCAGCGGCCGCGAAATCCCCGGCGTGGCGATATGGTGAAGGCCACGCAGGAGGCGCTTGATCTGATCCGTGTTTCGGCGCCGCCAAACGTCGAAACGCGTTTCGATGTCGAAGTGGACGAAGCGTTTTCCGAATTCGATGGCACCTTGTTTTTTCAAACTCTGCTGAACCTATGCCACAACGCATTCGAGGCGATGGACGATCAACCCGGTGAAGTGGTTTTGCGGATCGGTCTTGCAAACAAAGACGTACTGGATGATCTGCCGGACGAGGCTGTTGGCGTCATCCAACTTGACGTCAGCGATACTGGTCCCGGAATGCCCGAGGACCTGCAGGAAAAAGTGTTTCAACCCTTTTTCTCGACCAAACCTGTCGGCAAGGGGACCGGGTTGGGCCTGACAATCGTTCACAACAGTGTTGAGGAATGCCATGGCCGGGTCGAATTACACTCGGAGCCTGGGAAAGGTACGCGCTTCAGTCTGTTCTATCCGCTGATGCCTGCCCTCAGTCATCAAGAACAGGCCGAGGTTACTGCCGTGGCTGGAGATGAACATGTGCTGCTCGTCGACGATGACGAGAACATACTGTTTGTCACACGCCGACTGCTGACCCGCTATGGGTACCAGGTCGAGGCTTATTCCGATCCACAAAAGGCACTGGAGGCATTCCGGAAATCACCGGAAGGCTATGACGTTCTGGTCACTGATCTGATGATGCCCGGACTTAGGGGTACGGGTCTGATCGAGGCCGCCCGGGCCCTGCGCGAGGATATGCCTGCGGTTCTGATCAGCAGCTACTTTGACGATGCCGAGATGACAGTAACCGGGGTTTCGCCAGTGATGGTACAGAAACCATTAGAAATTCAAAGTCTTGCGCGCATTATCCGCTCATTGGTTGCCTAGATTTCGTTACATTTCTTAACAAGTCTTCACAGACTTTAATCTGGGTCAAATCACCACGAAACAACTCCCCCTTATGGTTAGTCCTGCCGGTCCCCGGCCAACCGGAGAGACCGGGCTAGCGATTAAAGGGGCTTTTAGATGATGACCAAAGCCAGAACATGGTTCTCGGCGCTGTCGACAGTTTCGCTGCTGACGATCAGCGTTGTATTGCCGGTTCACCAGGCCCAGGCGGATGAGCCGGGCCCGGTTGAAGCCATAGAGTTCGACCCAGCCAAGGCGGCCCTTGGCAAGCGATTGTTTTTTGATCCACGCCTGTCGGGCGATACTGAACTGGCCTGTGCCAGCTGCCACCAACCTGAAAACGGCTTTACCGACGGGCAGGCCCTGTCAGACGCCTATGCGGGCAACTTGCATTTCCGCAACGTGCCGACGCTGATCAATAGCGCCAAGCGCAAGGCGTGGTTCCATGACGGTCGGATCGGCACCAACCTCAACGACGTGACCCGCGAAAGCATCACCGAGACCTATTCCATGAACATGGACATGCGCCTGATGCAGGAGCGCATCAAGCAGGACCCGGTCTACGTCGAAATGTTCGAAGCCGCCGGATTTGGCGAGCCGTCGAATGGCGGCGTGCGCAACGCGATACCGGAATATCTGAAAACGCTGATCTCGCGCGGGGCGCCGTTTGACACAGGTGAGATGTCCGAAGAGGCAATGGCCGGTTACGAACTGTTCAAGGTCAGCGGCTGTAATTCGTGCCACTCGGGCGAGAGGTTCACCGATGATCTGCCGCACAATATCGGCGTGGGCGACAACCCCGATATTTGGGCCGAACCGGAACGTCACATCACCTTTGTGACGATGATGAAGTTCCTCGGCGTCGCGAACTACATGAACCTGCGTGCCGATCCGGGCGCTTACATCCGCACCCATACCGCCGACACGTTCGGCACCTTCATGACCCCCACACTGCGTGAGCTGACCTATACCGCGCCGTATATGCACAACGGTACGCTGGCGACGCTCGAGGATGTTGTGGCCTTCTACAACGCCGGTGGCGGTGACGATGAAAACAAGGATCCACGTATCAAGCCGCTGAACCTTTCCGAGACCGAGCAAGCACAGCTGGTGGCCTTCCTCAAGGCGTTGTCAGGTGATCCGCTGACCGGCCCCGACTTCGTCGCCGAGGAAATCGATACGGACTATGCGCCGATCGAAAATTGGCAAGACGCGACAAACTGAGGAGTGGACCCATGAAAGACCTTTCGTCTTATCTCAAAGGCACAATCGCCACCGCTGCCCTGTTTGCCGCTCTCGGTTCACAGGCAATCGCCGCGGACAGCATGGAGATTGAGGCTGGCATCGGCGGGGCTGATCCCGACCCGGATGCGCCACTGGTGGCGCTGGGCGAGCCTCCAATCCCGCTGGACAACAAGCAGACCGACGCAAAAGTCGAACTCGGCAAGATGCTGTTCTTCGATGCGCGTCTGGGCGGCAACCCGTCGACACCGTGTTCGGCCTGTCACAGCCCCGACGTGGGTTGGGATGTCGAGGCTCCGATCTCGTTCGGCTACCCCGGCACGACCCACTGGCGCAATAGCCAGACCATCGTGAACTCGGCTTACTACGGCAAGCTGTTCTGGGCGGGCTCCTCCAAGAGCCTCGAGAGTCAGGCCAAATCCGCCGCGGGCGGTGCGGTTGCCGGTAACGGTGAAGCCGACATGATGGAGGCCCGTCTGGCCTTCGTTCCCGAATATGTCGAGCGTTTCAACGACGTGTTTGGCGATCAGTGGCCGCGCATCAGTAACGCCTGGCGCGCAATCGCTGCATTTGAACGCACTATCGTACAGACCGACACGCCCTTTGATAACTACCTGCGTGGGGATGATGCGGCGCTGTCCGAGGAACAGAAACGCGGACTGGAGTTGTTCACCGGCAAGGCGCAATGTTCCGAATGCCATAACGGCGCGTTGCTGTCGGATGAAAAATACTACAACACCGGCGTGCCCGCCTATGATGGTTGGCAGGATGACGGTCTGGCGCAAGTCACCTTCCGGTATGAGCTTTATGCCAAAGGCTCGACCGAAGAGATGTATCGCCACACTAAGGACGACCCTGGCTTCTATTTCCGCACCAAGGAAAAGGCCGACAAGGGCAAGTTCCGTACGCCAAGCCTGCGCTACACCCTCTATACCGAACCATACATGCACAACGGCATGTTGGAGACGCTTGAGGATGTGGTCGAATTCTACAACCAGGGCGGCGGCGAGAACGAGTTCGCAGCCAACAAGACCCAGCTGATCCAACCCCTTGGCCTGAACGATCAGGAAAAGGCGGATCTGGTGGCCTTCCTGAAATCCCTGTCCGGCGAGGAGATCCTGATCGAGGAACCTGAATTGCCGGATTACCAGCCGCTTCCAGCGGTTGCAGCAGAGGAGTAAGCGCTATGGCAGATCATAACGCAACCGGATGCAGCTGTTCGGGTGAGGCCAAGAAGGCCTGCACCGTGAACCGCCGCCAGTTCCTGTTTGCCTCGGGTGCCACGACCTTTGCCGTGATGGTGGCGATGCCCACCCGCCACGGTCAGGCCGAACAGGTTCCCGCCCTTGTTTCCACCTATCCGCGCAAGCTGATCGGCAAACTGTCCGAGCTGGAACAGGATGTGCCGGTCGAATTCTACTACCCGGACGAGGGCGACTATTCGGACTCGATCCTGGTCAAGACCGGCGTAGAAAGCGGCGGCGGCATCGGTCCGCAAAAGGACGTGGTGGCGTTCAACCTGACGTGTACGCATCAGGGCGGTTCGATGTTTGACAGCTACAAGCCTGAGCATAAGGTGTTGGGCCCATGCCCGCTGCACCTGTCGACCTACGACGTGACACGGCACGGAATTCTTGTGTCCGGTCAGGCGTATCAGTCGCTGCCGCAGGTCCTTCTGGAACTCGATGGTGACGATATCTACGCCGTCGGCATGTTCGGCCTGATCTACGGCCGTTACGACAATCTCATTGCATAAGGGGAGGGGAGACTGACAATGGCAACCCCGTATTACGTACCCGAAACCAACGTTCCGCTGCCGCCCAAGGGCGCCGAGGTCATCTCGACTGCTTGCGACTATTGCATCGTGGCGTGTGGTTACAAAGTCTACCGGTGGCCCGTGACGGCCAAATCGGGCGGTCCCGGCGCGGATGAAAACGCATTTGGTGAGGACTTCCCCGTTGCGCCTCTGGGTGCATGGGTGGCACCGAACCAGCACAATATCGTTCTGCACAAGGGCCAGCCGCACCACGTGGTGATCATCCCCGACAAGGACAATCAGACTGTCAATACTGATGGTGACAGCTCCTTGCGCGGCGGCTGTATCGCGCAGAAATGCTATAACCCGCAGACCCCCACACGCGACCGCCTGAAGACCCCGCTGATGCGGATCTATGGCACGCTGATGCCGGTACCGTGGGATCTGGCGCTGGATGTGGCGGCTGAGGTGGGCAACCACGTCATCGCCAAGCACGGCACCAATGCCTATGGCGTGAAGACCTTCAGCTATCAGTATATCGAGAACACCTATGCGATCTCGAAATACGCGCTGCGCCATATCAACACCGCGAACTTCACCTTCCACGACACGCCGTCCGACGTGACCTCGACCCCCGGTTTCCGGGATGCGGGCTTCGACAATTTCGGTCCCTCTTATGAGGACTGGCGTGATGCGGAAACCCTTCTTGTCTGCGGCACCGACCCGTATGAGACCAAGACCATCCTCTATACCCAGTGGATGATGAAGGGGATGCAGAACGGTCAGAAGGAAATCTATCTGATCCCGCGCCGGTCCGCCGGTGTGGCCCATGCCGAGAAGATGGGCGGTCTGCATATCGACGTTCTACCCGGTACCGACCTGCTGGTCGTCAACGCCATTGCCCGTGTCATCGTAGAAAATGGCTGGGAAGACAGCGACTGGATCAAGAAATGGGTCAACAACAAGTGGGAAAGCTCGTCTGGCTTTGGTCAGGGCACCCGCAACACGCCATGGCAGTGGCGTACAACTTGGGGCAAGTTCCAGACCAAGGGTTTCGAGGATTGGAAAGAGTGGCTGCTGTCGCAGGACGAATTTGCGCCTGAGAACGCTGCCGCCATGGCCGAGATCGACGTGCAGAAGATCTATACGGCTGCAGAATGGCTCGCCAAACCCAAAGAGGACGGCTCGCGCCCGAAAACCTCGGTCATGATCGAGAAAGGGTTCTACTGGTCTAACAACACAGGCAACACGCAGGCGATTTCCGCTTTGGGCATCATCTGCGGCTGTGGTGGACGCCCGGGTCAGGTCATCGGCCGGGCCGGTGGTCACCAGCGGGGTGGCGTGAAGGGCGGGAAATACCCGCGCAACAAGTCGCCCGAGAAACTGCCGGGTCGCCGTCGCCGCGCCATGGATACCGACCGGTATCTGATCGCAGGCCATACTCGAATGGCCCACGTGATCGGCACCACATGGATTCAATCCATGTGCGGTTCGCAACAATTGGCCGATAAGTTCGAGGAACTGACCGTCCGCAACCCGAACCAGATCGCCTCTTTCGACAAGCAAGAGATGATCGACACGCTGAAGGCCCGCGCTGACAGCGGCGGTATGGTGGTGATCAATCAGGACATCTATCTGCAGGACCCGATCGGCAACCGCTACGCCGACATCGTGTTCCCGGCAGCGACCTGGGGCGAAGAGGACTTTTTGCGCGCCAACGGCGAACGCCGCCTGCGTCTGTATCAGAAGTTCTATGACGCACCGGGCGCGGCGAAGCCCGACTGGTGGATCATTGCGCAGCTTGCCACGCGGATGGGCTTTGACGGGTTCGACTGGCAGAACTCGAACGAAGTGGCAGAAGAGGCCGTGCGCTTTACCCGCGGGTCGCGCAAGGACTTCCACGCGGTGCACCGTCTGGCCAAAGCCGAGGGCAAGACCCTGCATGCCAAGGTCCGTGAATTCGGAACCGACGGGGTGCAATGTCCGGTGATGCTGGATGCCGATGGTGTCACGCTGATTGAAACAAAGCGTCTGCATGACACAACCCGTAAGCTGCCCGACACCGGTGCAGCGGGCAAGGATGTGTTCAACAAGAAGCTGACGCATTTCAACAGCCAGACCGGCAAGTGCAACATCCAGAAATCGCCCTGGGGTCTGTTCTCGGACTATTGGGAATGGCTGAAACCCAACAAGGACGAAGGCGAACTCTGGGCCACATCCGGCCGGATCAACGAACGCTGGCAGTCCGGTTTCGACGACCGCCGCCGCCCGTATATTGTGCAGCGCTGGCCGGAAAACTGGGTCGAAATCCACCCCGACGATGCGGCTGAACGTGGCATCGAAAGCGGTGACTATGTGATGGTCTACTCGGAACGTGTTCCGGGCAACAAGACCACGCTGCTGGGTGTGGAAGGCGATGACTTCCAGTTCTCGAAACTGATGGAGAACGGGCATATCGAACTGACCAAGGCGGCCATCACCGCCGTCGCCATGGTCACGCCTGCCATCAAGAAGAGCGTTGTTTATATGGACTTTCTGCATATGCAGCAGCCAGCGAATGCGCTCGAGGGCCGGATCGTCGACTGGATCAGCGGCAACTACAACTACAAGATGGGTGTTGCCAAGGTCCGCAAACTGGGGCCGAGCCCCTATAAGACCTCGTTCCGCACGATGTCCTTCGCGCCGCGCGACATCGCCTGATGACAGCATTCCGGGGGGCGGACGCCATGTCGGCCCCCGGGACGGGGTTCCACTGCAGAAGGGACCCTTGAACCGGCCCCCCCGGTTCACATGGAAGGCAGGCTTCGGTTGGGAAACCTGCCTTCCACTTTCACCCAACCTTCCCAACTGGAACATGGCAGATCAGATATGAACATTCACTCCGATACCGCCCTGCGCGATGAGGCCACCGGCCTGTTTTCCGAATACGCAAAATCCGAATATGACGTGATCCGATTGCGCGCCATTCAGGCGTTGACCGCGATTGGCGCCAAGCACAGCCCTGCACTGGTCGAGGCGCTGTTGGATGACGATGAAGATGTCCGTCAGGACGCAGCCCAAGCGCTGGGCGCGCTGGGCGTGAAAGAAGCAGCACCGCAATTGCTTGAGAACCTGATCCACGATCCCTGTGGAGAGGTGAAACTGGCTTGTGTGACCGCACTGGCCGAGTTGAAGGCCGAAGACGCCGCGCCCTACCTGCGTACTCTTGTCACTGGACGTGGGGAAGAGATTACTTGGGACGAGGACGAGCTGCATCAGGATGAATGGGACGATTGGCTTGACGCTCAAATTGCAGCGATCAAGGCGCTGGGCACCATGGGTGACGAGGCCGCGATTGAACCCATAGTTCTGGCCCTGATGGACGAGGATGGGCAGGAACTGGGCGATGTCGCGTGTGAGGCATTGGGCCAGATCGGCCAACCCTCGGTACCGACGCTGGGTGTGTTTGCCCAATCCTCGAACCGCCGTCTGCGCCATCGCGCCATGCGAACTCTGGCTGCGATTGGCGGAGCTGAGGCCGAAGTCATTCTGCGCAAAGCCCTGACCGACAAAGACGGTGCCATCCGTATGCTGGCATATGAAGCGCTGATGCCCGGTGATCCTGCCCTGATCGAGCAGGCTCTGACCGATGCAGTCGAAGAGATCCGCATCGCGGCACTGAAGCTCTCGGGTTTCTCGGAACCCGAATTGCTGGACCGCATGATGCGCGACCCCGGCGCCAAGGTGCAGTTGGCCCTGATCGACCGGTTGGAGCGGGACACGCCGATCGCAGATCAGCAGGACCTGCGATGGCAGGTGCTGAATTTCCTGGCTACCGGACAACAGCCAGAAGTCTCGGCGCAGGCTCTGGGCTTGCTGGCTGCCTTAGCGCCACAGCAAATCGCAGATCGCCTGAACGCACTGTTCTCGGTTGATGGCGACGACCTAAAGGCCGAGCGCCTGCAATGGGCTGTCGTCGATGCACTGGCGACCTCGCCGCTGCGCGAAGCGGCAGAGTGGTTGCAACGCGCCTGCCGCTCGCCCTTCCGGTCGGTTCGGCTGAAAGCGGTGGCGTCGCTGGCCATGATCGTGACCGACGAAACACGCCCGCACGTGAACCAGCAACAGGGTCGCGAGTTGCTGTTGTCCTTTGCGCTGGCGCCGATGCCGGTTGCTGCTGAGGAAGAAGTAGCAGCAGAGGTTCCGCAAAACGATATAGCCGCGTTGGAAGAGGCAGGTCTTGATGTCTCGGAAGGAGGCGAAAATGGCCCGACTTCCAGCCTCGGTGCGATTCTTGGCCATGACGCCATAGCCGCGGAAATGACGCAGGAGGCGGAAGAGGACGAGACGCAGCCCCTTACCCCGCGCGAGCAGGCGCTGCTGGCCAAGGCAACCCGGCACCCCAAGCGCCGCCGTGTCGCGCTGGATGATGATGCCGAAGCTCTGGATCGGGAAACCCGCATGTCCGCGATCCGACTGTTGGGAGAGGTGAAGGGCATGCAGGTTATGCTCGCCCAGATCGCAAAGGACCCCGAGACCGAGATCGCACAGCAGGCCTTGTCGGCGCTGGGCGGTTCAGTCGCGCGTCATGGCGCAGAGCTGAGTGAAGATCAACTGGTCGACCTGATCACTCAGGGCCTCTCGCACACTGACTCGGGCCTGTCACTGCAGGCGCTCAAACTGCTACAGCAATCCGATCTGCCGCCTCAGGACACGCTGCGGGGCAAGCTGCGCGCAATGCTGAAAACCGGCGACACGCCCTTCCGCATTGATGCCATGCATATCCTGACCGAATGGGACGGTACTGCGGACGTGGCGCGCAGCCTGTTGGATGACGTCTCGGCCCCAGTACGGCAGGCGGCGATGCGCCTGCTTTCACAGGTTGCACCCGATCAGGCCGGAGCGGCCATCGTGCCTTTTCTGCTGGCCAATCCCGAGCAGCGAATCGTGACCTATGTCAATGACAGCACGCCCGCAGTGGTGTCCATTGGCCGCGAATTGTTGGCCGAACTGCGTGACCAAGACTGTCGTGCGCAATGGCCGGTGATGATCAGCGCTTTGGCCGATCTGTTGGGGAGACCCCATCGGGCGGTCTGAACCCGGAGGTACAGATGGAGTTTTCGCGCAGAGCCGTTGTGGCCATGACGCTTGCAGGATCGATGGCATTGGCGCCTGCGGCATGGGCTGAAGATGTGCCAGAGGTCGCCGTTGTGCATCAGATCATCGACCTGAACGCAGATACTCCGGCGCATGCATTCCGGTTCGAGCCGAAGATTTTACATGTCCCGGCGGATTCGACCGTCCGTTTCAAAGGCTCGACCGGGCGACATACCGTGACGTCGATCCTGCGCATGATCCCGGTTGGCGCGCGCGCCTTCGAGATCCGCGGCAAGCCTGAGATGGACCTGACATTCGAAAAAGAGGGTGTATATGGCGTCCGGTGCCGCGTTCACGGCCGCCATGGTATGGTCATGCTGCTGATTGTCGGTGACCCCAGCTCTAATCTGGAAGAGGCGCGAGCCTACTTGCCCAAGCTGAGTGAGGCCGAGCGCAAAGAGTTTGAAGAGTTGTTCGAGCAACTGGAGGCACAACATGGCTGATGGCTGCGGCTGTGATCGCCAAACCAATCTGTATCTTTCGGTTTCAGAAGCGCTGAAGCGGGGACTGGCTGTGTCCCAGCCAATTTCTGATACCGAGACCCTGCCATTGGGACAGTCGATAGGTCGCGTTCTGGCCGAGGATTGCGTCAGCAAAGTGGACATGCCGGCCTTCGACAACTCGGCCATGGATGGTTATGCCGTTCGGCTATCCGATTTGGGGGAAGGGCCGCTTTACGACCTGAAAATCGGCGGGCGCGTGGCCGCAGGCGACAGCGGTGCGCATGCAGCCCCCGAAGGTTCTGCGCTGCGTATCTTTACCGGCGCACCAGTTCCTGCCGATTTCGATGCGGTCCTGATGCAGGAGGATTGCGAGGTTACCGACGCCGGAATCCGGTTCAACCGCCGCCCCAAGACCGGTCAGCACATTCGCAGGGCGGGCGAAGACCTGAAGGCCGGTGCTCCGATACTTCGCCAGGGTTGTGAGATCGGTCCACGAGAGATTGCCGCGTTGGCCGCTGCCGGTTACGGTCAGGTCTCCGTCTATCGCAAGCTGCGGGTCACGATCTTTTCGACCGGTAGCGAGTTGCGCCAGCCCGGCGAAGCATTGGGCCCCGGGCAGATCTACAATTCGAACCGGTTTATGCTTTTGGCCCTGCTGGACAAACCGTGGATAGAGCTGACCGACAAAGGTCCTGTCGACGACGACCCGGCGTTGCTGGAGCAGGTATTGCGCGACGCCTGCGATACGTCCGATCTGATCATCACCACTGGTGGTGTTTCGGTTGGGGATGAGGATCACATGCCACGGCTTTTCAGCGAAATCGGCGGCGAGACGGATGTGATGAAAGTGGCGATGAAACCCGGCAAGCCAATCATGTTCGGTCGCCGTGGCGAGGCACTTTATGTTGGGCTGCCAGGCAATCCGGTGTCGGCTTATGTGACGTGGCAGATAATTGGATCGCAAATGATGGCCCGTCGCGCTGGTTTGCACCGAGTGACCCAAATGCCGGAACAGGCCGTCTTGGCCGAACCCCTGCAACGGCATGCCGGGCGTCAGGAATATCGACCGGTCCGTATCGTGGGTTCGTCACCAGATGGCACCCCTCAGCTGCGCTTGATGGCTGCATCCTACAGCGGGCGCGTGGCTCTGCTGGCCGAGGCGGATGGTCTGGCCGTCATTCCGGCTGAAACTGAAACTATGTGTGTGGGTCAGTCACTGAGCCTTTTGAGATTTTGATGGGCCGCACTGACTCTATACTTGGTGCGGTCCGTACCTTGCATGAGCCAGGGACCGGCGGTTACAAGTGTTCCGCGCCGTGCAAATCTGAGCGCTCGGAAACCTAGATGGTTAAAGAACATATCCTTGTGGTCGACGATGATCCGCAGATTACGTCGTTTTTGCAAAGATACCTCGAAAAGCAGGGGTGTCGGGTGACGTGCGCAGCAGACGGAAACGCGATGGATGCCGTTCTGGCGCAGGGGGAAGTGGACCTGATCCTGTTGGATATCGGCCTGCCCGGACGTAATGGCTTTGACATCACGCGCGAGTTGCGGGTCAATTCGAGCATTCCGATTATCGTGTTGTCGGGCCGGGACGAGATATTTGACCGGGTCGTCGGACTTGAGTTCGGCGCGGATGACTACATCACCAAACCATTTGAAGCGCGCGAGGTTTTGGCGCGCATCCGCACGGTCCTGCGCCGCGCGCGACCTGATGACAAACCCTTGCAGGGCGCTGACATGCCACTGATCGCTTTCGGTGATTGGGTTCTGAACGTCAACGAACGCACTCTGACGACCAAGGGTGGCATTGAGGCAACTCCTCTGACCACGACAGAATTCAACGTTCTGCACGCGTTCGTGACCAGCCCGCATATGGTCTTTTCCCGCGATCAGTTGCTGGATAAGGCGCGCGGTCGCGAAACCATCGTTGGAGACCGAACAATTGACGTGCATGTTTTGCGTCTACGCAAAAAGATCGAGCCCGATCCCGCTGCACCCACGTTTATCAAGACCATACACGGCATCGGCTATTGCTTTGCCGCCAACGTTCGAAAAATGGCAAACTAGCTGAGGTCTTTGAACATGTAGGTGGTGGGTTCCAGCCTGTCCTCGAACGGGTTGCGGCAGTAGTTCGGGATTTCTCCGGCAATCTGAAATCCAAGCGACTGGTACAGCGTGCGGGATGGATCAGAACTGCGCGTATCCAGTACCAGCAATGTTTTTCCCAGCTCTAATGCGCGCGCCTCAAGAACGCCCATCAGGGCACGGCCCAAACCCCGCCGTCGGGCTTCGGGGTGAACCAACAGTTTGGCCACATCGGCGCGATGGGGTTGGTTTGGCATCGCAGCCGGGACCAATTGCACGGTACCCTGAATACGCTCCTCATCATTTACAACGAACAGGTCTAACTTTCCTGCGCGCAGGTCAGGCCGAACCCGGTCCTGCCAATAGACGCGCGCGTCTTCGGGCGAATAGGGCAGAATGAAGCCGATACTGGCTCCGGCGTGAACACAGCAATGCAGGATACCGGTCAGGTCATCCACTGCGTTGTCAAAACAGGCATCGGTCAATCGCGTGATCATATCAACACCAGAAGATACCGCGCGCCGCGCATACGCCCGGTTTCAAATCGTGTGGGCCCGGACAAATGATATCGAAGGCAGTCGCCGCCACTTAACGAGTGGTCGACCCCGTCGACTGTCAGGGTCAGCGCGCCGTCCAGTACGATCAGATGATGTTCCTGCCCGGGTTTTGGCGGCGTGTCGTAGGAGATAACGGTTTCGGGCGGCAGGTGACCTTCCATTACCTCTCCACTCAGACCGGCAGCCGGGGGAGAGACTGACCGGCGAGTGAATCCGGTCTCGGGGTCGCTCCATTCCGGCTGGCGTTCAAACGGGACCTTTGGGTCAAAGCTGTCTTCAACCATCATCAGCAGACGGGACATGGGTAACCCGTAGGCAGCGCAGAGTCGACCCAGAGTTTCAGCTGTCGGGCTGACATCACCCTTCTCCATCCGCGACAGGGTCGCTCGGCTGATGCCACTGTGATCAGCCAGTTGATCCAGCGACCAGCCGCGTCCCTGACGTAGTTCGTTCAGGCGGCTGGCGAGGCGGTTCGAAAGGTCATCTAGCATCGTTCAAATTTGGGAATAAAATTCATATAAGAGAGCATTGATTAATTTTTAACGAATTGCAACAAGAAAAGGGCGCAGAAAACTCTGCGCCCTTCGACTGCCCGAATATATGGTGGAATTACTTCCAACCCACTTCGTTAAAGATTTTCTGCGCTTCAGGGATGTTCTTGGCAACCTCGGACAGGTTCACGTCATCTGCCTTGAACTCGCCCAGAGAAGCGACGTTCTCGGCGAGGGCGACACCTTCAACCGCGGGGAATTCGTCATTGCCGTTCGAAAAGTAAACCTGCGCCTGATCGCTGGCCAGATATTCCAGGAACTTGACGGCATTTTCGCGGTTGGGAGCATTAGCCGCGACACCTGCGCCCGACAAGTTCATATGTGCACCTTCGGCGTCCTGGGCCGGAAATTGCACGCCGATCATGTCGATCTCGGCACTCAGGCCTTTGACGTCTTTGCGCAGAGCGCGCGCAAAGTAGTAGGAATTCGAAACGGCGATCTCGCACTCACCCGACACGATGCCGCGCAGCTGATCTGTGTCACCGCCTTGCGGTTCGCGCGCCATGTTGGACACAACACCTTCGGCCCATGTTTTGGCAGCCTCAGCGCCGTGGTTGGTGATGATCGAGGCCAGCAGGGTCTGGTTATAGGTGTTGCTGGACGAACGAATGCAAACCAGACCTTTATATTCCGGCTTGGCCAGGTCCAGGTAGGTCGCGGGCGGGTTCGCCACTTCAGCTTTGTCGAAAAAGATGATGCGTGCGCGTTGCGAAAAGCCGAACCACTGGTTGTCTACATCTTGCAGGTTGGCGGGGATGCGTTCTTCCAGAACGGCGCTTTCCGCAGATTGCAGGATGCCTGCATTCTTGGCGCGCGCCAGACGAGAGGTGTCGACGGTCAGCAGAATGTCGGCGGGCGAGTTCGCGCCTTCGGCTTCCATGCGGGCAATCAGCTCATCGGCCTTGCCTTCGATACGGTTGATCGTGATGCCGGTGGCCTCTTCAAAATCGGAGTAGAGACGCTCATCCGTGTCGTAGTGGCGCGAGGAATACAGGTTCAGCTCGCCTTCGGCGGCGGCAGAAGTCGCGATCAGGGCCGTCAGGGCGGCGGCAATGCAGGAGGAGGATTTCAGCATGATGTTTCCCAAACTAAGAATTCGCACGGGTTGGAACCCGACTGATTTGGTCAATTAAACGATTCTCAGGTGGATGCAAGGAAATCCGACAAATTTAGTCGGCCAAATGGTCGCTGCTGCGACCCGTGAGTGATTTGAATATTCCCGCTTTCCCCTGAATTTGGCACTGGCGACTTCCAAGAGCGCTTAACAGAACAAGTCGATGTGCAGACGTTTTGCTCAATCAAGAGGGAAGGCCGGGTTAGGTTGCTCTGGTGGCCGTTCATCCAAGTGCATAATGCGCCAATGCGTCGTGCCGGGCGCCTTCGGGACGTAGGGTGGATTGGTAAAGGGTGAAGCCGGTGACCAACATGTCCGGCAATGCAACTGTCATGCCGGTGCTCAGAACAGGCTGAATCGCACCGTGTTGCTCCGGCTTTAAACGAGCGATAGTTACGTGCGGGCGAAAACGCCGGCGGGGCAGTACGATCCCGGCTCGTCGCGCTGCGGTCTGGACTTTACGATGTAGGGCAATAAGAGAAGCGCAATCGGTTACCCCGACTGCCAGCACGCGCCCAATACACTCGATCCCTGAAAATGCGACGCTGAAGCGCGAGCCTGTAAGCGTCAGAAGCTCTTCATGTAAAGCTTCCAAGGCCTCTGTGGGCTGATCATCCAGAAAAACCAGTGTCAGATGCAGGTTTTCAGGCGATACCGGCCGGCCGGCCGGCAACGCGCGCTGGAATGGTGCAAGAGCCGCTTTTGCCTCGTCGCTGAGTGAAATGGCAACGAAGGAACGCATGGAGCCCTCTTGTCTTGTTTCTTGGTTAATGTGCGCATCACGCTAACCGCTCCACCACGCAATGTCAGGTCTGAACCCAAACTGATATCCGCGTTTCATTGTGCGGATCAAAAGTTATGGTACAGAAATAACGAGTGCGGCTCGTATCTTTGAAATAAATTTATTCCAGCAGCCTGATGAACTCACGACTCGATGTTATTTCGCTTTAGGAGAAAAACTTGACCAAACATATAACTCTAAGGGACGGTAGAACGCTCGCATTCAGCACATACGGTGACCCAAATGGAACACCAGTGATTTTTAGCCATGGGTTTTCCGACTCTCACATACTTCGTCAACCCGACGACAATCTAACTGCTTCGCTTGGTGTGCGATGGATTGCAGCCGACGAACCAGGTGTCGGAGGGTCGAGTCCGAAGAAGGATCGGAGAATGGTCGATTGGGGCGCTGATATGGAGGATTTGGCTGACCATCTTGGCCTTGATGCCTTCAATGTAGCGGGCCATTCCGGAGGCGGACCCCACGCTTTAGCGGTGGCATTTCACATGCCCGAACGTGTGCGCAAGGTAGCGCTCGCTTCTCCTGTGGCTCCATTCGATGAGCCCGGCGTTACCAAAATGCTAGTAATGAAGGACCTGAAGACTATCGCGAAACTGCGCCATCTGACCTTACTGATCCGCTGGGCAGAGCGTGTCGGTGCGAAAAGTGCATTGAAAGACATCCCTTCATATGTGGAGTCGGTAGCTGACCAAATGCCCAATGAGGCCAAAACAATACTCCGCAATCCTGAGCAACAAGCGTTGTTCGAAGAGAACTTTCGCCTTGGTTACCTGCAACAAGAGGAAGGCGTTTTCGAAATGACGATGGCTCTTTGGGACTGGGGCTTCTCGCCGAGTGATATCGCGCAACCCGTGGAAATTTTTTATGGTACTGCGGACGACATTATCTCACCGGAAATGCCACGACACCTATGCTCAGAGCTTCCCAACTGCACAGCGCATGAGTGGCCGGGCGCAGGACACTATGGGTTTGTGGATCGCGAGCGGTGGACCGAATTTGTCGGCGCGGTCGCTAGTCTATCTTAGCAAGCCAAAGGCAGATTTGTCCGCTAAGCGAATATCGCATATCTCCAGACGAAAAAAAACCGCGCCCAAAGGCGCGGTTCTTTCAAATCGGCACGTGCCGTTCTCAGCCCTGGCGAGCTTTGAACTTACGCTGCGTCTTGTTGATCACGTAGACGCGGCCTTTGCGACGCACAACCCGGCAATCACGGTGCCGGTTCTTGAGCGAGCGGAGCGAGTTCTTGACCTTCATTGGTCTGTCTCCAATCTGCGGCGCCTTCATCAAGGACGTGGCCAGCGCCTGGGTTAGCGGGTGTCCCGGGTCAGACCCGAAACAGTGAAACGATGGTGGGCGGTACAAGGATCGAACTTGTGACCCCTTCGATGTCAACGAAGTGCTCTACCGCTGAGCTAACCGCCCACGAACCTTTGCGTTGTCCTGCCCCATAACGAAATGGGGCGCGGAACCCCGCGCCGGTAGCGGGGTCTATAAAAGGAGTCGTTTGGGGGATCAAGGGGTTTGGAAGAACTATTTTCCGGTCTATGTTGGTCTTGAGCAAGGAGAGACCATGTCGAACGCAGCCTACGCATTGGAAATGCCCGCAAACCGCAGTTCTTGCGTGGTGTTTTCTTCTCCTCACAGCGGTCGGCAGTATCCGGATTCTCTATTACAGCGCTCGGTGCTGAACCGCAGCATGATTCGTTCGTCAGAGGATGCGTTTGTAGATCAGTTGTTTTCCGCGGCTCCGGACTTTGGCGCGCCGATGCTGGCTGCGGCGATGCCGCGCGCGTATCTGGACCTCAATCGCAGCGCAGACGAGCTGGATCCGGCACTGATACAAGGTGCGAAGCGACAAGGGCATAATCCGCGCGTTGCCTCCGGATTGGGGGTTATTCCGCGAGTTGTGGCGAACGGACGTTCGATTTACCGCGGAAAGCTGACAATGGACGAGGCCCGCCTGCGCATCGATACCTATTGGCGGCCCTATCACGTGCGTTTGAAGTCACTTTTAGCCGAATCGCACGCAATGTTTGGGCAGGCGATTCTGATTGACTGTCATTCGATGCCGCATGAGGCAGTGTCGCTGGCAAGTAGCACGCAGCCCAAGCGGCCCGAAATTGTTCTTGGCGACCGCTTTGGGGCATCGGCCTCAGGCGTGATCGTCGACCAGATCGAAGCGGCATTTACATCAGCTGGGCTGAAAGTTGCCCGCAACACTCCATTTGCCGGTGCTTACGTAACGCAGACCTACGGGCGGCCCGCGCGGTATCAGCATGCGGTCCAGATCGAGATAGATCGGGCGCTTTACATGAATGAAGACACGATAGAGCCGAGCGCGAATTTCCGGGAATTTCAGGAAACTCTGCGTCGGGTCATCTCAGACATAGCCTGCATCGGGCGGGAGCAACTGCCGCTGGCTGCCGAATAAGTTCACCGCAATGCGCGACCTTTGACGATAGCATCCGTCCCGAATTTGCGCCGGATTTCGTCTGTGGCCTGTTCAGCTTTGGACCGTTGCGCCGCGCCAGGGTCCAGCAAGTCGCCCGAAATATCGGCTTGTTCCTCGGAACACAGATCGGACAAACCGCAACCCAGCAGACGATATGGTCCCTGATCGCCCACTTGGTCGAACAATCCGCGCGCGGTGCGGTAAATCCGATCGGCAATCTGGGTGGGATCCCGCAGAGAAACACGCCGCGTAATGGTCTTATGGTTAGCCCGCTTCAGCTTGAGCGTTACGACTCGTCCGGCCAGGCCCTTTGCCTTGGCCCGGTCTGCGACCTTTTCGGACATGCGCCACAGATGTCCATCCAGAATGTCCAGATTGGCGGTGTCTTCGAAAAACGTTGTCTCGTTGCTGATCGACTTCATCGGTTCGTGTGCAGAAACGCGCCGCTTGTCCTGGCCCCGTGCCAGATGCCAAAGCCGATAGCCCATCGCGCCGAATCGTGCTGTCAGCGCCTCCTGCTCCCAACGCAGAAGGTCCGAAAAAGCGCGAATGCCTGCGCGGTCCAGCGATTCTTGCGCCGCAGGCCCGATGCCCCAGATCAGGCGCACCGGCTTGTCGTACAGGAATTCTGCCGTTTCTGCCTTGCCTATAACCGAGAATCCGCGTGGTTTGTCGAGGTCTGAGGCGACTTTGGCCAGAAACTTGTTATGGCTCAGACCAATAGAGCCCGTCAGGCCCAGCTCGTCTTTCATCCGCTTAACCAGCCGTGCCAACATAAGCGCAGGCGGTGCGCCGTGAAGGCGCTGAGTGCCCGACAGGTCCATGAACGCCTCGTCCAGCGACAAGGGTTCCACGTCGGGGGTCAGTTCATCCATCATCGCGCGGATTTCCCGCGAAACCTCGGCATAAACCGACATACGTGGCTTGATTACCACTGCTTCCGGGCATCGTTTCAGAGCTTGGAACATCGGCATGGCGGATCGTACACCGCGAATGCGCGCCACATAACAGGCCGTCGATACAACGCCGCGTTTGCCACCCCCGATAATGACGGGCTTGTCTGCCAGATCAGGATTATCACGCTTTTCAACCGAGGCGTAGAACGCGTCGCAATCCATATGAGCAATGGTCAGGTCAAAGAGTTCCGGATGCAATTTCACACGGGGGCTGCCACAGGACGGGCAGCGTCGTTCGTCGGTCAGACGGGTCAGGCAATCTCGGCAAAGACCGGGCATCTGCGTCCTCACGCGTTCTGCGTTTGTACAGGAAGTTCCTTATAGCACCCTTTGCAGGTGATCAAAGGCCCACCGGTTTTTGAGGATGTCTGAAAAGAAGACCCCCCGCAATTCGGCGGGGGGAGGTAACGGACCTCAGGAAGAAGTGGCCCGTTGGGGAGTGTTTCACCCAAAGAATCGCGCGAATCCGTCGTTTTCGATAGGGCTTAGGCCCTTCGATTAAAACTCGCCTAAATAATGTGTGTTTTCGGGCACAGGGACGATTTGGCGCGGATTCTGTGAAAATTGACGCTCGGTCAACTGCTTGTCCGTCACATCTGACCGAAAATCTCGGTGATTCCGTCAGTTTGATCACTGAAGGGTCAAAGAATTTAACTCGGCAAGAACCGCCTCAGCCGCTGCTTTGGGGTCTTGGGCTTGGTAGATCGGGCGGCCTATGACGATGTGATCCGCCCCGTCTCCAATAGCGCTGGCCGGGGTGGCGACGCGTTTCTGATCTCCCAGAGCTGCTCCCGCCGGACGCACGCCAGGGGTGACGATCAACCGGCCTTCGGCTTGGGGCAGGGCGCGGATCAGGGCGGCCTCTTGCGGGCTGGCGATAACCCCATCTGCCCCGGCCTCAAGCGCTTTGGCCGCGCGTTCGACGACCAGGTCCTGCACGTCGCCTTCCTTCAGCAAGCTTGCATCCAGATCGTCGCGGTTCAGCGAGGTCAGGATTGTTACGGCCAAAATCTTCAAATCCTTACCTGAAGCGCCTTCTTTAGCTGCCCGTACGACGTGCGGATCTCCATGGACTGTCAGGAAATCCAGATCGAACTGCGCCAGCCCTCGCACGGCGTTTTCCACCGTGTTGCCAATGTCGAACAGCTTCATGTCCAGGAAGATGCGCTTGCCGTGATCCTGTTTCAGCTCATTGGCCAACGCCAGACCGCCGCCCGTCAACATGCCAAGCCCAATCTTGTAAAACGACACGGAATCGCCCAACCGTTCGGCCATGGCCAGACCTTGAAGGGCATTCGGGACATCTAGGGCAACAATCAGGCGGTCGTCAGACATGGGGGTGCTCCTTTTTGGCAAACGTCTGCGTCCTAACGGGTTGCGGCGCGTCTGTCCATGCAATGCGCGTTTCCTGTGCTAAAGTCGCGGCATTCTTCGAAAGGGACGGATAATGAAAAAGCTCTTTGTACTTTGTCTTGCATTGGCCGCATGTCAGGAAACACACTCGGAGACGGCGGCAGATGCCGTCACCGCTCCCAATGATGACCTGAGGTTTGTGGGCGGCTATCGAGCAACCGATGATGAGTGTCAATTGACCGGAGAAACAGCGTTCACCATTGATTTTCTGGATGACGCAGCTGACCTGGTTTCCTGCCCGACCGGTGGCGATGCGGCGCAGTCTTTGGTGGATATGTATGGCGCGCGCAAGGTTGCCGAGACGGGAGGTTACGGCGTCTACTCGGTCCCCCGCAGATAATCGTGGATTCCGGGCCTTAGCCTCTTGAAGCAGCGAAGATATTTCCCAGATTGAATGTGAGGCCCAGACCGACGCGTGCCGCCAAGCGGGTGCATCACATTCAGGGCGCTTAAGACGAAGGAGAAAATTATGGACTTGAACAAGTTCACCGAGCGGGCACGGGGATTCGTGCAAGCTGCGCAGACGATTGCGCTGCGTGAGGGGCACCAGAGGCTGACACCCGAGCATATTTTGAAAGCATTGATGGATGATGATCAGGGGCTGGCCAGCAACCTGATTACACGCGCGGGCGGCGCTCCGAACCGCGTGGTCGAGGCGCTGGATGCCGCGATGGGAAAGATTCCGAAGGTCAGCGGCGACGCGAGCCAGATTTACATGGATGGTCAGACTGCCAAGGTTCTGGACGAGGCCGAAAAGATCGCCACCAAGGCGGGCGACAGCTTTGTGCCGGTTGAACGCGTTCTGATGGCGCTGTGCATTGTGAAGTCCAAAGCCAAGGACGCTTTGGAGGCCGGTGCCGTATCTGCACAGAAACTGAATGAGGCGATCAACGACATCCGCAAGGGCCGCACCGCGGACACCGCGTCGGCGGAAGAAGGCTATGACGCGCTGAAGAAATACGCGCGCGACCTGACCGAGGCTGCGGCCGAGGGCAAGATCGACCCGATCATCGGGCGGGACGAGGAAATCCGCCGCTCGATGCAGGTTCTATCACGCCGGACCAAGAACAACCCGGTTCTGATCGGGGAACCCGGCGTCGGTAAAACCGCGATAGCCGAGGGCATGGCCCTGCGCATCATCAACGGTGACGTGCCGGAATCGCTGAAGGACAAGAAGCTGCTTGCGCTGGACATGGGCGCGCTGATTGCCGGTGCGAAATACCGCGGTGAGTTCGAAGAACGCCTCAAGGCGGTTCTGACCGAAGTGACCGAGGCCGCCGGTGAGATCATCCTGTTCATCGATGAGATGCACACGCTGGTTGGTGCCGGGAAGTCCGACGGCGCGATGGATGCCGCCAACCTGATCAAGCCAGCGCTTGCCCGGGGTGAGTTGCATTGTATCGGCGCAACCACGTTGGACGAGTACCGCAAATACGTTGAAAAGGACGCGGCCCTTGCGCGTCGGTTCCAGCCGGTGATGGTTACTGAGCCGACCGTCGAGGACACGATCAGCATCCTGCGCGGCATCAAGGAAAAGTACGAGCTGCACCACGGCGTGCGGATTTCCGACTCGGCTCTGGTGTCGGCGGCGACCCTGTCGCATCGCTATATCACCGACCGGTTCCTGCCCGACAAAGCCATCGATTTGGTCGATGAAGCGGCGTCGCGTCTGCGGATGGAGGTGGACAGCAAGCCCGAGGAACTCGATCAGTTGGATCGCCAGATCCTGCAGATGCAGATCGAGGAAGAGGCGCTGAAGCTGGAAGACGATGCGGCATCGAAAGATCGTCTGGAAACCTTGCAAAAGGATCTGGCTGATCTGCAGGAGCAGTCCGCCGAGATGACCGCCCAGTGGCAGGCCGAACGGGATAAGCTCGCGGGTGCGCGTGATCTGAAAGAACAGCTCGACAAAGCGCGTGCTGATCTGGAGATCGCCAAGCGCGAAGGCAACCTCGCCAAGGCCGGTGAGCTGTCTTATGGTGTCATCCCTGAACTTGAGAAAAAGCTGACCGAGGCTGAAAACGCCGAAAGCAACGCCATGATGGCTGAGGAAACGGTGCGTCCGACCCAGATCGCTGCTGTGGTTGAACGCTGGACCGGTATCCCGACCTCGAAAATGCTGGAAGGCGAGCGCGAGAAACTGCTGCGGATGGAAGACGATCTGCATTCGCGCGTGATCGGTCAGGATGCGGCGGTCACTGCCGTGGCCAACGCCGTGCGCCGCGCGCGCGCGGGTCTGAACGACGAAGGCCGCCCGCTGGGCTCGTTCCTGTTCCTCGGACCGACCGGCGTAGGTAAGACCGAACTGACCAAGGCCGTGGCGAATTTCCTGTTCGACGACGACAACGCGATGGTGCGCATCGATATGTCCGAGTTCATGGAGAAACACGCGGTCGCTCGACTGATCGGTGCCCCTCCTGGCTATGTCGGTTATGACGAAGGTGGTGTGCTGACCGAAGCTGTGCGGCGCAGGCCCTATCAGGTCGTGCTGTTTGACGAGGTCGAAAAGGCGCATCCGGATGTGTTCAACGTGCTGTTGCAAGTTCTGGACGATGGCGTGCTGACCGATGGTCAGGGCCGCACTGTGGACTTCAAGCAGACGCTGATCATCCTGACGTCGAATCTTGGGAGCCAAGCACTCAGCCAGTTGCCCGATGGTGCTGACAGCGCGCAGGCGCGGCGCGATGTGATGGACGCGGTCCGGGCCCATTTCCGGCCCGAATTCCTGAACCGTCTGGACGAGACCATCATCTTTGATCGGCTCAAGCGGGCCGATATGGATGGCATCGTCGATATTCAGATGGCACGTCTGCAGAAACGTCTGGCCGCCCGTAAGATCGAGCTTGCTTTGGACCATGGCGCCAAGGAATGGCTGGCCAATGAAGGCTATGACCCGGTTTTTGGTGCCCGCCCGCTCAAGCGCGTGATCCAGCGCGCATTGCAGAACCCGCTGGCCGAAGCGCTGTTGGCCGGTGAGATCAAGGATGGCGAGACTGTTCCGGTGACCGCTGGAACGGATGGCCTGATCATTGGCGACCGGTTGGGAACGTCAGAGCGCCCACGCCCGGATGATGCCGTAGTGCATTGATAGCTTAGGTGTTCACGAAGAGATCCGCCGATTGGCGGGTCTCTTCTGCCGATGCCGCCTAGAGGTATAGCAGACGGCTTTGGCGGGGCAAGTCACGGAGTTTGTTTCCACCATTCCCCGGGCTTTTGTCTTTTGCCATGTGTTCTGGCCAACCACAGTGCAAGCTTCCGCGCTGGGCTGAGCGCCAGTTTCAACCACAGCCGGTTCGGTAGCGCCCCAAAGTCCCGATTGAACGGGCAAACCCTCATGCAGATTGCGCAATCAGACGCAGTTTTAGCCCAGAAAGAAAAACACTTCTCGGCATCCGAGGTCCACTTGCGAACCCCCCTGATCGCCGAGATATTGGCCGTGTCCGTCGACGGCGGACCGTAGGGCAACGCTTTCACGGGGCACGCGTCAGCGCATTTAGTGCATATGTCACAGAAAGCGCGCACGCCCGATGGTTTGGGGGTGTCATGCGTTAGTGGCAGGTTTGTAAATATCTTTGAGAACCGCAGGCGCGGCCCGTATTCAGGTGTGATCACCATCTGGTTACGGGCGTATTCGCCCAAGCCCGCCTTTATTGCGTAAGGAATGACCAGAGCGGTGTCGTTCATCGACGCAACGGCTTCGTAGCCCAGATTGCGGATATACGCTGCCAGTTGCATGACGATTGCCGCCTCATGGCTGTACTCCCGCCCTGTGGCGGCGCCTGCCAGAGCCGACGGGTAGGTGGCAACCAATTCCTGATCCATTTCATGACCCAGCACGATAACAGAATTCAGCCCTTCCGGTAGATCGTGCGGTGCGTCAGACATGTCCCGCGTGTCTACACGCGCCGTATAGATCCATCGTTCATCCAGGTCAGTGATCCCACAGAGGTCAGCGCCGAAAAACTTTGCGATACGCTTGATCTCGGACGACATCCTTTCCGGATCGTCGATAGCCAGCGCATCCTTGGCCACTGGGGTATCCGGCTGGATCGATGCCTGAAACCCCTCTCGTTTTCCACTCTCTGCGCTGCGGTTCGAAACGACATCCGAAATTAGCCAGGCAGCATTGCGCAGTGCAAAATCTCGCAGTGCAAAACCTTCGCCTTTTCGCGGCGCTGCCTCCATCCGGTATGAGGCAAAGAACTTGTCCGTTGCCTTGGTTCTGACGCGTTCGTCCCAGAATGCTCGGGTGAAAATATCATTCCGCTGGGTGAAGCGTTCAAACCCGTCGGTGACTTCGATACCGGCGTCTGCGTCGCTTTCCAATTTTGGAAGTGTGTTCTTGGGCCAAACCATTTGCGGACCATAGCGAGCCTTTTTTCAGAGGGCAATTACTTGAAATTTGGGCTATTGATCATGGTTGGCGAGCTGCCCATTACACAAATGGGCCCCAGATAGATACTGTGCGCAGCGCACAATTTGTCCCTGCAGACGCGTACAGAACAGAGTTCGCCGATTTCGTTACAATCACTTCGCTCAATCGTGACGCCTGTTTCCTTGGCTCTGTGCTATCAGACATTACCTCATTGCCGAGGTGAACTTTTTTCGGAGACCCAAATGGCGCATCGCTGGACCAATACACTGACACATGCCGACGTTACCCCAAGGGCGGCGTTTCTGAACCGGCGGCAAGTGATGGCCGGATTGGTCGGTGTCGGGCTGGCGGGATTGGCTAAACGTTCTGAAGCGCAGGAAGCTCTGGAGCCGAACACTTGGGAAGAGATCACCTCGTATAACAATTACTATGAGTTCGGGACGCGGAAGGATGATCCGGCAAAATATGCCCATACGCTGGTGACCGATCCCTGGAGTGTCAAGATCGACGGATTGGTCGACGAGCCCGGCGAGTATGACTTCAAGGACATCATGTCCAAGATGACGATCGAAGAGCGTATCTACCGGTTCCGCTGTGTTGAAGCGTGGTCGATGGTGATACCGTGGAACGGGTTCGAATTGGCCGACCTGCTGAATATGGCAGGCGTTCAGGAAGGGGCGAAATATGTGGCATTTGAGACGGCCTATCGACCGGACGAAATGCCGGGTGTCCAATACCCGGTACTGGAATGGCCCTATCGCGAAGGCCTGCGATTGGATGAGGCGATGCATCCACTGACAATTTTGGCGACCGGTATCTATGACCGCCCGATCCCGAACCAAAACGGTGCGCCGCTGCGGCTGGTTGTGCCGTGGAAATACGGCTTCAAGTCAATCAAGTCGATTGTGCGGATCACTCTGACAGAAGATGAGCCGCCCACCAGCTGGAACATGTCCAACCCCCGCGAGTACGGTTTCTACAGCAATGTGAACCCTGATGTGGATCACCCGCGCTGGTCGCAAGCCTCAGAACGGCAGATTGGCGGAGGTCTCTTCGCCAAGCGCATCCCGACACTGATGTATAACGGGTATGAACAGGAAGTCGCCGGGCTTTATGATGGTATGGATCTGACCGCGAATTATTGAAACTCCCGGCGGTTCGGGCCTTAAAACCCGAACCTGTTTGCCAGTGTGGGTGCCGAGGCCGCTAGCCCGTTGCTGCGGTTCTGCTGTGCGATGGCTTCCATACGGGAGACGAACTCTGCCCGGTGAGAGAGGAATTTCGGGATATAGAGAGGCTTTTGTTGAGCAAACGAAAGAACCAGCGCCGGACGTTTCTCGTGAACCCGGATGTCGACGAGATCAGACAGATTACGTTCCTGTTTGCTAGCATCAACGCCGTAGCACTCGATGAATGACCCGTCGTAGACGACCTTTTGGACAAAGAGCAACATGAACCAGGAATATCCGAAAAACAGACAGAGAGCGATAAGAGCTCCTTTGCGGATCAACGGGTCATGGACGCCGACTGAATCCCACAGCGGAGACATATCGGTTGTCAGAAACAGGGCCAACGCAAGTATGGGGGCCAGAACACGCAATCCCCACGGTGGGCGCAATTCAGTTATCCCGTCCACCCGGTTCGGTGAAAACGAGTTGAACAGTGAAGAGATGAAGGACATTCCAACCTCTTCCAGGCTTTCGTCATTGGCGAAAACAGATGTGCGCCCCTTGCTGTTGCGCCAGCGGGTCAGCCCCCAGCTTACGAATATACCGATGCCAAAGCTCAACAGAACGGTTGTCATTAACTCATCGTGGGACACTGAAGTTACTCCGCGCAATTTTTTGTATGGTCAGGATTGGTGATTTTTGAATGTTGTCAGTGGTATAATGCCCCAGAAGTCAGGCAGAATTTTGACAAGCAACCCCTTGAACTGGAGCTAATTTGGAATTGGTATCAGGAAAAATCATGGATCGGTTAAGTCTAGTCTTTCGGCGGGTTCCAATCTGGGCGGTCTACGCGCTGGGCGCCCTCCCCGCGCCCTGGCTGTTCTTTCAGGCGCTGACCGGTGGCCTGGGCGTAGAGCCGATCGAGGCGCTGGAACACCGTTACGGGGAACTGGCGCTGCAGCTGTTGATTGCGGTGCTGGCGATTTCTCCGCTGCGGCGGTTCCTCGGGTTGAACCTGCTCAAGTTCCGCCGAGCGCTTGGCGTGCTGACATTTACCTATGTCGGTCTGCATCTGCTGGTGTGGCTGGTACTCGATGTGCAGGTGCCCGGCCAGATTTGGGCGGATATCGTCAAACGCCCTTACATAACGGTCGGCATGGCCGCGTTTGTCCTGATGCTGCCGCTGGCGGTGACGTCCAACAATCTGTCTGTGCGCAAGCTGGGGCCTCGTTGGCGCAGCCTGCAACGTCTTGTCTTCCCGGCGGCGATCCTGGGAGGGCTGCACTATGTCATGCTGGCCAAGGGCTTTCAGATCGAACCGCTGGTCTATTTGTCCCTGATTGTTGGCCTGTTGCTGCTTCGTATTCCGTTTGTGGGTCTGCTGACTCGGCCACATGAGGCCGATTCCGCCTGACTCGCCGCTGAGTCTGTGGGTAACTCTGTGTAAATGCCAAGATTCGGGGTGAAGCCTGTGCGGAGATACGTGATTGGTTCAATTCGATGCCAGCTAATTATCTGTTTTAATTTATGAAAGTTTGGTTTTGCGGTTTTTTGCAAGTTTCTGGGTTTTTCTGCTTGCGGCTGGGATCGGTAAACCTTAGAACCCCCTTCACCGGCGCTGCTGAGGTGGTGCTGACACGCTGGCGAGACGGCGGGACGGGCTGGAGAGACGGTCGGACGCAT
>NZ_JBWVBC010000016.1:0-62157 GCF_057221055.1 Ruegeria sp. HKCCD7181 | reverse complement strand
TGAGCCAATCCTGCTGGGCGAGCCAGTCGCCATACGACAGCCAGTTCACCTCTGCAAACTCGGCCCTCAGCGCAGAGATATCGGCCGTATATCCGACTTCATCGAACCAGGCGAACATCAGTGCCAGGTCTTCGCTTTGCTCCTTGAGTGCTTCGACCGGGAAACCATGGAAGGCGATCTCGCGCCCGCTCGCCCCGGAAACCAGCTCCACCGCATCGGCCATGGTGAGTTCGTCGCCAGCGATGTCGTAGCGCTTACCATAAACCGACGCGCCCCTCTCGATCAGCGCCGCCGCGAATTCTCCGATGTTCTGAACGGCGACCTGTTGCAGCATACGTTCGGCAGGCAAGGCGGCGGCGACACTGCCCTGCTGCAAGGCCGGCAAGCCCCAGGGTGACAGTAGGTTGTCCATGAAATAGACCGGCGCAACGATAGAGTAGTTCAGCCCGGACTCTATCAGCATTTCTTCGACGCGATATTTGCTGTCGAAATGCGGAACCCCGGTCGCCTTGTCGGCGCTGCCAACCGACGAAAACACGACATGGCCGACCTTAGCGGCCTGAAGCGCTTCGATCATGGCCTTGCCCTGGGCTACCTCACTTTCGGGGCCGGTTTCGAACGGTGTGGTCACCATGAATGCGGCATCGGCGCCTTCCGCCGCCGCCTGAAGAGAGGCGGGATCGGTGAAATCGCCGGAACGCAGATCGACGCCGCGCTGCGCGAGCGCGACAGCCGCCGCACCTTCCGGGTTGCGGGTCAGCGCGATGATCTTGTGGCCCTTTTCGAGCAGGGCTGTCACCACAGATCCACCCTGCGCCCCGGTTGCACCGGCAACCAATACAGTTTTTTGGTCAGTCATTTGAACTCTCCTTTTTTCAATCTGATCCGAAATTAGGTGCAAACGAATTGTTGTATTAGGTGCGTAAAATACGCTTTATAATTTCCTGTGTGCGCCAATAAGGACTCCCAATGATCGATTACAATTCCGTTGCCGCTTTCGTCGCCGTCGCCGATGCGGGCACGTTTTCCGGCGGCGCCAGAGAGCTTGGCATTCCCAAAGGCAGCATCAGCCGCAAGATCAGCGGTTTGGAGGCCGACCTTGGCGTGCGCCTGTTTCATCGCACTACGCGCAAAGTAACGCTGACAGATATCGGCCAGTCCTATTACGCGCTTTGCCGGCGAGGCTTCGAAGAACTGACCGCCGCGAACGACCTAGTGACCGAAACCGTGGCGCGGCCCAAGGGCGTGCTTCGCATCGCGGCTCCGGCCGCCTTCGGAACCGGCGTCTTCACCGATTGGGTGACGGAATACCTCAAGCTCTATCCTGAAACGAAAATCGAATTGCTGCTTGGTGATGCCTATGTCGATCTGATTGCTCAACGGATCGACCTCGCCTTTCGCCTTGGCCAGTTGCCGGATTCATCGCTGATTGCGCGAAAGCTGGCCACGACCCAGCGCATCCTGTGCGCCAGCCCCGGCTATCTCGCAGAGAGAGGGGAACCAAAAGTGATCCAAGATCTCGACCGTCACGACGCGATTGTCCACAGTGCTGGGCTTGCCGATGACAGCTGGGCACTTGTGCATGAGGACGGCAGCGACATTCGCGCCACAGTCCAACCGCGACTGGCCGGCCAAAGCATAGATGTGGTCGTGGACGCGGCCCTCGCTGGTGTCGGCATTGCGCTGCTTCCCAAAGCGCCAATTCAGGGATACATCGCAACAGGTCGGCTGGTTCGGGTTCTCGACCGATATGCGACCCCCAGCCAAGGCCTATATGCCGTCTACGCCAGCAACCGACATCTACCGATCAAAGTGCGCGCGTTCATGGACCTGATCGACGAGAAGAAGCTCGTTTCGTGATTGGCAGTCACTCGTGAAACTTCGCTGACGTGGGGAGGCAGAAACCGACATAGTCGCCCCCGAATTGTCGCTGGATCTCAAATCCACCGGGTACCCGAGGCGATAGAAGCAGAGTTACGATAGCGGACCATCATGCGAGGCGCAGCATTCGTCCCGGCTCAAAAGCTGTCATCTGTTGCAGCACAGCTATTCACCCTTGCGGAAGTACGTCGGCCAGCGCAGGAGCGCCCATTCCGGACATCCACCCCACTGTCAAGACTTTGCGGTCGAAGCCCGCATTGCTGCCGTCCCCGGTATGCGCGGGATTGACGTTTCTCTGAACCCACAATCTGCGTAATAAACCTGCCGTTGTCCTCACCGTGCCACTCGCCCTCAGTGTAGCTTTTCCTCATCCTGATACCTGCGGCAACTCGTGGGTCACTCATCCTCTGAGAGAACGGTGGCGGGTTTCCGGGGCGAAATAATGGATTTCACTAATCATCCGTTCCCAGGTAGAGCCGACATTTGCTGCATCTCTGCGGATGGAATACTGTTCCTGATGCCACCGGTTCCGGGTGGCGCGGAAGGTGCCAAAGTTGACGCCGCGTGTAGGCTCCAGCAAAATTTGAGAATGATCCAAACAGTTTTACTTGATATCTCCGGAGTTCTTTACCAAGGGCCCGAAGCGATCCCCGGAGCCACTGAGGCACTTACCCGGTTGCGATCTAGCGGACTGCAAGTGAGATGCCTCACCAATAGTACGCGGCAGCCAAAGCACCGCATCATGGACAAGCTGCGCGACCTTAAATTCGTGATTCAGCCGGAAGAGGTATTTACACCTGTCGCTGCCTGTTTGGATTGGCTTTCGCGTACAGGGCACAG
Source organism: Ruegeria sp. HKCCD7181 (assembly GCF_057221055.1). NCBI lineage: Bacteria > Pseudomonadati > Pseudomonadota > Alphaproteobacteria > Rhodobacterales > Roseobacteraceae > Ruegeria > Ruegeria sp. HKCCD7181. The sequence continues at coordinate 59,436 of NZ_JBWVBC010000016.1, read as the reverse complement.
CCCGCGTTTGCTCGTACACCCAGCGCTTGAGGAAGAGTTTTCTGCCTGCGACCGCAATGGACCGCCCGCCGTTATTGTTGGCGATGCCGCCCAAGAGTTTTCCTATGAAAATATGAACCGGGCATACAGATTGTTGCAAAATGGGGCACCCTTGATCGCGCTCGCAAACAACCGCAATTTCAAGGATGAGGATGGGCAGTTAAGCCTTGACGCGGGCTGCTTTGTCAAAGCGCTGGAACACGCTACCGGCATCCGGGCTCAACTGTTAGGCAAACCAAATCCCGGTTTTTTCAGAGCCGCCGTTGCCAGCACCGGCGCCGCTCCCGCGCAGTCAGCTATGATCGGTGATGATGCTGAAAGCGATATTGCCGGCGCTTTGGCTGCGGGCTTGGCAGAGGCGTATCTGGTGCGCACCGGAAAGTTCCGTGAAGGCGACGAAACCCGGTTTGCCCCTGAACCAACGGATACCGTGTCCGATGTTTGCGAAGCGGTGGCCCGCTTGACCGGCCTGGCAGCATGACAGCAGAAGCTATAATTTGATAATCGAGGAAGGGTTTGACCGCGCCGGCGGATTGCCGATAAATCCTGCTATGACCCATCACCCCATCTTATGGACGTTCCGTCGCTGCCCGTATGCAATCAGGGCCCGCCTCGCGTTGGCGTGTTCGGGTGTCAAAGTCGAGTTGCGTGAAATTCGTCTAAGGGACAAGCCGCAAGCCTTCTTGCTAACATCAGTATCCGGAACGGTGCCAGCGCTTCGCCTTGCGGATAAGGTTCTTGACGAAAGCTTGGATATCATGATCTGGGCTCTCGAACAGAATGATCCGCACCGGCTTTTGGACATGCCTCAGGAAGGGTGGGACCTGATTACAGAAAATGATGGTCCATTCAAGGTTGCATTGGATCACACAAAATACGCCACGCGCTATCCGGACATCGACAAGGCGACAGAGCGCATGAAAGCTGCAAGCTACTTGGTCAGCCTCGACAAAAGATTGGCCGGGCGGTCTTGGCTATTTGGAGATCGCCCAACCCTCGCCGATCTGGCACTTCTGCCCTTTGTTCGCCAATTCGCCCATATAGACAGAGAGTGGTTTGACGCACAGGAATGGCCAAATTTGATTGCATGGCTGGATCGTTTTCTGGAAAGCGAAGCCTTCATAAATGTAATGCACAAGTACGCGCCATGGGCAGAAGGCGACGCGCCTCTTTGGTTCGGCGGCTAGGCTCAACATGGCGGTCCCGGCCCATTCCGGACCTTCGCCCCACTGTCAAGATTCCGCGGTCGCGACCCGCTTTCCCGACATTCGCCGCGAGTGCACGGTTCAGACGGCATTAAGTCGGCCTAGCGGACTTTGCTGTCATTGCCGCTTCCGGAACGAACGACCTCATTGCTCATTTTGCGACAGCAGCGAAAAACAGCATGGACAAAAGCTAACACTCGCTGCGGGTACGAAACTGGGTAGACCGGAATCCAGAAACAGACATTCGCAAAAGTTAATAGCACGAGGTAACCACACGCAAAATCAAGCTTCTTGAGGTTGGGCTTATAAAACTCGGTTCTGATTGCATAGTCCGCAGATAACTCCCGCCAACCACCGAAATTGGCATGAGGTGACTGTGCAACGACAAGTGAACGGGGTGATTCTTGTATCTTGTTCAATCATCTTTTGCGGCGCATGATCCAAGGCCATACGTGTTGTCGCGCAGCATTGCCACGCAACTATTCAATATGACCGGAAGCCGTAAGACACAACACGCTCCTCAAAACGGGTGCTGTATATATCTGGCGCTCGCTCGATTTTCATCCCGGCCACGGCGGACGACATACAGTTATCCGCTCAGGCTCGCTCCTTAAAGGGCAAGAAGGAGAACATTATTGCTTCGGTATCTTAGGAAATTTGAAATCTGGGTTTTCTTTGTAACAATCTTGATTGTGAACTCTGTTTTTGTGGCTACAATCTCAGCTGGCTGGTTGCCGTTTGGGGTCTACGGGCACGGACGGTTTCTTTTGCTTGGGGCGACCTTATTCGCGCTAGTATTCTTGGCGCGCGGCAGCGCAGGGGTTTTGGGCGTCCTACGCCCGATGCTGCACTGGCGGGTGTCACCGGTTTGGTATCTGGTTGCACTGCTATGGGGCGCGGGAAACATGGTGCTGTTCCTGCTTGCAAAGGGTGTGGTTACTGGAAACGGTTTGTCAGAGGCCAGCGTGAATGTAAGCCTCGTTCGACGTCCGGATATTCTACTGACCATCTTTGTAGGGTCGTTCATCGGCGAAATCGTTTGGATCAGCTATGCCGTGCGTCGATTGAAAGAAGGCTTCACGCTTTATTCCGCCGCTTTAATCGTAGGCGTGGTCTGGACAATGTGGTGGGCGCCCAATGTGGTGCTCAACATCGGCATCGTGCCGGACTTGCCATTCCTGGCGCTGCTGATTAACCAGACTGGCGTGGCGGCCATGGCCGCTTTCCTTTACTGGCATACAAAAAGCGGGCTGGTCGTGCTGATCGGCCAGATGATGTTTAACGCAAGTCTACTGGTTTTTTCAGTGACCCCGACGACGGGCGGTGTAGTGACTTACTATGCCTTCGCCGTATCTTTCTTCCTGACCACGCTGCTGCTTTATCTTGTTAAAGGTCCAAAGCCGCTTTTGGGTAGACAGACCGAGCCCGAGCATATGGTCGCATGACCCATTGAAATGCGAGCAGAATTTCAGAGGTGAAGCCAGATGGCCAGCCATTGCCAAAGCATACAGCGTAGGGTCAGGATTGGCGGGCTGCGTCACAACAAGACCTGTTTGGCAACCTCAACGGAAAACTGCGTCAGAAAAGTAAGAAAACTGTGTGGTTGCTTTGTCCGCGCTGCCGACAACTTGAAGCTATCTATTGCACGCTGCCTATCAACCTTCGCTTTCAGAAAACCGCGTCGCAGCATTGACTAACTTTTCGGACAGCAGCTGTGGGCCGTTCTCTCCCGGGTTAATGTCGGCTTTCTGCGTTTCACCGCCGTTTACACGAGGTGCAGCATCGGTTGTTTTGGGCTCTTTGCAGACCGCGGAGCTGACACAGCATAGGCCCCTGCCCCGCATTCCCCGGCCCATTCCGGACTTTGGTCGACGGGGCGATCGCTGCGATGCGGCCCGTCAAACCTGCCGTTCGCCGCGAGAGCAAAATTAGGGTCAGTTGAACTGACACATTGAGGACAAAGCGGCCCTTCCCCTCTTATTGCTTTCGGACTATTTGGACTCCTTTAGAAAAGCGATGATGGCCCATCGTTTTGTCTGATCCGCGACCTTCAAGTCGTCACCACTCGCTCCCATAGCATTCCCGGGGATTGCCATTTTCGGGTCAAATAGGAAGGCATTAAGCGTGGCCGCATCCCAGACCCCGCCTTCAGATTTCATAGCCTCTGAGTAGTTAAACCCTTCGACCCCTGCAATCGAGCTTCCGAAGACATTTAGCAAAGGCGGCCCATTGCCAAACTCATTGCTGTCAAGGGAATGACAGACATCACACACATCCACTGCATCGCGCTTAGTCTGCGCGTCGATAGTGGATAGGTCTGCATCGGTCGGTGGCGGTGGCGGCGCCCAATTTGATGACGCGCGCAGCAATTCCGACACCTCTTTATGATTGCGCTTTACGGCCAGGTGAATTGCGGGCTCGCCAAATTTCGTACGTGCATCCGGATCGACACCATTGTCGAGGAGAATGCGCACCACATCTATTGCACCCGCGTGAGCAGCGGCATGTAGTGGTGTTCGCTCATCTCGCCCACCAACAGCGGAAGGGTCAGCTCCATGGGTCAGAAGTAGCTCAACTATGTCAGTATGCTTACGACTGGCTGCCACGCTCAGTGGCGTACCCAAAGCAGAGTCTGCATTAACGTTGGCACCGCGTTCAATCAGAATTCTCGCAGCTTCGAACTGTCCGGACATGCAAGCAAAATGTAAAGGATGGGCCGCTCCGGCCTCATCAACGGGCGCCCCGCCATCCAGTAATTCGACAAGTTTGTCGATGTCACCGGAACGTGCTGCATTCGCAACTTCTCCGGCGTTCGCTAACGTAATCTGAATGCCAAGTGACAATGTGAAGATCAGCCAAAGACAAAAAGACTTCATCAGACTCTCCATTACGACCTAAAAAATCGTGATCCCCGACATGTTAGCATAATTCAGAGCCACATGTTTATGACACCTATGGGCTCCACTGCTGCCATCGGAGCCAGCGCAGCATCTTGCTGGCAGGCCCATCTCGTTAAGTTGAGGACGGCCCAATCCGGACCTTCGCCCCACGGTTTAGATTCTGCGGTCGCAGCCCGCTTTCCCGACATTCGCCGCGAGTGCACGGTTTGTCGTCGGCGAACTCAGATCGCGGACTTAGCCGACGTTTGCCCAGATTGTCCTAAGGTCTGATCTCTCCAAATCGCACGGCATGAGGTTGCGAGTCCGTGTCTTGAACTACCGTCACGATTTCAGCCATTGCTGATACTGGAATGGATGATGTATCCCGCAACGACAGTACCAAGCTAATTGGTCCTCGCAATCAAGCTAGGCTCTCCTCAGGGATGCCCGGTTGGCGAAAAGAGACTTGTAGCAGGCCGAGGATGCGGTGGCTTTGCAAGCCCAGCCTCCTCTTTGCAATGATGTCTGATGCGTACTCTGCGTAGATGAGATCGCTAAACGGTTGCGTCCTCATTGACCACACCAGCGAAGGATTTGAAGAATTTGGCCGCAAGTTTCTTGGCAGTGCTTTGGATCAGCCGGTTGCCCAGTTGGGCCAGCTTTCCGCCGATATCGGCCTTCGCCTGGAAACGCAGGATCGTCGTGTCGGGCCCGTCGGCTGTTAGCGTGACATTTGCGCCGCCCTTTGCGTGCCCGGCGGGACCGCCATTGCCCTGCCCGGCCAACGAAAAGGCATCCGGTGCGCCTGCGGTGTCGAGTTGGACGTCACCGCTGAACCGAGCCTTCACCGGCCCGACCTTGAGGACGACCTTTGCCTCCAGCTCAGTGTCAGAGTGCTTGATCAACTCTTCACAGCCGGGAATGCACTGCTTGAGTACCTCGGGGTCGTTCAGCGCTGCGTAGACTTGCTCTTTAGATGAGTTGATGACGATTTCGTCTGCCAGTTCCATGGGATGTCCTTTTAACAACAGGGAAACTTGATGGTGGCCATATGGTCGGCCTGTTCGGGCGTAAGCGCGAGCTTGTGGCGCAGATGGGCTGCGACGTATCGAATGATCTTCACGTGATGTCCTCCAGCATGTCTGCCCTGAGAGCGGTGTACGCCCCGGGTGTGTCCACGTCCGTGTAAAACCCGGGGGAGGCCATTGGGTGAAACTGGACGTGTTCAGGATGGGTGCGGGTGAACTTTTTGCAACCCGGGGACCTGGGGTCCGCCAGGAGCCGCGCGCGCAAGGCTGCGGGAACCACGATCGGGTTGCCGCGGCGCTGATCCACCGCCGGAATGGAGATGCGCGCGCTGTCAGCCGCCGCATGCGCCGCCAGCAATGACTGGATATCGCCAGGCGTCAGAAGCGGCTGATCCCCCAAACCGATCAGCACCGTATCGGTATCAACTGCCGTATGCAGCCCGCAAGCCACCGAGGTGGGCTGTCCCTGCCTAAAATCCGCGTTGAAAACGGTTTCGGCACCGCTGCCTGACAGGGCGCCGTCGATCTTGTCGGCCTGATGCCCGGTGACCACTACGACGCGCCCGCCCGTCCCTGCGCGATAGACATTGACCATGTGCCGGATCATGGGAACCCCGCCAACGGGCAACAGCAGCTTGTTGTGCGCGCCCATGCGGCGCGACAGCCCGGCAGCCAGGATAATTCCAACCACATCACCCATCGGTTTGCCTCATCGCGGCGCGCCGATCCTGTACCAATTGCGCCAGTATCGACAGCGCGATTTCTTCGGGCGTCACTGCGCCCAGATCAAGGCCTGCCGGGGCTTTCACGCCGTCAATGGCGGATTGTTCAAACCCGGCAGCGGCAAGCTTTTCGGCCAAAGACGCGTATTTCTTGCGGCTGCCGACGAAAGCCACATAAGTCGTTTGTGCGCTCAGCGCCGCCTTCAATGCGTCAAGGTCACCTTGTCCTTGGGTCGCAATCACCACGAATGAACGCTGATGCGGTTTGCTTTGTGGCGGGGTCGAAGCCACTGACCAGTGAAACTGCGGGGCAAGGTTACTCAGTACCTGCGCCACAGGCGATGCGCCCATGACCACGAGTTGAGGTAACGGCAGGCAGGGTTCAATGAAGATGTCGACTGTGCCGCGCGAGGGGCACCCGTTGCGGGCAAATCTCGTGCCGTCCATTTCATCGCCAGCGGCCACACCCTTTTCGGCCAGCAAGTCCTCTGGTGCGACGGATACAAGCTGCGGCGTCCCATCTTGCAAGGCTTGTAGGGCGGCACGTTTGACCGCGCCACGGGTACAGCCGCCGCCAAGCCAGCCTTGAAGGATCGTCCCATCCGCGCTGAGCAGCGCCTTGGCCCCCGGCTTGGCCGCAGTGGACCCGGCCGTGCGCACGATGGTTGCAAAGGCGAAAGGTTCGTCTTTGTCGCGCAACTCCTTCGCGGCCTCAGCCAGATCGGTTGAAAGGAATTCAGCCGGGGTCATAGGCGTGCCAACTCTTGTTCCAGCGCAGCCAGATCACCCAGCGTGTTGGCCGCCTTGAAGGCGTCCAGATAAGGGAGGGCCGCCGCCATCCCTTCGGCCACCGGTGCGTAATCGGCCCAGCCTTTCAGCGGGTTGAGCCAGACCACTTTGCAGCCGCGTTTGCGCAGTTTCGCCAGAGCGGCAGCGATCATACAAGGTGCTTCAGTGTCGTAACCGTCTGACAAGATCAGCACGACGCTGCGCCCATCGACAAAGCGTTTGGCATAGGTGTCGGCAAAGCGCTTCAGCGACGGACCGATCTTCGACCCCCCGCCAAACCCATCGGCCATCAATGACATCCGTCCAATCGCGCGCATCGCGTCTTTGTCACGCAGGGCCTCGGTGATCCGCACAAGGCGGGTGTGAAAGAGATAGGCGTCGGCGGCCGTGTCTGCTCGCATCAGGCCAGCGAGGAACGCCAGAAAAACCTGTGCATACACGGACATGGAGCCGGAAACATCACAAAGCGCGACGATCTTGCGCGTGCGGTCCGGGCGCCTCCTGCGCAACAGGTGCAGTGGCTCCCCGCCGGTGGCCAGGCTGTGGCGAATGATCTTGCGAAAATGCAACCGATCACCTTTGCGCGCGGCAATGCGACGGCGGGATCTCGTGTCGCGCAAGGCGGCCCCGAGGCGGCGCGCGATGTCTTCGGCTTCAGCGATTTCTTCCGGACGGACAAGGTCGCGCAAGTCACGCCGGTTGAGGTTGCGTTGTTCGGTGGCGATCAACTTACCGGTCCCGTCGCTGTCCGCCGCCCCGCCTGTGTCGTCAGGGGCAGTGGAGGCTCCGGATGCGCCAGCGTTTTCGCCCTTGGCATCGCGCGAGGAATGCACGTCATCACTGACCTTGGAAGACGGGGTGGGCACGACCTTTTGCCTGACACGGCCCATATCCATCCAATAGCTGTCGAAAAGATCGTCAAACCGTTCAGATTCTTCCTTGCAGCCTGTGCAGACCGCACGCAGCGCGCGGCGGCTGTCGTCTGGGCGGATTGCGTCCACCTCGCCAAGGGCCGCCATGGCCAGGTCCGCTTCCGCCACACCAAGCCGCAACCCGTTTTCACGCAGATGGGCGATGAAGCCCGCGACCCGAGCGGCAGGTCCGGGGTCGCGGCCTGCGAATTTCGTCACCCGGCTCATGCGGCCTTGCCTGCGATGCGCCCTGTCACCTCTGGCGTGATCTGGGCCTGATCGCTTTGGGTTTTCAGCAACGTCGTCAGCGTCGATTGCAGGACCGCAGGGTTGTCGGTCAAATCGGCAATGCCGAGCCCCATCAACGCCGCGGCAAAATCCAGCATTTCGGCAACGCCGGGGGTTTTCTCCAGCTCTTCCTGACGCAGCTTTTGCACAAAACCAACGATCTGCTCACCCAGCCGCGCCTCGACCTCCGGGCAGCGGGCCTTGAGGATCGCCAGTTCGGTCGCACGGTCCGGATACTCCACGTAGGTATAAAGGCAGCGGCGGCGCAGGGCGTCGGACAGGTCGCGGGTGCCATTCGAGGTCAGGATCACGACAGGGCGGCTTGTCGCGGAGATCGTGCCAAGCTCGGGGATCGACACCTGATAGTCCGAGAGGACTTCCAGCAGGTAGGCTTCGAACTCTTCATCCGCCCGGTCGATTTCGTCGATCAGGAGGACCGGGGGCGTGTCTTGGGTGATGGCCGCCAGCAACGGGCGCTCCAGTAGAAAGTCGCTGGAGAAGATGCGATCTTCGACCGCCTTGCCGGATTCGCCAGCCTCGGAGGCCGCCCGTATGGTAAGCAGCTGTCGCTGGTAGTTCCATTCGTAAATGGCCTGCGCCGCGTCCAGGCCCTCGTAGCATTGCAGCCGGATCAGGCGCGTGTCCATCACCGCAGACAGCGTGCGGGCGATCTCGGTCTTGCCGACACCTGCCGCCCCTTCCAGCAACAGCGGACGGCACAGCGACAGAGCCAGTTGCAACGCAACGGCCAGATCGTCTGAGGCCACATAGCCTTGGATAGCCAGCGCGGTTTTCAAGTCAGTCCAGGTCATTCGTGTCTCCGTAGGGCGGGGGTCGCCCCGCCCTACCAAAAGGGTCAGTCGTGCAGGCCAAGCTCATTGGCCGTGCGCCAAATCCGCCAGTGATCATGCGGCATGTTGGTGTGCCGGTTGCCAAACGGGCGGAACGCGTCCTGCACCGCGTTGGAGAAACAGGGCACGCCGCCCACATGCGGGCTTTCACCCACGCCCTTCGCTCCGATGGGATGGTGCGGGCTTGGTGTGACGGTGTAGTCGGTTTCGTAATTCGGCACTTCCCATGCGGTTGGCAGGAAGAAGTCCATCAGCGTGCCGGTCTTGACGTTGCCCATGTCGTCATAGGCAATCTCTTGCCCCAAGGCGACAGCAAGGGCCTCGGTCAAACCACCATGCACCTGGCCTTCGATGATCATCGGGTTGATCCGCGTGCCGCAATCGTCCAGCGCATAGAAGCGGCGGATTTCCGGCACACCCGTGTCCACGTCGATGTCCATCACACAGACATATGCTCCGAACGGATAGGTCATGTTCGGCGGATCGTAGTAACTGACGGCCTCAAGCCCCGGCTCAATTCCCGGAATGGCTTGGTTGTAGGCTGCAAAGGCGATTTCCTTCATTGTCTTGAACTTTTCAGGCGCGCCTTTCACGACAAACCGATCGACATCGAATTCCACGTCATTGTCGTGAACCTCGAGCAGATAGGCCGCGATCATCTGCGCCTTGGCGCGGATCTTGCGGCCGGCCATGGCCGTGGCAGCACCTGCCACAGGGGTGGAGCGTGACCCGTATGTGCCAAGGCCATAGGGCGCTGTATCGGTGTCGCCTTCCTCGATGGTGATGCTGTCGGCAGGCAAGCCGATCTCAGAGGCGAGGATTTGCGCAAAGGTTGTCGCGTGGCCTTGCCCCTGACTGATGGTCCCTAGTCGAGCAATCGCTGATCCGGTCGGGTGGATGCGGATTTCGCAGCTGTCGAACATGCCAAGCCCAAGGATGTCACAGTTCTTGACCGGGCCAGCACCGACGATTTCGGTAAAGAAGCTCAGGCCAATGCCCATCAGCTTGCGCGTCTTTCCAGCCTTGAAATCTTCGACCCTCTGGGCTTGTTCGGCTCGCAACCCGTCGTAATCGACGGTCTTGAGCGCCTTGTCCCATGCGGTGTGATAGTCGCCGCTGTCGTATTCCCAACCAAGGGCGGCCGTATACGGGAACTGTTCTTTCTTGATGAAGTTGATCCGGCGCAGCTCGGCTGCGTCCATGTTCAACTCAATAGCTAGGACCTCGATCATGCGTTCGATGAAGTAAACCGCCTCGGTCACCCGGAACGAGCAGCGATAGGACACGCCGCCCGGGGCCTTGTTGGTGTAGACGCCGTCGACCTCCAGATAGGCCGTCGGGATGTCGTAGGAGCCGGTGCAGATGTTCATGAAGCCCGCCGGGAACTTGGTGGGATCGGCGCAGGCATCAAAACCGCCGTGGTCGGCTGTCACATGGCAATGCAGCCCGGTGATCTTGCCGTCCTTGGTGGCAGAGATCTTGCCGGTCATATGATAGTCGCGGGCAAAGGCGGTGGTCATCAGATTGTCCATCCGGTCTTCGATCCACTTCACGGGCTTGCCCGTGACGATCGACGCCACGACCGAGCAGACATAGCCCGGGTACGCGCCAACCTTGTTTCCAAAGCCGCCGCCGATATCAGGGCTGATCACGCGGATGTTGTGCTCTTCAATGCCCGAGATCAGCGACACGACCGTCCGGATCGCGTGGGGCGCCTGAAAGGTGCCCCACAGGGTCAGCTTGCCGTTGACCTTGTCCATCGACGCCACACAGCCGCAGGTTTCCAGCGGGCACGGGTGGGTGCGGTGGTAATACATGCTTTCGATCGCGACGACCTCGGCGTTGGCGATGACCTCTTCTGTGGGATCCTTTTCGCCCGCATCCCACGTGAAAATGTGGTTGTGATGCTTGCGCGGCCCGTGCGCGCCGTCCGGCAGGGAGCCGTCTTCACCAACTAGGTCTTCGCGCAGCACAACGTCGGATTGCAGCGCTTCAAAAGGATCGACGATGACGGGGAGTTCCTCGTAGTCGACCTCAACCAGTTCGATCCCGTCCGCGGCAGCATAGCGATCTTCAGCTACGACGAAGGCCACTTCCTGACCTTGGAACAGAACCTTGCCGTCAGCGAGCACCATCTGCTTGTCGCCAGCCAGCGTTGGCATCCAGTGCAGGCCCAACGGCTCCAGATCAGCCGCGGTCAGGACAGCCAGCACACCAGGTACTTCCAGCGCAGCGGCAGTATCAATGCTCCTGATGCGCGCATGGGCGTAGGGAGAGCGGACAAAGTCGCCAAACAACATGCCGTCCAGCTTGATGTCATCGACATAGTTGCCCTTGCCTTGTGTAAAGCGCGCATCCTCGACCCGCTTGCGCGAGCAGCCCATGCCTTTGAGATTGTCGACACGTTCTTCGCGGGAAATATCATCCTTCATTCTGCGGCCTCCTTGGCTGCATTCATTTCGGCCGCGGCGGCCTGAATGGATTTCACAATGTTCTGATAACCCGTGCAGCGGCAGATGTTGCCGGCCATGCCAAAGCGGATTTCTTCTTCGGTCGGGTTGGGGTTTTCTTCCAGCAGCTTGGTCGCCCGAGTGATCATACCCGGCGTGCAGTAACCGCATTGCAACCCGTGGTGTTCCTTGAACGCCTCTTGCAGCGGATGCAGGTCGTCCGGCCCGCCGATGCCTTCGATTGTTGTCACCTCGGCGCCATCGGCCTGTGCCACGAACATGGTGCAGGATTTCACAGATTTGCCGTTGATGGTGACGGTGCAGGCCCCGCAATGGGACGTTTCGCAGCCAATATGCGGACCGGTGATGTTCAGCCGTTCGCGCAGGGTGTAGATTAGCAGTTCACGTGGTTCGGCCAGGAATTCTTCGTCCTTGCCGTTTACGTTCAGCTTGATGTGCATTTTCTTTGACATGATGTGTTCCCCCTACGCCCGCGACCAGGCGCGCTCGATGGCGCGACGCAAGATGACGCCCGCCACGTGGTTCTTGAATGCAACGGGGCCGCGGTTGTCCTCGGTCGGGTCGATATCGCCCAGCATCCCAGCCACTGCCGCATCGAGTGCGGCGGCATCGACAGACGTTCCCACCAGCGCAGCGCCTGCATCCTCGGAATAAACCGGCGTGTCGCTGAGGTTCGTCATCGCGATGGATGCGCTGACGCAATTGCCGCCGTCCTTGACGATCTGCACCGCGGCGGCGGCTGTGGCGTAGTCGCCGATCTTGCGCTTCTGCTTTTCGTAGGCGTAGCCGCCCTCGGGTGCTGGGATGGTCACGGCGGTCAGCACTTCTTCATCCTCGCGTGCGGTCATGTAGGCGGCCTCGTAAAACTCCCGCGCGGGGATATCACGCTCGCCATCCGGGCCGACCACGGTGAATACCGCATTCAGGCATTGCATCAGCCCCGGCATGTCATTGCCCGGGTCGCCGTTTGCGACGTTACCACCGACGGTGCCCATGTAGCGGACCTGGGGATCAGCAATCAGCAAGGCGGCCTCGCGCAGGATCGGAGCTGCATCCGCAAGCTCGGCATGGTCGATGATATCTGCCTGCGTGACCATCGCGCCGATCCGGATGCTGCCGGCCCTGATGTCGATATCCGACATGCCGCCGACATCCTGGAGGTCGATCAGGTGCGGGACTTCGGCCATCCGAAGTTTCATCATCGGGATCAAACTGTGCCCACCCGCCATGACGCGCGCATCGTCTCCGTGTTCTTCAAGAACGGCCAGCACACCGGCTATATCCTGAGGACGGTGATATTCAAATGCCGCTGGAATCATCGGCTCTCCTCCCTAAAGCGAATGTTCAGTGTCGGAGCGAGATTGCATACGGCCACATGCCACATCACCGGAAAATCAATAAAACACAGGTCTTTTGCACGAAATGCGCCTGCTCACGCACCAACTGCGCCGCCTTGCGACGCAAGCACGTTTTGAACGGCCTTCAGTTTGGAACGGCTGACGGGTGCGGGCGGCAGATCGCCCCCGTCGAAAAGGCAGCGTCCCTTGTCCTTGTTTCTTTCGAAGCGCGAGACACGCGCCGGGTTGACCAAGTAGCTGCGATGGGTTTGCAGGAACCCCAACGGCAAGAGCCGTTTGGAGGCCATGGTGATCGGCCAGACACAGAATAGCCGTTCGGTCTCAGTATAGATCTGTGTGTAATGCCCATCAGCGCGCACGAACACCAAGTCCCTTGCCCTGACAAAGACCTTGTTGCCATCCGCTTCGCAGGGGATCTGCAGATCCGCCTTCAGTTCCGGCGCGGGCTCCACTTGCTGACGCTCCTCTTCTGATCCTGGCGTGACCAGATATGTCACGCTCACCCAGAGGCACGCGCCGAAAATCACGAAACTGAAGAAGATCACACCTAGCGCCAGCGTTTCATTGCTCATGCTGGGGCCAAACTCAGCTGCGGTGGACGCCTGCACAAAATTGGTTTCCGCAATCGCCAGAAAATGTGCCGAGCAAACGGCAAACGCAAAGCATATCGTCCCAAGCACGATGTTGCGGTTCGTGCGCTTTCCATAGGCAATCCAGAAGGCAAGAATACACAGCCCGATGGCCACGATGGAAGAAAAGACGACGCCCGATGTCGTATAGACCGCGCGGCACAGTTCCAGGCCGGCCATGCCGATATAGTGCATGACCAGAATGCCGGTCCCAACAATGCAACCCGACAGCGAAATGATGAACGGTGTGCGGTCGGCGAAATGCAACAGGATCAGGGCCGCGCCAACAAGCAGGATCGCTGACAGTGCCGACACCAGCGTGATGGCCGCGTCATAATAGAACAGGATCGGCAGGTTCAAACCAAGCATGGCTACGAAATGCATTGCCCAGATACCGCCGCCCAAGGCGATGGACGCAAGCGCGATCGACGCTTTTTTCTGGAACATCGGCTTTTCTGACAGGTCGCGGGTGAGCGAAAGACCGGTGAACCCCGCGACAAGTGCCACGACGCAGGACATTGCGATCAGGAAGCTGCTATGGTCGACGGTCAGAAACTCCATGCCGAAAAGGATGGCCAAGACTGGAGCGATTTGCAATCAGTGCCGTTCGCACGGCCTTCATTTCTTGCGTTGGAGCGCGGTCATCTACAGCCGCAATTCTGAACGACTGAATTTTCTGCGGTTGATACGCCGGAGCTGCAGAAACTCAAATGCAATATTCCGATAAAAGACATTCATGCACTGTGCAGCATTCGGTACTTTGGGCCCCAAGCGGCCATCCGATGCTTTGCGTCGAGCACTGAAAACAACGAAGGGACGAAGGTCGGCTCAGCGGGACAAAACGGCCTTTTGCTCACGCAGTTATTGCTGACGCAGAAAATCGTCGCAGCTGCGGGGCGAAAAATTCTGCGACGCAGCGGATTTCACTGAACCAGTTCTTCATCCGCGTTGATCGCGCGGAAATTCGTATAGCCTTTTCGCGGCGTTCAGCTTCGACAATCGAGACGCGCAACGGCCCCGCCTTTTACCCACGCAGCTTTCTCTCACACAGAAAACCTTTGCGCTTGCGATAGCGATCATTCGGCAGGCGGCAGATTTCCCCTGGCCGGTCGTTTAGTTCAGCGGATTTCGGCTGAAGCCAAGCCAGCCTTCCGCCGCGACCTGGCCCTACAATCCAAGAGCAGAAAACGCGAACCCTTGCCGAAGAATTGGCAAAAGGTTCTTCACCTCAAGTATATGAGCTTTACCGATTTCTCAAACCCAGCTTGGCAAGAATTTCTTCTCGCAGGTTAGTCCTGGCCAAGGTCGAGGCGGCCTGCGTTGAGCCAACCTGACAATTCTGTTCGTTCGCTTGGGTCAGGAGGTCCGGCGGGTATCGGGGGGTCAACTGGCAACGGATTGTCTGATCCTACTACTTTTCTAACGGTTACTGACTCTGCCGAAATGTTCCAGACTAGCATATCCTGAGCCAAGGTAAGCGGCCCATCATAGGTCATTCGAATTGCCGCAATTGTATCGGGGGCGATGTCGAAATCGGCAAACGTATGATAGGCAATCGCGTGTCGCGGCTCGATTGTCGCGAATAACTTCCCGCATGCATCCGGTGGTGTGTGAACTACCGTTGCAACCAAACGAGCACGTTCGGGATCGTAGTTCTTTATGTCGATAAATTGTTGTACCGTTAGGTAACATTCATGGATGACAAGATCAGCCTCTTTGGCGTTCTCGACGAACCATCTGTTGGGGTTGGTATCACCCGAATAAACAAACTTAAGCCCGTTCCATTCCAAGCTGTAAGACACAGATCCATCAATGCCGTGTATCGCGGGCCAGGATCGTATGACCACGCCATCGTTCTCATAAACCACCTGCGTCTTCGAATAGTCGAACTCAGTTACCTTTAGATGGCCTCCCGCCGAGGGCATGTTTCCGCGGCGGCCAGCAACGTCCCACGCCAGCATTTTTTGAAGCCCATCCATTGCCGCCGCGGTTCCAAACTCCGGTTTCAATCCACTTGGCCCCCAGATCTGTAAAGGTACCGTCCGGTTGGAAACCCATCCGCCGACAAAAAGCGCATCCAGGTCACCGATATGATCTACGTGCAGATGGCTGATGAACACTTTGTCGAGATACGTGTAGGGAATCTCCAAGGCTGCCAAATTGGCTAACGAACCAGTCCCGACATCAAATAGAAACTTGTCACCGTTCCCAAGTTCGACCAACCATGATGCAGACGCTTGGGAGCGTCGAAAGTTGGGCGTTCCAGTACCCAGCGAGACAACGCGCATCTCCGCTTCACCAAGTGGTTCAGTATTCGGATAATAGAACTTTCGCGCCTCCAGCGTACTGTCAGAAGCCGCAGGTGAGCATATCGAAGCAAATGCCAGGCCTAGAGTTGATATCATATTCAATCGCACCCTTAGTCCCCCCAAACCTTTTTGATTTCGATAAGGATACTACGAAATGCTATCAGCCCGAAGTCGAACGACTGCGCTTTGACGCGGGACGGACGCGTAAGAGTACTGCGTGTGACAACGACGCGTGCAAAACCAACGCTTCAATCAGGTCGGAGGTACAAGCCAAGAAACTGATCGAAAATGGCGTTTGTTCAACCCAATTGATCGGAAGTTATTTGTCCACCAAAACTCGCCAGTGCCGGTCTATTACACTCGGCCAGTTTTCATGCAGTTTCAGATCGTTCGTTGTCTCACCCATCAGGGTCATGACCATCATCCGGCCTCGAATCTCGGCATCAGGGGGCGCAAAACCGAGCTCTTCGAAAAGCCACGCAGAAAACTCAAATCGTCGTTTCATTGCACGCTTATAACATTGCGCGGCATCGGCATCGGATTTTGCCCAAACCGCGATAGCTCCATCCGGCCTGGAAGCGTCTTCGCGGATAACCTGATGCATCAATACCCTTATCCGCTCTTCAGGCGGCCCCTGGAACTGAAGTGCGTCTTCGATGATATGTCCAGTCAGAGCGTCTTCCCAAAATAGTAAAACTGAGTCGAGAAGATCCTTTAAGTTCTGAAAATGCCAGTAGAAACTCCCGCTTGTCAGGCCAAGCCTGCGGGCAATTGCAACAACTTTTACACCCTCGATTCCTCGCTCCCTCAGAACGTCTAGTGTCGCAAGCAGCCAATCTTCCCGTGACGCCTTTCCCCGTTTTTCAATTATCCTTGGTTCAGCTTCCATAGACACCTCTGTTGACATAGAGCAGTCTATGGACCTACCGTAGAGATGTCTACGGAGAATGGGGGGCTCACGAATTTGTGTGCTGAATGACTAATTCAGAATGGAGGGGGAACTATGAAAAGCTTGCTCAATTCCGCAACGGCTTTGGTTCTTGCAATGGGGATCGCGGCAGCTGGAACCGCCGCAGCGCAGAACATGTTGCCCACGGGTCGAACGGCTGCCCCCATTGAAGATGGCGTTTATCCGGCATCCTATTTCCCAAATACTGAAATACTTGGCGAAGATGAGATGCGGATAACTGCGTTAGGGACAGGTATGCCAAACCAGACAAAGGCCGCTGTTTCAATTTCGTTTTATGTGGAATTGGGCAACGGTGATGTCTTTCTGTTCGACGTCGGCACCGGATCAACGGGTAACTTGTTCTCGCTGCGCCCGGACTTTGCGAAAATCGATAAAGTTTTCTTCAGCCACCTGCACGTTGATCATGTCGGGGACTTTATGGGGCTGCATGTTGGTGGTTGGCTATCAGGTCGGTATACACCGCTTCGCATCTTTGGCCCTTCGGGATCAGAAGATGAGCTTGGAACCAAAGCCTACGTTGAGGGTATGTCCAAGGCTTATGCGTGGGACCTTGCTACACGTACGGGTGCGTTGCCGGATGAGGGCGCCAAGCTTGAAGTCACCGAGTTCGACTACATGCAGGAAAACGAAATCGTTTATCAAGACAACGGTGTCACCATTCGTTCCTGGCCTGCAATCCATAGTCTCGACGGTTCGGTCAGCTATTCTCTTGAGTGGAATGGGCTGAAATACGTTTTCGGCGGAGATACCTACCCGAACAAGTGGTATGTCGAATATGCCAAAGGAGCGGATCTTGCTTCCCACGAGGCTTTCCTGCCACCTGAGGCGCTGGCACCGTACTTTGGCTGGGACATGACGCAAGCCACATATGTCGCCACGCGTGTCCATTCCGAGCCAGCGGCATTCGGAAAGGTAATGTCCGCCGTCGAGCCGCGCATGGCATTGGGATATCATTCCGTGCTTTCACCAGAAAACTATCAGGCGATTTTGGAGGGTGTGCGGTCGACCTACGATGGACCACTCACGCTGGCACGTGATCTTCAGGTGATCAACGTAACCAAAGACCAGATTGTCGTACGCGAGGCGAGCGTAGATGATTATGCGTTGCCGCCCGCGGTAAGCGACGAGTACATCAATGCACAGCGTTCAGAGGAAAAAGAACCCTCCGACAAGGTCAAAGCAGGTAAATGGGACGGTTACACGCCACCGCCTATGCCCGATCAAAACTGACGTAGTGACACGTTTTGGTGCGGCTCGAAAATGAGCTGCACAAGACGGAAGTGACACGGTTACTGTACTTAGTTTGATGCCGCGAAGGATGCTGGCCAAATTGTTGATCCAAATCCGATGCCTTCTGACGTTGTTCGCCGCTTTAATGATAGGCAGCTCTGCAAAAGGTGATGTCATTCCGTATAGTGGGGCGGAGGTCGCCAGAAACATCGCAATCTTTCGGGTGGAAACCGATGGCGTTCGACTTGAGCTGGAAGTCTACCCCGAGGATTTTGAAGTTTTTGCATCGTTTTTGCCTACCGAGGTATTTCAGGATCTCCCCCCAGTAGCGGCACATCAAGCTACTTTTGGCAGCGAACCCGAAAGCATTTCGATAAGCCGCGCCGACGGATCATCTTTTTCGTACGAATTTGTGACTGCCGAAAGCCGTGAGAGAATTGACCGCGCATCCCCCTTGGCAGGAAAAACCGATCCCATTACCGGGCGCACAATTCCTGCTCCTCCTGAAAACCCGCAAGTTATCTACATCGAAGCTTTCTTCGGTTTTGACGGCGTGCGCCCCGAGACCCTGATCCTTCGCCCGCCGACACCCAAGGAGGATAAGCCCGCCACATCAATCGGTTTCATGGTTTTTGATCGCGCCGTCCCTGTCACCAAATTCAGTTACTTTGATAGTGACGCGCGACTTGAGATTGACTGGTCCGACCCATGGTTCACTGCGTTTACCAATGTGAATCTCAATCGGTCAGCTCAAAGCGGCACAACGTCTTATCTGTATGTGACACCACGCGAAATCCGCCACGAGGTCCTTATCCGGCTGCGGGAACTTGCGCCCTGGATAGACATGGATCTGGACGCGGGTTCCTGGCTGGACCCATCTCAGCAGGGGACAATACTCAACGCCGCGCTGGACTCGTTCGAAACCCGTAATCCGGTCGTCATCGCGGGGGAGCCGGTTCAACCCACCTCTGTCAGGGGCGCATTTCTAACGCTGGGCGAGGCAGGAGTTCAAGTTGTTGAGGGGGCCCCGACGCTTCTGGCCGATACGACTTTTGCAGGCTTGATATTGTCTTATCCGATCTCGACATTACCCGAAGAGGCGTCCGTCACATGGGATATGTTCGACCAAACCATTCAGCATGTGCCCGTGACGTTGACGGATGTTGCCGGTCCCTTCTTGGATTGGGCCACTCCGGACGATCCGGAGGTAAGTTGGATCAATCATTTGAAACGCTACGTCGACCCCGAAGTTATGTCGGTGCAGGTGAAGGGAGTTTTCTTTCTACCGATTTGGTCCGCGCTGACTGTCGCTGTTGCGCTTGGCGCCGGCGTAGGGGCGCTTTTGTCGCCCTGGAGAATCCGGCGGATCGGGTTCGTCCTTCTGTCGTTCAGCTGTTTAATTGCGGGGGTCGCCCTTCGACAAGAAATGCAAATTCCGTTTCAAAATCCAATAGCCGATCAATCCAGCGAACAGATGGCTTCCGAGACTTTTTCACAGCTTTTGGCGAGCACGTATGTGGCCGCGCTTGAGGTTTCACCAGAAGCACGTAGAAAAGCGCTGAAGCCAATTGTCAGGAACACGTCCCTCGCAGACGTCGCCACTGAACTCGAAACAAACCTCGCCATCCGAGTGCCAGGCGGAAGCCGCGCACAGATCGCCGAAGTAACCGAAGTCGCTATCGTTGAAGGCGACATTGGGACAACCGGTGCTTTCGAAGGTGTTGCCAAGTGGATTGTAGACGCTCGGGCCGGTCACTGGGGCCATGATCATCGTCGTCGGGTGGAGTATCGGGCAAGGGTTGAGTTCCGTCCCGAAAAAGGGGTTTGGAAGCTTACAGGTATCACTGTAATAGAGGCGCGCGCACCGGATGTTTAACCGACTGAACAAGGTATTTTTGATTTGGATAACGGCCAGTTTGATCTTAACTGCGGTTGCTAGCCAGGCGCATTTTCTGCTGAACCTCAACGTTCGTATTTTTCACGTAGAACACACAAGCGACGGTCTGCGCATTTATTTGCGAATGCCCATGCCCTACCTTGTGGCGGACAAAATCGGCAAAAAGGATGAGGACGGCCTTCCTGAAGCGGCTCCTTTCACGACAAATGCCCTTGAGGAAGGTCTGGCGGTTCATTTTGTCGACACCTCACAAATTGCTGAAAACCCTCTTGGGCTTGGGCGCATCGCGGAAACCGGTACGATCATCGAAATCGCGGGTACGCGCGTTCTGGGCGACGTTGAATCCGTGACTATTCACAAAGTTGGCGAGGAACCGGGTTTTGCGACGCTGAGCGAAGCCAAACAATCGGTGTCAGCTGAAAAGACCATACAGGATGACCAGCCTGTTTATGTTGGTGACGTCATTGTGGATGTTACACTCCGGTATGAATTGGGAAGGGCACCGACCTCCTACGCCATCTCCAGTTCTTTGGACCCAGGCCTGCCTGATCAGGAAATGACCGCAAATCTCATTCTGGATTATGGATCCGGCGATCCGCTTGTCTTTCGAGCCCGAGGTCTGCTGGATGATCCCGTTGAGGTTTCCAGGTCCCGGTTCTCAGGGATCGTAACTTTCGTTTGGGAAGGCCTGCGACACATTGTGGAAGGCATCGACCACGTGCTGTTTGTTGTCTGCCTGGTGATTGGTGCTCCCGGTTTAAACGCACTACTGTGGCGAGTCACCGGCTTTACGGTCGGCCATAGCGTGACTCTGTCCCTTGGTTTTTTCGGGTATGTGCCGTCAGGAGCCTGGTTTGTGCCATTTGTCGAAACTGGGATTGCCATGTCCATCGTCTACGCGGCCTTTCTGGCCGTTAGACGGGACAAGCTGGAAAGGAACTCTAACAAAAAGGTCTTTGTCGTAACGGTACTTATGGGTCTTCTTCATGGCTTGGGCTTCAGTTTTGTTTTACATGAAATACTTCAGGTGACGTCGCCCAACATCTGGCAGAGCTTACTGGCGTTCAATGTTGGCGTTGAAGTTGGTCAGCTCGCTATTGTTCTGGTGATCTGGCCAGTGCTGCACTTCTTCGCGAAACTAGGTCCGACACCCGAAATGTCGTTGAGAGTTTCGATTGCAATCGGATGTGCAGCTATCGCAAGTTGGTGGACTTTCGAACGGGGAATAGACTTTCTATCGATGATTGCGGTTTAGAAAGGAATACTGCTTCCAACCCTATGACAGCGTTCGGTTTGGTCTTTTTTCGATGCTGCCGCGATTTCGGCCACGACTGGTATCGGAAAGCGAACCGCACATAGGTAACGTACTGTACTATCTACCTTCGTCTGACGAAGCAGAAGCTGAACCGCAGATGGGTTAGGGCCGCACGCCAGACTTTGTAAAGTCTGCTTTCTGCGCATTGCTGTCATTGGGGTTTCGCGCAGCACCGGTCAATGTGGGCTCGAACCGGTCATCTGACGGTTTCAGTTGGTCATCGGGTCGGTTCAGGCGGCATCAAGGTCGGCCTAGCGGACAAAGCTGTCGTCCAAAGTTTTGCTGTACCAGATTAATTTCACACACCTTGACTCAGGTTGGTGCGCTCGGCGACCTTATATTGGGTTTTTTGAATAACTTTGGGGAGGTCGCAATGAAATTGACAGTTACAATGACAATGACATCAACGGTTGCAATGTTGTTTACAGCAATTCCTGCGTTGGCAATCGAACCAGATGGACCACAATTGGACTTTGCAGAACGCAACGCTGAAGCGTGGGCAGCCGAAGACGGCGAGATAAACGCGAAACTGGAAGCGCTGAAGCAACGCTTCGGAAAGAAGCCCAACATCATTTACATTCTGACAGATGATATCGGTTGGGGTGAGTTGGGCTGGCAAGGTGGCGGCCGACATCGTGGCATGCCTTCTGACGAACTGGACCAAATGGCCTTTGAAGGTATGCGATTTTGGTCAGCATATGCCGAACCGTCCTGCACACCGACGCGGATAGCGATTAACACTGGCAGGCATCCTGTTCGTACCGGGCTCTTGTCCGTGCTTTGGCCTGGAATGACGGATGGTCTTTCACCGGAAGAGGTCACAACAGCCGAAATCCTGTCTGAACAAGGCTATAACACCGCAATGTGGGGCAAGTGGCATCTGGGCGACTTGCCCGAGCATGCGCCGGAAAATCAGGGCTATGATTACGCCTACTATGGGCTATTCAACGGTGCCCCGGATTGGTGGCAGGCGGCCTTTGAAGACGAAAATGGAACTTTACCATTTGCCGATTTTCCTGGCTACGAGACCTATTTCGAACGCACTGGGATCGACATGTCGGTCGGCGGATATGTCGGACGAAAAGGTGAAGGCCGAACACCAATCGATGGAGTGGCCGGTGCCCTGTCGCCGGAACGACAAGAGGCCTTTGAAAACGAGTCCATCAATCAAATAACGCAATATGTTGTTGACCAAGCCGGTGACGAAAGCCCGTTCTATATCTATTGGGCGTCCTACGCACTGCAAATTTCGGCCTCAAAAGAGTTTCTGAAAGCACCCAGCGTTGACAAGAACAACCGACAGGCATCCTTCATGGCGATGCACAGTACCCACGTCGGCCGCCTACTGGACACGTTGAAAGCTGAAGGGATAGCCGAAAACACCTTAGTTGTTTGGATTAGCGACAATGGTCCAATGTACGCCTTTTGGCCGACAGCGGGGTACACCCTGCTTAGAGGGGCGAAGGGTGACATATTGGAGGGCGGCGTCCGTGTACCGGCAATGGCATGGTGGCCGGGAATGATCGAACCCGGGCAAGATCCCAAGGATGTACTTCATGTCACTGACCTTTTCACCACAGCGGCGCGATTGGGTGGCGCAATGGAGGGAATTCCAAATGACCGGATCACCGATGGAGTTGATCAGACATCACTGTTGTTGAATGGTGAGGGCCACGGTCGACGGAACTTTGTGTCCTACTACAGCGGTCCAACGCTTGGGGCGATCCGCTACGAGGATTTCAAAATCCACATCACGGAAGGCCATGGCGGATTGCCGGGCATGGACTTTTACAACATTCGTCGTGATCCCGGCGAAAAATATGGCCAGCTTTATCCCGGTCTTTATGCCGTCGCGCCAATGCAATTTCTATTGCAAAGCCATAATGAGCGCATCGCCGAGTTTCCGCACCGCCCACCAATGACGGCACAAGATTCAACACTGACTGCGCACGATTGAACTTCTGGTCGAAGGACCAAATCAACGTCTAACTTGGGCTCACTGCCGACCTCAGAGGCAGCGCAGCAGTCCCGTGAAATGGTGCCTTGTCAACGTTGGATTTAGCACATTGGATTCATCCAGCTTCTACTACCGACGGCCCAAACCTGCCGTTGCTTAAGCGGCGCTCCGCTGCGCTGCAGCTTCCCAAAAGTGGTCCTTCGACAACCCCCGTCTTATGCCTCCTTTTCATAGCGCTTACGTTCTGCATCCGTCGCATTGCGCCACTCCGCGCGAAGCAGGTCCATTGGCTGTGTCGCAAACTTTGGGTCTGGATTGACGAGCCTGCAGATTCCGTAGTTTGTTGTCCGCGTATTGTTTTCCAACAGGTTTCAGCATGATTTCCTTGAAAGGCTGCCATTTTCCTCAGGATGCGGTTCTATACGCTGTGTACTTCTATCTGCGGTACACAGTGTCCTATCGTGATTTGGAAGAGATCATGGCCGAACGCGGTGTTCACGTTGACCACGCGACTCTCAACAGGCGGGTTGTGAAGTATTCGCCGATGATTGCAGCGAGAGCGCAATCAAAGAAACGCCCAACGCTGAGTTCCTCGCGCATGGACGAGACATATGTTCGTGTTCGCGGCAAATGGATGTACTTCTACCGGGCAGTCGACAAAGCTGGAAATACCCTTGATTTCATGCTGTCTGAGCGGAGGAACCGTCCGGCAGCCGCCAGGATCTTTGCCAAAGCGCTGTCTTCTAACGGAATTCCAGGCAAGATCGTCATCGACAAAAGTGGAGCCAACGCGGCAGGCATTCGAGAAGTGAACAAAATCCTTACTCGGTTTGGCTGCCCAGCCAAAATCCAAACAGTCAGGTCCAAGTATTTGAACAACATGATCGAACAGGATCACCGGTTCATCAAGCGTCGCATCCGGCACATGTGTGGGTTCAATTCGTTCAGATCCGCCTCGGCTACTTTGGACGGCATCGAGGTCGCCAACATGATCCGGAAGCAGCAATTCCCCAGCACTACGACGTCTGGTTTTCGACTATTTGCCGAGATCGCATGATAGGTGCGTCTAATAAGTCGCTAACTCTGGCTGTCCTAAAAGTTTGCGACACATCCCTGCCGCTGCAAATCGAAACAGGAATAAGGTCCATATCGTGAGACGCGTTTTTTGCCAACTTCTTGGGCATAGATGGAAAATTTGTTTCGCCGGAGGTTCGTCTGTTCATCAATGTGCACGTTGTGGTGTTGCCGTTGATGCGTATGGGAATGAAGTTCGCTGATCACACAGCGGATCTCATATACATTTAACATAATTTCGCTTTTGCGTTTTTGATCGTTTTTCATAACCATAGTTATCTGTGCCGCAGATGGCGAACGAGCGCTTTGACAAGTCAATGCCCAAAATATGTATGCTTTCCATCGGTACTTCCTCGCTATCGCGACCCTCATTGGGCGCTCCGGTTCAATATTAACCGGCAGGAGGGGCATCCAATCCATCAGCCTATACGCGGCTTAAGTATCGTTCACGTCACACGCGGGCTATATCCCGAACCTGGATTGCGCATGGATGCATCTACACCTTCAGAACCATATCTGCCGAGTGACCGTTGAAATATCGTATGTGATAGGAAGCATCCCCAGGAAATCGAGGATCGCGTCAACTTGACTGTTGACCGTTCGAATATTCGAAATGGCGGCGCATTCGGTTGAGCATTCAGCTTTGAGAGGCTCCGATTCACCGGCCATCTCAACAAATACATGATGCTTACTCACGAGATCGACACTACCCCTGCCCTGCGTTTCGGTCGATGAAGTGTTGATAACAATATCGGCTGCCCGGATGTTGCCTGTACCCACCCGAAATGTCGTAGGCAGCCCCTGTTTGGACAATTTGGATACGAGGGTCTCGGCCTTCTCAACTCGACAGTCCGAAACCGAGACCTCGGCGGCCCCGGCCTGTACCACAGCATGAGCAACAGCCGCACCAGCGCTTCCACATCCGAAAATATGAATTGCGCTCTCTTTTACGATTACACCAGATCGCCAGAGCTCGTGCACCAACGCTTTGCCATCTGTCACGTCAGCAACCCAAGCCCCGTCAGCTTCGACCCGCACGATATTTGCCGCCCCCACAAATTTCGCAGATTCCGAAATGTGATCGACATACTCCAGAACAGTGGCATCATGCGGCTCCGTGATTACGAGACCTGCCAAATTGCGCAAGTGCCGAAATCCCTCGAGCGCCTTGTGCAGACCATCGGGATGGACATCCGCTGGAATGAAGAGCGTGCTATGACCAAACTGTGCAACCCGGTCGCTTAACAAGACTGGATAGTCGGTCTCGGAGACGGGGTTGCCGAACACCGGCACAATGAGCGTCTCGCTCGAAACACTTAATCGTGTCGTTTCAGTATCCATTGTCCCCCCACTGACAAGTACTGCCCTCGGAACCTGCTGTTACGACAGCGCGGCACATTTCGTTTCCCCATCACAATCATTCCGTCTTTTGAAACAATCTGACTGCCGGGCTGGACGTGAGTCGATTTGATCTCCACTTGGCGTTTAACGTGGATTTCAATTTCCGTGTTCGTTGCTTGGATGATCAGCACAGACCAGAGACTTTGACGCAATCTGTCACGAAGTTTGCGTCAAATACGTCGTTTTTGTTTACGATCCTTCTACATGTGGATTACGCGCCCATAGGCGTCGAGCACGCTTTCGTGCATCATTTCGGACAGCGTCGGGTGCGGAAAGACGGTATTCATCAGGTCTTCTTCCGTGGTTTCCAACTGGCGACCCACGACATAGCCCTGGATCAGTTCGGTTACTTCGGCGCCGATCATGTGGGCACCCAGCAACTCACCGGTCTTGGAGTCGAACACAGTTTTGATCAGACCTTCCGGCTCACCCAGAGCAATCGCCTTGCCGTTGCCGATAAACGGGAAGCGGCCAACTTTGATGTCGTAGCCGAGTTCCTTGGCCTTTGCTTCGGTATATCCAACCGACGCGACCTGTGGCTGGCAATAGGTGCAGCCTGCGATGCTTTCCGGTTTGACTGGATGCGCGTGCTGGCCGGCGATCAGGTCGGCGACCATGACGCCTTCGTGGCTGGCTTTGTGCGCCAGCCAAGGCGCGCCCGCGATGTCGCCGATGGCGTAGAGCCCCTCGACACCGGTACGGCAAAATTCATCCGTCACGACATGGGTCCGGTCGATCTTCACGCCCAAAGCCTCAAGCCCCAGGTTTTCAACATTGCCTATGATACCCACGGCAGAAATCACTGTGTCGAAATCGTGTTTCTCGACCTTACCTTTGACCTCGATATGGGCCGTGACCTGGCGCTTGGCGCGGTCTAGCTGCTTGACCATCGCCTTTTCCATGATGGTCATGCCCTGCTTGGTGAAGGCTTTTTTTGCCAGCGCGCTGATCTCGGCGTCTTCGACCGGCAGCACGCGGTCCATCACCTCGACCACAGTCGTGTCGGCGCCCAGCGTGTTGTAGAAACTGGCGAATTCGATACCGATCGCGCCCGATCCGATAACCAGCAGTTTCTTGGGCATCCGAGGCGGTTGCAGCGCGTGCTTATAGGTCCAAACCAGATCACCATCTGCTTCGAGCCCCGGCAGTTCGCGTGCCCGTGCACCGGTGGCCAGAACGATGTTCTTGGCGGTTAGTTCTTCGGTGCCTTTGTCGGTTTTGACGGTGACCTTCCCTTTGGCAGGGATCGTCGCCTCACCCATCACAACGGTGACTTTGTTTTTCTTCAACAGGTGGCCGATGCCGCCGGACAGCTGCCCTGCAACGCCCCGAGAGTGCTTTACAACCGCATCCAGATCGTAACCGATCTTGTCCGCCTTCAGTCCGAAATCCTTGGCGCGTTCCATCAGGTGAAACACTTCAGACGAGCGCAGCAGCGCCTTGGTCGGGATACAGCCCCAGTTCAGGCAGATGCCCCCTAGATGCTCGCGTTCGACAACGGCCGTTTTCAACCCCAGCTGCGCCGCGCGGATAGCCGCAACATAGCCGCCCGGACCAGCGCCGATTACGATCAGATCATAGGGATTAGGCGACATCGTTGACTCCGTGAGGTCTAGGAATGAGCCGCCTAAACAGCCGTATCCAAGTCGTTAGTTGAAAGATTTCAGTTTGCTATGTCGAGCGTGACTTTTACCGCCTGTGTCGGCTCTTTCCCCAACTCATACGCCTCAGCCGCCTGATCCAGATTGAACACATGAGTCTGGATTGGTGACAGGTCCAGCCCCGTCCGACCGAGGAATCGAATGGCTCCGGGCCAGACGCCCGGCGATCCGATGCAGCCGTTTACTTTCAGGTCCTTGATCTGGATGAGGCCAAGCTCTACAGGAAATTTCTGACCGATATTGATACCGACCATGGACACCCGTCCCTCCGGGCGCGCGTAGTCAAACACATTGGCGAGCGACGACGCGTGGCCTGCGGCCTCAATCACCAGATCGGCCCCGCCATTGGTCAATTCCTGCACTGCCTCAACAGGGTTCCCGTCGGTCGGGTCGACCGCCGCATCCGCACCGAGTTTCAACGCCGTCTCGCGTCGCAGCGGGATCGGGTCGACAACGATCACGCGCGCGCCCATGCCAATCGCCGCGGCCGCTGAAACCAAACCGATTGTACCACCACCAGAAACGACGACGGTTTCGCTGGCGTTTGTGCCGCCTCCGCGCAAGACCGCATAGTAACCGCATGTGAATGGTTCGATCAGAGCGCCCTTGGCATCGTCGACCTCGTCCGGCAATTTGTGCAGCCACTCGGGTCGGGCCGTGAAATACTCCCGATCCGCGCCGTTCATCGAAAATCCGAAATGGTGAATGCGTTCTGGGGTATTGATCACGCATTCGCCAACTACGCGGTCACCCGGCGCAAACCCAGTTACGTTTTTTCCTACTTCAACAACCTCGCCGACCCACTCATGGCCCGGAACAACGGGATAGCTGATCGGAATGATGTATTGCCCAGCCAACAACTCATAGTCCGAGTGGCAAATGCCGACCTTTCGCGTTTTGACCAGAACCGTGTTGGCGTCAATCTCGGGAACGGGTTGAGATGAGACGACAAGCTTTTTGGGTTCTTCGAATACAAGTGCTTTCATCGTTGAATTCGTCATGCGATTTTCTCGATCTTTCCACTTTGGGCCGATTTGAAAACGCTCTCGAGCAGCGCGATGTTGTTGACCAGATGGCCAGATGTAATTGGGTAGGAATCTTTACCTTCGACCGCGTGGGCAAAGGCGATCAGGTTGAACTTCACCGCTTCTGCTGTTGGGATTTCCTCGACTGTAATGGGCGCATCCACCAGTCCTTTGGTGACGACCCATCCGTCCGGTGCCTCGACATGAGCCTTATCGCGGATTTCGACCCAGCCCTTTGATCCGTAGACCGCAAATCGCGAGGCGAATGGATTCGCCAGAGAGGCCGAGACATAAGACGTACCGCCATTTTTGAATTTTACGAAGGCCGCCACGGTGTCGCCCTGCGGCAGATCGGTAGAGAGGTTTTCGCAATGGCACAGAACGCTTTCCGCCTCACCGAGCAGTCGCACCGACAAGTCCAGCAGGTGAATACCGGTAGCGGTCATTCCGCCAGCTGGGGCCTGATCGGCCTTGAGGCGCCAGTTGTCGCGATCAAGTGACACGAATTTGTCGTGGCTGAAATTGGCCTCGATCTGATGGACACGCCCCAGATCTCCTGAATCTGCCATGGCAAGCAGTTCGGCCATGGCCGGTTCGAACCTACGTTCATGACCCATGCCCAAAACCAAGCCCGCTTCCTCGCATAAGCGCACGGCTTTTTCAGCGCCTGCTTTCGTGAGGGCCAGCGGCTTTTCACAAAAGATGTGTTTTCCGGCAGCAACCGCCTGTTCGATCTGCTGTTCATGCAGAGAATGCGGAGTCGCCAGAACGACCGCCTCAACCTCTGGATCGTTGAGAGCATCCGCGTATTCCGTCGTGACAAACAGCCCCTTTTCGCGCGCGAATCCTTTCACCGCACTGAGGTTTGGTTCTACCGCACGCACAACCTCAATCTCATCCGGCGCGGCTTGCAGGACAGAAACCATTTTCTGCCCCCACCAACCCAGTCCGATCATGGCGATTTTGACGGTCATGTTATTTCCTTTCCAATCGGAGCCGGGATGATCCGGTTTTTCACAAGCGCCTCAAAAACGTCAAAGAACGAACGGGCACTGTTTTGATGAGAACAAAACCCGGCCTGACGGCTATTGCGCATGTCGTTGAAGCATTCGATCTCGCGACCCAGATCAGCGTCCGTGTGCCACCATGAGGCCAGCTTCGACGCAGAATGATCCCGCAGTGCGTGCTTGCTCACGATCCGGGGCCAAATTTCACCTGCGTCTTCCATTTGGATTTTCAACGGCGTGACCTGCTTAGGTGCGCCTGCATCCTTGAGCCCGAACCAGCCTGCGATCTGGCCCCATATCCACTCCCATCGGAACAGATCCCCGTTCACTACGTTGAAGGCGGTGTTTGCGGCGACCGGCGTTGTCGCGGACCATTCCGGGTGTTGAGCCAGTAAGCGGGCATCAGTGATGTCTGCTACGGAAGGGTATTGTGCCTTCGATCCGGGGAAGAGAAACGGCCGCCCTGTTTCTGCGCAGATGGACGCGTAAACGGCCAGCGTAACGGCCATGTTCAGCGCGTTGCGGACCATCGCCCAGTTCACCCGACAGTTTTCGGCCTCCGTTTCCCGCCTTGACCATGTGCAGAAAAAGACATGGGTGACATCGGTAAGTTTAGACAGCAGCGCCACACTGGTTGTTTCGTCCGTCAGAACTACGGCGAGGGGCATGTCGATGCCAGGCACGTCCTTTCCCCTGCGGGACAAACCGTAGACATACCAACCTCCGGATTGGCTCAGGCGAGCAGCCAGATGGCTACCGGACAGGCCGGTAGCGCCTATGATCAGGGCTGTCCGGGTCATGTTTCAACGAGTATCTTGAGGTGTTCACCGCCTGGGTCCAACAGGGCCTCGAACCCTTTGTCGACCACGTCATCTGCATCGATCCGACCAGTGATCACTTTTTCCACGGGCAGTTTTCCCGCGGCGATCAAACCCGCAAGACGAGGCCAGACATAAGTTGGATAGCACCACGTCGCTTCGACACTGATATCCTTGAGCGCCCAAAGCATCGCATCAATGCTGGCGGGTTTCATGTGAAGCCCCACCTGAACAACCTTGCCACCCCTGCGCACTGCGCCGACGCATGTGTTCAGCGATACCTCCAGACCAACACATTCCAGCGCGACATCTACGCCGACATGGTCCTCGGTCAGATCTCTGGCGACATCGCCCGCCTTTTCGGTTGCCGGATCGACAACGACAACAGCTGGGTCGATCTTTTGGATGATCCGCCGCCGGTTTGGGTTCGGTTCAGAGACGATGATCAGGCTTGCTCCGGCAGCGCGGGCGCAGATCACCGTCAACGCTCCGATCGGTCCGGCGCCCGAAATCAACACGGTCGATCCCGCGCCGATCTGGCCACGATCAACCCCATACATTGCGACCGCAGCTGGCTCGATCATGGCGGCTTGATCATCAGACACCGCATCCGGCACAGGCTGTGCGCAATAGCCCGGCAGCACCGCCTGTTCGGCCATGCCACCCCAGGCCCAACTGAGGCCGACACATGCCATTTTGTCACTCAGATGGTATTGTCCACGCCGTCCGAAATAGTCGTCCCGAGGCGAAATCAAGGGCTGAGCTGAAATCCTGTCGCCGGGTTTCACGTGGCTGACATTGCTACCGACCGCTTCGACCACCGCGACGAATTCGTGGCCCAGAATCTGAGGGTTCGTGGCCCCTGTAAACACATGCGGCGTTTCCGGGGTCACGATGGGGCCTGCGATGTATTCGTGCAAATCGGTTCCACAAATCCCGCAGGCCCCTGGTCGCACCAGCACTTCGTCAGCGGCCAGATTGCTGTCGGGCGCGGGCACCTCTTCTACGCGGATATCCTTGGCGTTATGAAAGCGGACGGCACGCATATCTTGTCTCCTTATTGCGCTGTATAGCCGCCATCAACGGCCAGGCTTGCTCCTGTAACAAAGCGGGCCTCGTCTGAGGCGAGGAACACAACACAGTTGGCCACATCAACCGGCTCTCCCAGACAGAGTGGATGAAGCTTGCCCATCATGTCGAGGTAAGCTTGTTTGCCTTCGGGATATGTTTCCGCCGCCTGCATAAAGATTTCGGTCATGGTCGAGCCGGGATGCACGGTGTTCACCCGGATGCCATGGCGCGCGTAACACATCGCATCGGTTTTGGTCATCGAGAGGATCGCGCCTTTTGTGGCGTGATACGGTGGCAAGTCGTCGTTGCCGATCAGACCGTAGATCGACGAGAAATTGACGATTGCGCCCTTCTTTTGCTCCATCATCGGCCGAACGCCGTATTTGGTGCACAGGAACGAGCCTTTGACGTTCACATCAAAGACCTTATCCCATTCTTCGGCTTCGACCTCATGGGCAAATTTGTTCACGCCGGTGATCGCCGCGCAGTTCACCAAAATGTCGAGCCTTCCATGCTTGGCAATCATCTCATCAATGGCCGCCTGCACGTTCTCTTCGTTGGTGACATCAACCTTGATGAAGTCAACATCCAACCCCCTGCCCTGTAGTTTTTCAGCATGGGCCTGCCCGGCTTCCTCGATCACGTCAAAGATCGTGACCTTCGCGCCTTCTTCAGCCAGTCGCGTTACCGTGGCTCCACCGATCCCGCGCGAACCACCAGTAACGATGGCGATCTGGTCTTGTGTACGTCCCATTGTCTTTGTCCTTCTATTCAGATCAGAACCATGCCGCCGTCGATCATGACGGTTTGGCCGGTCATGTAGTCGGAGGCTGAGGAGGCCAGGAACGTCGTCGTTCCCACGATATCGGCTGGAATCGCAGCATGACCCAACAGAATGGATTCCGAGAACCCGTCGATCGCCTCGTTTTCTTTTTCGGTGACGCCCCGTTCGATGAACTCGCGGTCTAGCTGTTCCCACAGTTCGGTCTTGACGACCCCGGGTCCAAATGCATTCACCGTGACTTTGTGCTCGGCAAGAGCGCGTGCCGCGGCCTGAGTGAGCGCGGCAACCGCGAATTTCGAGGCACAGTAGTGAGCAAAGAGCGGATAGCCCTGTTTCGCGGCAATCGATGCCGTATTGATGATCTTGCCCGGCGTACGCTGCGCGATGAATTGCCGGGCCGCTTCCTGCGTACCGATCAACACACCCTTGCCGTTCACATCCATGATGCGCTGCCAGTCGTCCTCAACGATTTCCATGAACGGACAGGTCTGGCTGATCCCGGCATTGTTGAAGATGACGTCAAGCTTGCCGAATGCCGCTACTGCTGCGCCGATCATCGCGCGGGTGGATGCCCGGTCGGCTACATTGACGCCGACACCTATGGCCCCATGACCAATCTTGGCGGCCACCTCTTTCGCGGCGTCTTCGTTCAGATCCGCAACGCAAACCTGCGCGCCTTTCTCAGCCAGATCTTTTGCGATTCCGGCTCCTATTCCACGGCCCGCGCCGGTCACGATGATCGATTTACCTGTAACGTCGTTACCCATTTCTTCCTCCTGGCGCCTCAAGCGCCGCGTTTGACGTAGAAGGCGGCCGCGATAACGATCACGATGCCTTTGATGATGATCTGAAACTGAACCGGCATTCCGAACAGCAGAACTGCGTTGAACACGACGATCAGGATTGCGGCGCCAACCAGGCCACCCAGAATGCTGCCGCGTCCGCCAGACAGGGCAATGCCTCCCATGACGGCTGCCACGATGGAGTCCAGCTCGAACCCGCGGCCAACCCAGTTGTCCACGATGCCGACGAACCCTGACAGGACCAGTCCGGCAATGGCAGCAAGGCCACCCGAAATAACATAGCAGATGATGGTGACCCGATCCGCGTTGATTCCGACCAGTTGCGCGACCTTGGGGTTGCCGCCGGTGATATAGACCTGCCGACCAAAGGCCGCCTTATGTAGCACGACCGAGAAGATGACGGCGAGGATCGCCAGAATGACCACGTTGTACGGCAGCCCATAGAAGGTCTCGGCACCAATGATCCGGAAGAAATGCGGTACATTCCCGGATGGTGCGCCTTGCGTGTAGGCAAAACGTAACCCTTGCAAAACGATCATGGTCGCAAGCGTGGCAAGAAACGGGGATACGTCGCGCTTGGTAACCAACAGGCCATTGATCAAGCCGGTGCACAGCCCGATACCCAATGCGATCAGGATAATGGGTATGACATCCCCGGGCTGGCCGTTGAAGGCCGTGGCAACAACGGCTGCTGTCGCCATGATAGAGGCCACTGACAGGTCCAGACCGCGCACAAGGATCACAAAAGCCTGACCAATCACGACGATACCAAGCGGCGCCGCTTGCAAAAGCATGTTCGAGATGTTGTTGCCCGACAGAAAGGCCGGAGACACGATGCCCGACACTACGATCAGGGCGACAAGCGCCAGATGTATACCATAGCGGGCACCAAGCTCCTTTATTGCCTTGGATTTCTGGTTTGCGGTCGACATTTCAGCGTTCACGGCTTGTTGCATCACACAGCCCTCTTTTTCTCGACATAAACGGACACGGCCAGAATGATGATCAGACCTTGGATGATAAGCTGATAGTGCGTGGAAATATCCATGAAATTCAGCAGGTTATTCAAAAGCGAGATCAGATAGACCCCGAACAGAGTCCCGATGACACCACCGCGACCTCCGGTCAGGAGGGTGCCTCCGACCACCACCGGAGTGATCGACGCAAGCGTGTAGTTTTGCCCGGTGTAGACATTGCCTACCCCGAACCGACCAACAAGGTAGATCGCAGTCAGTGCGCAACAGAAGCCGGAAAACGCATAGACAAAGACAAGCACGCGCTTGCGTGGAAGACCCATCAGGCGGGCACCGGCCTCATCGTCGCCAACGGCATAGATAAACCGGCCAAACGGTACATACCGAAGGAACAGAGCCACCAGAATGAACAGGACAATCGTGAAAACCGCACCTACCGGAAGCCCGGCAACCCGTCCGTAGGCGACAAAGTCAAATTCTAAGGGAACCGAACCTGCCGGTCCCAGAGTATACAGCAGCGTAACCCCTTGCAGCAGTGCACCCATGCCGAGGGTGACGATCAGCGGATGTACCTTCAGCCAGATAACAGTCAGGCCGTTCAGGCTTCCGATAGCTGCGCCCAATACCATGATGCCCAGACACACCGGAAGCACTCGCGTCGCTTCGCCGTCAATCGTGCCGGACAGGAGCACGCTCAGCAGGCTGATCATCGAGCCAACCGACAGATCGATCCCTGCTGTCAGCACCGCCATTGTCTGCCCAAGGCTGACCAATGCCAGCCCGGTTGACTGTTCAAACACGTTCAACAGGTTCGATGCAGAGCTGAATCTGCCGGAAATGAATGCGCCAAACAGGAACAACAGAACCAAAAGGCCAATGACAACCAGCAATCCGGACTGCCGTTTGGTGAAAAAGTTGTAAGAGCGATAAGCAAGTTCCGTCATGTTTCGTCCTCCCTCACGCTGCTTCCTGCTGGGTTGCCAGCTGCATGATTGCTTCCTCTGAGAGCGCGTCTTTCGACAACTCACCGGTGACGACGCCTTCGCGCATCACAACGACCCGGTCCGACATTCCGACAACTTCGGGCAGCTCGGATGAGATCATCAGGATCGCGATCCCCTTGGCCGCCAGTTCCCGCATAATCCGGTAGATTTCGGTTTTCGCACCGACATCAACGCCCCGAGTGGGCTCATCCAGAATCAGAACTTTGGAGCATGTACGCGCCCAACGCGCGACGATGACCTTTTGCTGGTTGCCGCCTGACATGGTTGCAACCGGGTTGCGTGGTCCGCGGCAGGCAATCTGATATTCCCCAATTTCCTGCTCCGCGATCTTGAACTCTTTGGCGAAGTTGATGAGACCGGATTGTGTGACCGAGCCCAAATCCGAGGCCGTCACATTTGCAGCAACATCCAGTTGCATCGCCAACCCCTGCCCCTTGCGGTCTTCAGTAACGAGACCGATACCCTTTTTAATCGCCAGAGCGGGTTTCATTTGAGAGTAGGTCTCGCCGTCGATCTCAACGGTCCCGGACTTGAGAGGCAGGCCACCGAAGATGCCCATCGCCAACTCCGTACGCCCGGCACCGACCATTCCAGCCAAGGCGGTGATCTCGCCAGCTCTCAGTTCGATGTTGGCATTATGGACCCGCCCATTCACCGAAATGTTCTGAGCACGCAGAACAACGTCACCGGCAGGTGCATCGTATTCCTTGATAGGGAACAGTTCGGACATATCACGGCCAACCATCAAGGCGATCAATTGGTCCCGGTCAATCTCGCCGATATCCTTACCGGCCACGTACTGACCGTCTTTCAGAACCGTGACCCTGTCGCAGATCTCAAAGATCTCTTCCAATCGGTGCGAAATATAGATGATGGCCACGCCATCCGCTTTTAAAGCCTCGAGACGTTTGAACAGCAACTCAACCTCGTGGCCCGAGATCACGGCAGTTGGTTCGTCCAGGATAAGCAGTTTAACCTTGTGAACCATTGCTTTGGCAATTTCGACCATCTGTTGGTCAGCGACGGTCAGTTCGGACACAAGCTGGTCGGGGTCGATGTCAACGCCGAGGCGCTGCAAAAGCTCACGCGCGTCCCGGCGTGTTTGCGCATAATCAATCAGACCCAGTCCATTTCGACGTTCATTTCCCAAAAAGATGTTCTCGGCGACCGAGAGATGCGGGAACAGGACAAATTCTTGGTAGATGACATGAATGCCCGCCTCTTTGGCATCGCCCGGCGCTGTCCAGTGAATGATTTCGCCGTCAAACTCGATCTGACCTTCATCGGGCTGGTAAACGCCGGCAATCGTTTTGGTTAGCGTCGACTTGCCGGCTCCGTTTTCACCGAGCAGTCCGTGGATCTCACCGGCGCGGACATCAAGATCGACCTGATCCAGAGCTTTTACGCCTGGGAATGATTTGGATATGGAAGTGAGTGTCAGCATGTCTGGCCTCAGCTGTGGGTTGGGCAGGGTCCTACAGGACCCCGCCCGGTTTGAGTGGTGACGGCTTACTTGGGATAGTCGACGGTGTAGGTCGTCGGATCGTAGTCCTGACCCATACCGCCGGTAACCAGCATGTCCGGAGCGCCGTTCGGCACGACAAGGTCGGTCAGGCGCAGGTTGGTCTGAATGGAAGGCGTATTGTGGCCTTCGGAAACTGCAATCTGAGCGTTGATTTCATAGATGCAAGGCACCGGTGCACCGGCCAGAACGTCCAGTGCGACGCCAACCGAAATTCCGCCCATCGCCGGAGGATAACCGACCTCAAGCATCGGTATGCCGTGTTCGATCGCCATTTGCAGCGGCCCGTTCACATCCGCCGTAGTATGCGGAGGAATATTCTCGGGTTCCCACCCGGCTTCGAGAAACGCCTCGACCGAGCCCGGCGTCTGCAGACCGTGGGCAGACCACACGGCATCAATGTCTTCACCGTATTTGGCTATCATGCCCTGCATGACCTGCTTGCCCTTCACTGGCGACCAGTCGGAATAAACAGTTTCCAGAATATTGATGCCGGGGTACTGCGCGAACACTTCACGCGCAGGTTTTTCGCGGTTTTCCGAAGGGCTGGATCCGGCCTGACCGGCCAGCATCACGACATTCCCTTCACCATCCAGCTTTTCCACGATCCACTGTGCAAAGAGCCGCCCCATCATCGCGTCTGAAGCGGTTACGAAGGTCACGAAATTGTCTGAGGCGATCCGGCGGTCCATCATGACCACAGGAATTCCGCGCTGCATTGCACGAGAAACGGCGGGGTCCAGGGCCTGTTGGGTATTTGCGGAAACAATCAGCAGATCCACACCGCGCGAAATCAGGTCCTGAATATCCGCGACCTGTTTTGCATCGTCATGACCGGCATCTGTGATGATCAGCTTTTCGATCTGGTCCCGATGCTCTGCAGCGGCGGTCATAACCGAATGCTGCATGACAACACGCCAGCTGTCCCCAAGCCCGGCGTTCGAGAACCCGATCGTGTAGGGTCCTTCCTTTTCGTATTGCGAGGTGTCGTTGAAACAGACCTCGACGTCCGGGTTGTACAGATATGTTCGCGGTGCGCCGGTATAGACGTCCGACGCTACTGCGGTTGCAGCGATTGAAGTCACAGCCATTGTGGCTGCAATTCTTAGGGTTTTCATTGGGTTCTCCTCCAACTTCAGACGTGCCGGACCGCAATTTTGAGATCCTCCCCCATTCCGCTTTGCCCCAACCTCGGTGGCTCTCAGAATCGGCACACGGGTGTATGAAAAAAGGTTACGATTTGGCAGGAAACAGATGGTCCCGAAGTTATCCGTTATGGATATTGCAGGTGATGTCGTCAGGCGGCGCGACACCTGTCATGGCGCCTTTCCAACCATTGTCAGTTACTAAAATATTAAAGCCGCATCGCGCCGGGGAGCAGGTGCGATGCGGCGTACCCGACATCGAAGGCCAAATGTTGCCTTCAGGCCGGGATCAAAGAATACATTAGGCGAGTATCGTCAACGGTGCTTCGACATAACGTTTGAAAGCTGCAAGAAGCTCTGCGCCAACTGCACCGTCCACCATTCGATGGTCGACGGACAGAGACACCGTCATCACGGTTGCAACCTCGACCCGTTCGCCGCGAACAACAGGGCGGCGCGTGCCTGCGCCAACAGCAAGGATCGTTCCCTGCGGAGGATTGATTACAGCATCAAACGAATCCACACCAAACATACCCAGATTGGATACCGAAGTTGTCCCGCCCTGGAACTCTTCCGGCGTTAGAGTGCGTGCCCGGGCCCGTGCGGCAAGGTCCTTCATTTCCGTCGAAATGGCTGAGATGCTTTTTCCCTGGGCGTCCCGAATGATCGGCGTGATCAACCCGCCGTCGATCGCGACCGCAACGGCGACGTCAACGGCCCGGTGACGCAACAGATTGCCGTCTGCCCAGGTCACATTGGCATCCGGTACTTCTGCCAGAGCCAGAGCAAGCGCCTTTATAACCAGATCGTTGACCGAAATCTTAAAGGACGGGGTTTCCTCTACTTTCGGTGCTGCCGCATTGAGTTGCGACCGCAGCGCCAACAACGCATCCAGTTCAACGTCCGCCCGCAAGTAGAAATGGGGAACAGTTTGCTTCGCCTCGGTCAAACGCCGCGCAATCGTTCGGCGCATAGAGTCCAGTTCGACAACATCGTAGCTGCCTTCAGGATACAGGCCCGAAACCTGCTCTGATTCAGACGTTTCTGGCTCCTTCGGAAGTGATGTTTCTTTAGATTGCTTCAACGCATTCTCGACATCCAGCCGAACGATCCGTCCTTTGGGACCTGTGCCAGAGACACCTGAAAGATCAACCCCACTGTCTGCGGCGATCCGTTTCGCCAGAGGTGACGCAAAAACCCGGCCATTTGATTGAACCGCCTCAGGTCCGATGTCTGGCTTTGGTTCCGAAGCGCTCTGCAAATTGTCAAATTCAGCCTGCGGTTTAGGTGTACTTTGATTTGGGAATTCTATACTTGCGGCGTCTTCACCGTCTTCGGTGATTAAGGCTATCAGCGTATTGACGGCCACGTTTTCAGCGCCCGCGGGCACCAGAATTTTCGCTACGGTCCCGGCATCCGCTGCTTCGAATTCCATCGTCGCCTTGTCGGTTTCGATTTCGGCCAGTATGTCACCCGGGCTTACGTACTCCCCTTCGGAGACAAGCCAGGAAACGATCGTGCCCTCTTCCATGGTGGGGGAAAGAGCCGGCATAGTGATTTCAATGGGCATGGTTTTACCTGTTCATTCGGAAGGGATTACCGGGATCCAAAGACGCCGGTCGGTGGTCAATTCATACCCTTTGCCATCGGGGAAACTCACAAGTTCCAGTTGCATCCCCCAAGGTGCAAGAAAGTAAACCCAGGTCTGCCCCGCTGATGGTCCTTGATGGCGCAACACTGGTTCGCCCAGTATTTCGACATCGTGGTCGCGCAACCAATTCAACGCCCCGTGGAAGTCATCAGTGTAAAAGGCCAGATGGTGTCCGCCGACGTCACTGTTTTTCGGTTGGGCCTTCCGTTGGTCCGGTGCCTCGTATTCAAAGATCTCAAAATTCGGGCCGTGCCCACATCGAAAGAAACGCAGTTTCTTCATCACTGTACGGGGGTGGACGTTCAACTGACGAGACATCCAATCGTCATCGAACTGAAACGGACCGAGGTCGTAAAATACCTCGCACCCCAACACGTCGACGAAAAAACGAGTCGCCTGTTCAAGATCGGGCACGGTGAAGCCCACATGCTCGACTCCGCGCAGCCCCGGCATCCTGTTTGGTTTGTCGCCAGCCATGTCAGACCCCGACCAAGGCCCCGCGGCCCGTATCGATCATCATCTGTTTCAGCCTGACTTCGACCTCGGGGGCCATCGCGAAGGCGGCCCTCTCCAGCACTTTTGATACGCTGGGAGAGCTCTCGCCGCCGTGCACCCGCTGAACAGGTTGATCGAGATGGTCAAAGAACCGGCGCTGCAATTCGTCAGTAAGCATAGCACCATAAGAAACGGTCAGCGGACTTTGCTCGACAACCACTACATTGTTGGTTTTGCGGATGCTTTCACCGATGGTCTCCCAATCGATGCCGGCACGGTCCAGAGAGCGCAAGTCGATGATCTCGGCATCCAGCCCAAGTGCCTCGGCCGCATTGCGGGATTCTTCAACCATTGCTGAATAAGTCAGGATGGTCATCGCACTGCCTTCCCGTACCACCTTGGCCTTTCCAAGCGGAATGAAATAGTCATAGTCCTCGACCGGCCCGGGCATCTTTTGCGTGTACAAACCCACATGTTCGATCATCAGAACAGGGTCGTCGCAGGCCAAAGCACTGTTCATCAACCCTACGTAGTCGAACGCGGTCGACGGCGCGACGATGCGCCAGCCCGGCCACTGCGCAAACAATCCAGCCGGATCCATAGAGTGCTGCGATCCGTATCCAGTTCCGATCGCGATCTTTGTACGGAACACGATTGGCATCGCGGTATCGCCGCCAAACATATGCCGCGCCTTGCCAATCTGGTTGAACAACTGATCCGCTGCGACCAGCGCAAAATCGGGATACATCAATTCGACAACCGGACGGTATTTGCCTGACATCGCTACGCCACCGGCCAACCCGCTGAATCCTGCCTCGGCTATGGGGGTTGGAATGATCCGGTCCGGATATTTTTCGGAAAGTCCCTTTGTGGCACCATTGGTCCCGCCCTTCAGGCGATGAATGTCCTCGCCCAGACAAAAGATGCGGTCATCTTCGGCCATGCGCCGGTTCATCACTTCGGCAACGGCATCCACATATCTGACAGGTGCCAACGTACCCGAGAATTCTTCTTGTTCTTCGAAGCGTTTGCCGTCCAGTTCACTCAAATCTCCGCGCAATCCTGCGTCGCGCATTGCGGTGTCTGGCCACAGCGCTTCGATGACAGTGCGTTTATTGCCTTCCTCAACCGTAAGCGCCGAGGCCGCCAATTGCATCGCGGACTTGGCACGCGTGGCCAACGTGGCATCGCCGTCATCGTCCAGCCATCCGCGTGTTTTCAAACCGTCCAGCATCACCAAAAGTGGATCGCGTTTGCGCCATGTGATTTCGTCTTCTTTGCTGCGGTACCCGAAGGCGCTGGCTGGAACGCCGCCGCCGTGATGGAAAAAGCGATAGAGCACGGCTTCG
This sequence comes from Ruegeria sp. HKCCD7181, assembly GCF_057221055.1. Taxonomy (NCBI): domain Bacteria; kingdom Pseudomonadati; phylum Pseudomonadota; class Alphaproteobacteria; order Rhodobacterales; family Roseobacteraceae; genus Ruegeria; species Ruegeria sp. HKCCD7181. The sequence continues at coordinate 18,804 of NZ_JBWVBC010000016.1, read as the reverse complement.
ATAACCGTCGGCCCTTTGCCCGAACGCATGATATCCAAAGCGCGTTCGGTCGCGACGCGCACCGCGACCGGGTCCATGCCATCAACCCGGAAAGACGGGATGCCGAAAGCCAGGCCGCGAGATGAGACTCGCGTTTCGCGCGTTTCTTCTTCGACCGTGGTCGCCACGGCGAACCCATTGTTTTCAATGAAAAAGCAAACAGGCAAATCCCAAAGCGCCGCCAGATTCATTGCCTCAGGGACCGAACCGATATGTGCGCTGCCCTCGCCGAAATAGGAAAACACCGCTTCGTCAGTGCCGCTGCGTTTTTTGGTCCACGCGGCCCCGGTTGCAAATGGCACGCCACCGCCAACAATGGCGTTGGTGCCCAAGGCGCCCGCCTCTTCCCAGCGCAAATGCATCGAGCCACCACGGCCTTTGCAATAGCCCTGCGCCAGCCCCATGATTTCGGCCAGGGATTTCTGCAGCAATTGCAGAACTTCGCCCGACAAATCGGTCGTCAGCGGATCGACGTGACCGGGATCAAGATATGCCAAAGCCTTAGCGACAAACTGGTGATGGCCTCGATGGGACCCGGTGACCTGATCTCCGGGTTTCAAGGGTGAGATCGATCCAATCGCGCCTCCCTCTTGCCCGATCGAGCTGTGTGCCGGGCCATGGATCAACCCCTGTGCATCCATTTCCAGCACCATCTCTTCGAACGCGCGCACGAGATGCAAATGGTTGTGCATTTTGATCGCTTCGGCTTTGCCAAGCTTGTCCCAGTCGGCTTCGGTGGCGGTGATATCCACCCAGTCGGCCATTGGCTTGATTTTCGTTGTTCTCGGCATTGTGCTCTACTCCGCAGGCAAAGGTCAGGCGTTCAGCCCGCCCATGCACAGGTATTTCGTCTCGACAAATTCCTCGATTCCGTAGTGGGCGCCTTCCCGTCCCACGCCGCTTTCCTTGATCCCGCCAAACGGCGCGACCTCGGTCGAGATGATGCCTTCGTTGATCCCGACCATGCCGTATTCAAGCGCCTCGGCAACGCGCCAGATCCGGCCGATATCACGGGAATAGAAATAGGCGGCCAGGCCAAATTCGGTGTCGTTGGCCAGCCTGATTGCCTCTTCTTCGCTGTCGAATGTGAATATCGGTGCCAGCGGCCCAAAAGTTTCTTCCCGCGCGACGGCCATATCCGTCGTGACACCGGTCAAGACTGTCGGCTGAAAGAAAGACCCACCCAACGTGTGGCGCCCGCCGCCTGCGGCGACCGAAGCCCCTTTCGAGCACGCATCGGCAATGTGTTCTTCGACTTTTTCGACCGCCGACAGATCAATTAATGGCCCTTGCTGAGCGCCATCGGAGAATCCGTCCCCAACAACCAGTTCGTTCACACGCGCCACCAGTCTTTCGACAAACGCGTCGTGTACGCCGCGCTGCACAAGTATTCGATTGGTGCAAACACAGGTCTGCCCCGTGTTTCGGTATTTCGACGCAATAGCGCCGTCCACAGCGGCGTCGATATCCGCGTCATCAAACACGATGAACGGCGCGTTGCCGCCCAGCTCCATCGAGACTTTCTTCACGGTATCGGCGCTTTGACGCAAGAGCACCTTTCCGATGCCGGTCGACCCTGTAAACGTCACCTTTTGGACAGTCGGATTGGCCGTCAGCTCGCCGCCGATCGCGCGTGCTGATCCTGTTACGACGTTCAGCACGCCATCCGGTACGCCAGCCTCTTGCGCAAGTGCTGCAATCGCCAAGGCAGAAAACGGTGTGGCGGAAGCGGGCTTGACGACACAGGTACAGCCTGCGGCCAATGCCGGCCCGACTTTGCGCGTGATCATGGCAATGGGAAAGTTCCATGGTGTGATGGCAGCAACAACCCCAACCGGTTGTTTCACAACAACAATACGCCGATCGCTCCAAGGACTTGGGATGACATCGCCATATATGCGCTTACCCTCTTCGGCGAACCATTCGATAAAACTGGCACCATAAGCCACTTCTCCCCGCGACTCGGCCAGCGGTTTGCCCTGCTCCGCTGTCATGATCGCTGCGAGATCTTCTGTATGCTCAATAATCAGTTGGTACCAGCGACGTAGGATCGCGGCGCGATCCTTGGCCGTGCGGCCCTTCCATTCTGCCAAAGCCGATTGAGCCGAAGCGACCGCCTCACGCGTTTCCTCGGCCCCGAAATTCGGCACCGCGCCGAGAACTGCACCGGTTGACGGGTTGTCTACGGAAACCACTCCACCGGCCCCGGCGGGTCGCCATCGGCCGCCGATCAGACAAGTGTGCTTCATGAGGTCCGGGTTCAGAGTCATGCCGCCGTCTCCGTGCCCTTGCGAAGTGTTACGCCTGCGCGTCGCGCGGCCAGTTCGACGTATTTGAAAAAGTCCGTTTCGCCGTCACCATCGGCGATCAGTTCGCTCCAACCTTCGCGGACCTGTGCGGCCAGCGGCATTGGAACGGCAGATTGACGGCTGGCCTCCAGTATCAGATCGAAATCTTTGGCCATTTGCGTGACTTCGAACGCGGGTGAGTAATCCCTCGCTTTCAACGCGTCCAGCTTGTAGCTAACCAATGGCGACGCAATGGCGCTTGCGCCTATCACATCCAGCATGGTTGCCCGATCGAGCCCGTTTTTCAGCCCAAGCGCCAAGGCTTCGCCCATCATGGCAGCAGTGAATCCCACCATCATGTTGATCGACAGCTTCAGAACCCGCGCCTGCTCGTGGCTTCCAACATAGAACTGGCGTGCACTCATCGCCTTCAGGACGTCGAGACAGTCGTCAAAGGCCCCCTTCGGTCCCGACGCCATAACGGCCAGAGTCCCGGCTTGCGCAAGAGCAACCGACCCGGAAACAGGGGCCCGAAGATATCGCACACCGTAGCCGTCCGCCGCGTCGGCAATGTCTTGCGATACGGACGGGGATACTGTGCTCATATCAACTAGAATGGCTCCCGAGCGCATCTCTTTCAGAGCGCCTTTGTCGCCCAAGAGAACTTGGCGCAAGGCGCAGTCGTCCGACAGCATGGTAAACAGGATATCCGACTGAGCGGCCAACACACTGGCCTTGGGTGCCAACGCCGCGCCCGCGTCGAGAACGGGTTTGCCCTTGTCAGGACTTCTGTTGAACACGGTCACATTGGCACCGGCCCGGCACAAGTTGATCGCCATCGGAGCGCCCATTTTACCGAGCCCGATCCAGCCTATTCGCGTTGTCATATTTGCCTCTCGGACCCTGGACCCAATCGCGGGTTCAGGGTTTCATCAGGAGTTAGTCTTCCCAGGTTTTGCCGAAACGCGGCTGCGTCGTGTTTTCGGCCTGCGGGAAAACGCGGTGATTGTTGAAATGAGATTCGCTGTGGCGAATACCCGGCAGCATGTCGTGCCCGGACCAATATTGGCGGCCACAAACCAAGAGCTCTTCGGCCGGGAATTTCGAGATGACTTCAACCCCGTCCTTGGTGACTACCATTTCCTCTTCGATACGGGCCGCATGGTGGCTGCCTTTGGCGGGCCAGAAAGTTTCCAGCGCGAAGACCATGCCTTCCTGAATAACCTCCGGATGGTCGATCGAGACCAGACGGCTGATAACCGGTCGCTCCCAGATTCCCAGCCCAAGCCCGTGGCCGTACTGCAATCCGAACGCGGCTTCTTCGTTGGGGAACCCGAACTCTTCGGCTTTTGGCCAGACCTTTGCGACTTCGCCGGTGGACACACCGGGTTTGATCATTGCGATCGCCTGATCGAGATAATCGCGGCATCGCTTATAGGCATCCTGCATTTCACGGCTTGCACTACCCACCGCGAAGGTCCGGTAGTAACAGGTTCGATATCCCATGTAGCTGTGCAGAATATCGAAGTAAGCCGGGTCACCCGGGCGTAGCGCCCGGTCCGAGAAGACATGCGGGTGTGGGCTGCATCGCTCGCCCGAAATCGCATTCACGCCTTCGACGTATTCTGATCCGTTGTTATAGAGGAAGTTCGACGCAATCCCGACCAGTTCGTTTTCGCGAACACCGGGGCGGATGGCGCGGTAAATTTCCTCGTAGGTGAAATCCACCATGGCCGAGGCGTGGGTCAGCAGGCTGATCTCATCCCGCGTCTTGATAACGCGTGCATCCTGCATAAGCCATTGGCAATCGACGACTTTCACGCCACGTTCCTGCAGCGCGAACATGATGGGGGGTTCAACAAGGTCGATCCCAAGCGGTTCGTTCTTCAAGCCATGTATTTCCAGCTCGCGAACAATCTTGTCAGCGGTTTCCTCAGCCCGACCCATGTTTGGCGTCATAGCGCCCCGCAACAAGGGGATACCCGCGCGGGACCGCTCTTCCCCGCCCATCCAGTCGCAATGCAACGCATGGTGCTTTGCAGCCGATCCGAAGTCCCACAGGATCGGTTCTCCGCCGCGCGGCAGCAGCGTCCAGCGGGACACCTTGTCCTGTGCCCAAGTGCCGATATGGGTGCCTGTGATGTAGCGCACATTGGTCATGTCAAAACACAACAAGGCACCCATGTCCGACTGCTCGAGTTTCTCTTTGACGCGGGCCAGGCGTTCAGTCCGCAACCGGTCAAAGTTGATGCGGTTTTCCCAATCCACGGCCATGGTGCCATAGGTCTCAATCGCCATTTCGCGCCTCTCTCTCACTATCTTTCATGATGGGGTCACAGGTCAGAAACCAAGACCCACTGTTGGGCGAATGACCCCCGGATTCTCAGGGATCGTTTTCTATGATTCCCAATATTGCAGAGGGGCTGTGGGCGATGTGCTGTGATGATATCCAATTTCGATATTCGGCAGGCCGTGACAGAAGAAGGTGCATCCAATTTTCTAAAAACGCTTGAAAAACATCGAATTCGCGGTGCCATGTGAAAATAGAAGTCGACCATAAACTTTAATCTATCCGATAGGGATTTCGGTCGGGGCAAAGCACCGGCGACTTCAGCAAAGCTTGCTGCCTATACATTTCAATCGTGGTCGGGTCCAACGACCGGATCACCTACGATTTCGGGGACCACATAATTTCGTCTGATGTGGCTTCATATGCCAGTCCATCCTGATAGCTGACAAGTTCAAGTTGCATGCCCCAAGGCGCCAGAAAATACACCCAGGTTAGCCCTTTGCTCGGACCTTCCTCCATAAAACTCGGTTTTCCTTGGAACCGCACGCCATGAGATTTGAGATAGGCAACCGCCGCGTCCATATCCTCAACATAAAAAGCAAGATGATGCCCGCCATGATCGCTGTTTTTCGGCAACTTTTCCCTTTGATCGGGCGACGAATATTCAAAGATCTCAAAAGCAGGCCCGTTTCGGCATTTCAGCATGCGGAGGGTTTCGATGACAGCACGCGGATGGACGTTCAGATGCTCAGTCATCCAGTCGTCATGCGCCACAAAAGGCCCGACCTCGAACAGTTCAACGCACCCGATCACATCTACGAAGAACCTAGTTGCCTCTTCGATATCCGGAACAGTGAAGCCAATGTGGTCACTTCCTGCGAGGCCGGGAATTCCTTTGCTCATGTCACTGCCTTTCCCCTAAACGGTTTCCGTCTCAGCAGGGATCGGAGCCGCATCTGCGATCAGACCCTCGTGCTTCAATTCCGCCCAGAGATCGTTGGGTACGTCCGCTTTCAGAGCGGCAATATTCTGTTCGAACCGTTCGGGGCGCCCGGCCCCGACGGGGATGCTGGATACGATAGGATGTGCCGCTGAAAACTGGATTGCGGCGGTCGAAAGTGGCACGTCGTGCCGGTCACAGACGGCCTTCAGCGCTTGCGCCCGCTTCAACCAGTATTCGCCGGTCTCATGATCCGCAGGTGCGCGCACACCGTGGTCCAGAACGTTGGCGCGCCAGTTTTCATCCAGCGGCACATAGTCGAACGACGCCCCCTCGACCGGAGTATTCAGGACACCGGAATTGTACACGCCGCCGATCAGAATGGTCGTGCCACGCTTTTCGCAGATCGGGAACAACTCAGTCAGCGCCGAATGATCCAAGAGCGTGTATCGACCCGCCAGTAGAAACACGTCCATATCCGCCTCAGCCGCCATCCGCGCCAGCGCCGGGTTCTGGTTCATACCCGCCCCGATGGCAGACACCGTTCCCTCGGATCTCAGTTGGTCGAGCGCCTTGTAACACCCGCCAAGGGCTTCATCGAGATGGTCATCGGCGTCATGGATCAGTAACATGTCGAACCTGCCCAGCCCGGTGCGTTCAAGGCTGTGTTCAACCGAACGCATGACGCCATCATACGAAAAATCAAAATGGTAATTCCGGGGCGGAGCGCCCTTCCAGAACTCGTCATCGCCCGTTGGTTCGCTGTTGTCAGGATCGTCTTCGACGATACGACCGACCTTTGTCGAAATCACAAACGACTCTTTGGGCTTGTAGGCCAGGTAGCGCCCCAGCCGTTCTTCGGACATGCCCATGCCGTACATTGGCGCCGTATCAAACGTGCGCAAACCGGCATCCCACGCGGCATCGAGAACCTTTACAGCGTCCTCTTCCGGCAGGCGACGCGGCCAACCGCCAATCTGGACGGTCCCCAGGCCAAGGAGGTTGGTCTTGAGTTTCGTGCGTCCGATCTGGCGCAATTCTGTAGGGTCAAATGGCATGGCGTTGTCCTCCTCAATAAAGAAAGGGCGAGCCCCAAAGGCTCGCCCGAAATGAGTTTATTTGGGGTAGTCGGCGCTGAACGTCGTGGGATCGTAGTCCGGGCCCAAGCCTGTCGACAGGATCAGATCATTGGGCCTGTCAAGCCGGGCATAGTCTTCCATCCAGATGTCGGCCTTGACGGAGTGGGTCTCATCTCCTTCGGTAATCGAAATCTGTGCGTTCACTTCGTATTGCTTGGGAACTGGTTTGCCGGCTAGCACGTCCAGCGCCACATTGACGGATGCGCCACCCATAGCCGGCGGGTAGTCAAAATTGATTGCCTTGACGTCATGCTCGACCGCCTGCTTCACACAGCCGTTGAGATCTGAACAGGTGATCGGAGGAATGCTGCCATCCTCCCACCCGGCTTCGACAAACGCCTCTAACGCGCCCGAGCCTTGCAAGCCGCTGTCAGACCAGACGCCGTGGATGTCCTTGCCATACTTCTGGATCAGCGCGGCCATGACCTGCTTGCCCTTGGCCGGGCTCCAATCGGTGTATTGAAGGTCGATCACGTTGATCTCGGGGAACTCAGCGAACACTTGTTTGGCAACCGCGATCCGGATTTCTGCCGGGCTGGCCCCCGCGATGCCGCCCAGCATGACGACATTGCCTTTGCCGCCAAGTGTTTCAGCCATCCATTGGGCCTCGAACCGGCCAAGCGCATGGTCTGAGGCAGTTACGAACGAGATGAAGTTGTCAGAGGTCACCCGGCGATCGACCATAACCACCGGCACACCGCTGCGCATTGCGCGGGTCACAACGGGGTCCAATGCTTCGGATTGGGCTGCCGAAACGATCAGGATATCGACATCACGTTGCAGCAGATCCTGAATGTCGGACACTTGCTTTGAGGGATCATCGTTTGCGTCGGTGATAATCAGTTTCTCGATCAGATCACTGTTGTCTGCTGCGGCTTGCTGGATCGAATGCAGCATCCCGACCCGCCAGATATTTGAAATCGAAGCATTCGAGAAACCGACGACATAGGGCGGTTCCTTGGCGTATTCCGACGTGTCGACATACTCGATGTCCCGGTTCGACCACAGCAATGTGCGGGGTTTACCTGCGTACCCCGCGCTGTCCTCGGCCACGGCTGTGTTTGCGGCGGGCAAACTCATCAAAAGCGCCAAGGTTGCCGTGGCGAGCGTCTTAATGCGCGAATGCGATTTCATGGTGTCTCCTCCTGCGTGGTCACGGCAGCCGAACAAGGCATTCGTGAAGCTGCGAATATTGTTGGAGACGTTTGTGGGGACCGGGCGACAAAGATATCCGCATGGGATTTTCTCTCTCGGAAACGATAGGAAACCGAGACATCCGAACGGCTTGCTGCACCTGCACTGAACTTGCCTGAAATGGATATCTTTGCCGCCCGCCCGACTGGCTGCGACCGGTATCAAGTGTTCAACGGAAGGAGAGACAATGACCCGCATCGTGATTCTGGGTGGCGGTTTTGCAGGTTTATTTGCCGCGAAATCGCTTGTGAAACATCTGGGAAAACCCGCTGAAATCGAACTGATCAGCGACCAGAATTTCTTCGTGTTTCAACCACTGCTACCTGAGGTTGCCGCTGGTTCAATCACTGCGGCACATGCCATTTCCTCGCTGCGCGGGCTGTTGAAACACGTCAAGACAAGGAAAGCGCGGGTTCATTCCATCGATTTCGACGCAAAGACTGTGACCGTGTTTCAAGGTGTCCAAAGGCGCCCGACACAAGTAGCTTATGGTCAGCTTGTCATAGCCCTGGGGCAATCTACGGACCTGTCCCGAACACCCGGTCTATCGGACCACGCGCTTGCGATGAAAACGCTGGCAGATGCGAGCAGATTGCGGGCGCATATCATCGAGAAACTGGAGCACGCCGACATCACGCAACTGCCCGAAGTCAAGCAGGAGGCCCTTACTTTCTGCGTCATCGGCGGCGGGTTTTCCGGAGTTGAAACCGTAGGCGAGATCAAAGAACTGATTGACCGGTCTTTGAAATATTACCCCTCTATCGACCCATCCGAGGTTCGAGTCATTTTGCTGGAATATGCAGACAATATCCTCAACGAACTGCCCCCGCGTCTGCGCCAATACGCGGCCCAAAAGCTGGCCGCGCGCGGCATCGAGGTCCACACGTCAACCGGTGTTGCCAGTGCAACCGGTACGGCAATCGTAACAACAAACGGTGATGTTATCGGCACACGGACGGTTATTGCTACCATAGGCAATGCACCATCTGGTGTCGTTCGCGGAATGAACGCCCGATGCGAACGCGGCAAGATCGTAGTTGATCGTTCGCTCGCGGTTGCAGGCGTTTCGGATGTCTGGGCCCTCGGTGATTGCGCATTAGTTCCGTTGGTCGAAGATGCGAGCGCTCCGAAGGAATTTGCACCGCCTACGGCCCAGTTTGCAGTACGTGAGGCACGGACAGTGGCGGAAAACATCCGCAGAAAACTGGCTGGGCAGCAGCCCCGTCCGTTCAGCTACAAATCAAAGGGGGCAATGGCGTCTTTGGGCGGCAAACGGGGCGTTGTCGAAGTGATGGGCCTGACGCTGACGGGGTTTCCAGCATGGCTGCTATGGCGCGGCTTCTACTTGTCCTTTTTACCCGGGCCATCTGCAAAACTGAAAGTCTTTCTGAATTGGGTGTTGGACGGTCTGATGCCACGAAGCATTGTTCAGGATGTTAGGCCCGAGAACAGCCATACCCAAATTGCGCACTACCGAGCCGGAGATCGCATTTTCGAAGCGGGAAATCGGGCAGACGGTTTTTACACCATTATCAGTGGCCGGGTCGAAGTTCGAATGAAGGATGCCAATACCGGTGAGTTGACCACCCGGGAAATCGCAGCAGGCGGGCATTTCGGTGAAAGGATGATACTTGGGGAAAGCCGGCGCGCAGGAACTGTACGCGCCCTTGATGCTACCGAAGTTCTGGTGATGGATCGACAGGAATTCCTAAAGCTGGCTTCGGCATTCCCGGCGTTTCAAGACTATTTCCAAGCTTATTTCAGAGATACTTATGGCATTGACTGGACACCAACGGGTCAAGTTCAATAACGTCCGTTCTCCTGCATGGCGCGATCAACTTCAGTCTGGGCCATCGCTAACGCCTCTTTGTCGGACAATGCGCCGGACAGTGCATCATGTATCCGCACTCCAAGTATGCTTTCGATTGTACGATATTCGGGAACCGGAGGACGCTGCCAGGTACACAGCATTCCCCGTTGCGACAACCGGTCGACGAACCGAACAATGGGCGAAGCCGCGGCGGCCTCTGGATCTGCGGCAACCGAGAACCGAGGCGCAACCGGCAAACCATTCGTGACGTGCCGCTTCATCGCCTCTGGTGAGGCCATCCAGGCAATTGCCTCAAATGCCAGCTTAGCGCGCGATTTTGGCAGGTTGGCCGGTATGCCTAACAGAAAGCCCCCGGTCGGATTCGCACTCATACCCATTGGACCTTTGGGCTGAGGAATAAGCTCAGAGCGTTTTTTGACCATGGAGCCGATATCATAATCAAACCGCGCCGCCCGCATGGTCCAGCAATAGGCCATGGCGACCTCACCTTCCAGAAACGCTTCGATCCGGCGGTTCCAGTCCATGTTCAGGATATCAGGTGGCGAAATTTCGACTAGGCGGTGCATGTAATCCAGAACGATCTGCCCTTCTTCGCTGTCGATCTTCGGACGGAGACTGTTGCCAGCGAGATCGGCCCAATTGTGATACCGCCGCGCACGCGGGATGTTCAGAATTGGTGCCCCGCAACAGCCCATGAGGATCATGAAACTTGAGGCGATCGGCATCCCTCTCGCGGCGTTCCAGGCGACACCAAAGAAACCGCGGGATGGGTCCTGCAATTGCCGGCCCGTTTCGATCACCTGATCGAATGTTCTGGGATGAGGCAGTTCATGTTCGGAAAACAAATCCTTTCGCACGGCCATCGCTTCGATCGTCACGTAAATCGGAACACCGTATTGCCGGCTGCCCCAGGTGCCTGACGCCCAAACCGCCGGGTGGAAATCCATCACGCGGATATTGGTTTCATCGATGAACTCGTCCAGTGGCATCAGCATGCCTTTTTCGGCAAACTCACCCAGCCAGGGCATATTCAGCGTCACCACATCAAACTCAGATTTGGGCAGGAACTCATGCAGGCGTTCGTGCAGGTCGGGTAGAAAGTGCAACGAAAAACTCTTTCTGGACCCCAGATTGTTTCGATAGTCTGCCCACATGTTACGCATGGCCGAGAAGTAATTATCGTTGTGCAACAAGAACTTCAGCTCCTGATCGCTCTCGGCCAGTTGAGATTGCAAGGGCGGTGGAGGCAAAATGTCCCGCGCAAAATCTGCGCCGCCAAAATAGAACTCATCCGCATTTTCTACGCCGGTTAGCCCAACTGTTTCGGCCAACAACGACTTGACCTTAACGACATAGTCGACAAATGCCGAATACATCTCAGGGCTGGGCTGCAGGTAAAAGGATTTGCCTGTTGTCGAGCGCGCGACCTTTACGATCTGCCCATCCTCAATCATGGCATGAATGCGTCGCTGAGCCGTTCCATAAGGCACTTCTGCCGCATCGATGAGCATTGAAATCGTGACCGGTTCACCCTTTAGGTAAGACGTCACCAAGAAAGATGTCAGGTTCCACGACGGATCCCCAGGCCCACCCCGTACCAATTCATTGAACGGGGCTCTGGTTCGCGAGAGGAACCTGATGATCCTTATGACTTCATGGTCAGTGATATCCGATTTGAGATTAGAGATAGGCACCGCGACTCTCCAAAAAAAAGCGCCAGCAATGCGCCGGCGCCAAGTCCAGGGAGGGTTTTCAGCTGCACAACGCGTTGCCGTTCAGAACATAATATCAAAGTTCTGACGAATTGGATGCAATGAATATCCAAATTGGATTTTCTTGCTTACAATGTGATGCGCAGACTGTGCCGCGGATGAACCGCAAATTGATGTGAAATGCGTTTGTCCATCGGCTTACTTTACGAATGCCAAACGGGACCGATCGAGCGTCAATGTTACAGCGATGATGACGCTCAGCCCAGTCACTATGGTCTGCCAGTAGTGGTGAACACCAATGACGTTAAGACCGTTCTTAAGCACCGCAAGGACGAGAACACCAAGAATGGTGCGATGAACACCCAGATGCCCGCGTTGGGAATACGCTTGGTCATTTTCCCTGATGACAGCCAGATGAACTCTGGAACTCTGGAACTCTGGAACTCTGAATACGATGTTAGCGCCGCCGGATAAGCCAGTCCTAAACCCAAAACGACGTCGTTGCGAACGGCAAGAAACTCGACTGTGCAATAAATCGGAACCCCATATTGCTGGTTCTTCCAGGTGCCAGTGGACCATACGGCCGGAAGGTAATCGAAAGAGTTCAAGTTGCCCTCTGAAATGAAGTCGTCCAGACTAAATGATCGCGTCACGCTCAACGAACTCCCTGAGCCAGCGCATGTTGACCGCAACGATGTCAAAGGGCGAGTCCTGCTGCCGTACCGCGCTGTCGAGAGCGTTATTACATCTGCGGCAACTGCAACAGATCAAGGTCGCCTTTCGATGCAAGCTTAGTTCTGAAATCGGACCACATGTGCCGAAATGATTGGAAATAATTGTCGTCGTGCAGAAGAAACCGAAGCCCCTTTTGCGGTCATTTCTTCGCTGGTGTGAAGCAGACTGGGTGGCATCAGATCGTTGATTGCCGCTGCGCCTCCAAAATAATAGTCGTCCTGATCCTTATCCTTGGCCCTGAAGCCCACCGACGTTGAGATTACGCCCTTCACCGACCGAACATACCTTTCAAACTCTGAAAGAAGCTTTGATGTCGGCAAAAGATAATCGGATTTTGCACCCTGTGCTTTGGGCCTGCGCGTGATTAGACCCAAGGACTCCAACTCCTTTATCCGACGGTGGCCGGTCGTATAGGGCAGCCCGGAACTGGCGATGAGTTCGGTGGCCGTCATCGGTCGGTTCGTCAAATGCGCAACGACCAAATGCTACAGAAGATACAATGCCGAGTTCGGCTCAAAGCCCTGTACAGACCCTTCAAAACACTCCCCTAACTCTTTTACGAGCTTCAGAAGCCTTGCTGTTTCATGAGCATTCACGAGGCAACCGTTATTAGTCCAAATACAGTTTTCTTGCCTGCAGGAGCGTATCCAATCAGCCCGTTTTCAATCCCAATGACTTATTCAAATTGGACATTCCGAATTTACCAGATGGTCGGTCTGCGGCCATGTACTGTGTACCGCCGGATATCCTCATTGGATAACATTACCGCCCTGAATGCCTCCGGTTTCTGATTGCATGCCTCTGTCGAAACAACAGCTCGACACGGAGGAGGAAGCAATGAACCCGAGAAAAATGAACCGACGCACGCTGCTGAAACACAGTGTTGTAGCAAGCGGTGCAATTCTGGCTGCACCGGCACTTATGACCAAAACCGCATGGGGATCGGACGACAAGATAACGGTCATGAACACGTTCCCCACCCTTGCTAATGAGTACTGGCAAGGTTGGGACGCAGGCGCAAAACAGGCCTGCGCGCAAATGGGGCTGGACTATATCTCGCAGACCTACGCTGACTCGGTTGAAAAGCAGATTGCGCAGATCGAACAGGCACCGTCGCTAGGAGTCAACGCGGTAGTGACTTTTGCGCAGAACGCCGAAATCATGAAGGCGCTGGCGGCTGTAGCAGCAAATGTAGGTATCAAGATTGCTAACGCGCACTCGACAGCCGCCTGGGTTCATCCGTTGGATACGCAGTTCCACGGGGCCTATTTGCTGTATAGCCAACCGGATAACATCCGGGGCACCGGGGCGATGGCACAGGCCTTGTTCGACCATATGGGGAACGAAGGTGACGTCATGTATGTTGCCGGTCTGCCGGGTAATTTCTCGGCTGACAGTCGCGCCGCTGGCGTGTATTCAGCGCTGGCCAATAATTCCGGCATTAACATGATCGCCGAACAGAATGGCGGCGAGAACCGGGTAGCAGCGCGGCCTGTGGTCGAAAACATGCTGACGGCCAACCCCAATGTCGGAGCAATCGTCTCTTACAACGCGGACACCGCAATTGCTGTGCTCGACGTTCTGCGCGAACGCGGGCTGACCGGCAAGATTGTCACCGGTGGAATTGATGCGACCGGCGAAATGCTGGTGCGCGTCCGCGATGATGCCAGCGCACTTGGCACGGTGTCGATTAATGCACCGTTTATGACCGGTTATTCGGTTGTTCGGTTGGTAGACGATCTTGAAGGCGTTGAAACCGATCCGCTTGAGCGGATGCAGTATTTCGACTCCCTCTTCGTGGATACGCCCGAAGCAGCCTCGAAATACCTCGAACTGATGGACGTAACCAAGGAACTGCCTTTCGACTTCAAATCGATGTCGCGGGCGGCCAATGGGGACAACTGGACTATCCCCTGGGGCGTTGAAATCATCGATCCAACCGACTTCTGGAGCAAAATCGACAGCATGAACGCAACCAAGCCCGGAAACTTCTCGGTACCTGCCGAGGTTCAGGCGTCGATTGACGCGGGCAATGTCGAAAAGCTCAACGCGATGTATCGTGATCACTTTGCACCGGGCGCCATCAGCCAGGTTGTGGATTTGACGCAGTCGAAAAAGACAGTTCTGCAGTCCTGATCATTCAGACACATCAGGCGGACCGGCCCCGGCCGGTCCCCTCTCCTGTCAGGAAATGCCGATGACCAATCCTCTAATCAAGCTGGAAAGCATCACGAAGTCTTACCCAGGCGTTCGTGCCCTCGATTGCGTGAGCTTCGAGATCGGAGTTGGAGAAACACTGGGATTCGTTGGTGAAAACGGGGCCGGAAAAAGCACACTGATGGACATTCTGTCGGGGATTCAGCCCCCCTCTGACGGCAGATACCTTTTGCACGGAAAGCCAGTGGAGTTCTACACGCCGACACAGGCCACAAGCGCCGGAGTGTTCCGCGTTCATCAGGAACAGGCGCTAATCTCGGTCTATCCGGTTTGTCAGAACATGTTCCTCGGCCTCGAGCAACATTTCGTGCGCCGTGGTGTCATGCAATTTTCTGAAATGCGGGAACGCGCTGAACACGTTCTGAGAGAACTCGACGTCGATATCAATGCCTCTGCGATCACCGGCACGTTAAACTTTGGCACGCGTCAGATCGTGGAAATTGCCCGCGTGATCGCGCAATCCGAGCTGTTGAATATCAGAAATCCGCTGGTGCTTTTGGATGAGCCGACGGCCTCGATTTCCGGGCGCGAGCTAGATGTTTTCTATCGCATCGTTGATCTGCTGAAATCGAAATTCAAAGCCTCAATTCTGTTCGTGTCGCACCGTCTGGAAGAGGTGTTGCGGATTTCAGATCGCGTGCTCGTTCTAAAGGACGGAAAAGTCGTTGCGGACGATCTGACCAGCCCAACCGAAGGCCAATTGCACAAATTAATGGTGGGGCGGGAAAGGGTCGCAGACTTTTACTCGACCGACCGGCAGGTCGCGGCGTTTGGTGATGTCGTCCTTAAAGTTACGAACTTCAGTTCGGATCGTTTCCGGGACGTGTCCTTCGAATTGAAGTCGGGAGAAATTCTTGGCGTCGGAGGCTTGGTGCAATCCGGAAAAACTGAGCTGGGCCGCGCTATTTTCGGCGTCGAGACCTCAACAGGTTCGGTAACAATCTGTGGCACCGAAGCCTCAGGCCTGCCCACGGATGCGCGTATTGCGCTGGGGTCCGGCTACATACCGCTAAACCGGCACCTGGACGGCGTGATGCTTGGGCAGTCGATCGAGGCTAACATGCTGCTGCCATCGCTGCCGTCGTTCGAACGATTTGGCGCTCTCAACCGCAGGGCCATGCGCGCTGCGGGTCGCAGAGAAAGCGAACGGTTTCGCGTTAAAGCACCCGGCACCCACTCTTTGGTTAAAAGCCTGAGCGGTGGCAACCAACAGAAGATCGTGTTGGCCAAGTGGTTGGCAAAGAACCCGAAAGTGCTTGTGGTCGACAACCCAACCCGCGGTGTCGATGCCGGCGCCAAAGAAGAAATTTACGGGTTTCTGCGCGAATTCGCCGATGCCGGAGGCGCAATTCTGATGATTTCCGACGACCTGGTTGAATTGATCGAGATGTCGAACAGCATCCTGTTTCTTGCCGAAGGCCATCTTTCGAATGCGGTGCCTGCGCCAAAAGAAAACAAGCCCAGTGAACACGACGTAATCCACATGATGTTCTGACCGTGTGCACCGCGGCAGCCAAGGACCAAAGCTATGCAAAACTTCCGAAACATTGGCAGATTTACCCCGATTATCGCGGCCGTCGCCCTAATTGCTTTCTTTGGCATCATGCATGAGGCATTTCTGACCTGGCCCAACCTATGGAATATTGTGCGTCAGTCTTCGGTTCTGTTGGTCGCGGCCATGGGTACAACGTTCGTAATTCTCATCGGAGCAATTGATCTGAGTGTCGGAGCGATCATGACGCTGTCGGCGATCTCAACCATCTCCCTGATCCCGGTAATGGGAGAATCTGCCATACTAGTCGGTCTGCTTGCCGGGGCCGGCTGCGGGGCTTTCAATGGCATCCTGAATGCCGTTCTGAAATTACCCAGCTTTCTCGTGACCCTGGGATCGTTGTTTATTTTCGAAAGTATCGGCCTGATCATTTCCAGCGGCCGTCCTCTTCCCTGGTCCACCCCGATCTCAAGCGCGCTTGCAGGTGGCGTTGTGTGGGGAACCATACCCAAGATCGGCTTCTGGGCGATTGCGATCCTGCTTTTATGTGCCTTTGTCGCCCGGTACACCCGATTCGGGCAGTATATATACGCGGTCGGCGACAACGAGCGGACAGCGAGGATGTCGGGTATCAACACGGTACGACTGAAAATACTGGTGTTCGTGGTTGCTGGGATTATCGCCGCGATTGCAGGTATCCTGCTTGGAATTCGCACCTTCTCGGCCTCGCCGGGAATGGGAGACAGCTTTCTTCTGGATACAATCGCTGCCGTGGTTCTGGGCGGGACGCTCCTATCTGGCGGAGTTGGTGGTCCGCTGCGCACGGTGTTCGGCGTGCTCGTGATCGTCGTGTTGGCCAACGGAATGACGTTGTTGCAAGTCGATCCCTTTTTCCAAGTAGGTATCCGCGGAGCGGTCGTAATCCTGGCGGTCTTGATCACCATGCAACGCGGTTCCGCAGATGAAGTTGTCAAGTAATCAATTACAGGCTCAAGCCTGTGCGAACGGAAAGTTCAATCATGTTACGGAGGTCAAAGTGGTAAAGAACCTGAACATATTTTCGCTTGAAGGTAGGATCGCAGTAGTCACCGGCGCGGCCCGCGGGATTGGCGAGGCGATCAGCCGCCAACTGGGTGAAATGGGTGCCCATGTCGTCATGGCCGACCTGCTTGATCTCGTCGACGAGACCGCATCAAAACTCGCTGACGAGGGGCTTTCGACCGAAGGTGAACGGATTGACGTGACCTCCAGTCAATCCGTGCAGGATCTGGCAGATCGTGTGAAGGCGAAACATAGCCGTGTCGATATTGTTGTCGCAAATGCAGGTGTGGCCTATGAAAGCTCCACCGAAGATCACAGCGATGAAGACTGGCGCCGTGTGATGGCAATCAACCTGGACGGTGTGTTTTTCGTGGCCCGCGCTTTCGGAAATATCATGTTGGATCAGGGCAAAGGGTCGATCGTCGCGATTTCATCGATCGCCGGAGTCAAGGCCGTGCGTCCAGAGCTTCACATTGGATATGACGTCACCAAGGCGGGTGTCGCACATTTCTGTAAGGTTGCCGGAGTGGAATGGGCAGCGCGCGGTGTTCGGGTGAACGCTGTTGGGCCGGGCTATACCAACACTGAAATGCTTCAAAAAGTAGGGATCGAGCAGCCCGAGGTCATGGCGCGCTGGATCGACGATATTCCGATGAGCCGCCTCCTTGAACCTGCCGAGATCGCCCAAGCGGTTGCCTTCCTCGCCTCAGACGCCGCAAGTGGGATCACCGGCCAGCTTCTGATGGCGGACGCCGGGTATTCTGCGGCTTAGCCAAATTTTGTTTTCAACCGACACTGCTTAGCCCTCAAGGAAGGAGTAATCTCTTCAGCCTACTAAAACTCGGCAACAGAACCGGAACCGACGCCCCCTGCCGGCCTCAATCTGCCATTGCTGGTTTGCAAGCAACATGACTGGATGCATCTACACCTTCAGAACCATATCTGCCGAGTGACCGTTGAAATATCGTATGTGATAGGAAGCATCCCCAGGAAATCGAGGATCGCGTCAACTTGACTGTTGACCGTTCGAATATTCGAAATGGCGGCGCATTCGGTTGAGCATTCAGCTTTGAGAGGCTCCGATTCACCGGCCATCTCAACAAATACATGATGCTTACTCACGAGATCGACACTACCCCTGCCCTGCGTTTCGGTCGATGAAGTGTTGATAACAATATCGGCTGCCCGGATGTTGCCTGTACCCACCCGAAATGTCGTAGGCAGCCCCTGTTTGGACAATTTGGATACGAGGGTCTCGGCCTTCTCAACTCGACAGTCCGAAACCGAGACCTCGGCGGCCCCGGCCTGTACCACAGCATGAGCAACAGCCGCACCAGCGCTTCCACATCCGAAAATATGAATTGCGCTCTCTTTTACGATTACACCAGATCGCCAGAGCTCGTGCACCAACGCTTTGCCATCTGTCACGTCAGCAACCCAAGCCCCGTCAGCTTCGACCCGCACGATATTTGCCGCCCCCACAAATTTCGCAGATTCCGAAATGTGATCGACATACTCCAGAACAGTGGCATCATGCGGCTCCGTGATTACGAGACCTGCCAAATTGCGCAAGTGCCGAAATCCCTCGAGCGCCTTGTGCAGACCATCGGGATGGACATCCGCTGGAATGAAGAGCGTGCTATGACCAAACTGTGCAACCCGGTCGCTTAACAAGACTGGATAGTCGGTCTCGGAGACGGGGTTGCCGAACACCGGCACAATGAGCGTCTCGCTCGAAACACTTAATCGTGTCGTTTCAGTATCCATTGTCCCCCCACTGACAAGTACTGCCCTCGGAACCTGCTGTTACGACAGCGCGGCACATTTCGTTTCCCCATCACAATCATTCCGTCTTTTGAAACAATCTGACTGCCGGGCTGGACGTG
>NZ_JBWVBC010000015.1:0-73624 GCF_057221055.1 Ruegeria sp. HKCCD7181 | reverse complement strand
CAAAGCCGAAGTCGCAGACCTCTGCGCACGATTCCCCCTGTATCCGAACCTGTAAGACGAAGGACACCAAATCATGAGCTTTCATAACATCGACCAAGCCCCTGCCCGCTTGAACCGTAGTGAATTGGCCGTCCCCGGCAGTCAGCCGGGAATGTTTGAAAAGGCCGCAAAATCAGATGTGGACGTCATTTTCCTCGATCTGGAAGATGCCGTCGCACCGGATGAAAAGGAGCAGGCCCGCAAGAACATCATCGAGGCGCTGAACGACATCGACTGGGGCAACAAGACCATGTCGGTGCGGATCAACGGGCTGGACACCCACTATATGTACCGCGACGTGGTGGATGTGGTCGAACAGGCCGGTGAACGGCTGGACCTGATCATGATCCCTAAGGTTGGAACTGCCGCTGACGTTTATGCGATCGACATGCTGGTGACCCAGATCGAGGACGCCAAAGGCTACAAGAAGCGGATCGGGTTCGAACACATCATCGAAACGGCACTGGGTATGCAGAATGTCAGCGAGATTGCTGCCGCGTCAAAGCGCAACGAAAGCCTGCATTTCGGGGTTGCGGATTATGCCGCCTCAACCCGCGCACGGACTACGATCATCGGTGGCGTAAACCCGGATTACTCCGTTTTGACTGACGCAGACCCGGAAGGAGGCCGCCTGACGCACTGGGGTGACATGTGGCACTACGCGCTGGCCCGAATGGTGGTCGCAGCGCGTGCCAACGGCTTGCGTCCCATCGACGGACCTTTCGGCGATTTCAAAGATCCGGACGGGTATCGCGCGGCCGCCAAACGCGCTGCAGTTCTGGGTTGCGAGGGCAAATGGGCCATTCACCCCAGCCAAATTTCGTTGGCCAATGAAGTCATGTCTCCGTCTGATGCCGAAGTGAACAAAGCCCAGCGCATTCTTGTCGCTATGTCCGAAGCAGAAGCGTCGGGCAAAGGCGCTGTGTCCTTAGATGGTCGGCTGATCGATTATGCCTCAATCCGTCAGGCAGAAGTACTGGTTGAAAAGGCTGGCCAGATCGCAGCGGCCTGAGCCGTTCTGGCGTGAAATGCGGATGTGCGATGCCGATTGGCTCTCGCACATCTGCAAGCCCAGACTCCGATTTCCTTTGCGCCCACCTGCTTGCTCCAAGTGGTTATCACCAGCCCGATCCTGTCCCCAAAGCTGGCCCATGATCGGAGACCAACTCATCCACTTAACGTTTGACCTAGTGGACAAAACGCATCTTTGAGAACTCCTGCCGCCAATCTGCCACTTGGTTCGCAATGTACTTTCCGGCCAACCCATCAGTTATCAAAGAAGCCAGCCGATCCGTGTCGCCTACTGTCATGCCCCAGCGAACCAACTCGGGGGTGCCCATGCGCAACCCGTTCATGTCGCCGTTTACCTCGGGCACTGGCAAGCCAATACCGCAGGCCAGAAATCCGCTTTTCCTCAACAGTTTTGACGCGGCCTGCCCGCCGCCAAAACGCTCAGCCAACACTGCAAACTGGTGTGACGCGGTGAATCCGCCCCTGCCAGAGAATACAGGTACCCCCTTTGCATCGAGAGCTGCGGCCAATGCCGCGGCCATGCTCACCATCTCGGTCGCGTATTCAGCGCCGTAGTCACGCCAATCCAGCATTGTCACAGCAAGAGCCGCCGACTTCGCGGCATCGAAATTCGCCGTCATCCCAGGAAAGGCAATGGCATCAAGCGATCTTGCGATCTCAGCGTCATTGGTGACAATTAGCCCGCCCGCAGGTCCGCCGAGACTTTTGTATGTGCTCATCGTCATAAAATGCGCGCCATCGGCAAGGGGATTACGCCAAGCCTTTCCCGCAATGATCCCACATTGATGGGCAGCATCGAACATTACCTTGGCCCCAATTTCATCTGCGATTGCCCGCACCTCTGCAACCGGGTGTTCAAACAGGTTCAGGCTACCGCCAACCGTGATCAACTTGGGCCGCTCTTTCAGTGCGATCTGACGCAGCCGGCCGAGATCGACCGTATATCCGTCGGCATCCGTCGGCGCATCGATGGTCCTGAGACCGAACAGCCCGGCGCACCCCCCTACATGGTGAGTCACGTGCCCGCCGATTGAAGACGGTGGGGCAATAATTGTATCACCCGGCTTACAGGTGGCCATAAAGCCATAGAGGTTCGCAATCGCTCCGGAAGGCACCCGGATTTCCGCATATTTCGCATCAAAGACCTCGGCACAGAGTTCTGCGGCGATGACTTCGATTTCTTCGATAGCCTCCAGACCCATTTCGTACTTGTCGCCGGGGTAACCGAGTGACGGGCGCGACCCGATCCCGGAGGCCAGCAGCGCCTCAGCCTTCGGGTTCATGACGTTTGTTGCAGGATTGAGATTGAAACACTCCTTTTCGTGGATCTCGCGGTTCCTTTCCGCAAGATGTTCGATCCGCTCCAGCACAGAATTCGACGATGCGCGCGAGGTCTGCTCCGCGATGTCCTGAATCAATGTTTCGCAAGCAGTCGGAACCCAATTCCTGGTTTCGATGGTCATGTCAGTGTCCTCCAATTCACGACAAGTGTGATCAGATCGAATGACTTCGCAACTCAGATTTGCTATTTCTTGGCGTAGAAAAACTAAGGCTAAGAAAATGACCGTTTCACCACCCCGCCCCAAAGGCCCTCCGCTGAACGCGTTACGTGCCTTTGAGACAGCCGCGCGACTGGGAAGTTTTGTCGCCGCCGCTGACGAATTGAGTGTGACGCCGGGTGCAATTTCGCAACATATCAAGGCGCTGGAAGCTTGGGCAGGCGTCGCGTTGTTTCAGAGAAACGCGCAAGGCGTACAGTTGACGCCGGCAGGGCGAAGCCAGACAAAAGATTTCACCCATGCCTTTGATGCACTGGCAGCTGCTACGCACAATCTTCGAAATCTGCGTCCCAACGCTGATATTCAGATCGCTGCCCTACCGTCGATAGCACAACTCTGGCTACCGGTGCGGCTTGGAGAAATCCGAGAGGCATATCCGGACATCAGTTTTTCAGTAACCGCGTTGGAAACACCTCCCAGCCTGACAAGAGAGCTGTTCGATCTTTCCATATTCTTCGGTATACCGGATGAAGACGCAGATCAGATCGTGATCTCTCCGGACATCCTGTTTCCGGTCGTCTCTCCAAAAATCACCAAACACCTGGGGGACGGCCTTCCCTTCAAGTCCGTTCCTTTGCTGCACGATCGGACATGGCTGGACGATTGGTCGAATTGGTCCGAAAAATGCGGTGTCCCGCTGGATGATCCCCAAAATGGTCCTCATTACTCGCTTTACAGTCTGGCCGTTGAAGAAGCCAAAGCCGGAGCTGGTCTTTTGATAGGGCACGCGTGTTTGATAGAACAGGCTCTGGCGGCTGGTCACCTTTGCAGGGTCTCCAAGAAATCGTGTTCAAGCGGTCGCTCGTTGATCTTGGAACTTCCGCACAAGTCGAGACGGCGACCGGAGATCGACGAGATTGCCGGATTACTACAAAAGAGCGTGTGAGCGTTGCAAGTTAGAGCATCTGCGGACGCGACCAATTTCGATAGTATGGATTTAACCCACCGCTCACGTTTAGGGTTATCTGCCCTTGGTCCCTTCAATTTCGCCCTGAACAATCCGATCCCGCACCATCGACAGGCACATCAGCAGCGTCTGGTCTGCTCCGGTCATGATCGACCGCATCGCCAACGACAGGTCCACTTTGGATAACAGGAACCGATTGGTAGCCCCATAGGCCGTGGCGGCTTCTCGTATGTCACCAGGCACTCCGGCGATTCCTAGCACGGTCACCGTGGCAACCAGTCGATGAAGATCGCGCGAGCGTATGTTTCGATCATAGGGGTCGTCCATTTGGCCGACCTCCTGTCAGGTGATGAAACGTTACTCGCCGTCATTTTTCGTTCCATGTCTTCGGCCTATCCACTCGCTCCGGCACTTAAGATGGCGGTATCTTGCGTGCAAATGCCTATGTCGCTTCCTGCGGTAACTTGAACAGATCCTTGCGTAGCGTCATCAAGGCGCCGGGATCAATCTTGGCTTGAATAATCGTGGTTTGGTTCGATGCGATGGCTTTTTGCAAGGCCGGCGCCATTCCGCCTGGTCCTTCGACCCAAATGCCCTTGCCACCACAAAGCTCGGCGAATTTGTCATAGCGCGGTGACTGGATTTCTGCACCCAAAAGACGCCCGCCATAGAATTCCTGCTGATAGGCTTTCTCGGCACCCCAGGCCTCGTTGTCCAGAACAACAATAGTTACGGGCAAATTGTGCGAGATAGCTGTCTGAATTTCGATCATTGTGTAGCCGATGGCTCCATCACCCATAACCGCGACAACAGGGCGATCTGGGGCAGCAGCCTTGGCACCAATAGCCGCGGCAAGACCGAAGCCTACCAGACCGAAGTCAAGCGGCGTGATCAACGACATCGGCGTGTAATGGGCAAGGCGGTCGGCCGCCTGTAGGCAGGTATTGCCCGTATCCAGTGTGACGATTGCATCCTCGGGCAGCGCATCACGCAACTCGGCCAGAGCGCGGCGCGGATGCATGGGAAGACTGGAGATTACCGCCTCTTCCGCGCGCTCTGCCCAAAGGCTTTCCATATCCGCATGGAAGCTGTCACGCCAGGCGTCGCAACGGGGTTTTGGGGTCGCGGACGTCAGCGCCTCGGCCGTCAATCGGGCATCACCCTGTGCCGCAATCTCCGCCGGGAAATACCGCCCCACGGCAGAACCTTCGACATCCACATGCGCAATGCGCGTATCTGATCCGACGTAGTCATTGCTGTGGAAGGTCGAATTGAATCCAAGCCGCGCGCCCAGCACGACCATCACGTCGGCCTCTTTCGTCAGGCGGCTGGCCACACGATTGCCGCGCGGACCAGCTTGACCGGCAAACCAGGGGTGTCTGTGGCGCATCACATCCGCATGGCCGGTCGAAGAAACCACTGGCACTTCCAGCTTTTCCGCAAGGGCTGTCAAAGCATCGCGCCCAGCGCCCCATTTAAACCCGCCACCGGCGAATATCACCGGGCGTTCGGCCGCGGTCAGCATCTCGGAAATTGCTGCGATATCCACTGGTGCAGCTGGCCCCGGACGGGCAATTTTCAGCGGTTTCGGGGTTATGGCGGGAATGTCGGCGGCAAAAAGATCACGCGGCACATGAAGCACGACCGGGCCGCGACGACCAGTATTGGCCAACCGGATGGCGTCTTCGAGCATGGGCGCCAACCGCGACGGATCGGTAACCATGACCGAGCGTTTGGAAATTGGTGCAAACAGGGCGACCTGATCGACCTCCTGAAAGGTGTCTTTGTGCTGATCAGCGCGAGTAATTGCCCCGGCAATCACCACCATCGGAGAATAAGCCAGATGCGCCTCGGCCACAGCGGTTACGATATTTACCACCCCGGGCCCGGCCTGCGCCCCAAGCACTACGCCGGGCTTACCGGTCATACGCGCCCAGGCATCCGCCATATGCCCCGCCGCGCGTTCGTCCCGCGCGCCGACATAGTTGATCTGGCCGCCTTTATACATGGCATCATAGAGTTCCAGCATTGAGCCACCCAAAAGACCGAACACAGTGTCGATGCCGTTGGCTTTCAATACGCGATAAACGACTTCACCGCCTGTAATTGTTGTCATGTCTCAGTCCTCGGATCTTGGGCGCTGGTTGTCAGGGTCGTATTGCGGGGCGTTATGTACGGTCACGGGATAGACCTTATTCAACAATTGCACGCTAAGACCTTCGCGCGGCGCGCCCTTTTTCACAAATAGCCAACCCAGAGACTTGCCGACAGTGTATCCGTAACCGCCCGACGTGGTCAGGCCCACGGGCTGACCGTTCAGCAAAACCGGTTCGCCGCCATGAATATCGATGTCATTGGCGTGAAGTTCCGCATAGAACAGCTCCCATTCGGGGTCGCGCGCAAGCAACGCCTCCTTGCCTAGAAATTCACGGCCATCGGATACAACAAAACGCTCGAGCCCCACATCGAATGGGCCGATATCGGTGGTCAGCTCACCGCTGGCGCGAAATGCTTTTTCCATGCGCATGCCGTTGAAGGCGTAAGAGCCGAGATCGGTCAGCCCATGCGCGGCACCTGCCTGAAACAGAGCGTCGTACACCTCGGCAATGCGGTCCAACGGTGCGTGCAGTTCCCAGCCAAGTTCACCGACGAAAGATACGCGCAGCGCGTAGCAGCGCACGCCCGCCACGGCTATTTCCTGTCCCGAAAGCCACGGGAAAGACACGTTGGAGAGATCAGCATCTGTCAGCTGCGACAGGATGCGGCGCGAGGCCGGACCGGACAGGGCCAGCATCCCCCAATCGGCGCTGCAGTTGGTCATCTGCACGTCTTCACCGGGTTGAATATGGCTTCGGATCCAGTCGAAATCAGGATTGGCCCGAGCGATCGGAGAACCCGTAAAATACCGGTCCTCAGCGTTACGCCAAATGGTGATCTCGGTCTCGAACCGACCCTTGTCCGTCAGCAGATGATTGAGGCTCATTCGACCGTCCGTGCGCGGTATCCGATTGGCCGACAACCGATCCAGCAAGGCACCTGCATCCTTGCCGGTGATCTCGAATTGCGCAAACGCACACAGGTCTATCACACCCGCTGCTTCCCGCGTGGCTTGGGCCTCGCGCAAAGCGTTTACGTGCCAGGGTTGGTGACCCCAGCCGATCTTTTCGGTTTCACCGATGTCACCGAAGTAACGAGGACGTTCCCAGCCGGCGACCTCACCGAACACGGCGCCCTTATCCGCCAACCGGTCATAGAGCGGGTGACGGTTGACCGGACGCAGCGCATTTAATTGTTTGCCCGGGCAAGGCGTGTCATGACGGCGCATGAATTCGTTTTTGGTGCGCTCGACAATGAAACGGTCGCTGGTGAAATCGCCATAACGGCGGGGGTCTATACTCCGCGTGTTGATTGAGGTTTCACCATGGACCATCCAATCGGCCAAGATCTTGCCCGCGCCGCCGCCCCAGGCCAGACCAATGGACGACCCGCAGGAAAGCCAGACATTCGGAGCGCCGGAGGGGCCAACCAGCATACCCCCGTCAGGTGTGTGCGTTATGGCGCCACGCACAACGCGTTTGATCCCCAGATCGGCCAGAATCGGCATTTTGTCGAAAGCGATCATCAGAAAATCGCCTATCGAGTCATAGTCAGCCTCGAAAAGCTCATTCTCGGCCGCCCAAGGGGCGCCTTCGGGCATTTCCCAGACGGTCGGGCAGACATGGCCTTCATAAATTCCGATGAGTCCGGATTTTTGTTCCTGCCGTATATAGCCCCCAAAGGCGTTGTCGCGCATCACGGGCAGTTCGGGGCGGCCTTCGAATTCCGGCACAGTGTCGGTGACCAGATAATGGTGCAGGCAACTGACCGATGGGATTTTCAATCCGAACCATTCGCCGACCTGGTTGGCGTAAGAACCAGCCGCAATCACCACATGTTCGGCCAGCACATCACCATTCTCGGTACGCAGTAGCCACATATCACCCTTGCGGCTGGCCCCAAGAACCTGATTTCGCCGTTCGATTTTCGCGCCCCGTGCACGTGAGGCCCCTGCCAGCGCCATGGTCACACCCGAGGGGTCAATATGCCCATCCGCAAAAGTACGCACGGCTGCCTTGACGTCATCCACCTTGTAGAAAGGGTTGACCTTGGCGATCTCTTCCGGGCCAACCAGTTCCATCGGCAAATCGAGCAACTTGCCGACGCCCATGATTGACCTCATCCAGTCAACCTCATCATCCGTGGTCGCGATACGCAGCCCGCCGACTTCGTGCCAACCGATGCTTTGGCCAGTTTCCTGTTCGGCACGTTTGTAGGTTTCGATGGAGGTCTTGTTGACCCAGCCCATAACCCTGCTACCGACCGCATGGGCGATCTGTCCGGCAGCATGCCAGGTTGAGCCGCTGGTCAACTCTGCCTTTTCGAACAGGATCGTGTCCGTCCAGCCGTTTTCAGCGAGTTGATACTGGGCAGCAACGCCCATGATGCCGCCGCCGATGATGGCGACCTGTGTGGTGCGGATCGTGTCCGACATCAGAACGCCTCCTTGGCAGAGTTGAGAGAAACTGTTGCATCAAAACGGGTGCACGCGATGTCGACCTGGAAACCGGTCACGACATCTCGTCCGACCAGCAGCTCCAGTGGCGCGTCGATTAATGCCAGCGCCACCGAGCGACCAAGCCGGTAGCTCCACGCAGCCGAAGTTATCTGCCCTACAACCTTGCCATCGAAATAAACCGGCTCGTCATGAATTGGGATGGCCTCAACGTCATCAAACAGTAGTGACACGACGCGTCGGGTGGGTGTTCCGGCTCTTTTCAGGGCGTCTTCACCGACAAATCCGGTGCCGAATGCGCAGAAGGCACCCAGCCCGGCTTCCTGCGGCGTGATCCCCGGCGTCAATTCGTGACCGAACGCGCGGAATCCGCTCTCGATCCGAAGCGATCCGCTGGCGTAGAGGCCAGCATGGGTAGCACCCGATGCGACAAGGGCCTCGTGCGCCGCCATTGCCATGTCGGACGGGATATAAAGTTCGTACCCCTCTTCGCCTGTAAAGCTCAGCCGACCCGCCCAACCCCAAGCCAATCCGACATCAATCGGGGCGAAACCAAAGCGCTTGAGATCGGGCAAGGGTGTATTCGATGTAGCTTGCAACACATCGCGCGCCTTGGCACCACAGAGCCCCAGAATGGCATAGCCGCTGGTCACATCCGTAAACTCAACCCGAAATTTGCCTTTGGTGTCGCGCATCCGCTTCAGGTCGCGCACAACCTCGCCAGCACCAACAACCATCAGATATGTGTCCGGCCCGTGCCGCTGCACAGTCAGATCGCTTTCCACACCGCCGCGTGCGTTGAGCATCTGCGTATAGGCAATGCGACCCGGTTCAATATCCACTTGCGCGGCACAAAGACGATTGAGGAAGGCGCAGGCATCCGGTCCCTGCACCATGATCTTGCCGAATGCCGACTGGTCCAGAATGGCCGCCCCACTGCGGCAGGCCTCAACTTCCTGCCCCACCTGGTCACGCCAGGCCGGCGTGCCAAAGGTGAGCGGAAGATGAGCAGCCTCGCCACCGAAATGCACAGCACGCTCCCAACCGCCACGCCCCTCGAACCGCGCACCAGCGGCGACCAGCCCGACATGGATCGGTGAGCGGCGCTGCCCCCTGGCGGTATCCATTGACCGGCCCGGATAGGGGTTGTCATAGTGCCGCCCCAACACTTCAGGAATTCGTGCCTCCAGCGCTCCCAGCACATTCATTTCCGGGCTAAAGCGGCGAATGTCGGCTTCGTTCAGCTCCATGGTCGGCTCTCCGGCAATGATCCATTCTGCCATCGCCTTTCCCGCACCTCCGGCCAAGGCGATTCCGGTAGAGTTCATCCCTCCCATCAGAAAAAGCCCCGGAACCTCCGGGCTTTCGCCCAGCATTAACTGGCTGTCGAGCGTGAAACTCTCGGGTCCGTTCAAGAGCATTCGCACCTCGGCTGTTTCCAGCGCGGGAATGCGGCGCAGGGCGTTCTCCATCATCGGCATGAAATGGTCCCAGTCTTCGTCCAACAAGTCGAAAGAGAAATCCGCAGGCAGATCTTTGGTGGCGATACCCTTGGCATGAGGCTCGAAAGAGCCGACCAACAGCCCCTCGACGTCATCGCGGGCATATAGATAGGCATCCTGATCGTTGAGTGTGGGCAGATGCGCGCCCTTGCCCAGTGCCTGCACCTCGGCAAGCGGCTTCGTGAGGATATAGAAGTGTTCACAAGCGTAGAGCGGCATGTGCGCGCCTGCCATTTCCGCAACTTCGCGCGACCACAGACCGCTGGCGATCACCACTTCTTCAGCCTCGATGACATGGGTCCCAATTTCCACACCTGAGACCCGGCCAACTTTCTTCTGCAACCCGGTCACCCGAGTGTCTTCAAAAAACTGCACCCCGCGCGCCCGGGCACCTTTCGACAGCGCCAGCGCGACGTCCGACGGGTTGACCCGCCCATCCGCCGGCGACCAGACCGCGCCAATCACATCATCCACCTCGATCAGAGGCCAAAGCTCTTTGGCGCGCGCGGCGTCGACCACTTCGGCTTCGAGTCCAAAGGCCCGACCAAGCGAAACCTGCCGTTTAATATTGGTAAGCCGATCAGAGTTAGTAGCCAGCGTCAGCGACCCTGTCTGAGTCCAACCTGTTGCCTGTCCCGTCTCAATTTCCAATTCACCGTACAGGTCGATTGAATAGTTGATCAGCTTGGTAAGCGTGGCCGAGGGACGTAGGCGGCGCACCAGCCCGGCAGCGTGCCACGTAGTACCAGACGTCAGCTTCGATCGTTCCAGCACAACAATATCTCTGCGCCCTTCACGTGCGAGGTGATAGGCGATTGAACAGCCGATTACACCGCCGCCGATGATGACAGTGCGCGCCTGGGTCGGCAGGGTCATATCAACACTCCATCGTGGATCATATCGGATAGAGTTTCGCGGAAAGCTTCCAGCGCCTCATCAATCAAAGCGGGCGTATGGGCGGCAGACGTCAGACCCGAGGTGTAGGACATCACATCCACCCCGCGCGCTAACATCCTATCGCGATAGGCTTTGACAATCGGTTTGGGCATCCCGCGAATTTCGGCGGGGCTGAGCCCTTCCAACGTGTCGCGACCGAAGAAAACGTGGAAAACTGAACTATCGCCATAGGCGAAGCCCCGAACACCCTGATCTACCAGCACCGCATTCATGCCCTCGCGCATCCGATTTGCCATCGCATCCGCCTGCGCTTGTGCCTCGCCACTTGCCAATAACGGCATTGCTGCGCAGGCGGCGGCTGCAATCAGAGGCGCGCCGTTGAATGTGCCTTTGTGGCTCACCGCCGGTGCAAACCCGTTGCGGGTCGTGGTGTTATTCATCAGTTCCATGATCTCTGCCCGGCCGCAAACCGCGCCCCCCGGCAAACCTCCGGCGGCGATCTTGGCCAGTGTGGTCAAATCCGGCACGATCCCATCCCGTGCCTGCCGTCCGCCCGGTGACCAGCGGAAGCCGGTGATAATCTCGTCAAAGATCAACACGACCCCAGCGTCCCGCGCCACATCGTGCAGAGCCCGCAGAGTGTTGGTGGCCAGCGGCACACAGCCGTAATTCGCACCCGAAGCCTCGATGATCACCGTTCCGATGCGATCATCCTGCAACGCGCGTTCCATTGCCTCGGGCTTGGCTGCGCAGATGTGGATCAGGTCATTTATCACCTCGGGAATTCCAAGCGATGAAGCTTGCGTGCTACCGGGCTTCGCCCCTTTCAACGCATGGTCGTGCCAGCCGTGGAAATGCCCATCGACGCGCAGAACATGATCTTTCCCGGAAACAGCTCGCCCCAGCCGGAGCGCCAGCATCGTGGCCTCTGTGCCGGACGACGTAAAACGGGTCCGTTCAGCAGAAGGATAGAGTCGGTTGATCCACTCAGCCCATTCGGTTTCGGCCACATGGCAATCTGCAGAAAAGATCGAACGCTCCGCCTGTTTCTGGATCGCTTCGACGATAGCCGGATGGCAATGGCCCAGCATCTGACTGGCCGAACCCATCTTGAAGTCGATATAGCGCTGTCCTTCGGCGTCCCATTTCTCGGCCCCGAATGCACGTTCAATGTAAATTGGATGCGGGTCGCGATAGCGTAATTCGTGGCTAACGCCCCCGGGCAGAGCTGCGCGAGCGCGACTGCTTTGGTCTTGGTTTTTCATTCCGGTCTTCCGGTTTGAGCCCGTTTTAGGCGAATATCAAATTTTTCCCTGATGGCCTTGTCCAGATCGTCGGGCACGTGGTCCGGGAAGTAGCTGCTCAGGATTTCCCGGGCTTTGTCCCGTGCCACCTCGCCAACGCGCTGCCCACCATCATCCTGCCACTCACGCGGCGCACGGCGATCGCCGACCTCCGGGTAAAAATAATCCGACTTCATTCGACTGAAGGTGTGCTGTTCGCCCAAATAGTGTCCTTCGCCCCGGCACACTGCCGCAATGACGTCAGCGGCGATATTCTCTGGCGTCGCTTCGATGCCTCGGATCGTGCGCAGGATGTTTCCCAACAAATCGTTGTCGACAATATAGGCCGCATGACTGACGCCCAGAAGGCTCGACATCATGCCCGCCGCCTGAGTGACGATATTTGATCCCGCATGCGCCGCCATGGTCACGGCCAGCGATTTCTCGGCGCCGTATTGTGCGTCCAACCGCTTGGCGTCGGTAATGCCTGCAATCGAGCTGGTGGGCAGGTCCCAGTGTCGTCCCATCTGCGCCGCGCCCGCCATCAGAATGGCTTGTTCACCTCCACCCCCACTCATCGAACCAGTTCGCAAGTCCGCAACCAGAGGCTTTGGCGCAAAGATTGCCTTGACCTCGGGATCGACCAGCCGCGCAAAAACCAGCCCGGCCAGGGTCTCTGCCACGGCCTGCACCAACGAGCCGGCAATTGTAGCCGGGCTGGTTGCGCCGGCCTGACCTGCGCTGATCAATTGCACAGGGAAACCGGCCCTGATGGCCAGTTCCAGAACGTCACAGGCTTCTTCGGCAAACCGCATCGGCGGCACCACGTGACAAACCATGACGGTTAGAAAAGGTCGGGCACGAAACGCGGTTTCGCTGCCAGCGAGACTGTAGCAGAGTTGCGCAATTTCGGCGACGTTCTGTGGTTCTGTAATCGAGATCGAAACATGTTTGGATGTACCTGACAGGCAGGCGTAGGCCGTATTGATATCCATCACCGCGTTGTCTTCGATATCCCGCGCAACGACTGACCGGCTGAAATGATGGATGTTGTCCATCCGGTCCACGATCCGCGCGGCATCATAGAGATCCTGCAACGTGGAATCGCGGTAGTTGTGTGTCTCCAGATCGAACACACCGGGCGCCGCGCCTCCGGTTGACATGTGCACGCTGGAACCTTCAATCTTCAGGTCGCGCTCTGGCAGCTGACCACACAGGTTGAACCCGCGCTGTGCGCCATCAATTGCCCATCGCACCATGTCTTCTGGAAACAAAAGCCGGTCATCGTCAGTCAACGCCCCGCCAGCCGCAACGACTTTCGCGATCATCGACGGGGTTGCCTGGCTCAGGCCCAGCGTTTCCAAAAGCGAAAATGCGGCGTCTTCAACCCGCTTTACTTCCTCAGATGAAAGAGGTTTCAGGCGCCCTCCAGCAACCCCCGGCCAAACGGGCGGGGTAGAATCTGAGGATGTCGTTTGTGCTAGGCGATCTTTGCGACCGCGCCGTCGGGTTTGTTTTGACATGAACTCATGAGTCGAATTTTCTACGCCTTCGACTTTGCGCTCAATACAATCAGTTTACAAAAGCGGTTTTCTCAGCGAATGATGAGCTAAAGTTATCTATGAGGTTCGCGTGATACCTTCCCTGCCCGCCTTGCGCGCATTCAACGCCGCAGCCCGACTGGGAAGTTATCGTGCCGCGGCCGAGCAGCTAATCGTCACCCCTACTGCGGTCAGTCACCATATCCGTGGACTGGAAGACCAGCTGGGTGTCAAACTGTTTGAACGCTCGGGGCGCGATGTTGTGCTGACTGAGGACGGCAAGCGATTGTCAGAGGCGACTGCGGAAGCTTTCGGAATACTGGAATCCGCGGTCCGCACCTTGCATCGCAGCTCTCGCAAAGTCGTACGCATCTCTGCGGGGCCGATTTTTACAGCCCGTTGGCTCATGCCCCGGATCAGCGACTTCTGGGAAGCACATCGTGACATCGAACTTGAAGTGCTGCCAGCTTTCAAACCAAACACCCATGATCGAGAAAACGTAGACATTGTGATCCGCTGGGACCGAATGGCCGAGATGCCAGCCGATGCCATCAAGCTGCTTGAGCTCAGCCCTGTGGCGATCGCATCCAAAGATTTCGCCAACAGTTATGGTCCCATAAAGGCCCCCGAGGACCTGATGGATTTGCCATTGATGCATCAGAGAAATCACTGGGGGTGGCTGGATTGGTTCGCTGCGATGGATGTGCCGAACGTCAATCGCTTACGAGGTCCAATCTTCGAGGACGCAAATGTACTTTTACGCGGCGCGGCCGAAGGACAGGGAGTAATTGTCGGCTGGCTACCGTTAATTGATCAGGATCTGGCGGAAAAAAGGGTGATTAGATTGTTCGACGAAGATATCGCACCTACCCATGGATACTTCGTCGAGATCCAGAATGGCAGCAAGCTACGACCGGAAGTACAAAAAGTCGTGGGCTGGCTGTCAGCCCAAAGTAATCAGCATAAAGCTAGTACTCGCTGAGCAATCAGTCGGAACAGTGCACGAAAGAAAATACGAGCTTGGCCGGGGGCCAACCAACCACGCCTTCATTGATATTGAGGTGAAGCCGATGATCTGGCGCCTACGAGGGTGATTGGTCATCTGAATTCGGAGCGCCAAACCTTTCCAGCACATTCCGGGTGACGCGTTCAACTTGCCAGTCGCGTCGGGTTAGACCCGCGACCCACTCACATGTGCCCGCATTGAAAACTTCACCCTTTCCGCGTCGCCAATGCAGAATAACACCGTTGCCGCGACTGCTGCGGTCCACCGTCTCGGTCGTTACGTCGCCAAACAGGGCTTGCGCTTTGAAGGTCGCATCCGCGTCACCGATATAAACGGTTTCACCCCAAATACCATGCTCGGGCTCGATGCTCGTTGCCAACCCGAGAGCTAGGATCTCTACATTTGGATCGGCCCCATCAGAACCGGTGGCAAAGGGCAGACCGTCTTCCATCCGGTAATCCACGCCATCCACCTCGTAGCCAAAGATACGGGATTGTGCGCCCAACTGATCACCATAACCCAGTTGAACGCCCTTCAACGCCCAATGTTGGGGGCGATAGATGGTAAAGCCGCCACTGCCTTGCCCGACGCAACGACCCAGACTGGCATAAACACCCTTCAACCCATTGGCACCAAATGTTTCGGCGCCGGGCCAGTTCACCGGCGCGACCTCCCAGGCAGCCGTCACCAAATGCTCCTGATCTGTACCGACCAGCGGATCCTGATCGGCGGTGTATTTGTAGCAAACCTGTGTACGGCCCTCATCCTCGATCCGCGTTTGCCACAGGAAGTTTCCACCAAACCGAGCGACGCGCCCTCCGTTCTCGGTGTATCGATCCACTGCATGGCGCATGTTTGCGGACCAGTATTCATCATGGCCCACAAAAACTGCGCATCTATATCGCTCTAACAGATGCGGATCAGCTTCCAGATCATGTTGGGTTGCGAAATCAAACTCGAACCCCTGCCCCTCGGCCCAGCGGGCAAAGTGGCGTTCATAGCTGGCCCATCCGGCTGAGGCGTATTTTTTCGAATAGCCATAGGCATAGGCCCATTCCATATACGGGTAGCGCACCATGCTGCCGGGCTCATGCGGCACGTCCGGAACAGCGCGCGGGGCACCTGCGGGCAATTTGCAAAACCCTCGTGTCCAGGGGCGCTGAGTTGAAACAACGGGTGAAAAATCATCGCCGTTGGGTCCGGCAATCCCTTCGTAGTGGTTGGATCCGCCCCAGCAATTATAGGCCAGCCAAGTCCCTGTAGCACAGACCAAAACAAAGGGCGCGGGTGGCTTGTCCGACGCGCGGCTCA
Organism: Ruegeria sp. HKCCD7181; assembly: GCF_057221055.1. Lineage (NCBI taxonomy): Bacteria > Pseudomonadati > Pseudomonadota > Alphaproteobacteria > Rhodobacterales > Roseobacteraceae > Ruegeria > Ruegeria sp. HKCCD7181. Next base: position 57,995 of record NZ_JBWVBC010000015.1, on the reverse strand, counting down.
GCAGGATCAGATGGTGCTCTTCGACCCGGTCGCCATCTCTTTCAGCGCTGAGTGTGATCAGATAGCCGCCCTCAACCCAATCGTCGGGGATGGTAAATTCATAACCGACATCCCAATCGCAACCAGTCACCGAACAATCTAGAGGCGTCTCCTGATGCACTCCCCTTAGTTCAGCTTTCCTGAGCAACGGTTCGTACTGCGCGCCATCGCGCCCTATCTCAAGGTCCCAGTTTTCAGCCGTAGTCGAAACCCGCAGCGCCAACCGATCACCTGGCGAATAGGTCATACGGTCGGTATAGCCCCAGATTTCCAGGATATTCTCGTCCCTGGCCGGGCCGATGTAATAATTGTCCAGAATATGCCGAGCCTTCGCCCTTGTACGTGGCGTGGTGGCTGGCTTTTGGGTTTCCGAACGATCCATGGGGTTAGTCCTGCTTCGATGTTCCGTTCGAGCATGTCTAGTTCAGATCAGCTACTGCCGAAACTTCCATGGCTATTGTGGAGGCGATTATGCTTTTGGAAAAGTCAAAAGAGCAAACCATCATTGAACGGCAGCTGTTGGCGCCGCCGTCCCAACCGGGCCAGATAAATTTGGTAGCACCTGACAGACGCAATGACATTTAACATATCTCTGCGCTTGCGCCGATCCGATTAACTTCGCGGGCGCAACTTGTCTGGGTCGTAAACAGGACTTGCGACAACAGTGGCAGTCGTGTCGATACCATTGCCCGAAACGGTCAATTTCGTACCAATCGAAAGACCCGGTCGAACATGTGCAAGCGCAATAGACTTGCTTAAACGATGCGAATAGCACGGGCTGTTGATTATCCCGACTTCAGCCCCCTCAACCTTCAACACCTCACCGCCTTCGACCATGTCGTTGTGATCAATTTCGAGACACACATTATTGACGTTGTCTTTTCCCTTTGCCGCCATGAGGGCTTCTTTTCCACGAAATTCACCTTTTGATGTGCTGACGGTGAAACCCAGGCCCACTTCCCAGGGGGTATTATCCTCTGTCATGTCATACCCGTAAAACAGAAGACCCGCTTCGATCCGAACCTTATCAAGCGCAGTGAACGAACACGGCGTTACTCCGGATTCCGCCAGCTTGTCCCAGATATCAGTGATCACTGAGCCATCGGCAAAAATTTCGTAACCGCGTTCCCCCGAATAACCGGTTCGCGAAATACGGCAGGGATGACCGAAAAGCCGGGCTGGGCTGTGCTCGAAGTAACCCAGCGATGCCAGATCGATGTCGCACTGTGCGTCAATAATCCCTAGTGAAGCGGGGCCTTGCACTGAAATGTCATGCAGTTCATCAGTAAACTCGATCGAGACGTCACGCCCATGTGCCGATGCTTCGAGTAATGCCATTGTATCGCCAGACCCGTGCACGATCATCCACTCGTCATCGCCGTTATTCGACACAATCGCATCATCAGCAATTCCGCCTGCATCGTTCAGAACGCAAAGGTATGCCGCCTTGCCTGCCGCTATTTTGAACAGGTCTCGCGTTGTCAAATGATCCAGAACCGCCTGCGCGTCGGGGCCTCGTACGAAAACCTTCTTTAATGGTGACATGTCGAACATCCCGGCACGCTGACGCACGGCATCGTGCTCATCGTTCGGATCCGAGTTGTAAGTCCAAGCAGTGCCCATTCCATTCCAGTCCTCCAACCCCGATCCAAGTGCGGTGTGGCGTGAGGCAAGAGCTGACATGCGGCTCTTTTCTTCGGTCATGACCTGTCCTTTCCTAATACCATTCATCAGGCATCGCGACTTTTCGCTCTGCCACGTAGTCGTTCAGCGCAGAACGGATGCAATCTTGCATCTGAGGCGGCTCGTATTCCGCCAGCATCTGCCGCCAACGTGCGGTCGCGCGTTGATCGTTCGTCATGCAGCCGTTTTCTGCCCATGTCTCGTAAGGACCGGCTTCGGGAATCTGCGATTCAAAATTGGCAGTGCTGTAGTGGCGCAGTGTATGGCTGGTAGAGAGGAAGTTTTCCCCTGGCCCGACCTCAAGATAGGCATCCTGTCCAAAGGCCTCATCGTCCGTTTCGAACCCCTGCAACATCTTGAGCATTGCGCCGCAGTGGTCGAGATCCATGATGAATTTCTCATAGGACATCACCAACCCGCCCTCGAGCCATCCCGCCGCATGCCAGATCTGGTGGCCGCCGGACAAAAGCGTGGCCCACAATGCATCTGCACTGTCTTGCATCGCCTGACCATCAGGCGCATTCGACGCGGTAACCTGACCCCCACCCGAGCGTACCGGAACTCCAAGCCTGCGACCCAGTTGGGAAACCGCCATGGTGGTCAGGTTGGCCTCGGGCGAGCCAAAGGTCAGAGCCCCGGTTCTAAGGTTCATAGTTGAATGGAAACTGCCAAAAACGACTGGACAACCCGGGCGCACAAGCTGGGTCAAGGCGATCCCAACCATGACTTCAGCTAGGGTCTGCGCCGCAACCGCTGCCGGGGACAATGGCCCCATCGCACCGGCAAAAATTGCAGGGGAAACACACACACATTGATTGGCGGCAGCGTAAATTCGCAAGGAACCAGACATCGTCTCGTCATAGATCAGCGGTGAATTCACATTTATGTTGGCTTGCATTACTGCGTGCTCGTCCAAAAACCCTTTTCCAAAAACCAACCGTGCCAAATCCAGGCTGTCCTGCGCGGCCACGGTCGAGGTGACACCACCCATGAAAGGCTTGTCCGAAAGGGTGAAGTGCGCCCGCACCATGTCGAGATGTCGCTTGTTCACAGGAATATCCGTCGGCTCCACCACCGTACCGCCGGAATGGTGCAGCGCCTGGGAAAGATGGGCGAGTTTTACGAAATTCTCGAAATCTTCCAGCGTGGCATACCGCCGGCCGTGCTCCAGATCGGTGACAAAAGGTGAACCATAACCCGGCATCAGCACCAGACTATCACCACCCAATGTGACTGTGCGGTCCGGATTGCGCCCATGAAGTTGAAACTCGGTTGGCGCGGTCGCGCATAACTGCCTTGCATGCCCGGGCTCGAACCGAACACGGTTTCCTTCGACATGCGCGCCTACATCCGAGAACAATCCAAGCGCCACTTCATCACCGCGGAATTCGACGCCGATCTGCTCCAATATCCAATCTGCTTGAGTTTCAATTCTGGTTAGCGCGCCCTCATCCAGAAGACTGTAAGCTGGAATCTTGCGACGGCTGTAAACTGGGGCCACTAAGGTTGCATTATGTCGGGTCAACCGTCCCTGACGAACTCGGCCGCGTTGAGAAATGTGCGTTTGAGTGTTCATTCTCCCCAACGCATTAACTCCCAGAAATGTTTCTACACCGCCTATATTTTTAGGTTTTAGGGAAACAACAATCGATTTTATTTGCTCACTGCGTTCAAAAATTTCATACGATTGAGGAATGACTGTTGAATTTCGCCATCACGATACTCTGCGTCTGTTCATCGAAATTGCCCAGCATCGCAGTTTTTCGGACGCCGCTGAATCTTTGAACATGACCAAAGGCGCAATCAGCTATCAGGTCAAAACACTGGAAATGGACTTGGGGTTCCCACTGTTCCGGCGTAATGCCCGCGGCGTGGAGTTGACCGCCAATGGGCAAAGGTTGCTCGCCTCTTGCCAAGGCCACTATGCGGAAATTGAGGCCGAAATCCTGGCGCTAAAAGGGATATCTTACAGCACGCTGACCGTTGGTGTTTCAACTTACTTCGCTGCCCGATGGTTGTCTCCGCGGTTGATGTCATTCATGCAAGAGCACCCCGAAATTCAGTTGCGATTGCAACCGATGGTCCGACTGTTTGATCTGGAGGCACAAGGCGTGAATATCGCCATCAGGTGGGGAAACGGGCAATGGAACGACGCAGAGGTCGTCCCGTTCCTGCCTTGCCCGGCCTATCCAGTCGGCAATGCTGACGCGTTGGGAATGGTCGAGACACTGGGTATTGAACAGGCGATATCAGAACTCACTTTACTGCGGGATCACGATGACAGCAACGCGTGGACCGATTGGCTGAATGTCGCGAACCTGCCGCATCAGACGCGCCGGGATACACTGATCATCCCGGATCCCAATGTCAGGGTGCAGGCGGTGATCGACGGCCAGGGAATTGCCCTGATGGATTCAATGATCGAGCGCGAAATAGCAGACCAGAAGCTGTTTTTTCTGTCGCCACACGCTCTCGTCGACTACGGATATTTCCTTGTCCGCCCGAAACAAAATGAAAGACAGAAAAACGTTCAGGCTTTTCTGGATTGGCTTCAAAGCCAATAGCATAACTGAAACTTCAAGAACCGACCACGGGCACAATAAACCTGTGGCTGATGAAATATGGAAACACTGTTCTTAAGCTGGTTTCCAACTGGTTTAGAAGCACTCATCGGCAAGCATGACAATGCGGTGGCCTCTGAAACATTAAGCTCACTGCGGCCGATTTCGGTACGATCAAAAAACTAGAAGGCGGGTGGTATACTTCTAAGAGGTCTCTGGCTTCGCGCCGTTGACCTGGTGCTCGTAATCCAAAGCGTCGAACCAGCCCAAGGAGTTTGTAATCGCCCCGGTTTCACTTAGCTCCCATTCCTCCCATCCGCTCGCTTTGACAAAATTTCCCGTGTCCGCATGGTGACCTTCAAGCGTCCATCCGAAAACGGCGCGACCGCCTGCCAGACGAAAAAAATCCCGCACCAGGACCAGATCAGGAAATGACGCCATGAACCCGCCTGCCATCGCAATCATGGCTTCGCGGCCGAATTGGTTTTCGCCTCGGTTAATGGTTATCCCCTTTTCCGGAGCGTAAAAGTCGGCAACCGCCTCAGGGTTGCCTGAGTTCCATGCGGCGGTATACGCTTCGGTCATCTTTTCAAATGTCGTTGTGTTAATGCCCATTGTTGTCTCACAGTTAATAAAAGGTCCGAGCCAGACTAGTCGGCAACTTTGCCCGGTGTCCACGGTGTTAGCGTAGACACCCAATGAGTAGACTTGCCCCTTGAGAAATCGGGACCACAATTTGCAAGATCAAAAATTCTTTGGAGTCAGAGCCAGATTAAAAGGTCTCATTAACGTATGTCAGAACTTGGTGAATGGTTATCGCGGCGGAATCTTGGCAACCTAGAGGAATGCCTCGTCGAAAATGAAATCGATCTGGACGTCCTGTTTGATCTGACGAATGACGACCTGCGGGAAATAGGCTTGTCTCTGGGCGCGCGCAAAAGGCTCCGTGCTGCAATAACGGCAAAAGAAACCGGTTTATCCGGAGACGACACAATGGCGGCACCGGATGGCTCACGCGGGGCCGAAAGGCGCCATTTGACGACTTTATTTGTGGATCTAGCAGGATCAACAGCACTGTCTGCGGGTCTGGATCCGGAAGACATGAGCGACATTATCAAAGAATACCAGAATGCTGTCGCCGGTATCGTAACACGGTATCAGGGCCACATTGCCAAATACATGGGTGATGGCGTTCTGTGCTATTTCGGGTGGCCAGAAGCCCACGAAGATGATGCAAGGCGCGCGGTGCGTTCAGCCTTGGAAATCACCCAATCAGTCTCAGACATGCGTGCGCCGGACGGGACATTTCTTGCTGCGCGCGCTGGCGCCGCCACGGGAATGGTCGTTGTCGGCGACCTCATCGGTGAGGGTAGCGCACAGGAGGAAACGGTTGTTGGTGATACACCCAACCTAGCCGCCCGATTGCAGGCCGAGGCGGAACCCGGGCAGGTCATTGTGTCCGACGCAACACGGCAGCTTATCTCGGACGCGTTCGAGCTTGAGTTCCTTGGTCAGCTCGAAATCAAGGGCCTTGAAGACTCAGCTGCCGCGTGGCGGATAACGTCAGAACGCAGTCTTGAAAGCCGATTTGAGACGCAAGATTCCGCCCCTGTTTCCCCCATGATTGGGCGAAATAATGAACTCGGGTTGATTTTGGAACATTGGCGCCGCGCCCAGTCGGGCGAGGGGCAAGTCACTATTTTGACAGGTGAGGCCGGCATTGGAAAATCCCGGCTGACGCGCGCGGTAACTGACGAGTTGAAATCCCAGGATCACTATCGGATCAGTTATCACTGCTCTCCTTACCATTCGGATTCGAGTTTTTATCCAGTCATTGGCCAGCTTTCGCACGCAATGAACCTTCTCGAATCCGATACGGCGGATCAGAAGCTCGCGAAGCTGCGTACGCAGCTTCGTGCAGCAGATCATCGGATAATTGCTGAGCTTCTGCAGATCGACATCGCTTTGCAGGGCGAAAAACCTGAGCTGACACCGCAGCAACTCAGGGTTCGGATTATGAATGAAACGTCTGCGGAAGTTCAGGCGTTATCGCGCGAAAAACCGGTTTTGATAGTAGTCGAGGATGCACATTGGAGCGATGCATCGACACTTGCAATGCTCGAAGCTTGTCTGGACCGAATTGCAGGTGAGCGTGTTATGATACTGATTACCGGGCGGCCCAGCTTTACCTATGGGTTTGGCGGCCACCCTATCGTTTCGAAGTTGACGCTGAACCGCTTGGGATCTGATCAAACCGAAGGCATCCTTAAGAAAATCACCAAGGGCAAAGATCTTCCTGATGAACTGGTGGCAGAAATCATCAACCGGACCGACGGCATTCCCCTTTTTATCGAAGAGCTAACAAAAACAATCGTCGAGTCCGGGGACCTGGTCGAAACCGAAAACCGCTTTGAGCTGGCGGGCCCGCTCAGCCGGGTCAGCATTCCCGCAACGTTACACGATTCTCTCATGGCGCGCATTGACCGGCTTCAACCGATCAAGGAAATTGCCCAGATCGCTGCCTGTATAGGTCGCGATTTCAGCCGTACTTCATTAGCGAAAATTGCACAGATTGATGACCGGACACTCGACGATGCTTTGGCGCAGCTGGAACGCAGCGAACTGGTTTTTCGGCGCGGAACACCACCTGATGCCACCTATGTCTTCAAACATGCGCTGGTTCGTGATGTCGCCTACGAGAGCTTGCTCAGACGCCGTAGAATCGAAATACATAACCGCCTCACAGACCTGTTCGAAGCGGATCAAAATGTTCCGCCGGAATTGGTGGCACATCATGCGACAGCTGCCGGATTAACTGAAAAAGCCGTGTTGCTGTGGGCGGACGCTGCCAGAAATGCACAGGCCCGCCCGGCCTATGTTGAGGCCGCAAATCACCTGCGAACAGCCCTGGATGTGGTTACGCAACTGCTGGACAAGCCAGAGTGGCGGGAAAAGGAACTTGCACTGCTTGTACAGCTTGCACAGGTGCATATTGCAAAAGACGGCTACGCGTCGACCGAGGCCAGCGCAGCCTTTTCACAAGCGCTGGAACGGATCGAGGCGACTTCGGATTCCGAGTTGAAGATCGCGATCTACTACGGCACATGGATTGCGCCGTATATCGGAAACAATCTCTATCGTGCATTCGACCTGGTAAGCCGCCTTGTTTCAGAAATGGCAGGCGAACCTGATCCGATTCCACATTTGATCTCGCGGCGCATGAGAGCGGCAACACTTATCGCGATGGGTCGACCGTCCGAAGCGCTGGAGGATCTAAAGACCGCGTATGCGCTTTATCAGACATCCGAGATTGTGGATTTTTCCACCAAGTTCGCGCAGGACCCGGGCGTTCAGATATGGTGTTACACTCTGCTGGCGCAATGGATGACAGGTGATGAACGTGGGGCCTGGGAAACTGCCAACAAAGCGATGGCCAGGGCGCGAGAACTGAAACACGCGAACACCTTCTGTTATGCGGGGTTGCACGTTGTCACTTTGTCGATTTGGGCAGGTGAAATTGATCGTACACGCAAGATCAACGACGAAATGCGCAAGGTATCTGAAGATCACGATATGACCCTGTGGCAGAATTTCGTCGTCATCCATGACGCGGTATTTGCCTGTATGGCTGATGAGGACGGCGCCCACGCAAAGCTGGATAAAGCACTTGAGGAATACCGCGAAAAAGGCTGTTGGTTGTGGGTTACGCTTTATCTGGTGATACAGGCGAAAGCCTTGCTGAGATCCGGCAATCCCGATGCCGCGCAAAGAGCGGTTGATCGAGCGTTTGATGAGCAGAAAGCGACCGGAGAACGTTGGGCAGAAGCGGAGTTGTACAGAATCCAGGGAGAGATCTGTTCGGCCCGCGGCGACAAGGAGGGGGCGATACGCGCTTTCGACCAAGCCATTTCGGTCGCGCACGATCAGAACACTTCGATTCTGGAGTCCCGGGCATCACAGTCCAGGAAGGAATTGGGTTTAGCCGGATTTTGAACAACATAGGTGCAACGACATTTGCCGAAATCGGTCTACCTGTTCGATTTGCCTATCCCCTTGTCAGTGTGTTAAGCGCCGTCCTTCCTCTGATCTCAGACCGGGTTCATTCCTCAACATCTGACTTTTGCAACGCCTACCGACACTGGCGTTGCAGAGTGACAGTATATTTAAATCCCGCAGCGCAGATTGCTGTTATCACCTGGACTTCCGGGTTAACAAAAACAGAATTGGCTTTTGGGAAAGGAAGCCTGCCTAAACCTCTGTTTCAAACCAAATCGCAGTTCAACATAAAGGCGCTGCACTCGGCCGTTACTTCCTCGAACCGCGATCTTTCTTTCACATACAGATAGACCTGCCTCTTGTCGGATAGATCCGAAATGGTGCGAAATGCGGTGGATTCGGGTATGAACTGCGCAACTGTTTGAGGGAGAACGGTAACCCATTCCCCAGTCCGTACCATGGTAATAAGCGAGTGCGTATTGTGGATTGTAACATCAGCGTTTTCGATCGCGTTCACAAATCGCAGCGTCTGAATGAGATCGCATAAAGCATTTCGGACAAACGAAGTATTGACAACATCCTCGATGGTAGGTGGTTCCGGCCTCATGATAAGCGGATGGTTGGACGCGCAAACAAGTCCGAATTGATCCTCGAACAGGGGAATGGTTTTGACACCATTTAGCGGATGGTAACCCGAAGCTATCCCGATATCTGCCTTGCCTTCGGTAAGAGCATCCAACACCTGCTGAGTATCCGTATCCCGCAACTCGACCTTCAGGCCAGGAAAGCGGCGAGTCATGTGTTCCAGAGTTGAAGGAAACAGAAGAGCCGCGACCGAAGGCACAGAAACGATTCGTATCAATCCATGTATTGCGTCTGCTGCGGCTTCGATAGATTGCACCGTCTGATCGAACTGGCGCACCTGCTTCAGAGACATTTCAAACACCTGCTCGCCCAGAGCAGAGAGATGGTTCTTTCGTTCTCCTTCGAACAGCTTTTTGCCCAGGTGACCTTCCAACTGCTTGAGAGTCATGGAAACCGCCGATTGGGTGCGACCCAATCGGTCTGCTGCTTCGGTTAGGTTACCTGTCTGCGCAACGGTGCAAAAGCAGCGCAGCATTTCGATCTTTATAGCCATACTTCAATTTTCCTGAAATTCAATTCAGTTGTTTGAGTTTGACTGATGCAGTCTGCAAAGTCCACTCTGCCCCAAATCAATTCTGAATTTGGGGCCCGACGTGACCAAACTGAACCTGATCGCTGGCGAATGGATGGCCGGCGAAAGCGAGATCGAAAACCGCAACCCTTCAGACCTGAGTGACCTCATCGGTCATTTCGCACAAGCCCGTGCGGATCAGCTTGAGGCCACACTGGATCAGGCGCGTGTCGCGCAAGCCGAATGGGCGGCTTACGGGCTAGAGCGCAAGCAGGCGGTACTGATGAATGTCGGTAACGAGTTGATGGCGCGCGCCGAAGAGCTGGGCACCCTGCTGGCCCGAGAAGAAGGCAAGCCGCTGGCCGAAGGTAAGGGCGAGGTTTATCGCGCCGGGCAGTTTTTCACCTATTACGCGGCCGAATGTCTGCGCCAGATCGGTGAGAACGCAGATTCCGTGCGCCCTGATATCGAAGTCGACGTCCGTCGCGAAGCAGTGGGCGTCGTTGCCGTTATCAGCCCGTGGAACTTTCCGACCGCGACCGCCTCGTGGAAGATTGCCCCAGCTCTGTGCTACGGTAATGCCGTGGTTTGGAAACCCGCCAATATCACACCGGCCTCGGCTGTTGCCCTGACTGAAATCATCAACCGCCAGGACATTCCCAAAGGTCTGTTCAGCCTCGTTATGGGTTCGGGTCGTTCAATTGGGCAGCGCCTGGTGGAAAGTCCAAAGGTCAACGCTATCTCGTTCACCGGTTCGGTCCCGGTTGGAAAAGGCATTGCCGCCGCGGCCATACAGAACCTGACCAAAGTGCAGATGGAAATGGGTTCGAAAAACGCGCTGGCCGTCATGGACGATGCTGATCTCGACCTTGCTGTTTCGCTGGCGCTGGGTGGCGCATTTGGCGGCACAGGTCAGAAATGTACAGCCTCCTCCCGGCTTGTGGTTCACAGCACCGTGCATGATGCCTTCGTTGAGAAACTTGTCGCTGGTGCAAAAGCAATGAAAGTCGGTCACGCGCTGGAGGATGGAACCCAGATGGGGCCCGTCGTCAGTGCACAGCAACTGGCTGAGAACCTGGCCTATGTCGATCTCGGCAAGTCCGAAGGCGCCGAGCTGGCCTGCGGTGGTACACGCCTGGATATGCCTCACGATGGCTACTACATGAGCCCGGGCGTCTTCCTGAACACATCCAACGATATGCGCATCAACCGCGAAGAAATGTTCGCCCCGCTGACGTCTGTCATCAAAGTGGGCAGCTATGACGAAGCGCTGGCCGTCGTCAACGACACCAATTTCGGTCTGACTTCGGGCATCGTCACCCAAAGCCTTGCACGCGCCACCCATTTCCGCCGCAACGCGCGCACCGGGGTCGTAACCGTGAACCTGCCCACCGCCGGTACCGACTATCACGTGCCGTTCGGCGGACGCGGCGACAGCTCTTATGGCCCGCGCGAGCAGGGCAAGGCGGCGGCCGAGTTCTATACCACCGTCAAGACTGCTTATATCAGCGCGGGAAAGCCGTTCTGATGCGCATTGATGGCCTTCAATACGCGAACTGGTCGGAAAAGATCTTTCGGCAATTGCGCCAAGGTGGTGTGGATGCAGTTCACGTCACCATCGCCTATCACGAAAACTTCCGCGAAACGGTTCTGAACTTTGAGAAATGGAACCGCTGGTTCGAACAATACCCGGACCTGATCATGAAAGGATTGTGGGCCAGCGACATCGATAAGGCACGCGAAACCGGGCGCACGGCCATCTTCTTTGGCTTTCAAAACCCCTCTCCTATCGAAGACGATATCGGATTGGTCGAAATCGTGCATACGCTGGGCGCACGGTTCATGCAGCTGACGTATAACAATCAATCCCTGCTCGCCACTGGCTGCTATGAGACCGAGGATACCGGCATCACCCGCATGGGCAAACAGGTTATCAAAGAGATGAACCGCGTCGGCTTGGTCGTTGACATGAGCCATTCGGCGGACCGCTCTACCATCGACGCCGCCGAGCTGTCCGAACGCCCCATCGCCATCACCCACGCAAACCCCTACGACTGGTCACCCGCCCTGCGCAATAAGCGCGAAGCGGTGATCCAGGCGGTGACCGAAAACGGTGGGATGCTTGGTTTTTCAGTCTATCCGCACCACCTGAAAGACAAGTCCGACTGCACGTTGGAGAGCTTTTGCGAGATGATCGCCCGTACGGCGGAAAAGTACGGGCCTGAACATCTCGGGATCGGCACGGATTTATGTCAGGATCAACCCGACAGCGTCGTCGAATGGATGCGGGTTGGACGCTGGACCAAGGAAATCGACTATGGCGAGGGGTCTGCCAACAATCCGGGCTTTCCTCCGATGCCGGGGTGGTTCCGGGATAGCCGGGATTTTGGAAATATCGAACAAGGGTTACGCGCGACCGGTCTGAACGATGACGAAGTGGCCGGGATCATGGGCGGGAACTGGCACAGGTTCTTCGCCGATAACTTCGTCCCTCAAGGGTAATCATATGGAAATACTGGCGCAAACAGACATTGGCAGACGAGACCCTGCATTCGTAATGCGGCTTTCACGTTTGGGGTCGTTGCATCAATGCCGCCTCAGCTTCATGCGGCAGCTGACCCGCCGCATGGCGCAGGAAAACTGGTCGTTTTCGCGGCCTGTTTTCGACATCGATGCCAATGGCGTTGGGTGTGCCGTCTACACCGCCCATGGGCCAGCGCGTGCGTACTCACTCGTTGCATTTGCTCATGATTTGCCGCCTGAAATGCGCTCGGACCGTGTGATTGCCGAAGCCTGGGATGCCACCTTTGCCCTGTTTGACGGCATCCCGACCGAGGCCGATATTGATCGCTTGTCGAAAAACGTGCCTCTGCAAGAGGCTGGGCGTGTAAGCGAAAGCGAGTTGTCATTGTCTCGCGCCAACCGTTCGGTGCGATTGTGGGCGCATGTCGTTGACGCTCTGGCATCGGGGCAACAGCCTGATCTGGAACAGATTTATCAGGTTGGTTACCTGATGCGAACCACAGCCGTATACGGCTCGGGTAAATTCGGCGCCGCGGATCGCGAGAACATAGCAGACCGCCCTGAAACCAATGGGCCGTTTCAGGCCGAAATGCTGTCCGTATTTCTGACCCGGGCCTTTGTACGGGATTTGGTCCAGCATATGGCTGATGCCAAGGGCGGCGACCGGGCTGTGCAATTAGATCCAAGCATTGCCCATTGGCTGGGGATCGGCAATTCCACTGGCCTTGGCATGGCCCCCTTCATCGTCAACCATCCTGTTTTGTTCAACAACTGGATCATGGCGCGCGAAGAGGCGATTGCGCGTGTTCGATCGCTGGAAACCGCTACCGAGGCCGAGGCCAGCCATTTCTGCCGTGTATTCGAACGCAGTAGGCTTTCAATGTCCTGGTGGCAGTCAGAGCATCCCATCCAGATCTCCAAGCTGGCGGCATTGAATGCCGACCTGCAGGCAATTTCAGATTACCTGAAACTGGACAATCTGACTGGTGACCACCCGTGGAACCGGTTGGTGGTCTGGTCTGAAACCGCGCTCAGCGAAGAAGGTCAGGAATTGATCGCGTCACTAATCCTAGAACCTTACGGTGATCTTGTGGACGAATTGGCCACCTGTATGGGAGACAGCAACGCCCCTGCATTTGTGATCGATGGCGCGATGCCGATAAGCGAGGTCTGCGATTTGATCTGCAACAGCTTTGGCTGGGCGCTCGACCTGGATTGGGACGCCTCCGAAAACTGCGCCCGCGCATGGTATGTCTCGGAAGAGAAGCTTGAACCCCGGATGGGCGAACGGTTCGAAGAGCCGATTGCGGATTATGAACAACCACTAGCGCCCGCGCGCGATGCGGCCGTTGCCCATGCCGCGCTGGGCGAATGGGACGCATCCAAGCCTGTGGCCGAGTTTCTACTGCGCCATCCCGAACATCGCCACACCATCCGCCGCGCGCAGATGAGCCGTACCGCTCCTTATGGCGAAATCCACGACAACACGATCAGCGCTTCGGTGTCGCCCCTCGACATGCTGCGAGCAAAACTGTCGTTCTTTGGTGCAACGCATTTTGATCCACGTTCGGACCGCTGGGTGCGAATTTGCATGTATGCCGGCGCTCCTTACCCTGAGGATCTGACCAGCGAGAACGCCGATTTGTGGGTCTATCCGGAGGTGCAAGCATGAGCTTTTCGCTGAATGAAATGGAGGCTACTGCCAAACGTGCCACCCGCGGTGCGGGCTATTCCTGGGGACAAGCTGAAGAGGCGTCAAAGGCTGCCCGCTGGCTCTGCTCACAGGGCTTGGACGGCGCCGGTATTTTGGCCCGATTATTGAAACTGGAGCTGGCTTCGAACCTTGCCTCGCACCGCCCTGGGCACCTTGAAGGTCCATGGCAGGGTGACGGGGACTTGTGTCCGTTGTCTGCGGGGCCGCTTCTGTCGGATTGTGCCCATCTGCTCACGACGGGCCCGATCGAAATGCAGGATGTTGTTGCACCTGCTCTGTTGTTGCCCTTTATCTCCAATACCGCACGTGCTTTGGATTGCTCACTGGTTGTCGACTTCGACGATGTCCAGGTGGTGATCGATGAGACCTATTTGACAGCTCCCGATGTCCTGCCAGAGAACGCACGGCGGGTGACCGTTTCACAAGGTGGCACCTCTGACGCCCGGCGGGCAAAGCACACGCGCGCGCACCCTGCCCCGGATGACTGGGAAGTTCTGAACCAATTTGCCCATCGCACCTACGCTCCTGCTACCGAGGAATCTCGCTTGTTGGGTGCAGGGGCCGGGCTTTCCGACAATGATTGAAGGGACACTGAAGTGACCGAAACACGAACCCTTTCCCTTACCGAAATTGAGAATCTGTCGTTCCGCGCTCTGGTGGCGGCGGGGACTTCCGAGGCAAACGCACGCCCGCTGGCTGTGGCCACAGCAGCGACCGAGGCGGATGGTGTCGCCAGCCACGGGCTCGCCTATATCCCGATTTATTGCGAGCATGTGCAATGTGGCAAGGTCGATGGGCAGGCGACACCGGTTTTGTCTCGCCCCAGGCCGGGCGTCGTGACCGTCGATTCTGCGACCGGTTTTGCGCATTCGGCCATCGATCTGGGGTTTGAGACGCTGATCCCCGCGGCCCGCGAACAAGGCGTGGCAGTTCTGGCCATCAGGAACAGCTATAATTGCGGTGTTCTGGGCTATCACACATACCGTCTGGCGCAGGCAGGGCTGGTCGCAATGGCATTCACCAACGCACCTGCTTCGATCGCACCTTCTGGCGGTTCCAAACCGGTCGTTGGCACTAACCCGTTTTCCGTCGCTGCCCCGGGCACTGACGGTGAGCCTGCGCTGCTGATCGACCAAAGCGCCAGCACCATCGCAAAGAGCGAGGTCATGAAACACGCGCGCGAGGGCAAGCCGATTCCCGTTGGCTGGGCTTTGGATGCCGATGGCAACCCGACCACTGATCCGGAGGTTGGCCTTAAAGGGTCAATGGCTCCTTCTGGCGGATACAAGGGCGTGGGCGTCGCGCTAATGACTGAGCTTCTGGCAGCGGCGCTGGCCGGGGCAACATTGGGCATCAATGCCTCGCCATTTTCCGGAACTGCGGGCGGTCCACCAAAAACCGGCCAATTCTTCATAGCGATCGACCCGGCTGCCACCGCGGCTGGCACGTTTGAGAGTGGCGTTTCTGGCCTTGTCGAAGCGATCCGTTCTCAGGACGGGGCACATCTGCCCGGCGACGGCCGCCGTGCCAAACGACTGGCCGCCCGTGAGGACGGCGTTGCGGTGAACACCGCAACACTTGCAAAAATTGAAGCTCTTCTGGGGTAAGGGCCGAAACAGTGCCCGGACAACAAAACAGGACACCCAGAAGCCTCTGAATACGCGCGAACAGGGAGGAATTTATGTCTATCAATCAACCTTTCACCGAGTTGCAGATCAAGAAATCTGCCGGTGGGTTTTACGAAGGGCACAGCGTCGAAATTGCTGTGCTCAGCAAGTTGATCATGGTGGCACTGGTCATCTGGGCACTGGTGTGGCCGGCTAATGCAAACGGAGTTCTGGGCAGCCTGAATTGGCGTCTGTTGGAAGATTTCAACGTCTTCTACATCGTCATAGTGGGGCTGTTCTCGTTCTTTTTGCTGGTGATCGCGCTGCTGCCCCGAACCGGCAGCCGCATTATGGGAACACCGGATGAAGTCCCTGAGTTCTCGACCTTTTCATGGTTTTCCATGATGTTCGGGGCTGGTCTGGGCGTGGGTCTGATGGTGTTCGCCACAGCCGAGCCAATGGGCCTGTGGGGTTCGAACCCCGAGGTATTAGCCGGTGAAGTCGTGGCCAATTCCGAAGGCGCCATCAAGTCAGGCTATCGCTACACGTTCCTGCATTACGGTTTTCACGCCTGGGCTATCTATGTGGTGACCGGCCTGTCGCTGGCTTACTACGCCTATACTCGTGGCATGCCGCTGACCATCCGTACGGCTCTGACGCCTTTGTTCGGACGCTGGATGAACGGATTTTTGGGCCATATCGTTGATGTTCTTGGGGTTGTCGCGACGATCCTGGGTGTCTCGGTGACGATTGGTTTCGGAGTGTCGCAGTTTATCGACGGGCTGTACGCGATTACTGGTATGCAGTGGCTGATGGACATGAGCGGTGATGCGCCAGCTCCGGGCACAGTAGGCCTGATTACGGGGCTTGTGGCTATCATGGGGTTGTCGATCCTTTCGGCGGTTTCCGGCGTAGGACGAGGCGTGAAATACCTATCCAACCTCAACTTGGTCCTGTCGATCATCCTGTTGTTGACCTTCGTGGTCTTTGGTTCGTTCCTATTTGCCATGACCACCTATGCCAGCGCGTTCGCAGATTACATCCTGCACTACGTCTCGCTGAGCTTTGGTGCCTTCGGCCCTCAATCTCCTGCAGACTTTGCTGCGGCATTGCCCGGCGAGGCGGCACCTTATGCCGATGCGCTGCGCGGTGGCGCGACCAATGCCTGGGGTTCATTCGATGGCTTTAAATCCGGCCTGGAAGGCGATGCCGCAACGTTGCCCGACGAGGTTCTTGCTGCTGCCTATGCAGCCGGCGAGCCGGGTCGCCAATTCGGATGGCAAGCGGGCTGGACCACGTTCTACTGGGCCTGGTGGATCGCGTTTTCGCCCTTTGTCGGCCTGTTCCTGGCGCGCATATCCAAAGGACGTTCGGTGCGCGAGTTTATCATCGGCTGCGTATTCGCACCGGCCATGGTCTGTTTTGCATGGATGGCCATTCTTGGCGGTACCGCTATCGACCTCGAACTCTCGGGCGCGGCAGAAGGCGCGATCATCGGCGCATCTAACACAGCCAAGCTGTTCGTCACTCTGCAACACATGCTTTCAGGCGGTTTTCTAGCCGGGATCACTGTGATGTGCGTGGTGCTGATCCTGACATTCCTTGTCACCTCCGCAGACTCGGGCATCCTTGTGATGAACACGATCATGTCTGGCGGTGAACATCATACCGGTATCAAGCACCGGATCGTCTGGGGTGTGCTCTTGACGCTGGTCATCGGGACCTTGTTGATCGCGGGCAAAACCAACGGCGGCGCTGATCCGATGGAGGCGCTGAAGAGCGCGATGATCATCGGCGCACTGCCCTTCACCGTGATCATGGGGCTGATGTGCATCTCCCTCGCCAAAGCACTCTATCGTGACGGCCTGCGCGAGAAATCGGCTGTGCTAGCGGAATGATCAAAGCCACCGGGCGGTCTGATGTTGGGTCGCCCGGTTTTTTTGTCCTCGCACGCTCTTTCCCTCAATTCTCAAGGTGCCCGGGCGTCGCATAAATTAGAAAATGCCAGAGACAAATTGGTTTCCTAGCGGAAACCGACCGCACAAAATCACCCAAAAACGGATAATCTCAGTACTCGTCTTGAAGAAATTGAATAGTGATCGTCTTTTCGTGGATAGAGGCTACGCACCCTGCCCACATCAACGCAAGTTCTTCTGACAAGGCCAATCGTCAGCCGATGTAGGCTGGAGCAAACTAATAAAGACCTGCGACTTTTGCCCTCAACTTAATCAGTGAAGCAACAGTATCGATTGTGGGCGTCGAGATTCCAGTGAGTTGCCCGAGTTCTTGCACTGAAGTTACCAAGGCGTCAATTTCCATCGGTCGGCGCAACTCCAAATCCTGCCACATAGATGTCTTGTGGGCACCGACAGCCGCTCCGCCGTCGAGCCGTTTTTCAACGTCTATCGGGAATTTTACACCAAGTTTTTCACCGATTTCCTGTGCCTCAAGCATCATCCCACGAGCCACGGAGCGTGTACCCTCGTCAGTACACAAGACATCAAGTGTTGAGTGGGTAAGCGCGGAAATCGGGTTGAACGACAAATTACCCCACAGTTTTAGCCAGATTTCGTCCCGGATTCTTGGTCGAACGGGCGCACGAAGCTCGGCGGTGGACAGCGCAGCCGAAAGCTTGGCCGCACGGTCAGATTTAGAACCATCAGGCTCGCCTAATGAAAAACGATTGCCTTCGACATGCTTGATTGATCCAGGAGCAACGACCTCAGCAGCTGGATAAACGACACATCCGAGGACTCGATCTGGCCCGAAACCGTTCCACTGCAGGTTGCCGGGATCGACTGACGCCAACCTCGTTCCCTCGTAAGGGCCGCGCAGTTTGTGGAAATACCACCAGGGCACCCCGTTCACTCCACTTACTATTGTTGTCTCGTCCCCAATCAACGGCTGCATTGAGTCTACGACTGCTGGGACGGAATGCGCTTTCAGAGTGATGAAGACATAATCTTGTGGACCGAGATCGGCAGCATTGTCTGAGGCGCGTATTGGGACGTTTATTGGATCCCGCCCATCCTCAAGAAGAGTCAGCCCTTTTTCTTGCATTGCGGCCAGATGGGGCCCGCGCGCGACAACACTGACGTCTGTATCAGTCTGTGCAAGTTTCGCGGCAACGTAACCTCCGATTGCTCCGGCACCAAAGATACATACTTTCATGTGTCTAAGCCTCTGCCAGCCCCAGTTTTACGGCTAGGCCTATCCTTTGTATTTTGCCTGTCGCGCCCTTAGGAATCTCCTCGAGGATAACCACTGAACTTGGCACTTTGAACTTAGCGAGCCGAGAACCGACAAAATCCCTAACTTCCTGACATGCGATAGAGGCGCCTTCTGAGAGCACGACGGCCGCAGCGATGTCTTCGCCAAGTTTTTCGTGGGGCACAGCGAAACAAACTGCCTGAGCAACGTCCGGGTGGCTCAATAGAATGGCGTCGACTTCAAGCGGGCTGATTTTCTCACCACCTCGGTTGATGAGCTCCTTAAGGCGTCCGGTCAGTCGCAGATAATTTTCTTCGTCGAATGAACCTTGGTCACCAGTGCGAAACCAGAGTTTTCCGTCCGCATTAAAGAAATTGTCGGCATTTGCCTGCGGGTTGCTTTCGTATCCCGGTGTCACGTTCGGACCGCTGATAACGATTTCTCCGACGTCCTGCGAAGAAATCAGAACATTCTCCTTCTCGTCAGCGATTCTGACTTCGGGGCCTGCTGCTATTCCAACAAATCCGGGCTTTTGCTCTTGGGGCGGAAGCGGGTTGCAACACATTTGATGTGTGGCTTCAGTCATCCCGTAGGCTTCGATGACGGGCGCATTGAAAGTTGCCACCAACTCTTCCATTACCGGGCCCGGCAACGAAGCAGAAGATGATCGAAGAAAGCGCAACCGCGATTGCTCGATGATTGATTGGTTTCGTGCAGCTCGGGCGAGAATAGCTTGGTGCATTGTCGGAACTGCGGTGTACCAGGTCGGATCGACTTCAGCGACCTGTGAGAAAAAGCTAAGAGCGTTGAACCCTGGGGCGCAACTAATTTGAGATCCAGCACCTAAAGAAGCGGCAACAGCAGCAATCAGCCCGTGGATATGAAACAGCGGCATAATACTCAGACAGCGGTCGTCGATTGTCAGTTTCAAAGACGAAGCCACATTTCGCGCGGATGCGTAGATATTAGCCTGCGTCAGAGGGACGATTTTGGGGCGCGACGTTGTTCCTGACGTGTGGAGTATCAGGGCAACATCATCTTCACCCGGCGCGGATGTGTCAGCCGTGCCAATTGGGTCGCAGGGCAAAATGTAAAACTGCCCGGCTGAATGTAAGCTATCGTGAGACACCCTCAAGATAGCGATGCCAAGGTCCCTTGCCGCTTTTACGGCAGGTCCATTTTCGTTTTCGTTTACAAGAAGAGCCTTGGCCTTCAGGTCTTTGAGGTAAAATACGTATTCTTCGTAAGTGTACGCCGGGTTCAAAGGTGCCGTCGTCGCCACTTGGGCGACGGATATGAAAGCCGTCGCCATCTCTGGGCCGTTGGGCAACACAATTGCCACCCGGTCGCCGCGACCAACTCCGATCTGATGGAGATCCTTCTTGACCTTTGCGCAAAGCTCGCGAAGCCCAAGATAATTCAGCCAAGATCGACCTGGGGCACCGATAGCATTTGCAGTGCCAGAATGGGGTGCGATCAATTCAGCGACTAAGTGGGGCATCCGGGTTCCCTTTACAAAAAGCATTGGCCTAATTCGCAGAGAGGGTTTGGCTTCGTACTTGCTAAGTTACGTTGACAGTTAGGCTACCCAGTTTGTCGACGGCCAAAACCATCACATCGCCGCGGTTGACAGGGCCAACGCCAGAAGGCGTTCCCGAAAGGATTACGTCTCCGGCAGCAAGTTCGAAGTAATCGCTCAGATAGGAGATCATCTCAGGGACTTTCCAGATCATCTGGTTCAAGTCACCTTCCTGCCGAATTTCACCATTCACCGTCAAAGTAATCGGACCTTTGTCGAGATTCCCAACTTCTGATGCCTTGTGAATTGGTCCGCATGGCGCAGAGCGCTCAAATGCCTTGCCAATTTCCCACGGGCGACCCATTTTCTTCATCTGCCCTTGCAGGTCGCGACGGGTCATATCAAGCGAAAGACCGTACCCAAAGACATGATCCAACGCATCGTCTACCGAGATGTTCGTACCGCCCGACTTGAGCGCGACATACATTTCAGCTTCGTGATGCACATCGGAGCTGTGCGGAGGGTAAGGAAATTCCCCGGAAGGATCTAAATTGTTCGGGTTTTTTTGAAAGAAAAACGGAGGCTCCCGGTTTGGGTCATGGCCCATCTCAATTGCGTGCGCCGCATAATTTCGCCCAATACAGTAAACGCGACGGACCGGGAATGTGCCGCCCCCCGCTACGGGTATTACATGCACCTGCGGCGCGGGAATGACATGATCGGGCATCGCTTCCTCCAGAATGTTTATTGCCAAAGATCGGATTTCCAAATGGTCAGACACCTTCCGATCGATGCCACGCCAGATACGATCAGACGTGGCCGCTTACCAAGTCATCGCCAAAATTGGGGCTAGTTTGCAAGAGCTCCAGCCTCCTTCTGGCCCGACCATTTCCAGAATTGGTTGGGCGTTGGTGCTGCTTCAGTCGTCAGACTGGATGCTCGTTGGCAGTACACGCGAATAAACCGATTTCAGGTGATCCACCATAGCACTGGCCGCAAGTTCTTCGTCGCCCTTTGCTATCGCAGACACGATCACATCGTGTTCGCTAAAACTGGAGTAATCCTCTGCGGGCTTTAGGGTTTCGCGTGGCTGCCCCCAAACAATAGATCTTCGAACTGAATTCAGAGTCTCAAAAAAGTACAAAAAGAGCTGGTTGCGAGTAGAGCGGGCTATCGCATGATGCAAATTGTTGTCCCAAGCTTCGTAGGTACGCCAATCCTCTGCGGTACGACATTTATCCGCGCAGAGCCTCATTTGCTCACGATCTGAACGGGTGGAGTGGAGCGCTGCAAGGCGGCTGAGCTGCGGTTCGATCGTGAATCGCACCGACACAACCTGCTCCGGTTTAATTTGATTGCCCAAATAAGTTACGTCTGTGAGGTTAAGAACTGGTCTGGAACCAACGAAAGTTCCCCGACCTACATGCCGCCAAATGAGCCCCTGCGCCTCAAGCTCTGCCAACGCTCTTCGCAATTGGTTTCGGGTCGTTCCAAGCTTTGAACACAGTTCGCGTTCAGGCGGGAGCCTGTCGTTATGCCGGTATCCAGCATTGTTAATCAGGTCGCGTACGTGTTGCGCGAGTTCGGTTGGTTCGCTCACATCTCCACCCAATTTGGTGATTGGTTGATTGATTGAAACTCCAAGTCGGCAAAAACTCAAGGGCAAGTGACAACCAAATCCGAGTCGCCTGCCAAGATCGGTAACCGAAGTGGGCGCCAGCATGTAGGAGGAGAGCCGAGTGCGTTTAGCGACTGTTTCTGTAGATGGCAACGCCGTTTGTGTCGCAATACTTGCCAACGGTAGCAGGTTAGATGTTTCGCGTGCGGTTAAGATGCTCATGCCAGATACGGCTCTTGACGTAAGCACGATGCAATTGGTTATCGAAGGCGGCCAGACCTCACTGGAGGCGTTGAATGCCGTTATTTCTGCGGGTGAGGCGGGCGAACTTAAGGACGTGCTAATCCCCGAGGACGCGCCGCTTCTGCCACCCATTCCTACGCCGCGTAAGAACGTGTTCTGCGTGGGGCGAAACTACGCTGAGCACATCGCAGAAGGTGAGCGGGCGCAAAAAGAGAAAATCGGAATCACCGAGCATCCGGTTTTCTTTACCAAGCCGCCGACCTCGGTCGTTGCACCGGACGCTGACATCCTACTTTTCCCTTCGGTTTCACAGTCCATCGACTACGAAGTCGAGTTGGCAGTCGTGATAGGTAAGCGCGGGCGCAACATCGCCAAGGCAGACGCTTTTAATCACGTGTTTGGGTATTCTATTCTGAACGACATAACGGCCCGTGACATACAGCGCCGTCATGGCGGTCAGTACTTCAAGGGCAAAGGACTGGATGGATCTTGCCCAATTGGTCCATGCATTGTGACCGCCGATGCCATCAGCGATCCGCAAGCTCTGTCGGTCGGACTGACAGTTAACGGCGAACAGCGCCAAAACGGAACCACGTCGGATATGATTTTCGACATTCCGACGCTGATCGCATCCCTGTCAGAAGGCCTGACCCTGGAACCAGGTGACCTAATCGCGACCGGTACACCGTCTGGTGTCGGATACGCAATGGATCCACCACAGTTTCTGAAAGACGGGGACACCGTGGTTTGTGAGATTTCAGAAATCGGCGCGCTTAGGAATACCGTGCGCGCCGTATAAATGGCTCCTGCATAGCTGAATCTGCGGGTTGCCAACCATGCAAGGGAGGAAGACTAAAATGATGAACAGAAGGACTTTCACAGCGTCCTTGCTTTCGGCGGTTCCGGTCGCAGGAGCACTAGGAACAAAGGGTTTTGCGCAGGACGTGCGTAAAATAACCTTCGTCCAGCCAAGCCCTTCGGCAATCAACTCATTTCCTGTTTTTGTCGCCATTGGCGAAGGGTACTTCGCAGATGAAGGTTTGGACGTGACCGTCGAGGCGATCAACGGCTCGGGAGCTGTGCTTCAGGCATTATCCGCCGGGCAAGCGCACTTTGGTCGCCCCGGACCCGGTCCCCTGATAGCGGCGCGGTCGCGCGATGTGGATGCCGTACACATCTACAACGTTGCCGCTCGCAGCAACTTCGGCATCGCCGTGCCAGAAGACTCAGAGATCCAAAGCGTTGAGGAACTGCGCGGCAAGGTAATCGGCACAGGCACTGCCGATGGCGCAGAAGTGGGCTTTGCACGCAATGTTATGACCGGCGCAGGCATGAAAGAAGGGGAAGACTACACCTTCCTGACCGTCGGCGACGGTGGCCCGGCGACTGCAGCTTTCCTCAATGGCGAAATCGACGCGTATTCTGCTTCTACCGCTGATACGGCAATTCTGAACCAGCGCGGAATGGCTGTGCGTGACATCACGCCTGCGGAATTCGGGCGTTTCTTCGGCAATGGCATCGCCACAATGGCCGACACAATCGCCAACGACCGCGAATTGGTCGAAGCCTGGAGCCGCGCATTCGCACGTGGTCATGCCTTTGCACTCGATGATGCCAACCGCGAAGCCGTGCTGAAACATCTGGCGGACGGCAATCCGCAGGAAGGCGAAGACAAGGAATTCCAGTCAGCGCTATTCGATGCAGTACGATCGAAAACCATAGCAGCAGATCCAAGCAATGGTCTGGGATGGTACCCCGCCGAAGTTTGGCAGGAATGGCAAGACGCACTTGTTGCAGGGGGCGAAATCCCAGGGCCGCTGGATGACCTGAGCGCTGCTTGGACCAACGAGTTTGCTGCCATCGGCAACGAGGCTGCCAGCAAATGAACGCTGTAGTCACACATGAGTTTTCCGGCGCGCCCTTGGGCACGCCGGTCTATGAGTTGACCCACGTAAGCAAGACCTATGCACGCAATCTTGTTGTCGCTCTCGAGGACATAAACCTGTCACTGCGGAAGGGCAGTTTCACATCCGTCATCGGGTCCAGCGGCTGCGGGAAGTCAACTCTGCTCAAAATCATGGCGGGTCTGATCCCGCCCACCAAAGGGCGTGTGATCCTTCAGGGGCAACCAGTCACTGGGACCCGCCGAGACATTGGCATGATGTTCCAGCAGGCAACACTATTTCCTTGGAAAACGGCGGTGGAAAACATCGTCTTGCCGATCGAGATTCGCGACGGCAAAGCTGCGGCCAAAAAAGCTATGGGCAAAGCTCATGAACTTTTAGACATCGTAGGTTTGCAAGGGTTCGAGAACGTATACCCGAACGAATTGTCAGGCGGTATGGCACAACGCGCTTCGATCTGCCGTATGCTGATCACAGAGCCAGCAGTGCTATTGATGGACGAACCGTTCAGCGCACTCGATGAATTGTCGCGCGACATGATGAACATGGAGTTGCAGCGTATTTGTCGAGAACAGGATGCCACCGCATTTCTTGTAACGCACTCGATTCAGGAAGCCGTGATTTTGTCCGACGAGATCGTCGTTCTGAAACCACGCCCGGGCAGGATTGCCGAAATTGTTGAGGTCGACCTGCCACGCCCGCGTACGCTCGATATGATGACGACTCCCAAATTCGGCGCTATTGTGGATTACATTCGCAGCCTCCTGGATAAAGGAGAAGAAATGTGAGCGAAGTTCAGAATTACTCACCCTCCGTCAAAGATGCTGACACCTCAGAAGACACGGTATGGGAACAGAAAGTCCACTTTATTGACTCGGTTCCTCGTTGGCTGGCGATGACCTTTGTCTTCTTGGTTTTCGTAGGTACTTGGCAAATGGTGACAAGCTTTAAACTTGTCTCTCCGATCATTCTGCCGACGCCGTTGGAAACCCTCAAAGATATGATCTTCGTGGGCCAAAACCTATTGTCAGGCGGCTACATGCTTGGTGCGCTTTGGATCACCATAAAAGAAGTGATCTATGGTTTTGCGCTGGCCATTGCGATCGGATTTTCGCTTGGCGTGCTTGTCGGGGAAACGGCCTTTGGCGAAAAGGCTGTAATGCCTTACCTGGTGTCTATCGATACCATGCCAAAAGTAGCATTCGCCCCGCTTTTCGTAGCTTGGCTGGGTTTCGGCATTGAATCTAAGGTGGCCCTTGCGGCCTTTATCGCGACGTTTCCAATCGTGGTAGGTACTGCGGCAGGGCTTCACGCCGCCGACGAAAACGCGCGCATGCTTTTCAAGACTATGGGCGCAAGTCGGATGCAGACATTGATAAAGATGAAGCTGCCGACCGGCCTTCCGCAGATTTTTACCGGCCTCAAGATCGGAGCAGTCGGCGTAATGGCTGGCGCGATCACCGGAGAATTTCTGGGAGGAGGCAAAGGGTTCGGTGAGTTGATCCGCGTTGCGGCCTCGCAACTCAACACACCACGCGTCTTCTCTTTGATCCTGTATCTCAGTCTTGTTGGCCTCGCTGTCTTTGCAACAGTGGTTTGGACACAGCGCAAACTGGTGTTCTGGCACAAGGAACAGGTGGGCAGAGATGATTTCTGAGCCTGTGAAAATAGGCTGCCAGCCTTTGCTTGAATTTGTGGCAAGCGCACTCGAAACTCGAGGTGTGCCAAAAGCAGATGCGGACAAGGTGGCCTCGCTGATGGTTGAGGCCGACATATACGGATACGGCACGCACGGTGTCTTTCGCCTGCGCCAGTACCTTGCCCGATTGGCAGGGGGTGGGTGCAATGCCACGCCAAACGTCACCGTAGAGCATGAGACTGTCGCAACCGCGTTGATTGATGGTGACGACGGCCTTGGCCATTTGGCTATGTCGGCGGCGCGGGATCTTGCAATTGAAAAGGCAAAAGAGGCAGGCATCGGCTGGGTCGGTGTTCGGCGCGGCAACCATGCAGGACCACTCGCACTTTATGTGCGTCCGCAGGCTGAGGCTGGGTTGCTTGGCATGGCCGCGGCGGTGGGCAGTGCAAACCATGTCCCGCCTTATGGCGGCAGTGACTTGCTTCTTGGTACCAATCCCATCGCTTTTTCTGCCCCTGCCAAAGGGCCCGACCCGTTTGTGTTTGATATGGCGACGACGGTCGCTGCGATGGGCAAAATCAAGACCCTGTTGCAGCAAGGCAAGCCCATGCCCGAGGGTTGGATGGTTGGGCGTGATGGAAACCCGTTGACGGACCCTGCCCTCAAGTCAGAAGGGTTTCTTTTGCCGATCGGCGGTCCGAAAGGGTTCGGTCTTTCCGTAGCTATCGGATTGATGGCCGGGGTCTTGAACGGCGCTGCCTTCGGCTCTGACGTGGTCAACTTCACCTCAGACACGACATCGCCCACAAACACAGGGCAATTTGTAATGGCGCTTGATCCGGAAGCCTTTGGGATGGAAAAAGACTTTGCTTCGAATGCAGCCCGCGTCTTTTCCGAAATGCGCGCGTCGGCGCCCCTGCCCGGCCATGACACGGTACGCCTGCCGGGCGATGGCAAAACAGCCGCCGCCGAAGCCCGCCGCAAGGACGGGGTCAGGCTTAACCTAGCTCTTTGCCGTGACCTCAACAAACTGGCTCTAGATTGTGGATTGGATCTCCCGTTTACCAGCCTCGGCGCTGACTAGCAGCTCTAACTGAGGCAGCGTCTCGCGGCTGTTGATCGGGAATTATCCAATTGGCTCTTCCTCCGCATCTAGGGCTTTCACAAGAGCAGAAAGTTTGTTCATCATGTGAAGTTTCATGGTTTTGCCAAGCCCATCTGCATCGCGAGTCTCAAGCTTTTCCATCATGGTTTCATGTTCGTCAATTGCCTGCGCCCAGCGCTCGTCTGACAAGTTGGCCATAAAACGTGCGCGGCGGACCCGCGCGGCCAACAGCGTGTGGTGGCTTTCAAGGATATCGTTCCGCGCTCCGCGTATCAGAGCCTGATGAATGTCCTGATTGGCCTTAAAATATGCCTGTCGATCATGTGATTTATAGGCTTCCAGCATATCGGTGTGGCGACTTTCGATCAGTTCAATTTCAGCGGAATCCATGTGCTGACACGCCAACTCTCCCGCCAATTGCTCTAGCGCTGCAAGCACTGGAAACGTATTCTCCAATTCCTCTCGCGTGACACTTGCGACGCGGGCTCCCCGGTTGGCTTGGAGTACCACAAAGCCTTCTGATGCAAGCACCTTTAGGGCTTCCCGAAGTGGTGTCCTTGAGACCCCCAACGAGTCGCAAAGTTGTTTCTCGGGCACTTTTTCTCCCGGCTTCAGAACATCTTCGACAACGAGGTTGCGCAAGCGTTCGACCAGCTCTTCATGTAGTGTTGTACGCTTGATGCTATCCGTCAGATTCATAACCACTTCCTAATCATCAAGTACCATTTCCAACAAGCGCGCGACATGCATGGGCTGCCGTTGGGTACCCTCAGTGATTTGGTGCCGGCATGATGTTCCATCTGCCACAATAATTGCATCCACTGGTGCCGCGTCTAAAGCTGGAAATAGGTCTAGCTTTGCCATCTTGATCGAGACGTCGATAGTATCGGCCGCGTATCCAAACGCCCCGGCCATACCACAACAACTGCTTTCAATCATGTTAACCTGTGCTGCGGGAATACGCTTTAATAGGTTGAGCAACGGTGTAACAGCATCGTGTGCTTTCTGGTGGCAATGTCCATGCACATAGATCGGGCGATCCAATCGTTTCAGAGGTATGTCCGGCTGGTTGGCTAAAAATTCCTCAAAGGTATGGGTGGCTTGCGACAACAACTCTGCTTCCCGTCCCGGGCAAAGAGCCAAATATTCGTCCCGGAAAGTGAGGATTGAGGACGGTTCAAGCCCGACTACCGGCACCCCTTCTGCGACTGCCTCTCGTGTCGCGTCAATTACGCGTTGTGCCTCATGACGCGCTTCCTCCACGCACCCCACAGCCAAAAGAGTGCGACCGCAATCCAGCGGCCTTCCTGTCTGGTCATCCTGTGCTACGGCGACCCGCAGCCCAAGCGCGCGCAGAACCCGGACAGCGGAGCGTAGATTATCAGGCTCGAAATACCGATTGAACACATCTGCGAACAGAAGAACCTGCGGGTCAGTGTCTTGGACCTCGGCGTCACGGAACGGGTCGGAAGACCACACTGGCAGGTCACGTTGCGCTGCAATACCAGTCGGGCTTTCCAAAAGCTTACGCAAGGGTCCAATTTTGTTTCGAATATTAATAAGCCATGCGACTTTCGCGGCTTTTGGCGCGTATCGGGGCAGGTAAGCTATCAATTTATCTGCCAACGTCAGCCCATCTTTTTTACGTTTCGCTGACAATACTTCGATTTTCATTCGCGCCATGTCGACGCCAGTCGGACATTCCCGAGCGCACGCTTTACAGGACACGCAGTACTTCATTGTGTCCAACATGGCATCTGACGATAATCCCCCCGGCATCTGCCCGCTAATAGCAAACCGCAACGTATTTGCCCGCCCACGTGTAGCGTCTCGCTCGTTTCGGGTTGCTCGGAAAGAAGGGCACATAACGCCGCCCTTGAGCTTGCGGCATGCCCCATTGTTGTTGCACATCTCAACGGCGCCCTGAAACCCTCCTGCGGAACCGGGCCAAGCGGACCAGTCCAGAGCCGTTTCGAATTCCGGAACCGAATAGTCTGGGCCATAGCGGAACAGTCGGCGGTCATCCATGGCAGGCGCATGCACGATCTTGCCGGGATTCATCACCCCGTTGGGATCAAACCGGGCTTTGACCTCTTCAAACGCGGTTACGATACCCTGGCCGAACATCCTTTCATGAAATTCCGAACGCACGATCCCATCACCGTGTTCGCCTGAATGAGAGCCTTTGTATCTCTTGACCAGATCAAATGTTTCTTCGGCGATCGCCCTCATTGTTCGGATGTCAGTGTCCTGCCGCATGTTCAGAACAGGACGCACATGCAGGCATCCCACCGAGGCATGCGCGTACCAAGTTCCTTTCGTACCATGTTTTGCATAAATTTCGGTCAGGCCAGCAGTGTAGTCGGCAAGGTCGGGCAACGGGACAGCGCAATCTTCGACAAAGGAGATCGGCTTTCCCGCCTCTTTCATCGACATCATCACGTTCAATCCGGATTTTCGGTACTCGGCGATAGCATTCTGCAAGGCGTTGTCGGTAACAGAGACAACGCCACCCAAGCAGTTTGCTGCTCCGTTGAACGCAAATCCCAGATCTCCCATCATTTGTGAAAGCTCGACCAGTTTTGCGGCATTGGCTTCGGTGCTGCCCTCGGCGAATTCCACCAGCAACAACGCTTCGGGATTGCCTTCGACAAATGCCTCAATCGTGTCGCGGAACAATGGGATTTCGCGCCCCAATGCGATCATGGTGTCGTCGATCAACTCAACGGCTTGCGGGTTGAGTGTAACGATGTGCTGGGTGGCCTCCATTGCAGCTCGAAACGTTGGGAAGTGACACACACCGGTTACTTTCTCGCCCGGCAAGTGAGCAAGGCTCAGTTCCAGTTCTGTAAAATAGGCCAGTGTACCTTCGGACCCCACGAGTAAATGGGCCATGTTGACGTCGTTGCCGGTGAGCGCGTCGATATTGTAACCGCCCACGCGGCGCTGGACTTTGGGAAAACATGCGTCAATTTCGGAAGCCTCGCGACGTCCCAGAGCACGCATATCGGCAACAAGTTTTCCATAGTCACCAGAACCAGCCGAGTCCGCGCTGAACCGCGCTTCCATGCCGTCAACCATAATTGCCTGTATCGCGTTGACGTTGTCTCGCATGATCCCGTAACGCAGAGATTTTCCGCCTGAAGAATTGTTGGCCGCCATCCCCCCAATTGTACAGCGCGACGCGGTTGAGGGGTCGACCGGAAACCACAGACCATGATGCTTCAACGCGCTATTCAATTGATCCAGAACAACACCAGGCTGAACGCGGGCGATACGCTTCTCGACGTCCACGTCGAGAACGCGATTCAAGTGTTGTGTGTTGTCCAACACCACCCCGCGATTGACCGTTTGCCCGCATTGCGACGTACCACCGCCGCGAGGAAGAACAGGGCAACCTTCCTCGCGAGCGATGGACATCACGGCTTGGACATCTTCTGTGGATCGAGGGATCACCACAGCGTCCGGTATCATCTGATAGATCGAAGCGTCGGTCGAGTATCGTGCACGCGATGCCGGATCAGTCATTACCTCGCCTTGGACATTAGACGACAGGCGCCGGTGCAGCGGTCCATTTTCAAGCATCGGGTTAGCCCTCCCTTGCCGTGTCAGCCCAAAATGAAGCCTCATCTCACTGTTGACTGAATAATGAATTCATAATTACGATTTGCCAATAGGCAATCGCGCCACTCTTTTGGCGCCAGCGGGAGGATCAGTTCAGATGCGCCAGGCGGGAAGACACTTTTTGCAAATTCCGGGGCCAAGTGCGGTGCCGGAGCGTATCCTTAATGCCATAAGCATGCAGACCATCGACCATCGAGGACCCCATTTTGCGGAAGTGGGGACTAAGGCCCTCAATGGGATGAAAACGATTTTCAAGACAAAACAGAACGTCTTTATCTACCCGTCGTCCGGGACCGGAGCATGGGAAGCTGCGTTAGTGAATACACTGTCGCCGGACGAAAAAGTCCTCATGTTCGAAACAGGACATTTCGCATTTATGTGGAACAACCTGGCCAAGAAAATCGGACTGCGGCCAGAGCTTATTGAAGGGGATTGGCGTGGCGGCGCGGACCCTACTCAGATTGAAGACCGATTGCGCGCGGACAGTCAGCACGAGATCAAGGCTGTTTGCATCGTACACAATGAAACGTCTACCGGGTCAGTCTCACCAATTGAGGAAGTGCGCAGAGCCATAGACGCGGCGGATCACCCTGCGCTTCTCATCGTGGACTCCATCTCTGGCCTTGCGTCGATCGATTTTCGGTTTGATGACTGGGGGGTTGATGTCTGTGTCTCCGGTTCGCAAAAAGGGCTGATGCTACCGCCTGGTCTGAGCTTCAATGCGGTAAGCGATCGTGCACTGGAACATTCAAAGTCCGTGACCACGCCGCGAAGTTACTGGGATTGGCAGGATATGGTCGGGCCAAACCAGAAAGGGTTCTTTCCATACACCCCCGGCACCAATCTTCTCTATGGGTTAATTGAGGCCATGGACATGTTGCACGAGGAGGGCTTGGACAACGTCTTTACCCGTCATAACCGCCACGGAGCCGCGACACGGGCTGCCGTGCGCGCCTGGGGTCTTGAGGTATTGTGCACTCAGCAAGGTCAGGAATCGGGCGTCTTGACTGCGGTTAAGGTCCCTGAAGGTCACTCCGCCGACGCGTTTCGAGCGACGGCGCTGGAGCACTATGATATTTCGCTAGGAAATGGCCTGTCCAAAGTAGCCGACAAGGTATTTCGCATAGGCCATTTGGGCGACTTTAACGACCTGATGTTGATGGCCACACTCTCAGGCGTAGAAATGGGGCTCGCCAAGAGCGGCGTGCCTCATAACACAGGCGGCACACAGGCTGCGTTGGAGCATCTCAAGGCAGCGTGACGCTGGACAGACTCTCCAAAAACGCAACTAGGTCCGCGATCTCCTGCTCGGACAAATTCAATTCTGAGAGTATGGCTTCGCCATCGGCGTGAAGTCTCTCTGTATCAATTTTGTTGTAGTGCCTGATCACCGCATCCAATTCGATCAAACTGCCGTCATGCATATAAGGCGCAGTTTCGGCTACACCACGCAGGCTGGGCGTCCGAAAGGTTCCAAAATCTGAATGGCTTCTGCGCACACTGCGAACCGCCCATGCGCCTTTCTTTTCCGGATCGTCATTCCAGTCGCCGTCCAGTGTGTAGGGGCTTGAGAGCAAAAAGTTCAATCCACCGAACCGGCCTTCGTCGACTTCGGTTTCACTCAGAAAATATGGCGCGCCCGCGTCGTGGAACTCGTTATTGGAGAATCTCGGACCGTTGTGGCAGAATACACATTTTCCGCGCCCCAAGAAGAGCTGAAGACCTCGTTGGGCTGCTTCGGGGTATTCCTTAGCCGCTGCAATATCTCGGTGCTCTAAGGCATCGCGAAAATCGTCAAACTGCGTCCGGTCGGTAGCTAAGGTCTCCAAGTAAGCCGAAAGAGCTTTTGCAGTATTCACCAGAACAAGTTCTGGGCCTTGATCTCGGATGTTGCCAAATATGGCTTCAAAATCATCAATGTAGATACTTTCAGAGATAGCTTTTCTTAGACTTTCGGTACTGTGCGCCATCTCTTGCTCTTCGATAATCGGATGCAGGCTGGCTGCCCAAAGACTATCGCTCTTTCCGCCCCACCCATACCAGCGAAGTCCGGCAAGGTTCCGCAGTGATGGTGTGTTTCGATTTAACAGAACACGGCCGAGTGCCCGCGCCTCCGGCGTAGTAAATGCCTGTTCAGGTTCATGACAACTTGCACAAGAAAATGCACCGTCGACTGACAACACCGGATCGTTGAATAAAGCCTGTCCGAGCTTGATCGCTCTGGCGTCTTTGGAAACCCTATTGCTTGGATCCGACTGGAAGGTTGGTGGCCACGGCCCAAAGGACAGCGTTTGTTCAATTTCGTCTCCAGACAACAAGACCTCTGCACGCACTGCGCCGGTCAGGACCATTAGCGCAGCTGTCATCAACAGCTTCATTTCAGAGCAATTTCTGACGTGTAGAAGACCGATTGGCCACTGATGTCAACATCGACTTGCAGCTCCCACAAACCCGGCATGTGAAACAGCATATCATCAACTCGGAACACTCCGCCGCCCAATGCGGTAACCTTAGGAGTATAGTTCATACCGTGTTGATGAGCAGGCATGACTGCATCCACACGCATTTGGCCCACGGCAGTTTCATCGCAAACTGAAACCAGAACGGAAAACGGTTGGGCCAACGGAATTTCGTCGACAGCCAGATAAATCTCGGGTGCGTTTTGAACTTCCGAATTCATGCGTTGCCCCGTCGCTTCACAAGCAACGGCCGCGCTGGACCATATCAGAAACCAGACAGAGCAGTGGGTCATTTTGATGCCAGCAAACGTTCTGCGTTGGCATAGGCGATGTTGTCCGCAAGTTGGTCCGGCAGCAAATCCAACCATTCACGCGAAAAATCGGCATGAGGTTCTACGTAATACCAACGTTCCGGGGCAAACGTATCCGTTCCAACCATGAAACGATCCGGGTGAGCTTCAAATGCCGCCTTCCAATCCGGGTCAACTCTGCCTCGTGAAACCATGTCTGAACGAAACGCCAGGTCGGCCCAAAGCCTGGGATAAGTGTCCAGCGCGTCAACAACGTTAGCTGGATCATCAAAGCCAGAGTGGGCCCACAATACCCTTGCCTCCGGCCAGGTTTCGAAGATCAGGTCAACTGCCTCTCGATCGCCGTGGTGGTGTAGAATTAGGTTCCGCTCTTTAGCCAGTGCAATCATACGCTGGATGACCGGCGTCTTAATGTCGTCTCCGTAAGCGTGAAACTCGCCGATGGCTTCGTATTTGTTGTTTGCCAGATTTTCTTCCAGATAGTCGATTACAGTTTCATCGTGCATCCAGGTGTTGATCTCACCGCGACGACGGTAGGGGCGCAGCGCCGGAACAACGATATCGGGTGCTGCGGCCAACAACAGTTGAGTGCCATTGTCATCCGAGCTGGAAACTAGGGCTTTTCGCACGCCCGCATCCCGAAGGATTTTGGACACCTGTTCGGGCGGAACCAGTTTGACAGCATCATGGCTGTAATGAATATGCACGTCAAAGATCGGTCGCTCTTCTGCGATGGCGGTACTGCAAAAGAGCGCGGCACCTATCATGAAGAAATGTTTCAGCACCTCAAGCCTCCTCAATATCGTTCAGACTCTGGCAAGCGTCACGTCGAAATGCACGTGCAAGAAAGGTTCGGTGATCTTACCGGAAAGCTCCATGCCATCGGGAAACTCTGATGCCGGGCGTTCAACATAGGTCATCACCAGATCGTCGCGAACACCAAAGACGGTATCCTGATCCAGATAGGGATCGTCGTCAGGGAATATCTCGGTCACCAAAGATCGATAGCCGGGAGCTTTGACGATGTAGTGCAGGTGCGACGGTCGCCAGGGATGGCGACCACACGCCCGCAGGATGTCTCCGACGGGCCCATCCGATGGCACCGTGTATTCGACTGGTTTGACTGTGGTGAACGCATATTGGCCATCCTCTCCAACCGTCATCAGACCATGGAATGAATAGGTGTCCTGTTCTTCGTCCTGACTTGCGTAAAGACCATTCGGTGCCGTTTGCCAGATATCCAGTTCTGCTCCGGCAATCGGATTGCCTTCCGTATCTCGGATCACGCCTTCAGCAAGGAGAACTGGCCCGTCGTAGTGACGCTTCATATCACCACCGATTGGCAGCGGGGGTGCGCCCGAGACGTGAAATGGACCTAAAACAGACGAACTGGTCGCTTCTGTTCTAGAATGCAGCATATCGACCAATGACGATAGACCCAACACGTCCGAGGCCAGCACAAATTCATGCCGGTCCTCGGTTTCCACGGCGGCGCAGCCCTCCAGAAACGCAATCCCGGCCCGCCACTCGTCATGTGTTAGATTGGTTTCCCGCGCGAAGTCGTGGAGGTGTTTTACCAGGGAGCCCATGATTTCATGCATCCGTGGATCGGTGTCTTTGGACAGATAACCCATGAAGACATCGGTGATATTGTCTTTGGTGACAGAGCGCATCTTGGCCTCCTTAAATCAGAGCAAGGCTGAGGATCGGGAATTCGATCAGAATGAACAGAACGATCAGCATGACGAACGCGAAGGGCAATGCGCCCATGAATACGTCCTTGAGTGATATGCGGTCATCGTTGATCGTGGATTTGATGACAAAACACGAAATGCCCAAAGGCGGGGTCAAAAGCCCGATTTCAGCTCCAACAACAGTGATGATCCCGAACCAGATCAGTGACATATCCAAGGCTTCGGCCATGGGCAGGAACAACGGAACAACGATCAGAATGATCGACGCCGTGTCGAGCAATGTTCCCAGAAATAGCATCAACACAACGTAGAGTAACATGATCGACCAGAAGGATGCCGAGTTCCCTGCAAGCAGGTCCTGCAACTGATTGGGCAAGCCAGCCAGACCAAGCATACGGCTATAGATCGAAGCGGCGGTAATCAGAAACAGGATCGCCGCCGTGATGTGACCGGTTTCCAGTAATGCATCCCAGAACGCGCGCGGTGACATCGACTTGCGGGCAACAGCAATGATCAGCGCAACAAAAGCTCCGGCGGCACCTGCCTCGACTGCGGTCAACCAACCCGTATAGATCCCGCCAAGAACGATAGTGATGATGAACAGCGTCGGCAGTGTCTTGGAGGCGACCTCGCGACCGGACATCCATTCGGTGTCTGCAACGACCCGGCCACCGACAAATGTTGGGGTGAAGCGTCCCATGATCCAGATCGCACCGACATAAGCGATGGCCAGCATGATCCCCGGAATGACACCCGCCAGAAACATGTCCCCCACAGATTGTTCAGCGACAAAGGAATAGATGATCAGCATAGCCGACGGTGGAATGATCATACCCAAGACCGAGGACCCGGCCACTACTCCGACGGCAAAGCGCGGGTTATAGGCCTGCGCCATCATCTGCGGGACCGAAACTTTGGTGAACACGGATGCCGAGGCGATTGATGACCCTGTCACCGCGGCAAAAACGGCATTGGCCCCGACGGTTGCCATCCCAATACCGCCTTTGACCTTGCGAAACCGCATGGTCATGACTTCGTAGATGTCCCTGCCTAACCCTGCCTTTGAGACGATGAGCCCCATAAAGGTAAACAAGGGAATGGTCGCGAAACTGTATTCCATCGCGCTGTCGCCGACCGCTACCTTCAGCAGGTTGAGCGCAAGCGTGAAGTTGTCCCGCATCAGCCAGATTGACACGAATGAGACCACGCCAAGAGCGATGGGAATGTAGACACCCGCGTAGATCAAAAAGACGATGGCAACGACCGAGATCAGGCCAATCTCAATCGGCGTCATTCTTCGGCCTCGTCATGCTCTGGGGTGCGAATAAGTTGCGGGCGGTCCTGCGCCGTGACGACCTTGAGCAGGAAGATCACGCAGGCAAGCGCAGTACCGCACGCGATGACCAGTTTGACCGGCCACCAGGGCAGTGTGAAAAGACCGGGCACTCCGAAGTAGTCCTGCGTCTCCCACATATGCAGAAATTCTGGAAAGGTCACATACGCAATTAACGCCATGAAGATCGCCGAGATGGCGTTGATGATGCGCCTCAGGCTGGCCGTCAGACCAGGACGGCGATGGTGCAGGAGGTTCAGGAACCCGTCCGAGCGTGTCAGCCGATCCACTCTGACCACGTCGGCCAGTTGCAGGAAAACGATCATCACGACCGAAAACTGCACCATTTCATAGGTGCCGCGCAGCGGAGCCGAAAACAGCCCGCGCGCAACGACGTCGACATTCAGAATGACCACCAACGCAAGGACGACGAGCGTGCCCAAAGCGTTGGTAGTTATTGCAAGCGAATTAGCGACCCGCGACAGAACGGCAACTGCGGTCTTCAGCATGTATGGCCCCTTTCTCGGGTCGCCGAACGATTATTCGGCCGTCCAGTCGCGCACACCAGTGAAACCGGCATCCTGAAGCTTGCCAAGATAAGCGGCCAGCATATCTGTGCCCTGCTCGCCGTTGTCATTCAGCGTTGCAGCCCATTCCTGCGCGACATTGGGCATCCCATTTGCCCACGCAGCGCGGTCTTCGTCCGAGATTTCAATGATCGATCCGCCAGCTTCTACAAAGGCATCTCGTGACGCAGCGGCTCGATCCATTGCAATGCCTGCCACGTGGTCACGGTAGTCGATAGCCACAGCCTGGAGTACGTCTTTGACCTCGTCAGGCAGACTTGCCCAGTAATCGGCGTTGACTGTGACTGTTTTTGTATTCACTGCGCCAAGGTCTGCCTTCAACATGTAAGGGGCCACTTCTACGATCTTGAACGTCTTGGAAGCTTCCGGCCAAATCATCACGCAATCGACAAGGCCGGTTTGAACCATGTTGTAGAAATCTGTCAGGCCACCGCGAACGCCCGCCGCGTCCTTGATACCCTCGAGATAGCGCAGGTTCAGGCCGGCTCCCGCGATCTTGCGTCCTTCAAGGTCTGCAACTTTCTCGACCGGCTCAGAGCAGAACATCTGATATGTGTCGAGCACAACGCCCGTCGCCAGATAAACCTGATTTTGCGCAGCGAACTCATTCTGCATGGCCGGGTATTCTCGCGCGATCTCGTCAACCGCCTTGGCCACTGCACGGGCATCCGACGCGACGAATGGTGTCGAGCCCGAGATCCCCTGACTAGGCAGCTTGGATGAATGGAAGATGGTTGTGACGATGCCAATGTCCCCCAAACCCAGCTGTACGCCTTCCAGAACGCCCTTGGGCTTTACGATCGAACCGCCATAGTTCTCCTGCCAGTTCATCTTGTAATTACCGGACTCGGCCAGCCGTTTGTCCACTTCTGGAATGAAGAAGTTAGTGAATTCCCTCACCCACAGCGCACGATCGGGGTAGCCATCTATCACGACAGCGGAAATGGTTTCTTCCGCGGCAACAGGCAGCGCCATAACGCTAGCTACAGCGGCACCTATTAGACTACGTTTGGTCCAGTTTTTCATTTCTCTCCTCCCAGAAAGTCGGGTCTTTTTTATTTGTTTGCTTTGACCCAGTTGACGGTCAGGTCGGTGCCTGCCGCTTCAAACAGTTTTGCAATGGCGCAATACTTGGCTGTCTCCTCGCCCACGATTGTCAGTTCTTCCTGCCTAGCGGGCGTTTCGCAATTCACGGTGAGCTCGATTTCCGGAAACGGAACAACGATCTCCTCCTCCATCAGAACACCGCGCCGATCCAACCTGCATTTCGCGTCTATCGTCACTGTGCCAAGATCAATTCCCAAACGGTGCGCGTTCTTGTGTCCAATGACGTTCGTACACGCGATCAAGGCCGCCATGGCCGTTTCGGTCGGAGACGGACCAAGGTTTGTGCCGCCCCGTTCGAGGGGCTCGTCGATTACCACTTCCAGATCGCGAATAGGTATCTCGGTACGCGCATGTGTCGGGCACTGAGCTGTCGTCCGGTAAGTCACGACAGGTTTCACTTTCATTGCCACGGCGTAACCTCCTCATGCATAAGAGCAAACCTTTTCAAACGGAAAACGCGGCAGCTTGTGAAACAAACCGGTTTCGTCCGCGTAGCCCAGATTGCAAAGAAAGTTCGACTTGAGCGTCGTGCCCGCGAAGAATTCATCGTCGACGAATTTGTTCGAAAATCCTGACATCGCGCCAACGTCCAACCCGACAGCCCGGGCGGCGATCATGAAGTAGGCGCCCTGAAGCGTTCCATTGCGAAACGCTGTATCGGCTGCATATTCGGGATTGTTTTCGAACAATGACCGACGATCTTCGTGTGGGAAAAGAAAGGGCAATTCCTTCCAGAAGTCTTTGTCATAGGCAATGATCGCCGTGACCGGCGCATCCATCATCTTTGGCACGTTCTTCGGCTTTAACGACTTAGCAAGGCGCTCTTTTCCTTCTGCACTTTTCACAAAAACGAAGCGGGCGGGCAGCGTGTTCATGCTGGTCGCGCCGTTGATCGTGATGTCATAGATCTCTTCAAGCAGTTCGTCAGAAACTGGCTTGTCAGTCCAAGCGTAATGAGATCTGGATTCGCGCAGGATCAAGGCAATTGCGTCGTCTGAAAGACGTGGAATACGCTCACGCAGATCGCGATGATCTTGCTGCGCCTTGGCGCGAAGTGCCTCCAGTTCTGCCCCGGTCGGTGCACTCATGCTGCGGCCACCTTCGATCTGGCATCCTTTTCGTCGATAATCGGGCTGGCGCAGACGCCTATGCCTTCAATCTCGACTTCGACGGTTTCGCCAGGCTTCAACCAACGAGGATTTGGCTTCTTGGCGTGCCCAACACCCGGTGGTGTTCCCAGAGCAATGAGGTCTCCGGGCTCAAGAGTGGTGTACTCCGAAATCGTCGCTATGACCTGACGAACACCCCATATCATGTTGGCAGTGTTCGAGCTTTGAAGGATTTCATCGCCCACACGGCTTTCGATCTTCAGACCTGACGCTCCTTCGGGCAGTTCGTCTGGTGTTACGGTGAAGGGACCGATCGCGCCCGTGTCATCAAAGTTTTTGCCTGGCGTCCATTGAACGGTTTTGCGCTGATAGTCTCGCAGTGACCCGTCATTGAACACGGTGTAACCAAAAACATAGTCCAACGCGTCCTCTTCCGAGATATGACGACCACGTTTACCAACAATCAGCATAAGCTCGGCTTCGTAGTCGAGTTTTTCCGAACACGCAGGCCGCACCATAGGTTGCCCTGCAGCCATGATCGAGTTCTTCCCGCGCATAAACAGCGTTGGATACTCCGGGATGTCGTACCCGCCCTCTTTGATGTGATCTGTATAGTTCAAACCCATGCAAATGATCGTGCCGGGTGACGCCACGGGCAACGCTGGCGCGACAGAGGATACAGGCACACATTCTGCAGAGTCGATTTTTCCAGCCAGCGATTCGGCCAGTTCAGGCTTGCCGATCAAACCCATCAAATCAGGACCGACGGCAGGGTCCAAAGCCGTTAGATTCACCGCGTTTTCACCGTTCACGGCAAATACCGCTGTGCCCTCCGGAGTCTCTCCCACCACGTATCTCATTTTCACCATCCATGTCAGTTCGCTTGATTTTTGCCGACTATTTTGCCATATGTCAAATAATATCGATATTTTTGGAGGCGATTGATGGTTGCCTGGGCAGACTACAAATCAGAAGCAAAGAGCCGTGGCGCACTGGCTTTGGAGCTTTATGCTGCAATGAGTACGCCAGCCAAAGCACCCGAAGATGTGAAGGCGTCGCTTCCCGATCATTTGGCATATCAGGCGCAGCTTGAACGCGCGGGACAGCTGGCTTTTGCAGGGCCAATGTCGGATGAGACTGGTGAACACATGCAAGGAATGGGCCTGATTATCTATCGTGCTGACAGTCTTGAGGCCGCCCGAAAACTAGCCGAGGACGATCCGATGCACCAAAGCGGTGCGCGCAACTTTGTACTTCGGCGCTGGATGATCAACGAAGGTTCGCTGAACCTTTCAGTCGGCCTATCGACCGGAACGAGCGCCCTCAGTTAAAAGTACCCCGAAGAATGCGCATTCACAGAGGAATAGCCGGATATGGACGTCATGCTTGATACCGAGGGCAAAGAGAAATCAGCCACTCATGGTGCATATCGACGGCTGCGCGATATGATCCTGACAGGCGAGTTGCCTCCGGGACAGAAGCTCAAGATCGAACAACTCCGTGGTTTGCTGGACACTGGCGCAAGCCCGGTTCGCGAAGCGCTTAGCCTTCTGACCTCTGACATGCTGGTTGAGCGGATCGATCAGCGCGGATTTCGGGCGGCGCCGGTCAGCAAATGCAACTTCGAGGAAATCCTATTGCTGCGATGCAACCTCGAGGAAACAGCGCTGCGCGCTTCCATCGCCAACGCAGATGGCGCTTGGGAGGACAGGCTAGTCTTGCGCCATCACCATATGAAAAAGGCCAGTCAAAAGGGTGTGCCTGACTTCGAAGACGCCCACAAAGCGTTTCATATGGCCTTGTTGGAAAATGCAAAACTGCCGTTGCTGTTGCGGTATTGTTCCCAGCTTTATGACCTCAACATTCGCTACCGTTATCTGGCAGCGGGAGGGCCAAGTTACAAAAAGCGCGATATCGCTGCCGAACACCAGCAAATCCTAGATGCCGCACTCGACCACGACGCAGACAGCGCAACTCGGCACCTGGTCGATCACTACCGGCGAACAGGCGAGTACCTAAGCAGCCAGATGGAGCCCTGAAATGCAGCGGAATTGGTTTCTGGGTGATCTATTAAACCATTTGCTGGACCGTCCCGACAAAAGGCGTGGCAAGGATGACAAACGATCCATTGCCGAGCTATGTGAGGCGCTTCTGTCCGCAGAAGGTGAAGTATCGGGCTTCACGCTCGCGTCTACGATTCTAGATCGCTACCACACCCTGGATGACCCCGAGAAACTAGACTTTTTTGCCTATTTGAATGACCATCTAGAGCTAGACGCGGATCAGCTTTCCCAAACGGCGCGCCTCTACGCCAGTGATCGAAGTGTCGATCTTTATCAAAGACTTAATGAAGTTGCAGAGCCAAGGCGGCAAGAGTTGTTGCGCCGGTTGAACCAGCCGTCTGGTGCGACGCAAGAACTTGTGGCCATGCGCGTTGACCTGCTGCGCTTTCTCAAATCCAACCCGGAACTCAAGCGAACAGATATCGATTTCGTCCATTTGTTGCGTAGCTGGTTCAACCGGGGCTTTCTTGTTCTCAAGCAAATCAGCTGGGATACCCCTGCCCGTGTTCTAGACAAGATCGTCACCTATGAGGCGGTGCACCAGATCAACGATCTGGACGATTTGCGGCGAAGGCTCTACCCGCCAGATCGTCGTTGTTTTGCGTTCTTCCACCCTGCGATGCCAGATGAGCCACTGATATTTGTTGAGGTCGCTCTGACCGCTGAAATCCCGGCTGCGATTGACACGCTTCTTTCCGAGGCTCGAGAACCGATCGAAGCCGAGCAGGCAAAAGTCGCGGCGTTCTATTCCATTTCAAACTGCCAAAAGGGTTTAGCGGGCATCAGCTTTGGTAATCTATTGATTAAGCAAGTTGTGACCGAGCTTTCGCGAGCTCTTCGAGGGCTTGATACCTTTGTGACCTTGTCGCCGTTACCGGGGCTGAAGCGTTGGCTGGCCGGGGAAACAGAACGTCCGGAACACGGCCATGCGGCCCAGGCCGTGTTGGCAGAAACAGCAACGCCGCAGGTCATACGTGCGATGGCTGCCCGATACTTAATGTTCGCCAAGCGCGAAGACGGGATGCCACAGGACCCTGTGGCCCGCTTTCACTTGGGCAATGGTGCCGAGCTTCATGAATTGCATGCTGAAGCAGATCTGTCGCCAAACGGACGCGCCCAATCCGGAGGCGCGATGGTCAATTATCTTTACGATTTAAATAAAACAGAACGTCACCACGAAGAATTCGCGACACGTGCCACGATCCAAGCCTCGCGTTCTGTTCGCGCGGCCTCAACCGCAGCGCTTGCGGTCAAGCCAAGGGAAAATACAGCGTGACAAATACTCTATACGACAACTTGTTTGCCCACCACGAGGGCAACACGACTCCGTTCCTGCAACTCGACGATGGCCAGGTGGTTTCTTATGACGCGTTTCAGAAGCGGGCAGCGCAGATCGCGCATGTCCTGAAGAATAGCGGAGTTTCCCCTGGTGATCGCATCGTTGTGCAGGCCCCCAAGCTGGCCGATACAATCGCGCTCTACGCTGCTTCGGTTCAGGCAGGTGCCGTCTACTTGCCGCTTAACACTGCCTATACCTTGGCAGAGTTGGACTATTTCATCTCTGATGCACAACCCGCATTAATCGTCTGCGACAGCATCGACCAAGTTGAATTCGAAAAACTGGCAGCCCGGTATGATGCAAAGCTGCTGACATTGGGTGGCAAAGATCCAAGCCTGAGCCACGAGGCCGACGTACAGCCTTGCGTGTTCGAAACCGTGAATCGCGCGCCAGAAGACCTCGCAGCGCTTCTTTACACATCAGGCACCACCGGCCGGTCCAAGGGCGCGATGCTCAGCCACCGAAACCTGCTTTCCAATGCCCAAACCCTTGTAGATTTGTGGCGCATCACCGACACTGATCGCTTGATTCACGCGTTGCCCGTCTTTCACACGCACGGGCTTTTCGTGGCTATGAATACGGCACTACTCGCCGGTGCCCAAATCAGGCTGATGGAAAAGTTCGACATAGACACGATCTTGGAAGAGTTGCCCCAGTCAACCCTTCTGATGGGAGTTCCAACCTTCTACACAAGGCTGCTGGCGGACGACCGGTTCACGAAAGAAATCACAGGGACCATGCGCCTATTCGTTTCTGGTTCTGCCCCCCTTCTAGCCGAAACCCATGTGGCGTTCGAAACGCGCACGGGCCACCGCATCCTTGAGCGCTATGGCATGACCGAGACGAATATGAACACCTCGAACCCCTATAGCGGTGAGCGTCGCGCAGGAACCGTCGGCATGGCGCTGCCGGGCATCGAGGTGATCTTGACCAACCCTGAAACCGGAGAGCCATCGGCCCAAGGCGAGGTTGGAATGATCGAAATACGTGGCCCCAACGTATTCAGCGGCTATTGGAAAATGCCCGATAAAACAGCCGCAGAGTTGCGAGAGAACGGTTTCTTCATCACCGGCGACTTGGGCCAATTCAGTGAGGATGGCTATCTGTCGATTGTGGGCAGGTCAAAAGACCTGATCATTACCGGTGGCTACAACGTCTACCCCAAAGAAATTGAAGACACCCTGAACGACATAGATGGTGTTAGGGAATCGGCAGTTTTCGGAATTCCCGACAACGATTTCGGTGAAGCAATCATCGCCACTCTGGTTGCTGAGCGAGACGTAAAACTTGACACGGATCAGATCGCGGAGACCATCAGAAACAAGCTGTCACGCTTCAAACATCCGCGCCGCTACGAACTCGTCCTGGAATTGCCACGAAACACAATGGGAAAGGTTCAAAAGAACGTGCTGCGCGAACAGCACGCGAACAAGGAGCAGTCGCCGGCCGCATCATAGAAAACCTGTCCAGACGCTCAATCATATCAAAACCGTCAGATCGGATAATACCGCCCCTTCAGACTGCCAAACTCATTAGGAGATCCACAATGACCCGCATGACGGCAAAAGACTTCGACCAGGAACTTCTGGACCTGTACGACTTTTACGCGCACGGCAAGATCACCAAGCGCCAATTTCTGGATCGCGCCGGCAAGTTTGCGGTCGGCGGCGTGACGACGGTCGCGTTGCTGAACATGCTCAGCCCAAATTATGCACTGGCTCAGCAAGTATCATTCAACGATCCCGATATCCACGCTGACTACATTACTTATCCTTCACCGAACGGAACCGGTGATGTCCGGGGCTACCTAGTTCGGCCCGCCGGCGTTGAAGAGCCATTGCCCGCGGTGCTGGTAATCCACGAAAACCGAGGCTTGAATCCTTACATCGAGGACGTGGCGCGCAGATTGGCGAAAGCCGGATTTATGGCACTGGCTCCAGACGGCCTGACTTCTGTGGGCGGATACCCAGGCAACGACGCGGATGGGCGCGAACTACAAAAGACAGTGGACCGGGTCGAGTTGATGAACGATTTTTTCAATGGGTTCGAATACCTATTGAACCGAGATGATTGCACTGGAAAGGTCGGCGCTGTTGGTTTCTGCTACGGCGGCGGTGTGGTCAGCGCAATTGCCGTGGCCTATCCCGAACTGGCTGCTGGTGTCCCGTTCTACGGGCGCCAGCCAGCGGCCGAGGATGTGGCCAAAATTCAGGCGCCGTTGCTTGTTCAGATGGGAGAGCTTGACGAACGCATTAACGCGGGCTGGCCAGATTTTGAGGCCGCCCTGCAGGCCAACGATAAGATTTATGAGGCCTATATCTACGAAAATGCCAACCACGGCTTC
The DNA here is from genome assembly GCF_057221055.1 of Ruegeria sp. HKCCD7181. NCBI lineage: Bacteria > Pseudomonadati > Pseudomonadota > Alphaproteobacteria > Rhodobacterales > Roseobacteraceae > Ruegeria > Ruegeria sp. HKCCD7181. Next base: position 13,508 of record NZ_JBWVBC010000015.1, on the reverse strand, counting down.
CACAATGACAGCACGCCACGTTACGACGAGGGAATGGCAATCCTAGCCTGGGACCGCACAATTGATTGGTTCAACACCTATCTGAAGTAATTGGTGTAAGCTACGAAGTCAGTCATTCGTTGATATCGCTTCGTGGCAATCCACGGTTCGTCTTGGCCTGCTATCCCAACCATTGGATGTTTTATAGAGTCGAAACGATGGGAGAATATTGTCGAAGTGGTTTTAGGTGAAGCGATCCATCGTTAAGTGTTCAACTCATCTACGGATTAAACGCACTATCACTTTAATGCCGCTGATAGCAGCCATGATCATGTGTTCGGAGAAGGGCTGTTCTGAGACCGAATTGACCAATGCCGCATTTACCAACCAATGCCAGATTTTTGATCGAGGTGCCCCGTCAGTTCTCTTTAAATTTCGGCTGGGCTTTTAACCACTCACAGCGGATGGGACCGGATTAACTTGGACAACTGCGATCGTTTCTATGCGTGGTTAGCCGTTCATTTGGTTCACTTCGGCATCCCGAAACCGCCGCGCGAGATAATCCACGAACGCGCGGGTTTTTGGTGCCAGATTCCGCCTTTCGGCAAACAATACGACGATATCTGTGCTGGGTGGTGCATACTCCGGCATCACGTGAACAAGTTCGCCGGAGCGAAATTTACTGTTTGCCATATAGCAGGGTAGCCGTGCGATCCCGATACCAGCCAGCGCGGCTCTGAAGACAACATCGGTGCTGTTTCCCTCAAAACTGCCCGTTGCTTCAAATCTTTCGCCTGCCTTCTGTTCGATACTATTCCAAGCGTTCCGCTGGCTTCTCCCCGAAACCCTCAGGCAATTGTGTTCGGCCAACTCGGCAAAACTCGACGGTGATCCTATCCTCTCAAGGTATTCGGGTGAGGCACATAGCACCCTACGACTCTGCATAATGCGCCTGACGACCATATCTGGGTTCTTCCGTTGTTCAGCAAAGCAAATCGCCGCGTCGAACCCTTCATTCCGAAGATCAATCTCCCGGTCGGTCAGATCCAACGATACTTGAACCTCAGGATTCTCTTCCATGAATTCAGGCAGAGCAGGGATCAGCTGTGACTTACCAAAGGCAACCGTGGATGCGACTCTGAGCACTCCGCGCGGGATACCATCAAAGTTATGAATCATCGCCTCGGCCTCTTTGAATTTGTCAGCCATCGCTTTGCATTTTTCGTAGAACGCTTGGCCTTCCAATGTCGGGGAGACACCCGTTCTGGTGCGATTCAGAAGGCGATAGTGCACCTGACCTTCAAGTAAACTGATCTGCTTGCTCACAGCCGATGGGGTTTGCCCCATTGATCGTGCGGCCGCAGAGATACTTCCCTGCTCGACAACTGTCGCAAAGATTAACATTTGCGCAGAAATATCCATGTCATGACCCTTGCTATTCCAATCTGGCATGGGGCCTTTGCCAAATTGCTGAACTGTGAGCGCTACCAAATACAGCTACCCCTGCAGTGCAGCATAAATACTGCATCGCAGCAAGAGACGAGGCAATATCATGGCAATTACACGATCAAACAGCGGCCTGGATGTTGTTTTCGAAGCTGACTGACTCACTTTACCAAAGGACCGTGTCGTGCATTATGCCAATCGACGTCGGCTTCAGAGATACCGGAATCTTGCCGTTCAACCTTGCTCATACTCGTAGGATCGTTTCGCTTTGTAAGCAGGGCACGGAACGACTCCCTGATCTTTTCAAGGAAGGTGAGCGAACCTTCGGCGCTTGGGACTGTGGCTTTACGATGTGATACAAATTCACGAGGATCTGCGTATTTAATGGATCTCTCCTGTTTTGGAAATACACCCAAAATCTGAGTTAACCAGGAATCTCACAAGCGCCGTTTCTTGACACTAATTGTTCCAAAAAGTCACAATCAATCATGCCAAGAAATTTACCGCCCCTAAATCCGCTACGCGCCTTTGAGGCTGCTGGAAGGTTGGGTAGCTTTACCCGTGCAGCGGAGGAATTGAACGTATCGCACTCTGCAATTTCCCGTCACGTTCGCGGGTTGGAAAAGCGGCTAAACGTGCATCTCTTCCGGACGCAAAAATCCGGTGTTGCCCTCACAGAACAAGGGCAAATCTACTTGGGTCAGATCACACCCGCTCTTGATCAAATTGCAATCGCAACAGACGCTCTGATCTCTGTGCCCGAAGGCGTCGTTACTATGACGACAGAGAGTGCCGTAGCGCAAAAATGGCTGGTGCCGCGACTACCGCGACTGAAAGATGCGCATCCGGAAATAGACCTGCGACTTTCGATCACAACTGAGGTCATGGATATTGAAGCGCATGACTTCGATCTGGGCTTAAGATATCTTCGCACCCACCCAGACGAAGGATACGACCTGTTGTTCCCATCTCTGGTCAGAGCATTTGCCGCCCCAAACTTTGCGCCACATGCCAGCTCTAAGGCTGATCTTGAGGCTCTGGCATCCGGCCCATTGATTGAAGAGGCAACCTTCCGTCTTTGGCCAGAATGGTTCTCAAAATCTGGTTTGAAAGAGGTTCCTACTCTTGATCTGCCTCATCCATTAGGAGCGCTGCTATCAATCCAGTCAGCCGTGGCAGGCTTGGGGGCGGTTCTGATGGATCAGCACCTTTGTCAAACAGAGGTTGAGACGGGTGCGTTGGTGCGCCTCAACGACGTGGAAATTCGTTTTGGAGGATATTACCTCGCCACCAACCAACGCGCAGGAAGGCGGCGAGCCGTCCGTGTTGTGCGAAAGTGGCTGCAGCAGGAGGCGCGATCCGGTCAAGGGGTCGCTATTGCATAGTTACTCGCAATTGGCAGTATGAAAGGATGTGTCGCAAACTATAACGCCTAAATGACGAACATACGTGATCTGACGTTTGTTCCCGTCGAATAGTTTTCGAACAGGTTTCGGCACGATCTCATTGAAAGGCTGTCATTTCCCCAAGGATACGGTTTTGTAGCTGTGTACTTCTATCTGCGGTACACGATGTCCTGTCGTGACCTTGAAGAGATCATGGCCGAATGCGGCGTGCATGGGCCTGTGCACTCGAGAACGCTTTGAACGCGCGATCGACGCCGCCAACGCCTATTATGGCGACTTCGATTTCTGCGTGATCGCCGGAGATCTTGCAGACAACGGAGAGATATCCTGCGATTTCGGAAAATAGCCGAAAGGCAGATGTCGTAGTGCTGGGGAATTGCTGCTTTCGGATCATGTTGGCGACCTCAATGCCGTCCAGAGTAGCCGAGGCGGATCTGAACGACTTGAACCCGCACATGTGCCGTATGCGACGCTTGATGAACCTATGATCCTGCTCGATCAGGTTGTTCAAATACTCGGACCTGACTGTTTGGATTTTGGCTGAGCAGCCAAACCGATTAAGGATTTTGTTCACTTCTCGAATGCCCGCCGCATTAGCTCCACTTTTGTCGATGACGATCTTTCCTGGAATTCCATTAGAAGACAGCGCTTTGGCAAAGAACCTGGCTGCTGCTGGACGGTTCTTCCGCTCAGACAGCATAAAATCAAGGGTATTTCCAGCTTTGTCGACGGCCCGATAGAGGTACATCCATTTGCCGCGAACACGAACATATGTTTCATCCATGCGCCAGGAACTCAGCGTTGGTCGCTTCTTTGATTGCGCGCGCACTGCGATCATCGGTGAATACTTTGCAACCCACCTGTTGAGAGTGGCGTGGTCCACCTGCACGCCGCATTCGGCCATGATCTCTTCAAGGTCACGACAGGACATCGTGTACCGCAGATAGAAGTACACAGCGTACAAAACCGTATCCTTGGGGAATGACAGCCTTTCAATGAGATCGTGCCGAAACCTGTTCGAAAACTATTCGACGGGAACAAACGTCAGATCACGTATGTTCGTCATTTAGGCGTTATAGTTTGCGACACATCCGTTTCGATCACTCTCACGTAGTAAACCGCGTTGTTATCCGGATCAAAATCTGGGTCTTGCCAATACGCGGCGAGTTCCACGGAACCGATTGAGTTGCTGTACTTCGCAATTTCAACGTCTACCGTCGAGCCCCAACTTAGATGGAGACACATTGGGTTCGCGTGCACGACCATCCTCTCCAATTTCTCGGCCATCGGCGACGGCCACATCAAAGATCCGCTTATACACGCTTGCATCCCGGGTCGAAAGCAACGCAAAACAACCGTGAATTACGACAAACGCCGATACAAACGGCGTAACCGGATTGAGATCATGTTCGACAGGCTCAAGGACTGGCCGTGTGTGGCCACACACTACGAAGGATGCCCAAAGGTCTTTCTATCAGCTATCGCTCTCGCTGCCATCGCCATCTATTGGTCATGAATCCTGACCCTAAGAACCCCGTCGAAATCCCAGGCGACAATGGTGTTTGGATCACGTGCGATACTCGATCTACTCATATGATCATCCTATACCTTCTGCCCTGACTGATACCCCCGCAAGTACTGGGAAACGAACTCCGTCAATTCCGCCCGGACCAAATCCGGTTCCAAGGCGACGAACCGCCCCTCCAACGAGAGTTTGACGATGCCATGCACAGCAGAAAACACGGTTCGCGCACGCGAAGCCAATGTGTCTTCATCTAAGTTGGGGCTCAATTGCGATAACGGGCCGACAATCTCGGCAATGAGCACCGCGTGTTCTTCAAGGTGCCATTGCGGGACAGGTACTCCTGGTTGCATACGGTGATCAAACAATGCGGCCCACAGGTTCGGGTTCGCAGTACCGAAATCCAGATAAGCCAACGCTAGCGCAAGAAGCTTGTCCTGGGGCGCGGTTTGCAACGCAGAGGCGGTCTGCAATGACGCATGCAAGCGTGCGAGTGTGCGAGAGTTGACCGCCAGGATCAGAAGGTCCAGGTCTTCGAAGGCGTTGTAAAGACTGCCGAGAGCACATCCGGCATCTTTTGTGACATCACGGGCGCGCAAAGCAGCCAAACCTTGCGTTTCAATGCGCTTTTCCGCAGCAATCAGGATTTTCTCCTTCAGTATTTCTCTTTTACTTTTAGCCACTTAATCCTCTTGGCTCCAATTATAATGAACGACGTTCATTTTTAATATTGAACAATGTTCAGAATCATTTCATAGTCACTCCATGAACAATGTTCATAAATGAGGAGCCAACGATGTTCAAACAGTTTGCCACTTTAATAAGAGGCCGGGCCTTTGAGGCGGCATCCGTCGTAACCGACCGCAATGCTCTGCCTATTTTGCGCCAGCAGATCCGGGACTGCGCCCATGCTGTCCAGATGTCCCGCAAGGCTGTTGCCGTCGCGATGGCCCAGAACGAACAGGAGGTTAAGCAGCACGAACGACTGACCCAACAGATCGCGGATCTCGAAGGCCGCACTTTGGATGCGCTGCTGAAAGACCGTGAGGATTTGGCAAGGGATGCGGCCGAGACAATCGCACATCTCGAAGCAGAGCGTGATGTATCAACTCAGGCGCAGGCCCGGTTTGATACTGAGATCGCCCGCTTACGCACCGTCCTGCGCGAGGCTGAAACCCGGTTGCGGCAGCTGCAGCGTGGTCAGCGTCTTGCCACGGCCACCGACAATACGCAGCGCCTGCAACAAGTGGCACCCGACAGCGGTTTATCCACTTTGCGCGAGGCTGAGGACACCCTTCAGCGTTTGCAAGAACGTCAAAGCGAAATTGATGCCACAGCGCGCGCCATGACCGAGTTGGAAGCGACTGGCTCGGCCGAGAACATGCGCGACAGGTTGGCCGAAGCAGGGTGCGGTAAGCCTTTGCGATCAAGCACTGATGACGTGCTCGATCGCCTGAAGAAAAAGGTGAAGAAATCTGACAAAACGAAATCGAACTGACGACCAAACTGAATTTAACCGACAAAAAGCTGAAAGGAATTGATCCATGAATACCGAAGAAAACCTGAACCTGCCGCAGTCCAACGCCTGGAACATGTTCACTATTGGCTCGTTCATTGTCGCGGCAGCGATGATGGCCGGCGGCATCTACTTCCTCGAAGCCAGCTTTGCAGCAAAAGGGTTCTACTCCATGTCTGCGCTGATGTTAGTGCATACCACCGTTTCGATCACCAAGACCCTGCGCGACCGTGAAGAATCACAGCGTCTGCACAACCGGATCGAAGACGCAAAAACCGAAAAACTGCTGAAAGAGGTGGGCGAGAATATCGCTGCCTAAACAATAACCTCGCGCATAGACAGGCGCGTTCGGCTGGGGGTGGCACCATTTGCTGCCCCCAATCTTAACGCGTTGAACAAGACCCTGTCAGTCGGCACAGAAAAACGATCCGAGACGGCTGCGCATGTGCCCGGATCATCTGCCAGCGCCGCTGCAGGCCATCCCACCAAGCCACGTGCAGTAGCTTGCAACCAGGATCGATAAAACGACCGACCTGCCTCGACCATCGACCCGTTTTCAGGCCAGTGGAATAGTGCGATTGCCCCTGCTTCACGGCTGCGCGCGGCCTCACCCGACAGGTGTGGGCCAAGACCCAGCACCGACAACAGATCATAAAGTCTGCCACCCAGAACGAATGGCGCGAACCTTGCGGTTGTTGCATCCATGGCAAGCACCTCTCGGTTCAAACCATCGGTGTGGTAGTTCGGATCGCCCTCACGCAAACGCATCCAACTCAGCAACTCGGAACGAAAGGCTTTGGATCGCATAACGCGGGCTGACGCGGTGTCGATTTGCTTTGCAAGCCACTCGATCTGGGCCGCATCTTCGACCAATGTCATGTGAGCGCTGCTCCAGTTCTCAAAAGCACCTTGAGGAGGAGGCGCAAAGCCCCCGCGATGTGTCAGACGTTTCGACGTTTCCACGGCCAGCTCTGCATCCTCTGCGTCACCCGTCGTCTTAGGAGTAATGCAGGCAATCTTGCGCAAACCTGCCTCCTCCGGCTCGTCTGATACGGTTACTTCTGCACCAACCCCGTGCGCAGCCAGGGCCAGTACGGTGCCTTCCACCGCCGCACCACATGAGACTTCCAAATCGCGATCATTCGGATCACCAACAGGCAGGCGCCGTGACAGTTCAGCATGGATCTCAATACAACCCGCCCGCAACCGCCATCGCGCTGGCTGCGTGTTATGCGCCGAAGGAGCAAGCATCGCTTGCGCAACGATTGCTTCAAAACTCGTGCGGTCCACTACACCAACTCCTTGGAAAACAGATGCAGCCTGTGAAGCGGCGCAGCCCCGGCTTTTTCGGTTTGTCGCAGGCTGGCCGTATTCTCGTCAGCGATCCAAGTGCCGCCAACGGTTTTGTATCCGGCGGTAATCATGTCTCGTGTCATCTCGCTCAGCATCAATGGGTTGACCGAACGACCTTGAAACTCTGGCATTACACCCTGAAAAATGACCACTGCACGATCACGGCGAGCTTTGTAGCGGAGATAGTGATACGGCAGGGACAGACGCATAATCGATCCAATCCGCCGAAGCAACGGGTTGAGATCAGGAATGGCAATCACCGCACCTGCTGGAGCGCCGCGATAGTGCACAACCTTAGAAATTCGCGGGTCCATGATCCACTTCATGTCTTTGGCCTGAAAGTGGAATTCTTCGGCGGTTACTGGAACAAACATAGGATTGTTTTTGAAGCTGCGGTTCAGGATGGCACGCGCATCCTCAAGCCTCTCAGCAATGGTCGCGCGGGTGACGGGTGCAAAAGAGAACCCTTGATCCAGTAACTGCGAGCGTTGCGCGTCGGGCAAGACTTCCGGGATTGGATTGGTATCCAGGCGACGCTCGAAGGTGGTCATGGGAAAGTGCGGCTGAAACCCATTCGCTTCCAGCAGCGCTGGCAAGTGCGGAGGCCCCCAAATCTGGTCGGTAAACGGTTGCTGATTGAAACCACCCGTCATGATTCCAGCTTGTTGCATCGCAGTCAGGTTGAAGTTACCAACCAGCCGGGTCATGCCTTTGGCACGGGTCCAATTTTCTGCTGCTTGCAGTAAAACTGTGGCGACCTCGGGGTCATTTGCGCAATCAAAGTAGCCAAAACATCCTCGCGCCTCGTGGTGCAGGTTGTTCGATCCCCGGTGAAGGTGAGCCGTGATCCGTCCCACGGGCTTGCTGCACCGTTTCACCGAGAAAAACGTGAAATCTGATGCGTCAGAGAACAATGGGTTCTCGATCGACAAAAAGCGTTTCAAATCCGCTTTCATCGGCGAAACATATGGCGTGTCCGCGCCATAGGCGTGAAACGGGGCGGCGAAGAAACTTGAAAAGTCCCGTTCCAGCAACTCAATCATGCTTGCCCCTCACACACCAGAACCTGCGCCATCCTCTGGACCGCGCGCAAGGCGGTACCGGTGCTGTCCAAAGCCGCGATTTCGGGACTGTTGAGCATGATCAATTGCAGAGGGGTGCCAGACAAGAAAACCGCATGGGTTGCATCGAAACGCGAGAATAGCCAATTGACTTGTTCGTCATCCGTGGCCCCCAACTGTTGAACAGGTGTTGTCGTGAAGCTGGCGCGCAGTTCATTCAGGTTCATATCCGCCAAGTCCGCATCGTCCACCAAAATCGCGTCCGGAGACCCGGCAGCCCGTCGAAGCAATGCCAAGCTAACCTTTGGGCCGTGCCCGTCCGCATCGGCAATCTCACGAAGGGCGATCAACTGGCGATCCTCAATCCGCAAGGCAATTGCTGCTTGCCAAATCGCCAACAGCATGAGCGAGGCCAAAATAATCGCCATTACCTGCAGGCTGGACCGCATATCCATTGGCACAATCCCCGAGGTGATCAGCGAAAGCAGAGCGGCCACGACAAATACGATCCCGAAACCACGCAAAGTGTCCCACGGTCGCAATCCGGAGCGGTTCATCGCAATCGACAACCAGCACAGCCCCAGCACCGCCACTCCGCCCAGCCTGACCGGCAGGTCAAGCGTTGTTCCACGCATGAAATCCGTTGCCAGAAACGGCAGGATCAATAGGAATGACAGGCTTATCCAATTGATGGTTCTGTTTTCCGCATGTGACAGGCTGTCCCTATCGCGCCGCAAAACGAACAAAGCGACGCCACCTAATCCAAACAGTTGGAACAGCATCAGCCCCGCAAGTCTTCCAAATTCGATATTGCCAAACTGGAAAAGACCCAACAGCCCGAACGTCACAGCCCCCCACGCACAGAATTGTTTCAGCACCGCAGGCGCGTGGCGGCGCACAAGCCCCTCGGACAGAACAAGTGCCGTCAAAGGGATCAATGCCGCGCAGATGCTTGTGATCGCTGAAAAAAGCCACCCCCAGCCACCCCAGTGGCCGATCCGCGCCAGCATCAGGATGATCAGCACCCACAGGCAGAATTGAAACCGTCTGGCAATTTCTTGCCTCTGCACAAGGTCCTTAAGACGCAACAATACGGTTGCTGCACCCAATGCCGCACATAGTGAAACCCAAGCATCCGCCAAAAAGGTCGCCATATCTGTCATGGAGTCAGCAACCTTTCCATCTGTCGTCGCACCAGTGGACGCATCAACGCGGCAATAAAGCTCGGCAAGGGCCGCTCGACCCTACCGGTGTGAGGGTTCAAGAACCACCCTCGGTAATCCGCGCCATGCGACCGCCCCAGAACAGCCTGAAGCGCCTCTCCTCCCATCAGTGCCCCTGCCATGATCACCATCGGCGCAAAGGACATACGGCTGCGGGCTCCGGCAATCACCTCACCTGCCAGAGCCAGATCAACGTGGTGCCGGGAGGACGAATGGGTCAGTACGTATTCCGCCTCGGCCATTGCTGCCGCATCTCGCATCCCCGAGGTCAGCTCATTCCACTTGGTGCCGCGTGTGGTGTAATTCAAACGCTCCTCGGGCATCGGATCGCCCGGCACTGTGACATAAACTGACGGCAACGGAGACGCATACGCGTCAATTACTGCGCGGTCTTTGGCCCGCGCAGTCCGATACAGCAGCAAGCTGGCGCCAAGATCGTCCGTGCCATTGACCACCACATCCGCGCTTTGAACCAAACGCTCCACATGGTCGGTCCAATCCGCCCCAAGTACTTCTATATCAGCCTCAGGGTTTATTTGCAGACACTGATCACGGGTTGCCTGAGCTTTATCTTGATCGACGGTTTTCAGCGTCGCAAAAAGCTGACGGTTCAGATTGGACACTTCGAACGCGTCCAGATCAGCCAAGATCAATCGACCCACGCCGGCACGGATCAGGGTCATGATTGCACTACCCCCCATTCCTCCGGCTCCACAGACGAACACGCTGGCGTTGCGCAAACTGGTTTGTTCATTTTCGGAAACAAATCCGAGATTGCGGGTGGTGAACTCCTGATAGGTAAAGACTGTCATTTTTTCTGCTCAAGTGGTCTGAGGATGCCAAATTCGTGTCGCGTATCGGCCCATTGCCAGAGTGGCATCGCCAATCGCTGCAATACCGCCGCGAAGACAGCAAGGGTGAGGGCAGCTACTGATCCGCGCGGAACTTCGCGACCGACATAGGACAGCGCTGTCGGCATATCCATTTGCCCCAACTGCAGGACGTCATCGCCCCGGTCATAGTCAAGCTGGTTCTCGCAGAATTCATTAACGACCTGATCGCGATGTTTCGGCGCATCTTCGAAGGTTTTCTTCAAATGATCCGACCCGCCCGTGTAGGCGTTGGTGATCACAAAGCGATCTTCGTCAAACCCCGCATCAGGACCGACGCCAAACACATGACGGTGATGCCGCATGATGCTCCGCGCCAAGTGTAGATGCAAAAGGCTACGCCGGTTTTGAGGTTCGGGCGGTGCCGCAGGAAAAACCCGAGCAAAGCCCTGCCCGACCAGCCCCACCACCGCCGGGACTTGCGTCACATTCGAGACCCAGAGCGGACGCATACCGTTTCGAAACAGGATCAACACACATGTCAGACCATAGAGAACCCAGCTGAAGCCCTGGCTGCGAAGGTCTGGATCAACCATCACCAATCCTAGGTGCAAGACCTCTTCGGATCGATGGCCCAAATTTACATCCATCAACGCCAAGGCATTAAAGGCAACAGGGGTATTGTCATCCCTGCGCGAAATCAGAGTAATCACCGAATGTGCAAGCCGATCGCGATCTCCAGCAAACACGCCGTATTTCAGTTCCCCGGCCGGCAGCGTTTTTGACGCCACACTCCGCAGCTCCGCGACCAGATTGTCCAGCTCATTGCTTGGCATCCACAGGCCAGGGCGTTCGAGAATACGTACGCGATAGCCGCCCGGGATACCTAAACGAATATCCATGTAACGCTGCGAAGCCGCGTTGATAATTGCGCTAAACAATTCCTGTTCCCGTTAATTTCTACTCATCTACGGATCCGAACGAAGTTTCGGCGAGGCCACTACTTGAGATCAATTTTCCTGAAGTCGCATAGCTTCGCCATCAACAGGTTTTTTTCTTTTCAGCGCAAGTCGTGAATTCCAGCAGCATTTAACTTTTCTGTCGCTCGCCAAGTTCTTTTTTATCCGCTGCCCCAAGGACTTTCTGTCCGCAATCGCCCTCGCCGCAACCGTCATGTTTTGGCAATGAAATAAGAACGAGTCCTGACCCTAGGTTCTGGATACTTCAAGATTTGCCAAAAATGTGTAGTCCGCGACGGTCAGGACAGTCCATGGTGCGGCGTAGCTAGATTTCGACACTTCCGCTCAGGGTTCTTCGCGATGATCAGCGAAAGTGCAGAATGCAAACCTGTGACGGGAGATTAAGCATCGAGGACGACCCATTCCGGACCTTCGCCCCTCTGTCAAGATTCTGCGGTCGCAGCCCGCTTTCCCGACATTCGCCGCGAGTGCACGGTTTTGTCGTCAGCGAACTCAGATCGCGGACACTGCTGCCGTTGAATGGTGATCTACAAATGGCCGCTTTGGTTTATTATGCGATCTGGTGGGAAAGAGCTTTCTTGACGGACGGTTTGCGAGGGAGATACTTCATTTATGAGAACCCAAAATGATCATCGCCACTCTCCTGTAACGCCCCTTCTGGCCTTGCTCTTCGGGCTAACTATCTTAGCTAGCCCTACAGCCGCGCAAGTTGCCGAGCCGCAGCGTTCCGACTTCACAATCCCTGCCGACTTAAAGTCTGTCACAGAAGGCCGAGACGGCTTTTCTGCTAAGCAGAGCCAGTCCTATCGACAAGCCTATGACGGAGAAACTCTGACCACCTCCGGCGATGCCGGCAGCTATGCAGCGTCTCGCCTTAGTGAAAGCCTGCCAACAGCAATCGTGCATCGTTATGGACCGGTTTCAGAACTCAGCTACCAGCTGATGCCTGAAGTTGGTGAGGTCAGAGCGACGACCATTCTCGGCACGATGACATTGAACGAGATGATCCAAGACGAAAGGTCTCGGCTCAAAGCAATCGCCGTTGTTCACAAGGGACGGATCGTATTCGAAAAGTATGTCGGCATACGCGATTGGGACAATCACCTCTGGGCCTCTGCAACCAAGATACTGGTCGGGACCCTGGCACACATCGCCAACGAGCAAGGTCTCATCAACCTTGATGAAACAGTTTCCCAATATGTACCTGAACTCGGAGACACACCTTGGGCTAATATCAAGGTGGCTGATGTCCTCCACCAGCGATCCGGTCTTGATATCAGCGAAAGTCGGTTGGGTAGCGCTCCGGACCACCCAGTCAATCTGTTTTACGCCATTGGCTTTGGTGACCCCAATATCCCAGAGGGTCTGTCACTCATGGAAGCGCTGAAGCGCGTCGAGGTTGATGTAGAACCCGGCAGTCGTTTTGAGTACGCGTCTCTCAACACCTACGTCACGACGTTGATCTTGCAGAAGGTCACAGGGAAGCCGTTCGAAGATCTCGCAACCGAACACATCTGGAGCCAAGCAGGCATGGAGGGTGATGGCGTCCTCGGCCTTACCGTCAGTGGAGAACCTTCTTCTCCAGGGGCGTTCGCCGCCAGACTTCGTGATCTGGCCCGCTTCGGAATGCTTTTCACCCCGAGCTGGGACGTTGTCGCAGAAGAACAAGTGGTCTCAGAGGACTACTTCGCAAAGATCCAAGCCGCCGCCGACCCCGCCATCTATGGCGAAGACTACATGAGCAAGCGCCTCCTCAACGACTTTGGCGAAGACGGCTTTGGCGCTTCCTACCAGTGGGATGCTGTTTTCCCGGATGGAGACATGTACAAATCAGGGAGAACTGGTCAGTGCCTCTATGTGTCCCCTGAGACTGACACGGTAGTGGTCTATTACTCGTCCTCTTACCAAGCAGAGGTTTGGGTTCACGCCTACGCCCGCGAAATCGTTCAACAGCTGTTCAGATGAGTTGATTCAAAAGGTGAGTTGGGACGTAGGAAGCCGACATTCGCCGTTGAGCAGAAAACTGGCATGTTGGGCTCCTTGCAGACCTCAGAGGCGACGCAGCATCCTGTGATATCGCCCCTTGACGACGTCGGGTTGCCGTTGTGGGAGGGCATGGCGGATCGAAGGATCAGCCATGGAAACACCAAACTTGCCTGCCATTCGCGCGCTTCGTCCAGTTTGAAACAAGG
>NZ_JBWVBC010000014.1:0-96791 GCF_057221055.1 Ruegeria sp. HKCCD7181 | reverse complement strand
GCGCTTCGAAATATCTGAAGGGACGCGCGCCTCCGTCGAGCAGTGGATGGAAGACAAACTCATGATCGGTTCAGAATACCTGTGGCCTGGGCGGTTTCATGAGCGCCCGCATATCTCTACCCGCCAGTACGCACGGATCGTATGTGATTGGGTGACGTCCATTGGGTTGGAGGCGAGCGCTTACGGCACACATTCAATGCGGAGAACTAAGGTCACCCAGATTTACAAGAAGACGGGCAATCTGCGCGTAATACAACTCTTGCTCAGCCATACTAAGATGAACAGCACAGTTCGGTATCTCGGCGTTGAGCTTGAGGGCGCCTTAACCGTAGCGGAAGCTATTGAAATCTAATGCCTCCGGGCTGCTTTCACGGGCGGCCCATTGCTGCCACTGGACGGCAAGCGTCATCGCCGCGGTGCGGCCCGTCAAAGGAGACATTCCCTACGGGCGCGAAACCTAAAATGGGCCCGCCTGCGTCTGAATTAGCGCAATAAAGTCGACATTTAGTACAGGCTTGTGAATGTCGATTCGATTTACTCAGTCTGAAACGATCATCAGCTGGGTCTGTCCCGCGGTCCAAAAGACACAACATGAATAGGGATCTTTCTAATCATCAGAACGATGAAGGAGTACATGCGCTAACAACTTTGCAAGGCGTGTCTCCAGCATTCCGAAACTTATGTGGCAGTATACTCGAGAAATAATATGCGTCTCCGGGGCCTAGCACCCTGGACTGGCCATCTACCGTCACTTCAAGACGGCCTTCAATCACAACCGCACATTCCTCCCCTTCGTGCGACAGTTCAGCTCGGCCCGAGTCAGCGCCGACATCGTACTCCTCAATCAGCATCTGCAGCTTTCGGTTTCTACGCTCTCCTGCAACCAACAAATAGGAAACACCGGGCGATCCCAAATCTCGCATGCTGCTTTGAGGGAAATAGAAGCTGTCCTCGTTCTTCAGCTCGAAGCTGAAAAAGAAGCCAAGATTGATATCAACGCCCGCGAGAATCTTCTTGAGCAACGCTACAGAAGGTTGGGTCGAACCGCTTTCAATTTGAGAAATTGTCCCGCTACCTACTCCAGCGCGCTTGGCCATCTCGCGCTGGCTGAGGCCCTTTGAGGTTCGAATCAATCTTAGTCGTCGAGCAGTTTCCAGGTCAGATGTCGAAGAGTCAGCCATCGCGATTTCCTGCTTTTGATCGAAAGCACTTTAGGCGGGCACAGTCTGTTTTTCAACAACTTACAGATTCCCATAAAGCCGGGTGTGCGGAGAGCGTGAACTCTGCAAGTATCTTACATCAAATAAAAATCTGCTTCACGAGGAATAGACGTGCTCGATCAACCCAACACAATGTCATCGTTTTGGATGCCGTTTTCGGCCAATCGTGATTTCCTTCGCGAACCCCGAATGATCCAGTCGGCCGAAGGGATGTACTACGCCAGTTCCGATGGCCGTAAGGTCATGGATGGTACCGCTGGGCTATGGTGCGTCAACGCAGGTCACCGTGATCCGCTGATCGTTGAAGCGGTACAGAAACAGGTGCACGAGCTGGATTACGCCCCGAACTTCCAGTTCTCCCACCCTCAGGCGTTTGAGTTGTCGGCAAAGCTGACCGCGATGATGCCTGAGGGAATGAACCACGCTTTCTTCACCAACTCAGGATCCGAGTCCGTTGATACGGCGCTCAAGATAGCGCTGCATTACCACCGGATGCGCGGCGATGGAGCGCGCACCCGCCTGATCGGGCGCGAGCGCGGGTATCATGGCACAGGGTTTGGTGGCATCTCGGTTGGCGGTATCGTCAAGAATCGCATGCATTTCGGCACGCTTCTGACCGGCGTTGATCACCTGCGTCACACACATGATCTGGAGAAAAACGCATTCTCACGCGGTTGCCCGGAATACGGTGCGGAACTGGCGGATGATCTGGAACGACTGGTTGCGCTTCACGATGCGTCGACGATTGCAGCTGTGATCGTTGAGCCGATGGCCGGGTCTACAGGTGTTCTCCTGCCGCCAAAAGGATATCTGAAGCGGCTACGAGAAATCTGCGACCGCCATGGCATTCTGCTGATTTTCGACGAGGTCATCACCGCCTTTGGTCGTTTGGGGGCCGCGACTGCATCGGAGTATTTCGATGTGAAGCCCGACATCATCACCACCGCCAAAGGCCTGACCAACGGCGTTATTCCGATGGGTGCCGTGATCGTTTCTGACAAAATCTATGCATCGGCTATGGAAAACGCCGATGCGCCGATTGAACTGTTCCATGGCTACACCTATTCCGCCAACCCGGTATCTTGTGCCGCAGCGCTGGCGACTCTGGAAAGCTACAAACAGAATGATTTGTTCCGCCGCGCCGCGCTGCTTTCTCAGCCTTGGGAAGATCAGCTTCACAGCCTCAAAGGCCTGCCGAATGTCATTGATATTCGCAATCTGGGCCTTGTCGGAGCTATCGAACTCGCGCCACGTGACGGCGCTCCGGGCGCGCGGGGCTATGACGCCATGAAGCGCGCCTGGGACGCTGGAATCATGATCCGTGTCACTGGCGACATCATTGCCCTGTCGCCACCGCTGATCATCTCTGAACCTGAAATAGCGACGCTCTGTCAAACGCTTGGAGAGGTATTGGCTGACCTGCCATGACCTCTGACCACTAACCCCAAAAAGGACTGACATCATGAAAGATGCATCCCCGATCGCGTTGATCGGCCACTACATTAATGGCCAAATCACTGCTCCTTCCGGTGAGAATACTCAGCCGGTTTTCAATCCCGCAACCGGCGCTCAAACCGGTGAGGTGTCGCTGGCGACTGTACAGACAGTTGACGATGCGGTTGCTGCCGCCAAAGCAGCATTTCCCAAGTGGTCGAACACGCCTCCGATCCGCCGCGCACGTCTGATGAACAACTTCCTGGCCTTGGTGCGCGAACATAAGGACGAGTTGGCCCGCGCCATCACGGTCGAGCACGGCAAGGTGTTCACCGACGCCCAAGGCGAGGTTGAGCGCGGTATTGATATCATCGAGTTTGCCTGCGGCATTCCGCAACTCCTCAAGGGCGATTACACGGAGCAGGTCTCCACCGGTATGGACAACTGGACCACGCGTCAGGCGTTGGGTGTTGTCGCCGGGATCACTCCCTTCAACTTCCCGGTCATGGTGCCGATGTGGATGTTCCCGATCGCCATCGCCGCAGGCAATACCTTTATCCTGAAGCCGTCGCCGACCGATCCGTCAGCCGCCCTGCTGTACGCGGATCTGATGCAGAAGGCCGGATTCCCAGACGGTGTGTTCAACGTCGTTCAGGGTGACAAGGTCGCCGTGGATGCGCTGTTGGAGAACGACGACGTCAAAGCCATTTCCTTCGTCGGCTCGACGCCGATTGCCAACTACATCTACGAAGTCGGTGCGCGGCACGGTAAGCGCGTTCAGGCGCTGGGTGGCGCAAAGAACCACATGCTGGTGATGCCCGACGCCGATATGAACAAGGCAGCCGACGCACTGATCGGCGCGGCCTATGGCTCGGCCGGAGAGCGCTGCATGGCGATCTCGGTTGCCCTGCTGGTCGGCGATGCCGCCGACAAGCTGATGCCGGTCCTGAAAGAACGCGCCGAAACCTTGAAGGTCAAAAACGGTCTTGAGCTGGACGCCGAGATGGGTCCGATTGTCACCGCCGTCGCGCGGGATCGGATCAAAGGGTATATCGACTCTGGCGTCGAAGAAGGTGCGGATCTGCTGGTCGATGGCCGCGACTATACCGTCGAAGGGCACGAGGAAGGCTATTTCCTTGGTGGCACCCTGTTCGACAACGTCACCCCCGACATGAAGATCTACAAGGAAGAGATCTTCGGCCCGGTTCTGTCCTGCGTCCGCGTCTCGAGTTTCGCGGAAGGCCTGCAACTGATCAACGACCACGAGTTCGGCAACGGCGTGTCACTGTTCACCCGCGACGGCAACGTTGCACGAGAGTTCGGCAAGCAGGTTCAGGTCGGCATGGTCGGCGTCAATGTTCCGATCCCGGTTCCGATGGCCTGGCATGGTTTTGGCGGCTGGAAGAAGAGCCTGTTCGGCGACATGCACGCCTACGGCGAAGAAGGCGTCCGTTTCTACACCAAGCAGAAATCCATCATGCAGCGCTGGCCTGAAAGCATCTCCGAAGGTGCCGAGTTCGTCATGCCAACGGCAAAATGATCATCCGATCCAAGGAGTGAAGAACATGTTCATTGGTGTTCCCAAGGAAATCAAGAACCATGAATATCGGGTCGGCCTGACCCCCGAAAGCGTTGCGGAACTGGTTTCACATGGCCACAACGTCATCGTTGAAACCAATGCCGGGTCTGGCATTGGCGCAGATGACGACGCCTATCGTGCGGCGGGTGCCGAGATTGCGGAAACTGCGGCCGATATCTTTGCCAATGCAGAGATGATCGTGAAGGTGAAGGAACCTCAGGCCGTTGAGCGCGCCATGCTGCGCGAAGGCCAGATCCTTTATACCTATTTGCATCTGGCTCCCGATCCAGAGCAGACCAAAGATCTGGTCAATTCGGGCGCGGTCTGCATCGCCTATGAGACCGTCACCGACGACAATGGCGGTCTGCCCCTGCTAAAACCGATGAGCCAGGTTGCCGGTCGCATGTCGATCCAGGCCGGGGCCAGCGCGTTGGAAAAGGCCAAAGGTGGTCTGGGCGTATTGCTGGGCGGCGTGCCTGGCGTCAAGCCGGGCAAAGTTGTGGTCATCGGCGGTGGCGTCGTTGGTTTCAACGCGGCTCAGATGGCTGTCGGCCTGCACGCGGACGTGACCATTCTGGACCGTAACCCTGCGGTTCTGGAGAAGCTGGAAAACCATTTCGAGGCCTCGGCCAAGGTTGTCTATTCGACCAAAGCTGCGCTGGAGGAAGAAGTCACCAATGCGGATCTGGTTGTTGGCGCGGTTCTGATCCCGGGCGCCGCTGCGCCCAAGCTGGTCTCGCGCGAGCTGATCTCGAAAATGAAACCCGGTGCGGTTGTCGTGGACGTGGCGATCGATCAGGGCGGCTGCTTTGAAACGTCCAAAGCCACCACTCACGCAGAGCCCACCTATGTTGTCGACGATGTTGTTCATTACTGCGTCGCCAACATGCCGGGCGCAGTCGCCCGAACGTCGACCTATGCACTGAACAACGTCACGCTGCCGCACGCTCTGGCTATTGCCAACAATGGGTGGCAGCAAGCGCTCGCAAACAATCGTCACCTGATGAACGGCCTGAACGTGGCTCACGGGAAGGTGACGTACAAGGCTGTGGCCGATGATCTTGGATACGAGTTCATCGCCCCGGAACTTTGCTGAATTGAAGCAAAGAAATGTCCCGCCGTGCGTAATGCGGCGGGACCCCCACCACTGAGGAGGAAACCTTTATGATTACGAAGATTAACCGCCGCGCTCTCGGCGCGATGGGTGGCGCGGCTTTGCTTGCTGCAACCACACTCTCAACGACCGCTGCAGCGGAAGACATGACACTGCGCTTTGCTGGCGTGTTCCCGATCGATCACCAAGGCACAAAAATGATGGAACAGGTCGCAGCGGATGTTGCAGCTGCGGATGTTGGACTGACGGTAGAAGTCTTTCCGGCAAACCAGTTGGGTTCTGGTGAAGCTCTGTTCGAAGATGTTGCACGCGGCAATATCGACCTGGCATCAGCGTTCATCTATGCCGACACCGATCCGCGCCTGGAATTCCTGTCAATGCCGTTCCTGCTAGGCGGCTGGGATGACATGGAAAGCACGCTTCTCAACATGGATTCCGAGTTCAACACCATCCTTCAGGAGATCACGGACGAATACGGCGTCCGCGTCATGGCGCAGAATCCTGAAGGGTTCATCGGCATCGTTTCGTCGCAAGAGCCCGAGAACTGGAATACTTTTGACGACAAAGGCATGAACATTCGCGTCTGGTCTTCCAGCGTCGTGAAGTCGATGGTCGAAGAACTGGGTTACCAGGCGACCACCATGGCATGGGGCGACATCTTCCCCGCACTTCAGGCCGGCATTGTCGATGGGGCAATCTGCTGCACCAAGACCGCGACCTACTCGATCTTCGCCAAGTCGGATGTTGGCACCCATTTTGTCGAGTACAACTCGATCTCGGAACTGACAACGTTCTATGCGTCGCAGCGGACACTCGACAAGTTGAACGACGAACAGCGTGCCGCGTTGCAGGCCGCAATGACCAAGGCGTCCGAGGACTTCTTTGCCTACAACCGTGAGAACGACGAAGTATTCGGTCAGAAACTGCTCGACAAAGGCTACACCATCCTGCGCCTGAGCGACGAAGAACAGGCTGCAATGGCCACTCATGTTCAAGAAACGGTTTGGCCCGCGATGGCGCAAAATGTCGGTCAGGACATCATTGACCGCCTGCTGGCCGCGAAAGAGCAACAATAAACACCAAGAGAAGGGCCAGCAAAGCAGTTGGCCCTTTTTTGGTCTTTGGCTCAACAAAGGGAGGGAGAAAGATGTCTGCTTCAGAAGCTGAGCATCTACTAATCGTAGAAAGCGCAGAGAAGAAGAGCTCGCAAAAAATCACCGACGAGTTGCCGGTTGTAATTGGGTATCCGTTGAAAGCAGTGGCCTTTGTCATGAGACAGATCGTCATGTTTGCCGGCTTTCTGATGGCCTTCACATTTGGGGCCGTTGTTGTCATCCGGTACGGATTTGGTGGCGATCTCTTCGCCTACGAAGAATGGCTTCTGGGCATCAGCATCATCGGTTTTTTTGCAGGCGCTGTTCTGGCCTCTGCCCGCAACCTGCATATCAACGCGGACATTCTGGGCATTGTGATCCAAAACCCTCGGTTGATCTGGTGGCGCGGCTTTGTCGTCCTGACCGTCGAGGTCCTGGTGATCCTGTTTCTCATGTATGCGTGCTACGTTTCGCTGCTTGATGACTTCTCATTCCCGCGACTGCGCGCAACGCCGGTGCTGCGCATTCCATTTGTGACCTGGCGGATTGCAATCATGATTGCCTTTGGCCTCATGGCAACGTTCACGGCGGCATATTTGTACGTGCATATCCGCAAAGGGCTTGGTCTTCCCTTGAGATCAGAAATGCAAAAAGGAGAAACCCAATGATCATCGGAGGAAGTCTCCTTATTGTCTGCTTTATGCTCCTGTTGGGCGTGAGCGTTTACGTGGCATTCGGATCGGTCTTGATTTTCATCGCAATTGTTGGAGATCAATCCATCACCGGCTACCTGCCGACCGGCTCTACTGGCATCCGTTCATTGGTGCTTTTGGCGATCCCGCTCTTCATGATCGCCGGCGGCATCATGGAAAAAGGTAAAATTGCCGCCCCTCTGGTCTCTCTGGCTGAAATGTTCATTGGCCATATCAAAGGTGGATTGAGCGCGGCAGGGGTACTGGCCTGCGGTGTGTTCGGCTCCATCTCCGGCAGTGCGAATGCGACGCTGACTTGTATTGGCGGCATCATGATGCCCCATCTGAAAAAGGCCAACTATCCGGGGGGGCAATCGGCTGCGCTGATTGTGGCCGCAAGCCCGCTGGGCCTGTTGATCCCGCCCAGTTCGTCGCACATCCTCTACGGTTGGGTCGCCCAACAGCACGTGCTGAAATGCTTCTTGTCCACGGTCATTCCCGCGATCATCCTGATCACGCTTCTGATTGTGGTCAATCAGTTCATGCTGCGGAAGTACCACGACATCAATCTGACAGAGCGTCCAAAGCCGTTTTTGCCGACATTTGGAGTACAGGCACGATTGGCCGGGCCTGCGTTGATGATGCCGCTTATCATTCTCGGTGGGATCTATGGCGGGATCATGACACCGACCGAGGCCGCCGGGATCGCCGTGGTCTACTCGATCCCGATCGCGATTTACTTCTATCGTGGACTGACGTGGAAAACGCTGGCTCAGACCATCCAGAACTCAGGCGTTACGATTGGCGTGGTCATGGTCATGATTTTCATGGTTCTGATCGTGTCGGATAACTTGATTTCGCAGGGCGCCCCCCAGCTGGCCAAGGATTTGGTCTATTCCGTGTCGGACAACCCAATTGTGATCCTGTTGATGATCAACGTCGTGATGATCCTGATCGGAATGCTGATGGACGACATCTCGGGTCTGCTTCTGGCTACACCAATCTTGCTGCCTATCGCTCAGAGCACTGGCATGGATCCGATCCATTTTGCGGCTGTGATTGGCGTGAACCTGGGGATGGCAAACATTACGCCTCCGACAGCGCCGCTGCTCTATCTTGGCGCTCAGGTCTGCGATGAGCCGGTTTCGCGCATGCTGTGGCCGACTTTGATCTTCATAGTGTTTGCCTGGCTTCCGACGCTGATGCTGACGACTTTTGTCCCAGAGTTGGCTCTCTTCCTGCCTGATCTCCTGCTCAGCCGGTAGTGGCAAGAAAGCGCAAAAGCTCAAGACGAAATAGCACGCACCCCAACCTTACGGCTGGGGTGCCTGAGCGCCCTCCTAAAGATGAAGTGGGAGAGGCCAGTTCGCAGAAGAAAACTGAAAACCTAAATACGGAGGTTTAAAATGTACAAAAATATTCTAGTCGCGCTGTCTCTGGAGCATGGCATCAGTGAACACGCGCTTGCGGCGGCACATGCCCTTGTATCCGAAGGTGGAAAAATCACTGCCGCGCATATCCATGAGCCCCCAAATAGACAGATAATGTACTATATGGATGAAGGGATCGCAGAAAAATCGCTCCAAAAAGCAAAGGCGCGCTTGGCCGAGCGCCTAACAAGTGAGACCGACGTGTCGTCTATCCTGCTCGAGAGCCAATCGGCAGGTCGCGCAATCACCGAATACGCCAACAAACATGGCATCGACTGTATCGTCCTCGCTTCACATAAACCTGGGATGAAAGAGTTCTTTTTGGGTTCCACGGCTGCTCTCGTTGTTCGCCATGCTCAGTGTTCGGTGCATGTACTACGTCTGTGACGCTGGCACCCGCAACATGTTAGCAACTTTGCCCTGTGAAATCTGCGGTGATAAGCACGTCTCACGGCGACCTAGGTCTAATTTTGGCGTACCTTAAAGAGTTTCACTTTGCGGCATTTGAGAGGTAGGGCTCACAGCCGACCTCGGCGGCAACGCGGCATCCTGTGATATCCTCTTTCGTCAACGTCGGGTTGTCGTTGTGGGCGGGCATGGCGGATCGGAGGATCAGTTATGGAAACACCAAACTTACTTGCCATTCGCGCTTCGCCCAGCTTGGAATAAGGGACGCATCGTCGGTCAGAAACGGCTGTTAAAACCCAAACACGTCTGGGCAATTCGAGTAAGATTAGAGCTCGCAGAAAACCATCGCGACCTCGCTCTCTTCAATATGGCCGTCGACAGTAAGTTGCGCGGCTGTGACTTGGTGAAGATGAAAGTCATTGACATCATGGCTTCTGGTCAGATCAAAGAGCGGGCTTCGGTGCTGCAAAGCAAAACTCAGAAACCGGTCCGCTTCGAGATTTCTGAAGGAACTCGGAGCTCAGTCGAGAGGTGGATGGAAGACGAGCTCCTGGTCGGGTCTGAGTACCTTTGGCGAGGGCGTTTTCATGAGCGCTTACACATTTCAACGCGCCAGTATGCTCGGATCGTACGTGATTGGGTCACGTCTATAGGTTTGGAAGCAAGCGATTATGGCACACATTCAATGCGGCGGACCAAGGTCACCCAAGTTTACAAAAAGACGAGCAATCTGCGCGCGGTGCAGCTCTTACTCGAGCACACAAAGATGGACAGTACCGTTCGGTATCTCGGTGTTGAGCTTGAGGATGCACTTGCCATAGCAGAGGCAATTGAAATCTGAATACTACGGGCCGCTTTCGTTGGCGGCCCATTGCGGTCATCCGTAGGAGAGATTCGATGCCGCGGTGCGGCCCGTCAGAGGAGACATTCGCCGCGTGTGCAAAATCCCAGAAGCGACGAGTTTATAGTTCGCGGACCTTGCCGACATTCGCTGGGCCTGCAATCTGTTGGGCAAGGCAAGAGAGGCCACCAAGCAGACCTTCGCTGCTAGCGCATCACTAGGCCTCAGTGACGGCGGCAAAGCACCGGAAGCGGACTTTATTAATCAGAGATGCAGTGTTTTGGAGCCATGGACGTAGCTATGCGGACTAAGCGAACCTAGACTTCCACCTTTGCTCGTATACGTGCGACACCTGCTCCACGGAGTGGAGATACTCTCCCGGAGCGTACTGCAGATCAATGCCAAAGAGGAATATTGCAGCTTCCCACAGGTCAGCTTTGTCTTTCTCTGGTTCAAACTCTAAGTCTCCTAAGTCGTTGGCGTTCATGACTGAACAGCCCCATCTGTCGGCATCTTCCAACGAACAACTGCCGCTGATCACACACTCATAGATTTCAGATATAGTTTTCCAGCTCAACAACATCGATTCTGTGCTCATATCGAATTTGCCTCGATCTTAGCGCCTTTGGCTGCGTCAGCTAGGGGCTCGATGCTGACATCGGAGAGAAACGCAGCACCTGTTGGTTAGAACCGCCTAGCTACGATGAGGACGGCCCATTCCGGACCTTCGCCCCACTGTCAAGATTCTGCGGTCGCAGCCCGCTTTCCCGACATTCGCCGCGAGTGCACGGTTTTGTCGTCAGCGAACTCAGATCGCGGACAAACCAGGCTAATGCGATTGGACAAGGCATGTCCGCTTAGCGCCTGGTCTCCGACCTTGGCGTCAGGATGTCTGAAAGCGCGCTTGACCTATACTTTGCGCTCATGTTTCCCAAGGAGGCTTTGCGCCAATCTCAGCGACCAGAAAGTCCATGAACACCCGCACTTTGGGGGACAGCACGTTGGACTTGGGATAGATCAGCCACAAGACATTGTCTTCACTGGCCTCAAAGTTTGGAAGAACCCGTATCAAACGGCCTGACTTCAGTTGGTCATGCACGCTCCATAGAGCGTTCAAGGAAATACCGGCTCCGGCTAGTGTGGCGCGGACCTGGCATTGACCGTCATCGATAATCAATTGACCTTTGGCTGATGCGGGATCGAAAATGGCGTTCTCGCCTGCCGGTCCTGTAAGTGGCCGCGGTTGGCGGTCTTGAAAAGCGATCAGATGGTGGTTTGTCAAATCGGCTGGTGTATCGGGAACACCGTGCGTGTCGAAGTAGTGTGGCGCGGCACAAAGAATACGCTGGTCATCAGCCAGTTTGCGGCCCTTCAGGCTGGTGTCGACAAGTGGCGCGTTCCTGAGTGCTAAATCATAGCTTCCTTCGATCAAGTCGAACTGCACATCCGACAGGCGCAGATCAAGGGTGAGGTCGGGGTGCTGTTCAAGGAACTTAGGCAAGATTGGCGCGATGTAGAGCTGTGCAAAACTGCTTGGCGCAGCGAAGCGCAACGTGCCCTTGATGGTTGTTCTCTGCTTGCCTAGAGCAGTAAGTGCGGCCTCTTCCTGCGCGATGATCTCGCGGGCGAAGGGCAGGAAATCGGCACCCTCGAGCGACAGCGACACTTTTCGCGTCGTGCGGTGCAGAAGTTCGGAACCCAGGCTCTGTTCCAACTTTGCGAGTTTTGCGCTGGAAACGGCTGGGGCCATGCCCAACGCGCGCCCCGCAGCACTGATGTTCAGCATTTCTGCCGCCTTTACAAACAATCGGAGCGCGTCTGTGTCGAGACCCATTATATTCAAAACCCGAATTATTAATCCGCAAGTTGGCAGTTTATCTGCAATTTCGTCAGCGTTAAATCCTTTTCATGGACGCAACAGAGCTTAGGCGGGAGGCGCAAATGACACGAACAGCCACAGTCAACTACCATGTTCACAAGCCCTATCGGCAAGCCTTTGAACTAGATGCAGGCGGGATTGCGGGAAACCTGATTTCCCCCGAGCTGGCACCGACATCTGTTGCGCTGGCTGACAACCGCGCGACGACTACTTCAGTTTCATTTGCGTCTGATGCCATTGAATTTACGCCACTGAAAACGCAGGTCCGAAACTTTGTAGGAGACGTCTGGCAACCAATATACGATGCGGAACTGACGGCGATGCTTGTGGAGAAGCTGGGTGCGCGAGAGGTTGTAGTTTTTGATCACACAGTTCGCATGGACGACCCCGATGCGACGCGCGCACCCGCGCGCAATGTCCACAGTGACTACAGCAAGGGCGGAGCCGAACAGCGCCTCACCGATCTGCTGGGAGCCGAGGCCGCAGCGAAATGGGCGCAAGGTCACTATGCTTTTGTTAATGTGTGGCGGCCTGTGGATCACCCTATCAATTCAGCGCCACTTGGCTTTGTACGCCCGTCATCGGTTGACCCCTCTGACTGGATTCTACTGGACCTGATCTATCCCGACCGCAAGGGACAAATCATGGGGTTGGTGGGAAATCCCGACCATAAGTGGGTCTATCAGTCCAAAATGACGCCGGGTGAGGTGGCGATCTTCAATATCTATGACAATCAGGGACTACCGTCGATTGCGCACAGCGCGCTCGATATGGTCGAGGATCCAAACGTCACTACCATTCGCAAAAGCATCGAGAGCCGCACTTTGGTGCGTTATTAAAGGGGGCCTGAGACATGTTGGATGAAATGCAGCCTACTGATTTTGCCCAAATCAATTTGGCCTACAACCGGGTGTTTCGCCCTGGGCGGCTGAGCGTTGGCCTTGTGTTGCCGCTCGAAGCATACGCAGTCGGTACAGAGCCGACGCTGCGTGGTCATCTGGAAGCGGCTCGGAGAGCAGAAGATCTCGGGTTTGCAGCACTATGGCTGCGCGACGTACCCTTCAATGTTCCAAGCTTCGGTGACCCCGGGCAAGTTTTCGATCCATTTGTCTATCTGGGCGCACTGGCAACGGCGACGGATCGGATTGCGCTTGGAACATCGAGTGTGATCCTGCCATTGCGTCACCCCGCACATGTCGCCAAGGCCGCATCGACCGCAGATGTGCTCTCGGGTGGGCGGCTACTGTTGGGCGTTGCTTCCGGTGACCGTCCCGAGGAGTACCCGGCGATGAACCAGAGCTATGATGACCGTGGGGCACGTTTCCGCGATAGCTTGGAATACATCCGCGCTGTTGGATCTGACTATCCTACGCATGAAAGCGGGCATGGCACGCTGTCTGGCGGAATTGACCTATTGCCAAAGCCGCACGGTACCCGTCTACCGATGCTCATTACCGGCGGTAGCCAGCAAACACCCGATTGGGTGGCGCAGAACGGAGACGGTTGGATGACCTATCCGCGCAATGCAGCAGCTCAGGGGCAGGTCATCGCGGACTACCGGAGGCGTGTGAAGGCAGCGGGCCAACCAGATAAGCCTGTCATGCAATCGCTTTATGTCGATGTCGTTGCCGATCCCGCCGCGCCGCCGCGCCCGATCCACCTTGGCTTTCAGTCTGGCACTGATTTTATTCGAAGCTATCTACGTGAAATAAAAACGCTCGGGGTCAATCACGTCGCACTGAACCTAAGGTTTAATCAAGCACACATCGACGAAACCCTCGAACAATTGGCAGAAACTTTGCTGCCTGACTTTTCCTAAAGGATCAAACCAATGACCAAGACTATTCTTATCACAGGATCAACCGACGGCATTGGCTTGCTCACGGCAAAAAAACTGGCAGCCGACGGCCACAAGGTGCTCTTGCATGGTCGAAGTGCGCCCAAACTGGAGGCTGCAACGGCCGCAGTCGGCGGTGATGTCGAGTCTTATGCTGCTGATCTGAGCGATCTGAATGCGGTGCAAGAACTGGCCGAAAGTGTACTGGCCAAACATGACAAACTGGATGTGTTGATCAACAACGCAGGTGTGCTGAAAGCCCCTCAAACCGTTCTTGCGAATGGGCAGGACATCCGCTTTGTCGTGAACACGCTTGCGCCATATCTGCTGACCGAATTGCTACTTCCCATCATTCCCGCTGACGGACGCGTCGTGAACCTTTCATCGGCGGCACAGGCCCCGGTAAACATCAAGGCCATGCAAGGCAATGTCCCGCTGGCTGATATGGAAGCCTACGCACAAAGCAAGCTGGCAATCACCATCTGGACCCGGGAATGGGCCAAATCGCTATCCGATGCGCCGGTCATGCTCGCTGTGAATCCGGGATCACTTTTGGCCTCAAAGATGGTGAAAGAAGGCTTTGGCTTAGCTGGGAACGACATGAACATAGGCGCTGATATCCTGATTGATGCGGCCCTGGGCGAGCGGTTCGCTGATGCTTCGGGAGCCTATTTTGACAATGACAGCGGGACGTTCTCAGATCCGCACGCGGCGGCTCTCGACAATGGCCACGCTGCCGGCGTCATGAACACCATAAGAGGTTTGATTAACCAGACCAACTGACCCGCGCGGCGCTAAAGCGCCACGCACTTCCACCTTTAACACTCCCTTACCCCTCGCGCATGCCGCGTCGAGGCCCAAGAAAGGACTGCCTGATGAAATACGAGAACTTTCAATCCTTTGACGTAGCCGTTGGAAACGGCATCGCCACAGTGACTTTCAACTTTGGCTCCGTGAACGTGCAAGGTCAGGAAATGCTGGCCGACCTCAACAGTCTGGCCATGCGGCTGGAACGCGATCGCGACACCAAGGTGGTGATCTTTCAATCCGCCAACCCGGAAATCTGGGTCTGCCACTACGACACCGAACTGCTGAAGGACATGTCGACTGAGGCGGTATCCCGTGAGGAGGCGCAGCTTTTAGATCTGCAGTCGGTTTGCGAGCGGATCAGCAAGGTGCCGCAGGCCACCATAGCAAAACTGGAAGGGTTTACACGCGGTGGCGGGCATGAGTTGGCCTTGGCGCTCGATATGCGGTTTGCCGCGCGGGGAAAGTACAAGTTCATGCAGATGGAGGTCGGAATGGGCATCCTGCCCTGCGGTGGCGGCGCCTCGCGCATGGCGCGTCAGACCGGCCTTGGCAAAGCGCTTGAAATCATTCTGAGCGCACAAGACTATGACGCAGATGATGCAGAGCGTTTGGGTACCATCAACAAGGCTTTGGAGCCGGATGAAATTGGCCCGTATGTGACCGCGCTGGCCGAGCGGATAGCACAATTTCCGGCAGAGTCGATCAATGCTTGTAAGCAGATGGTCTATGAATCCATCGACAAACCCATTGATGAGGCGCTGAAGGCCGAAGCCTATTGGCTTTATCAGGCCACTAGCAAGACCCCGGCTGTCAAACGTTTCGCCATCGCGGATGAACAGCGCCTGGAACACGACATCGAAAACCAGCGCAAATGGGGCGACCTGGTGATGCAAGTTCAGAACATAAACTGACCCGCGCTCCAACACCATGATCTCGTCAGGCATGCGCTATTGCGATGTGCGCCTGACACTTCGTCAAAAAAAGGAATACCCCAATGAAAGCAATGGTTCTAAAGTCTTACGGCCCCGACACGCCGTTCGAGCTTGCCGAAATGCCCGACCCGGTCGCAACATCAGGACATGTGGTCGTCAAAGTAGCCGCGACCAGTGTCAATACCGTCGACACTATGATCCGAAGCATGGGCGCAGACTTGCCCCTGTCCCCCACATTGCCCGCTGTGCTTGGCATGGACTTTGCCGGTACGGTCGTCGCAATTGGCGAAGGTGTAACCGATTTTGCTATAGGCGATGAGGTATACGGCTGCGCCGGCGGATTGATGAACCTGCCGGGTGCTCTGGCAGAGTACATCAAGGCGGACGCCCGTCTGATTGCACGCAAACCCAAGACGCTGAGCATGCCAGAAGCCGCAGCGCTGCCTCTCGTCGGCATCACCGCCTACGAAGGGCTGACCCGCGCCGGTGTTGGCGAAGGGCAGACCGTGCTGGTGCAAGGCGGTGCTGGTGGCGTTGGTCATATTGCCATCCAAATCGCCCGTCACTTTGGAGCCAAAGTGTCAGCAACAGGGCGCGGTGCAGATCAGATGGCCATGATCGAGAGCCTCGGGGCGCGTCCACTGGATTTCACAACGCAAAAGGTCCAGGACTATGTGGCTGAGCATACCGGTGGTGTAGGCTTCGACGTGGTTTTCGACAGCGTAGGTGGGCCGAACATGACGAACTCGTTCGAAGCCACCAAGCTCAATGGCCATGTCGCCTCAACGGTCGCGATGGTCGAGATTGATTTGACGCCTGTGCATTTCAAAGGTCTGTCTCTGCACGTCGTCTTCATGTTGATCCCGATGATGCACAATGTCGGACGGCAAAGCCATGGTGACATCCTGAGGATACTGGCCGACATTGTAGATGCGGGCGGGCTTAAACCAATTGTTGACGAGCAAAGGTTTGGTTGGGCCGATGTCAGCGCAGCTCATGCTCACCTGACGAATGGACCTGCGGTCGGAAAAGTCGTTTTGGAGCTGTGATAAGAATCGGCTGGGATTGGTGCGCGCATAATGACCATGCGCACCAACTCAGTTTGAGCTGAAATTGATGCCGTCTATCAGTGCTTAGCTGACTTTCGTGCTAATTGCAGCATAGGTTACTTTGGGCTCGGAGTGGACCTTCGCCAAAACTGGCTGAGCGTCTGCCTTGCGGACAAACCCGTCTTTCACATTCTTGGCGCCAACTTCCGCTTCGCGTACGTTCGCTGCTGCGGCAAGAAACACTGTGAATGCGTGCCCGCAAGTAAATCTATCGCAATCAACGGCATCACGGAGTTGACACTGTTTTGCCAAGTTGGTGCCAGAATACGCCTCTTTGGTGCAGCAAGCATTGGAGTTAGCGAGCCTAAGCTGAGCATCATATGACACTAAAACCTTACATAGACACCGACAGTATGACGCTCATCATCAGCGTTCAAAACGATGGTTCCGTCGAGCAATTGACCAAAGACCTCAACGATGCGCTGACACTCTTCAAGGAGAGCCTAAGCGACAGCGACCTTTACTACTGCACCATTGATGTCTCCGGCAAATGGCGACCTGGCGACGCCGAGCTCAATCCTTGGGAAGATCAATTCCGCTCCGCATGGCAAAAACTTGTCGATATGCCAATCATGCGCAAACCACTTGCAGATTGGCTTGGGCGCGTCGTTGCACTTATCAGAGAGAACCAAGACACACAGATCAGTTGCATCAGCGAGCACGACGAGACGCAATTCGGCGAGGTACCGGCCTCCCTCCTTGCCTTAGCAGACAAGCGCTTTGTGCCGTTATATACTGAATTCTTGAAGGCTTGGGATTTGGATCATGCCGTTACGCAGTTTGATGTGGTAGAAATGTTGATCGAAGTGCACGGCAAAAACGCTGAAACCAACTCGCTTGAAGCCGTTCTAGCAGACTGGATGTAATCAAGTCTGAGAGGGTCACTTTGCTAGAGGACCTTCATGCCTGCGGCAGAAAACAAGCATTTAGTCGATAGGGAAGCTTCAGGCGCTCATAGCGGACATGCGTTAATCCCGCAGCATCGGTAAGTTTGGGCTCAGAGCGGTCATCTGACATATTCAGTAGGACATTGCCCCGGTTCTAACAGCCCAAAGCCTGCTGTGCGGACAAAGCCGACGTCAATACGGTTGCCTGTATGTTAAGTCAGTTGGTGCGTCGCTATTGTTTTTATTCCCTTGCAAGGCGAACAAACCCATTCGGCTGTTCCATCAATCGGATGATCGGCACTCTGTAAGTCGTGGTACGACACGATTCTTTGTTCGCGGCAGAAAGGACACGTTACGAGCGCAAAGAAATCAGGAACATGAGTGACTTTCGGCGGGACAGGATTGCAAACCATAGAGCCCACGTTTGAAGCGATAGTGTGCCCGATCTTCTTCAAAAAACGGTTTCCGGCATTTCTTGTTTCGATACAGTCTAAATTCTAGCGCGAACCATCTGCCAGTTGCAGACACCGCAGTGACCCCTTGGGGTCTTGTCAGAGACTCAGAGTCTACAAGCAAGCATCCTACGCCCCGAGCCAAGCCGTCAGCCGCGGTCGCTCGCGCACCAGCCCGTCTTGGTCGAAATGGTGGATAACAAAGAGAGCCCAAGTGTCCTTAAAGGCCATCTCGATCTCGCCCTTGACTTGGGTCGTGCCAAGGCCCAGTTCCGCATAAGTGAACTCGATACTACCGGCCTTGCGTGCGAGCGCGATGTCGAAAGTCTCGCCAGTGAACTCGTTGATATGCGGGTACCCCCGGCTGGTCAGTATGCCCGGAATCTCGGCTTTGGCCGTTCGGGCATCAAGATTCTTTTCCAGATGGATCGGCAGGAACTGCGTCTCGCAGAATTCCGAACATGTCGAGGCGAAAACGGCGAAGACGTTGCTCAGCGGTGCGCAGCTTTCGCCGTGCAGGATTGTCTCCAATGCCGCCCTCTGTGCAGGAGTGGCGCGTTCGTCGATGACAATCAGCGCCTTTCCGTTACCCTCAGCAATCTCGCCCGGCCACTTGTAGATCGCAGACCAGCGGAGCCCTTCCAGCGGCGTGTCGTTGAAGTGCCCCCCGACAATCTCGCCAACATAGGCGGACTCGCATGTCCCATAGGTCGTCGGCAAGTTGAACTGGCAACCGCAGTTGATAGCGCAGTTGCAATTGTCATAGGTCTCGCTTTTGAAAAGCCATTTGTCGGTCATCGGTCTCTCCCCCTTGTTACCGATCCGGATGTTCCGCGAGTATAGCACATCGAGGAGGTTCTCACCGACCACGGCGGGGGCAAGCTAATTTAACTGAAGCAGAACGGCAGGTATGGGCTCATTGCCGCCATCAGATACGGTGCAGCAACTTCTCGATCTTCGATTGGGCCGGCAACAGGTCCCGGCCCATAGCTGTCATTCTTCGCACTGGTTATTGCCGCGGCTCAGCTTTACAACACCGGCCATTCGCCGCGGCTGTGCGAACGAGATGGCCGTGAACTCACGCAGTGCGGTACAAAAACTGCCGTTCCTAACTCCGAATGCAATGGATGCGCTCAGTCCGTTTCGTCAATTCGCGGAACTGGCTGCTTAAGCACAGATGCAGTCGCTGATAAAAAGCGTCGCGTTCAAAACTTTGCATCAAAGTTATCGCCAACCGGCCACCGAACCATTCATGCATCGAGGAAATCCCTGATTAGAGTTTCACATCGTCTCCAAACGGGGTCACTGGCCAACAGGTGATGGTTCGCGGTTTCCAGAGTAACAAATTCGGCTCCTCTAATACCGGCAGCTAGCTCCAATCCCTGACCATAGGGGGCCGCTGTGTCATTGCGGGCATGAATTACCAAAGTGGGTGCCGTAACTTTTGGAAGAAGTGGACGGATATCTTCATCCGCCATCGCTTTCATCATGATTTCAGCGTTTTCTTTGGAAATAATTCGGCGCTGCATTTCCGAGAACAATTGCTGAAGATCCGGAGGGGCGTCAGGTATGTACATGTTCGTAAACATCTGACGGATTGCAATATTTTCCTTGTCCCACCAGTGCTTGATCATATCAAGTGCCGCATGCCTGTAGGCAAGGCCACTAGGATCGTCGCGTAACTTCCATCCTTGAGCATATCCCCCAATCAGGATCAGTTTATCCACGCGATCAGGGTATCGTGCTGCATAGGCGACGCTTCGAATGGAACCCTGAGATAAGCCAATCAGGGAAAACTGGTCGAGATTTGCCGCATCGACAACGGCTTCGAAGTCCTCCAACTGCCTCTCAAGCGAGTGATCGCTAACATTCCAATCTGAAAGCCCATTGCCACGCGCATCATATCGAACAAATGAATTGCCGCGTGATAGCAACTGGAACAAGTGCCGCCAGATAGGGCTGTCCCAATCAAATTCCAGGTGGCTCAGCCAGTTGGCTGCCTTGACCAGCGGTGGGCCGCAGCCCGCTGTAGCATACGCGATGCGTGTACCGTCGAAACTGTGACAAAATTGAATCTTCTGACTTGTCTGAGTACCGGGCTGTTCGTTTCGAGTTATCGTCTCACCGGTAGCTTCGCACACTTCGTTATAGGCAAAACGAAAACCGCGCCCGTGAAAGGTGCGAATAAACCGTTGCTCGTTTCCACTGTCTCCCAGGGCCCGACGCGCGGCGCTGATACCGCTGGATATCGCTGCATCTGACACAATGCGCCCGTTCCAGACATAGGCAACAAGCTCATCCCGCGTAACGACATGATCCCGGTTTTCAACAAGATAGATTAGGATTTCCAGAACCTTAGGCTCTATGGATACCGGCGTGCCGCGCACCCGCAATTCAAGCCCGGCGGTATCAAGCGTGAATTCTTCGAAGCTGTAGTTCATGCATAAACCCTAGCTTCATCGGTCTATTTTGTCATCTGATCCGGGGTTTTAAACCGGGGTGCTCAGGTTCGGTTACTCAAAAAGTCATCAATAAGCTGAGCAGCGCGCGGCCATTCATCGTCTGTTTCGGGAAGGATATGGTTGGCACTCTCCAGAGACACAAACCGCGCGCCCGATATACCGGCTGCCAACTCCTGACCTTGCTCATACGGCGCTGCAAGATCGCCTACCGCGTGAATGACCAAAGTTGGCGCCTTAACCCGTTCCAGCAAGCCAGAGATATCGTTATCACAGTCGGAGAACATCATCGCCGCGGCACTCTCTGCCGATGCGGTTTTGCGCTGAAGGTCTGAAAACCAGCGTTGGCTTTCCCACGGAGCATCGGGCATGTAGATACCCGTGAACAGGTCCCTCAGCGCGGTAGTGTCCTTGCCCCACCATAGCGGCAGCGCCTCATGTGCCGACTTACGCAGAACAAAGCCTTCTGTATCACCCCGCGCGCGCCAGCCTTTGACGTAACCGCCAATCAGGATCAGCCGATCCACCTTGTCCGGATATTTGGCGGCAAAGGCCACAGCGGATGTGCACCCCTGACACAGTCCAATCAGTGAATATCGATCGCCGCCCGCCGCTTCGGCGACCGCCTCTAGGTCTTCCACCTGCCGGTCAAAGGAATGGTCGGCGACATCGCGGTCGGACAAGCCATTACCACGGGAGTCGTAACGAACGAGGCGACGGTTTTGCGTCAGTGCAGTGTAGAAATGTCGCCAGACAGGGCTTTCCCAATCGTGCTCAAGATGCGTCAGCCAGTTTGACGCCTTGACCAGAGTCGATCCATCGCCGGCTTCAGCATAGGCAATGCGCGTACCATCGTTACTGCGGCACATCCTTATCTCTTGCGGCGGTACAGCCTCACGTTCGCGTGCCTCACCCGGAACCTGCGTGACCGGAGCGACAAACCGAACCCCGCGACCGCGTACGGTTTTCAGGAATTTTTGCCCCTGCCCGTCATCCCCAAGCGCGCGACGCGCCGCAGAAAGCGCGCTCGACACCGCCGCGTCCGAGATAGCCCGACCCTCCCATATCTCGGCGACCAACTCGTCTTTGGAAACGACCCGATCATTGTTTGCAATCAGGTAAGACAGCAGATCAAAAACCTTCGGCTCGACCGGAACCGCCTCGCCATCGGCGGACAATTCCCGTGTCGCTGTGTCTGCGATGAAGTGGTCAAACACATGTTTCATACGGCCACAGTACCGCGAAGGCCCGCGTCTGTCAGGCCGTCAAACCCCGCATTTCCTTTATCTCGGCGGTTTCTCCAAGAAATCCCCAAGAAATCCCAAGCTCCCCCTCAAGCTTCGCAACCGGCACGTCTGTAAGTCTGTGGTTACAGGGCGATGAGGCCCAAACCAAATTGGAGAACAAGATGAACATGACAACACAAATGCCCGCCGCCAACAACGGCGTGAACGTCGAGGCACTGATGAGCGCACGCGAAGCGCTTACAGAGATGCCTGCAGCGGCAGAGTTCACATGGCGTGCGGAATGCGAATGGCTGAACGGGGTCCATAGCCGATCATCCGTCAAGGGGTTCTTTGGCCTTGGTGAAGAACACGAACACGCCGAGACTTTTACCTTTGACGCCGACCACCCGGCCTGTTTTGCCGCCGAAGACAAGGGCGCTACCCCGGTCGAAATCGTTCTGTCCGCCCTGGCAAGCTGCCTGTGCGCAGGTGTGGCGTCCGTTGCCCAGAACAGGGATATCCAACTGCGATCAGTGGTCGCAAAGGTGGAGGGCGACATGAGCCTCTACGGCATTCTCGGCATAGACCCTGAGGTGCGCAACGGGTTCAAAGGCATCCGAGTGGCCTTCGATATCGATGCTGATGCGACAATGGATGAGATCGCTGCGGTCGTGGCGCAAAGCCAGAAGCGATCCGCCGTGTTCGACATCATCACAAATCCAGGAAACGTGCGCGTATCTGTCACCTGACACGTGTGCCCGCACATACTCAAAAGGAATTTTAAAATGAAAACGATCGCCGCATTGAAAACCCTCTTTGCTGCATTCAGCGGCACCCAGTCCAGCTCGCCCATGGCCTACAGCCCTGCAAGTGTACTGTGTGACCGAATGCTGAACGATATCGGGCAACACCAGTTCCGCGAACTGCGCGAAGCCACAACAACGCTAAGTCATCGCGACGGTCGTTTCCCTCTTTAAGGCCCTCAAGCGAACCCCGCGCTCCGGGGTTCGCACAACCCTCTTCATTGTGAGGTCCCAAATGTATTCGACAACCACCCTGATCATCGGGGCGGGCCAGTGCGGCCTTGCCATGAGCTTTGAACTCAGCAAACGCTCGATCGACCACCTTGTTCTGGATGCCGGACGCGCCGGCGAAAGCTGGCACAGCCGTCGCTGGGACTCGTTACGCCTGTTGACCCCCAACTGGATGAATACCCTCGCCGGTCAGGCGCACGGGCCCGATGATCCCGACGGATTCGCCACCGCCCGACGGTTCGCAGCCGAGATCGACAATTGGGTCACACGACATGCGCCGCCGCTTTTTACAGACACATCGGTGAAATCCCTGTCGCGGCTGGGTCAAGGGTACATTACCGAAACCAACCGCGGCCCAATCCGCTGCCAGTCCGTGGTTATCGCGACCGGTGCCTGCTCGCGGCCCAAGGTCCCTGCCTTTGCCAGCGCCCTGCCCCATCGTATCGAACAGTTTTCCCCGATCACCTATCGCAGTCCGCTCGAGGTGCGTTCAGGTGGCGTTTTGGTCGTGGGGGCTTCGGCATCTGGGCTTCAAATCGCGCAGGAACTCGCGTGGTCCGGTCGCAAGGTAACCCTGGCCGTCGGAAGCCACGGGCGTTTGCCGCGCACCTATCGCGGCGCCGACATTCTGCAGTGGATGCATCTGGCTCGTGTTTTTGATGAGCCCTTTACCAAGGTGGACGATCTCGACCGAGTTCGGAGGACACCGTCGCTGCCGTTGATCGGAACGCCGGAGCGCAACGATCTGAATCTGGATGTCTTACAGGCTCGGGGCGTCGAACTAGTCGGGCGCATGATGGATATCCGAGACGGCAAGGCGCAATTCTCCGGTGGATTGTTCAATTCCGTGTCTTCCGCGGATCTGAAAATGAACCGCCTTTTAGACAGGATTGATACCTGGATTTCGGATCGGGGATTCGACGATATGGTCGCGCCACCTCAGCGTTTTGCACCGACCACCGTGCCGTCTGATCCCAGATTGGCCATCGATCTGTCTGAATTCGACACCGTGATCTGGGCGACAGGATTCAACCCTGATCATCGATTTGTTCAATTTCCCGTTTTCGATCGCAAGGGCCGTATCCAACACCAAGGCGGCGTCGTCGAACAGGGATTGTATGTTATGGGGCTGCCGTTTCTGCGGACCAGCCGTTCCATACATATCGACGGCGCGACACGAGACGCAAAAGCGCTGGCGCGACAGATTTTCATTCAACTCAATCAACCTTTGGCCGCGTGAAAGGATACTGTCATGCAAACGCAGAGATTTGATGCAATTGTAATCGGTGCCCGCGTGGCAGGAGCCGCGACCGCAATGCTGTTGGCGCGAAGAGGAGCGCGCGTGCTACTTGTGGACCGGGAAGCTGATATCCAGGACACGCTTTCGACCCATGCCCTTATGCGTCCCGCGATCCATCTGATGGCGCATTGGGGGGTATTGGGGCCTATCAAGGCGTCCACCCCTGCGGTCAACGCTACTCAATTCGTCTATGGCGACGAGGTCTTCGATATCCCGCTTAAACCGGATGTTGGTTACAAGGGACTTTTTGCCCCCCGTCGTTGGCTGCTGGACAGGGTTTTGGGCGATGCCGCACAAAAAGCGGGTGTTGACCTGAGGACAGCAGCCATCTGCTGTGAAGTTATCAGGAAGCCTGATAACCGCGTGACGGGCGTCGTTCTGATGGACCGCAAAGGCAACACATACCAGGTCAACGCTGACCTGGTTATTGGCGCGGACGGCAGAAACTCGACCGTCGCGAAACTGGTCGGAGCCAAGGAAACCGTCCGCTCGGACATTCGCTCCGCTTGTGTCTACGCATACGTGGATGGCATCCCCAACTCCGGCTACCGGTGGTTTTATGACGTGAATGCAGCGGCAGGATTGATCCCGACGACCGATGATCAGCATTGCCTGTTTGCTGCCTGTCCTCCCCAAGCTTTTAAAGCCAGATTTGGTTCTGACGTATTCTCCCGTCTTCGCGACCAATTACGGCGGTGGGACACCGACGTAGCGGAACAGTTGGATCACCGTTCGTTGGTCGAGAAACCCAAACGGTTCCTGGGCGCGCCGGGACACATGCGGCAATGCGCAGGCCCAGGTTGGGCACTGGTCGGAGATGCTGGATACTTCAAAGACCCGTTGACTGCACACGGAATAACCGATGCGTTGCGGGACGCGCATTTCCTTGTTGAAACTGCCGTGACAAATGGTTTTGGCGACCTGTCTGATTACCAACACACGCGCAACCAACTTTCTGCTAACCTTTTTCAGATTACTGCGGAGATTGCGTCCTTCGATTGGACGCTGGCCCATTTGAAGGGCCTGCACATGCGTTTGAACGACGAGATGAAAGCGGAGTTTTCCCACTTGCAACAGTCGCTCACACCATCAGCTCAGGCAGCTTGAGGAGAAAATCATGGAGAACGGATGGAAAGGCACAATGAACGGTAAGCCTGAACGGGGGCAACGTACCAGCAGAGCAAGAACAACCTCAATGCGCGATGTCGAAGCGTTTACCAAGATGACCGGCGACAAGAACCCAATCCACTATGACAGCGAAATAGCTGCAAAGACCGTTCTTGGTGGATTGGTCGTTCAGGGCGGTGTGACCACCGGGCTGCTCAATGCTGTTGTCGCAGAAAATCTTCCCGGCCCAGGTACAGTGTTCCTTGAAACCAACTGGCGGTTCAAAAAGGCTGTGCGCGTAGGAGAAACGATAGAGGCGCGGGTCGAAGTCATCGAAGTACGTGATGACAAACCGATTTGCACGTTGAACACCTGTATAGTGGATTCACTGGGCGACACTTGTGTTGACGGTACCGTAGTGACGTACACTCTCGCAATTTGCAAAGGCAGGTAATTTGTTGATTTTCTAAAGGATGTTACATGAACAACGAAGCTTAGCAGAAAAGCTGCGTCGGTTTTTTTTGCGAACCGGGATTTTGGGTGCATGGCAGAAAACAGAAAGTTAGGGCTCAGCGATAACCTCAAATTCAACAATAAAACAACGCTGTGTCGTTTGTAGGGTTCAGCGAATTCGGCCCAAAGGAGACATCTGGCGGCTGACTACATTGCTGCAATCGCAGCCCGCTTTCCAGACATTCGCCGCGGATGCGAAATTTTGGCCTGTGCGAAATCACAGATTGCGCAACGAACCAGACACTCCACGGTTTACTTCGAATTCCCGGTAACAATTGACATCAGCTTAGCTGCATGTTTTGAGCCGCTCAGAATTGCCAGTTTAAGCCTGCTTTTACTTGGGGTCCTTGAGCTCCGTCACCGAACTCCTGCTCTGCAGTCAGCTCCAATTTTGCTCCAGACGAAAACTCCTTTTCGTAGCCGAGCAATAGACTGCCCCCAGTAAAATCCGATGCAGCAAAAGTCAGTTAATTTGTATCTGAGAATACAGTAACGTCCGCCGTCGAGTCCCCCATATCACGGCGGAGCACACCGCCAATTTGACCAATGAGCGAACCAGCACCGGCGATGGTCTTCTTAGCTTCTAGCCCAAGCCGCGCCTCCAACACTTCCGTCGTTACTTCACCCACTGCAGCATTTACGTCAGAACCGGTTTCGGTATAGCTGTCATCGTCCTGCCGGGTATATCGAACGTTACCAAACCCCAGCAGATCAACACCGGCGTCAAGATTGATTGCCCGCTCAATGCCGACGCGTACGGTCAGCAGAGTGCTGTTGTACTCTCCATCCGCGTCCGGGCTGCCCAGGATAGTTCGAGTTCTGTCAGTTGAAAGAAATCCAAAACCCAGATCAGCTTCGACCAGATAGTCTCCGAATTGACGTCCGGCGGCTACGCTCAGGTAAACAGTGTTTGTGTCAAAGGTTGAATTATCACTGTCGCCATCGGCGTAGAACACCCCCAGTCCTAGCGCCAAGGATACTCCGTTCTCCAGCTGCCCCGTAATTCCGGCGCTGCTATTGATCAGACTAAGGTCGGTTCTGTCCCCGGCACTATCCTCAAATCGTTTCCCTTGGGCGTCTATCATAGCAAAGGGCTTGAAACCGGACTTAGAGAGGGGTTCTGTGTCACTGAAAGACAAGGCTCGGCCAACTTCCGGCACTGCACTGTAGCTCAGTGCGTCACGAACGCTGCCGATGGCCTCGCCGTAAGTCGCAATGACATCGCGCGACGTGAACAGTCCGCTGGAATCGACGGCGGCATAAACCGGATCTGTGCCACCTTCATCCTGCACAAACCAAACGGAACGGTCGTCTGAAACCGTTGTGGAGAACGTTCCATTCTCAGGGGCCGCATCCTCGAAATAGAACACCGCACTTCTACCCTGTGCATCCAGATTCACATCGTGATCCGCAACCCGGATTGTACCTGTAACTGTGTCATTGGTGTCCAGATTTACCGAACCGGAGCCCGTCTCCAGGTAGATAGCGTAGGCTTCGCCATTGTCTGACGCGGCCGAGATTGCACCCACATCCGAAATCACCCCGTCATGGTTCTCGATGTAGAGACCATAGGCGCTTGCACCAGCCCCGCCGGACGCTGTCGCTTCGATCGTTCCGCTATTTGCAAACTCGCCCTGCAAATTGTTGATACGGATTGCTGAGGCAGTAGCGCTGGCGCGGCTTGCGGCATTGTCCAAATCAACGCGCGCACTCAAATATCCCGCATTGGACACAACACCGGAAGTTTCGCCGCCAAGTTGAACCGCGTTTGCCACGACGTTTTGCGGCCCGGTCGCCTCGGCCGTCATCGAGCCAGCATTTTCGAAATCACCGATAAGATCGCCGCTCAGGTGAAGTGCGTTGGCACTTACATCTCCGTTTTCGGATACTGCCTGTGCAGAAATCGAGCCAGAGTTCGAAATATCCCCAGCGAACCCGTCACGGTTTTTGATATATATCCCATAGGCACTTGCATTGCCTGCGCCAGTTGTCGCCGCGGCAATTGTTCCACTGTTGGTAAATTCGCCTTGCAAATCCTCGATGTTGAACGCCGCCGCAGTTGCCATGGCGCTGCTTGTGGCGTTGTTCAAACTGGCCGTCGCGTTTACATAAGGTGTGTCCTTTTGCAGATGAAACCGTGGGTGAATGCGCGCTCTGCTCGCAGAGGGCAAAGCCCTGTTTAAAAGGCGCATATTCTCAGCCAATCGCCATCAGTGTCCCAACAAGATCGCCGCCCCATCACAATATGAATGTTCGCGGAGTCATACTGGTTTGCAATTTGCCTCGGAGACGCCGAAGCCCAGATGGCGGAATTTGCAAAGTTTAGCGAACGGCCCTTTCCTGCCGTTGAACCGAGGGTTCCGATGCTGCAATCGCAGCCTGCTTTCCCGACATTCGCTGCATTGGCATAGACATCAAGTGTCAAGGGTTATCGTCAGTTTGAGGTCGGCCGGACAGCAGGATCAAAAGCAGGAATGACAGGTTTAGCGTTTTTCAATGTGAAGATTTTGTCCATGTGTCACCTCTGTTTTGGAAAAGGCAGGAATATCCACGGCGCGCGTACGTTGCCGCCATGGAAACTTGATTTGGCGCAAGATCATAAGCCTTTAGCCGGATACAAGAAGCGGATGCAACGCGTTGAGCTCACATGTTGTTTTGAAACTATGGGGACGGTTAGGGCAGAGAAAAACGGACGACTGACTGCAGAAGAAGCAAAAGGGCTCCGCACGGCGAAGGAGCTCGAAGGGCATCTTGCGCGGCTTGGTACTTTTACACCGGCGGCGCTCGGCGTGCTGGCCATCGCGTCTGGCATTTATACCTATCTTGATGTTTCGTCCTTGCTTGAAGGCAGTGGCTCGGTCTCGTTCTTTGCCGCGGTTGCATATTCAATCGCTGTTTCAGTCGGAATTTTTTTGGAGTTACATGCTGCGCCTCTTGCCGTCGATGCGTAGTGCTGGCGGTTTCGTTGGGCTCCAGACCTGATTGCCCTGCACAGCCCAGGAGGGATAGTCGGCGAGGCCCAGGACATCGGCCGCAGCATTCGCGACGCCGGTCTGCCCACGGCCGTGCTTGCTGGTGGGTTTTGCGTCTCAAGCTGCCCTTACATCCTCGCTGGCGGTGAAAACCGGATCGTCTCTGCACGAAGCATCGTCGGTATGCATCAGCACTATTACGACCAACCGCGGTACATGCCCGTCGTTTGCAGTCTCGGACATACAAATGAGCCAGGGCGAAACTCTGGAGTTTCTCATTGAAATGGGCGTGGATCCGTCACCAATGATCTATTCGCATATACTAGTCGACCCTGAACAAGGATTCGAAAGTCCAAACGTCAACCTGCATGGGATTACCGATCGTCTCAACATCTCCGTCAGGTGACACCATTGCCAATCCTACTTGGCAAATACTGCTGTGTTGTCGATTTGCTGTTTCTACATCTACGGCCACAAACCGATATGTTCATTCAGGAAGAGCCTCCATCCGCGTTCGCCACGTGGCAGATCAGCAGGAACAGGCGCCTTCGGCGTCTGATCTGCAAATCAGCCCAGATTTTCCCAAAAGGGAAGTCAGGATCATTGAAATCGGTCTAGGT
This sequence comes from Ruegeria sp. HKCCD7181, assembly GCF_057221055.1. NCBI lineage: Bacteria > Pseudomonadati > Pseudomonadota > Alphaproteobacteria > Rhodobacterales > Roseobacteraceae > Ruegeria > Ruegeria sp. HKCCD7181. Next base: position 67,842 of record NZ_JBWVBC010000014.1, on the reverse strand, counting down.
GCTGGATGAAGGAAGTAAGGCGAAAATGGCAAGGTTCTGTCGCTGTTGGCAGAACTATGTGTCGCCTGACACAGATTTACCAAGTGGCGGACCGAGGAGGATTGCTACTTTTGTTATTTTTCAATATCTTATTGTCGATTTAGACAAACTCAATGCGCAAATAAACACAATGACTTACATCACCCAAATATCTAACTTCCAAGCACCAATTGGCGTCAAGCACAAATCCTGCCTTCTTGTAATTTTAACAAGTAGATCCTCTTAAGCCCCTTCGAAAAAGTTACACCTCATCTCACACTATCAAAGCTCGTGGCACTTGCCTCGCTCTCTCAAGTTGTCCGCGCTTGAAGGCATGGTGGAAGCGCTGACTGCCTAACCTGAATTGCTCCACCGTAAACTTCGAAAACGATGGATTGAGAATTGAAGCGAAAATCACCGCTGAAAGTCGACGCGAGCACTTCATAGCAATGTGATTAAGCAGGTCGATGAAATAGAAATCCCAATATCTCGTAGCCATGGCGCAGTCCGATCAGCGGCGGTTCACCTATCAATAGTCAAACCAAACCAGAGGAGATTAGTCGCAGACCCCAATAAGCAAGAAAAACGTAGGGTTCTTTCAAGCTGAAAAAAACTTGGCCAAGACCAAAATCTTCCGGTTTGACGATTCTGGCGACTACCAACCAAATAGAGCCACTCATGGATACATCATCAAGAGGGCAGCGCATGTCTCAGCACCGTAATCAAATTGGTTTCCCGCAAATTGGCAAACCTGCCAAGGATATCCTCGACGCGATGGACGCGGCGCGGGTTGGAGATTGGGATTGGTTCTCTCTCAAAAACCTGACGGCCTCCTACTATGGCGGAAGTGATGTGGCGGAAGTTGCCAAAGACGCATTCGTGAAACATATCGGCGACAACGTCGTTCACCAGACTGGGTTGCATACATCGGTTCGGAAATACGAAACCGAAGTGATTGAGATGGTGAAAGAGCTGTTTCATGCCCCTGAAAATGCAGCGGCAACTATCACGACAGGTGGATCGGAATCCATCATTTTGGCTCTTAAAACTGCGCGCGACCGTGCGCGTGAGCTTAAAGGGATTACGGAACCCAATATCATCGTGCCGCAGTCGGCCTATGCCGTCTTCAACAAGCTGAGCCATTTCCTTGGGATCGAGGTCATCCAGATGGACAAAAGCCCCGACTACAGGGCTGACGTGGCTGGCATGAAAGCGGCCATCAATAAAAACACGATCATGTTGGTGGGTTCCTGCCCGCCATTCCCTCTGGGCGTTGTTGACCCGATTGAAGAGATCGCGGCAATCGCCCAGGAACACGATTTGTGGATGCATGTCGACGCATGTATCGGTGGCTTCATGCTGCCGTTCGCAACAGACCTGGGTTACGACGTCCCGAACTTTGACTTCTCTGTACCCGGTGTGACCTCGATGTCGGCCGACTTCCACAAATACGGGTACAGCTATCGCGGGTGTTCGATCCTGGTTCTGCATGATGCGGAATTGATCAACTGGCAGGGTTTCGAGGTCGCGAATTGGAACGCGGGCGATTACTATTCGAAGAACACCGCTGGCTCGCGCAATTCGGGTCCGATTGCTTCGGCCTGGGCCGTGTTCAACTATCTTGGCCGCGAGGGTTTCCTGCGCGTGACCGGCAACGTTATCAAAGGTCGCGAAGCGTTCTGCAACGGGATCAACGCGATCGATGAGCTGGAAATCCTGGGAACACCCCAAGGGCCGCACTTTGCCTTCAAGGCGGACGGGCTGAACATTCTTGCCATTGCGGATGGGCTGATGGATCGCGGATGGGCGATCAACATCGGTAGCAAACCGGATGCCATTCTGCTGATGCTGTCTTGCCATCACCACGAAATCGCTGATGACTTCTTGAAAGATCTTCGTGAAGTGGTCGAAGCCGTAAAATCCGGTGAGCTTAAGGCGAAGGGTGAAGAAGAAGTGTACGGCATCTATTGATGTGCGCATGGGAGGGTATGTGATGGAAATTCGCAAGCTGGCTGTTTACGCGGAAACCGTAGTCTCTGAAGCTGGGAAACCTAATGCAGACGAAGTCACGCGCGTGGCGGCAGCGGGTGTGATCTCAAACCCTTTCGCCGGCACGTTCCAGGATGATCTAAGCCAACTCTTCGAGTTCGGGGGCTTGCTTGGGGAAAGGTTGGTTCAGGCCGCCCTGCCCCACTTGCCGCGGGCCGCAGTATCTTACGGTAAGGCTGCTATCGTAGGCGTGAACGGTGATATCGAGCATGGTCACGCCATGTTGCACCCAAAGCTGGGAAAGGCCATGCGCGATCCAATTGGTGGCGGAGCCGCACTGATCCCATCAGCGGCAAAGATTGCGACCGCTGGCACAGTATTGGACGTGCCGCTGGGCCACAAAGATGATGCCTGGTCGTTCGATCATTTTGATGCAATCAGCATTGCTGTTCCCGACAGCCCCCGGCCTGATGAAATCATGATGGTCATAGCGCTTGCCGATGGCGGTCGAATCAATCCGCGTGTTGGAAAGACACGCGCTGCAATCTGAGGACACAATGACTCCAGACAGGGATCGTCTTGCCCAAACGCTTATTGAACTGGTCAGAATTCGAAGCGTTAATCCATTTGATGAAGCCGCCCAGGAAGGTTTCCGCGAACAAGAGATGGCAGATGATCTGCTGTCCAGATTTCAAACTCTGGGCATGGAAACAGGGTGGCGGCAGGTTGCACCTGGTCGGCCAAATGTTTGGGGTCGACTTAAGGGAACCGGCGGCGGGCCGACCATCATGCTTGCCGCTCACATGGACACGGTCGGAACGGAAGGTTACGAGGCAGCGTTTGACGCAGAGCTGAAAGACGGCCGGATCAATGGCCGTGGATCTTGCGACATGAAAGCCGCATTTGCCTGCTATATCGAAGTCGTCAGCCTGCTGCGCGAGAACGACATCAAGTTGCCGGGCGATTTGATTATCGCCGGGATCGTCGATGAAGAGCATTTGCTGACCGGTTCTGCCGAGATGGGCGAAAATGGCCCCAGTGCGGACTTTGGAATTATCGGAGAGCCATCGAAGCTGGCTATTTGTCCAACGCACAAAGGCCAGCTATGTGCTAAGATTTACACCAGCGGTGTGGCCACACATTCGTCGCGGCCAGAGAAAGGTGTCAATGCTGTCGAGCATATGGGCGCAGTCATTCAACATCTGTCGGGGTTAAACGCAGAGCTTCAAGAAAAAGGACCATCTCATCCTTTGTGCGGTAGCGGTCGGTTTTCAATGAACGTCATCCGTGGTGGAACATTCGCCTCTGGAATTCCGGATCAGTGCGAATTGGAGGTGGATCGACGCTTCCTACCCGGTGAGGACATCGATGATATTCTGAATGACTATCGTGCCCGTTTGGCCGAGTTGAGCAAGACTATTCCAGATTTCCAGGCTGAAGTTATCGGTCCAACCCTGCTGGCCCGAGCGCTGGACGTGCCGTTGACCTCACCTCTCGTCGAGGCAATTTCGGGCGCAGCCAAAGCAACACTTAAAACCGACCCCGAGATCACCGCGTTTCCTGGTGGCACCGACGCTCCCAACCTTGGGTTTCCTTGTGTCATCTGTGGCCCAGGGGATCTGGCACAGGCGCACAGTACGGATGAATATGTTGAGCTGGAAGAAATGGTGCAGGCGACCGAAATTTATCTAAGAACGGTTTTGTCTTTGAACGGGTTTAAGAGCACCGAAGTGAACGGCTTTTTCAGTCAAGTTTGCGTATAATCAGCGTCTCGCAGCTGACGCAACTTCAGAATAAAATGCCTGACGACGAATAGCAGCACCAAGACACCGCGGATCGCTGTTGGATATGTTTCGTAAGTTAGGCACTGTTACCCGGTCGCTGATTTATTGGCGTTCAAGTTGACCGGCAGTCGAAATTTACACTGCAATTGGTCGACAGATCTCAAGGTTGCGGAAACACTGGATCCGGTTTCAACTCAGCGAGACGGTGAGTGCCTTTCGCACTCCCCCTTCTCAAACTGCAGGCCCGCCAAATGGCCGAACTTGCAAAAGAAAGCGGTCGGGTAATTGTCTCGGTAGTAGAAGTAATTGGCTGCCGCGACACTGACTGCAACAACCAAAACTCCAAGCAGCCGCCGTTTCCTTTCCATCTTCAACTGCCGTTGCCTGATGAAACTCTGGGGAAAAAGTTCAGGACAATTTCATGCATATCGGTTTGCCTCAAGCCCCTCGAACGAAATGTCAGGCTGGCGTTCAACGACCAAGTCCGCAACCGCGCGACTTGATCCACAGGCCATTGTCCATCCAAGAGTTCCGTGCCCAGTGTTCAGAAAAAGGTTTTTGAACTCAGTGCGCCCCAATACGGGTGTTCCGTCCGGAGTCATTGGACGCAGCCCGGTCCAATTTTCAATTTTTGTCTGATCGCCGCCATCGGGGAAAAGATCATTGACGACATAGCGCACCGCATCGGTCGCGTGTTTGCCCAGCTTTTTGTTGAACCCGATGATTTCCGCCTGACCAGCAACGCGAATGCGGTCGCCAAGCCGTGTCAACGCGACCTTATAGGTCTCATCCATGATGGTGGATTGCGGCGCTGCGGCCGGGTCTTTCACTGGAAGAGTTATGGAATAGCCTTTCACCGGATAGATCGGCAGATGAATGTCCAGTTCTTTCAGCAAGACGGCGGAATAGGGGCCGAGACAGCAGACAAATCCATCACCCTCAAACGAGTCCTTCTCGGTCAGAACGGATGAAATCTGATCGTTTCGGGATTCGAAGCCCTTAATGGTTTCATTGTACCGAAACTTGGCACCCATTTTCTCGGCTTCGGCCGCAAGGGCTGCGGTGAATTTCCGGCAATCGCCGGTGCGGTCGGATGTTAACTGCAGACCACCGACAAATTTCTCCGCGACATTGGCCAAGCCCGGTTCTGCGGCGATACAGGCATCGCGATCCAGAACTTCAAATGGTGAGTCAAATTCGCGAAGAACGTCCTGATCAACCTTTGACGCCTCAAGCTGTTTTTCGGTCCGGAACAGTTGCAGTGTACCGAGGTTTCGCTGGTCGAAATCGATTGGAACGTCTTTCAACAGATCCGTCAGCGCGTCTCTGCTATAGCTCGACACCCGCACCATGCGGCTTTTGTTGATGCGATAGGATCCCTCGTTGCAATTGCGCAGCATCTGCAATCCCCATGCCCACATAGACGGGCTGAGCAAGGGCCAGATTGTCAAAGGCCGGTGCCGCATGAGCAACCATTTTATGGCTTTCTTGGGAATTCCCGGCGCGGCCCATGGGGAGGACATTCCGTATGAAAGCTCACCAGCATTTGCAAATCTTGTTTCAAGACCGGCTTCCCGCTGCCGGTCAATGACCGTGACATCAACGCCCTGCTTTGCCAGATAATATGCTGTGGTGACGCCGATGACACCCGCACCGAGTACGATGACTTTCAATCGCTTAAGCTTTCACTGACCCGAATTGGCTGAATTATTCTGCTTCAACAGCAGTAACGATCACTTCGACGCGGAGCTGCGGACGCGCAAGTTTGGCCTCGCCGCAGGCCCGAGCCGGCGCATGACCCCCTGGAACCCATGCATCCCACACGTCATTCATTTCGTTGAAGTCGGCCATGTCGGCTAACCAGACAATGGCTTGCAACATGTGCTTGCGAGACGAGCCGTATTTTTCAAGAAGAGCGTCAACGCGAGACAGACAATCTTTTGTCTGCTCTGCCACCGTGTCACCGCTTCCGACCTGACCGCAGAGATATAGCACCCCGTTGTGCTTTACGACTTTGCTCATGCGTTGGCCGGTTTCAAAACGTTCTATCATTTTATTATCCGTGATTGGGAAGTTGGGTGTCGTCAGTCCGCTGCGAGATTTTTTCCGTGAGTATACGAGCCCCACTATCTGTATCTGCTTGCCCGACAACGAATTGGTGTTGTTTCGTACCTTCTCCGAAATCGAAGGTTGAAGCTTGACCGCGACGTGAAACCAGTTGCGATCGATACTTCGTCGATCGACAAGTCTGTGAACTTCAGGAGGTGGAAGGCGCGTTCCAAACGTATGTTCAGGTAGACGGATGTCGGCGTTTCCCCAAAAAACCTTTGAAACTTGCGTTGCACTTGACGCGGTGACGCCTCCAACGACTTAGAAAGTCCATCAAGACAAATCGGTTCTTCCACGGTTTGTTTCATCAACGCGATGGCGCGGCAAAGGGTTGAGTTTCCTTTCGCAAGTCGAAGGTAGTAGTTTTCTGTTTCCGATCGGTTCGCGTAGGAAAATAAAGTCAGACCGATGTGGCTCAGAACTTGCTGCGCGAGAAACTCACCGCAGTCATCAGCGACCATAGATCCGATCATGCGCAACGCCGCAAGTTCACCGGTCGCGGAATGCACCTTGCCATGGCGGAAGGCTGGCACATCTTCCGGCGCTATCTGTATTGCCTCTTCATCAGCCGCCTCAAAAAATTTGGCGTGGATACAGAAGCTGTAGTTTCGAAGGAAAGGCACCTGAGCCGCAAGCAAGACCGCACCTCCAACGAGCCCGATGCGATCTGTGCAAGGTAAGTGGGTTCTCAATAACCGTGTGCCGATTTCACTTGGCAGCCAGGGTTTGCTTAGACCGCCAAACAAAATGACTGTTCGCGTTGACAGGTTGGAACGCAAGGAAAACGCACTCTCCACGCTGCGAACAACTTCTATTCGGTACTTCTTTTCTGATGCAAACCTATTCGTGAGTTTAAGCAGCTCTAAACATGCTTTCACGGCATACATGGAGTTGCAGTCCTGAACGACAAAGACCATGTCTTTGGCGCTGCCGCTGTGCTCTCCCCAATAATCATTTGGGTCGGCAATGATCTCGGTCTGATGCAACATAGCGTACCTCGGATAGGTGTTTGGCTCAGGGATCGTTGAGAGAGTTTTCCAGAGGCGTATCTGCCTTGTATAGAAACTTGGAGAATTCCTGGTCCGGCACCAAGCTGCCGCCAGTCGCCCAAATCACGTGAACTGCGTTACACATCACTGGGCTTAAACAGTTTTCTTTCAGGTATTTCTGACCTTCATCAGAGCCCAGAACAATTGCGGGGCCGCCCAGACCAGCTGCAGCAGATGGTTCCAGTTTTTGCCCGGTTTTTTCCCACGCAACCCTCAACCAGCGGAAAAGGTCACTATCGCGCACCGTGTATACACCGCTCAGCAATGGCCGCATAACGTGCGCCACAAACCGGCTGACTTCGGCAACAGCCATTCCATCAGCTTCAGTCTTGTTTGTCAGGCCGATGTCATAGACGGATACAGGCTTTTCTAAACCCGACGCCAGTTGAACCAAAGCGCAAGGGGACTGAGCAGGTTCGGCGAAAAAGCTGTGGGCGTGTAACCCAAATTCCTGTGCGACCCCGTAGGCTATGCCGCCTGGTGCCCCTCCGATCCCACAAGGAAGATAGAGAAACAAAGGCGTGTTTCGATCTATCCGAATACATTTACTCTCTAACTGTTCACGCAGCTCTGACGCTGCCGCAGAATAACCGTAGAAGAGTAATTCGGATCTCTCATCATCAACAAAATAGGTATTGGGGTCATTGTCTGCTTCGGCGCGGGCTTCGGAAACCGCGGTACCATAGTCGGCTTTGTGTTGTACAACTTGCACATCGTAGTTCCGCAGCCGCGCAACCTTCCATGGTTTCGCATCCGAAGACATGTGAACAACGGCACGAAACCCAAGCGCGCGCGCGACAACACCAATGCTAAGTCCAAGGTTTCCAGTCGAGCCAACAGCAATAGTGTATTTGCCGAAAACAGACTTTATAGTGTCGTTAGCGAGATGCTCAATCGGATCACAGGGCGACATCAAATTCAGTTTGAGCGCCAGCGATAATGCGTACTGACATACCTCATAGATTCCGCCTCGAGCCTTTATCGAACCTGCCACAGGCAAGTTGTTGTCAGTTTTGAGAAAATACCGACCTTTCGAGAACCCAAATTCGCAATCTTGTGCTGTTAACTCTACCAAATCAGATGCCAAAATACCCCTGCTGGTTTTCAACTCCGGAAAGCAGTTTTCAAGTAACGGAGCAAATCGTTTCCAATTGGCGACCGCTTCTGCCACCTTTTGGGGATGAGCAACGTCGTTTGGAACGTCCTGAAACGATATTCTGTTGGAATTGACCCACAGCACGGGGTCTCCTGATAGAAGTCGTGATTTCAAGCTATATTCCATGACGATTTAGGCCCCGAAATTTCACACATTAGAGATTGAGGGAATTGCCCCGTCGCAAGGGAGTATGCGACGGGGCAGGTGTGTGGTCCGAACTTCAGACCACCTGGGAGTGCATCAACCGACGTAAGTGGGAAAAGTCGCGCACAAATCCGCAACGGTGGCTTTGCAGCGCGAGACCGTTCGATCGGTGTCGCCGGCGGCTTCTGCCTCAATGAGGTCTGCAATCAAGTTACCAAGTTCTTCAAACTCGGTCTCTTTCATGCCGCGAGTGGTGGCCGCACTCACTCCCAACCGCAACCCAACCCATTCGGGCGGACGCGGACTGTCATTTGGAATTGCGTTCTTATTTGCAGTGATGTTGGCCTTTTCCAAGACAACTTCAGCGCGTTTGCCGGTGATGCCTTTAGGGCTAAGGTCAACCAGCACCAAATGAGTATCAGTACCGCCCGACACAATGCGCAGCCCACGGCCCTGTAGAGTATCCGCAAGTTTGGCTGCGTTGGCCTTGACCTGCACACCGTATTCTTTGAACTCATCAGTTAACGCTTCGGCGAGGCAAACCGCTTTAGCCGCGAGTACTTGACTGTGAATCGAACCTTGTACGCCCGGGAAAACGGCCGATTGCAGCTTTTTGAACCACTCCTCGTTATTGGTGAGGATCAGCCCTCCGCGAGGACCACGCAGTGTTTTGGTGGTTGTACAGGTAACGATGTCGGCGTGAGGGAAAGGTGACGGGTGCACACCTGCTGCGACGAGGCCTGCAATGTGCGCCATATCCACATGGAAAAAGGCGCCTACATTTTTGGCGATCTGACCCATACGATCAAAGTCGATCTCACGTGGGTAGGCGGAACCACCAGTAATGAGCAGTTTGGGCTGGATTTCTTTAGCCAGATCCTCAAGCGCGTCGTAATCGATAACTTCGGTTTCAGCATCAACACCATAGTGGTGCGGTTCGAACCAGCGTCCGGACAGGTTGGCTTTCAGTCCGTGGCTCAGATGGCCACCGGCCGCCAGATCCAGCGACAAAACCTTGTCGCCCGGCTTGAGCAGCAAGAAGAAGACCGCCAGATTGGCCTGGCTGCCCGAATGAGGTTGAACGTTGGCATAGTCGCAGCCGAACAGCTCTTTCGCACGATCAATTGCAGCCTGCTCGACGATGTCGACAAACTGTCCACCGCCATGAAAGCGGTTTCCGGGATAGCCTTCCAGTGTCTTGTTGGTCATCTCGTGTCCGAGGACATCCAGAACCGCACGGCTGACGATGTTTTCTGAAGCGATCAGTTCGATCTGATCTTGCTGACGCTGTTTTTCGTTAACCAGCGCTTCTGCAACAACAGGATCGGTCACCACGATGGGGGTCGAAAAATGTTGCGACATTGGATTTCCTCCAGAGGGGTTTCGATTGAATAAAAATCCGCAGTTTGTCTGGCCAAAGCAAATCAGTATTGCTATTTTTTTGGCGCAGAAAAACTAAGGCTAAACCAATGTCACTTTCTCCCCGCCGCCCAAAAGGACCGCACCTGAATGCCCTGCGCGCATTTGAAGCCGCTGCCCGATTGAGGAGCTTTGCTGCGGCTGCAGACGAGCTATCCGTTACTCCAGGTGCAATCACTCAGCACGTCAAATCGCTCGAGGCTTGGGCCGGGGCTCAGTTGTTTGTCAGGAACGCGCGAGGCATAACTCTCACGCCTTTGGCGGAGAAACTCTTACCCGGATTTAGCAAAGCATTCGATCAGCTTGGCGACGTCGTGCAAGAGTTGCGTGCAACTGCACAACCGCTGAAAGTCAAAGTTGCCGCCCTGCCATCGGTTGCGCAACTTTGGTTGGCTCCTCGGCTCGGGAAACTACGCCTTGTCGCTCCGGAAATTTCCGTTTCGGTGGTGGCTCTTGAAGCCCCACCAAACCTCGCGCGAGAGCCGTTTGATTTGACACTCTTCTATAGCCGTGCGGTGTTGGGAGAAAACGCAATTCCAATCTCGGATGATATCATTTTTCCAGTGTGCGCTCCTGCGGTTGCGGCACGCCTGCATTCAATCACTGATCTTTCGAATGAGACCCTTTTGATTGACGAATCTTGGACAGATGATTGGCAATTTTGGTTGAACGGCCAGCCAGATGGCAACTCCGTGGTCCAATCAGGAACAACCCATTCTCTGTTTTCCGTAGCCTTGGAGGAAACCCGCCATGGCGGGGGAGTATTGATGGCGCACGAATTGCTGGTGCGCGAACTCTTGGAAAGTGGAGCCCTCGTTCGCCCTTTCGAAGGTTCACTGAAGCTTCCTCGGAAACTTGTAGCCAAGTACACTTCGTCATTTCGCAGGTCGCCTGCCTTTGAGAAGGTATTAACTCTCCTCCTGGACGAATTGCATACAAACACAGCATAGCCAACGCTCAAGTCGATTAGCGTTACAAGCTCATATTAGCGCCGTAGAAAATTGGTCGGAAAAGTTGGTATCACCACCCCACCTCATTGCTTAGCAACTTTCTCCTTTTCTGATCTAACCCAATCCCAAAAAACTCGTACATTCGGTTTATTGAGGTTTTCTTCGGATGTTAGGACGAAATAGCTTTTCGGAGCCTCTATCTCCTGCTCGAAGGGTTTTACTAACCGTCCAGAAGAAATCTCTTTGTCCAACAAACCTGTATGACCGATCGCGACTCCGCCCCCGTCGATGGCGGTTTGTATCAATGCGGAGTACAACGAAAAACCGAGAGAATTCTTAAGCTCAGGGCCACCAACTTCTGACAGCCAATAGTTCCAGTCCTCGTCCCAGTAGAGATCATACAGTGCTGGCACACTAAGAAGGTCATCAAGTGTCATCCCATCGGGGTATTCGCGCAGCAATTCGGGTGAGCAAACTGGCGTCAACCTTTCGGACAAAAAGCGCATTGTGACGAACTCGTCAGGAGGCGTCTCACCATGCCAAATCATGATATCAAGATTGCCGGTTCGGAAGTCTGGTTCTATCAAATCTGCGATGAGTTCGGCTTTGACGTCCGGAAAATGGTTCAGAAACCTTTGGACAAGCGGCAATACCAGCCTTTCAGAAACAACATGCAAAGCTCCAATTCGCATCGGTTGTGCCTCATACTGCGCCTTGAATATTTGCGTCTTTCGTTTGAAGTCACCAAGCAACGATTGAGCGATTTCAAGGTACTTTTGTCCAGCTTCGTTGAGCTCAACCCCTCGTGAATGCCGTTGGAACATTTCAACGCCCAAACCTTGCTCAAGGTTTTTGACCTGATGAGCTATCGCCGCTGACGTTAAGTTCAATTCGTCTGCCGCCTTCTTGAAACCGTTTAGGCGCGCTGCTGCCTCAAACGCGCGCAGCGAATAAATCGGGGGCAAGCTGGGCATACTCTCTTCTTCCAAGTTACGTAGAGCTAAATTCAGTGAAAGTTACTTCCATTTGGTCGTTTTCCAGACTTAGGAATGGGTCTTCGGCCTTTATCGAACCACCAGCTTCGGCATAAATATTATTTTGTCAATCTCCTGCAATCGACAGTAACTCGATTCACCTGCCGAGTTTTACTCAATCGCTTGTTAATAGGAAAAAAGTTAGTACTTTCCACGTGCACTTCTTCCCATCACGCCACCCATTGAGATACTACCATTGGGCGTTAGGCACAAAATTTCTTTGCCAAGACCAAAATCTTCCAGTTTGTCAGGATCGCCTCAAGGTCGGACAAATTATGCACTGTCGGACCTCCTGCATGTGGTGGGCGGTTGAGACAACAGAACTTGGGAGGAGTTATGAACTTCAATCATTTTTCTAAGTTTGCCGTAGCAACCGTGTTTGCTACGGGAACGATGCTGTCGGCCATTAACCCGGCGCAAGCAGACGAGCGGTTCACCTTGGCACACCCAATGCCGCCTGAGCACATCTTCCATCCGACTTCCGAGAAGTTCATGGAAGCCCTGGGGGAAGGATACGAAGTCGAGTATCACCCAGGTGGAGACCTCGGCGACTGGACGTCTTTGTTTGAGCAGTCCATGCAAGGTGCGGTCCCAATGACCATGACCTTCGCGGCAACAGAATTCGATCCGCGCCTGAACATTTTCGCAGCTGGGTACATTGTCGACAGCTGGGAGCAAGCCCGCGAGCTCTATGGGCCTGGCGGCGCACTTATCCCGGTTTACGACGAAATCCTGGCTGACCTCGATATGAAACTCGTCGGCGTGCTGCCGGTCGACTTTGGGGGCTACGCGATCCGCAAAGGTGTGGGCGAAGTACCGCTGAACCTGCCGGAAGAAGGCAATGGCATCAAAGTTCGTGTGCCTGGCCTGGAAATCGCCATCAAACGCTATGAACTGCTGGGCTTTAGCCCGGTTCCGATGCCATTCTCCGAATTGTATACCGCCCTGCAGCTGGGCACCGTGGACGGTCGTACTTTTGGTCCACCGCCGGAAATCTGGCAGATGCGCGACGTGTTGGAAGCATACGTCTACAGCAAGGACTATTTCGAGCACGCCTATTGGCTGGTCAATAAAAGCTGGTGGGATGGTTTGTCTGACGAAGACCGCAGTGAAATCCAAGGCGCGGTAGACACAGCCGTTGGATGGGCCTGGGACGAGGCCCAGAACATCAGTGACAAAACGCTGGAAGACATTCGTGGTGCAGGAATTGATGTCGTTGAGTTCTCACCCGAGCAGCTCGAAGCCGTGAAAAAGATTGTCTACGAGCAGGAATGGCCTTTCCTCGAACAAATCGTAGGCCCGGAGACAACCGCAGCCCTGAAGTCTGCGGCCGGCATCAACTAACGATGCCTCCTCCCGACTGCCCGGCAAATTGCCGGGCAGTTTTTTCAGAACAATCCATGTAACGGGGGGAACAAATGACACCCGAAACTACGGGAATAACCGCGTTTGAACGGGGGTTCTTGCTGATCCTCAAATCAGCAATGATCTTCTTTGCGCTTTCACTTGCCATACTGATGTTTGTCACCGTGATCATGCGGTACGGAATGTCCAACCCATTCTTGGCGATCGAAGAAGCCTCAATTTTGCTGGGAATTTGGCTGTACTTTGTGAGCGCCAGTTACGTTACAGGCACGCGCGCGCATATCTGCGGCGGCGCGTTGCATCTGGTCGTTAAGAGCGAGAAGAAGAAAAACTATGTGCGTCTGATGACGTCTTTGATCTGCCTGGGCGTAACGCTGGTCGCGCTGTACTACGCCGCTCAATACGGCTGGTTCACATTCGAACGAGGACGAAAAAGCACTTACCTGCAGTGGCCACGATCAATCTGGGTCGCAAGCATGGTGTTTGGTTTTGCCGTAATGGCGCTGTTTTTCCTGCTTCAAACCATGCGCGACGCCATGAAAATCCGAGATTTTAACGAACAAAACGTGATGGGAGAGTCCTGATGCTCGCGGTTTCTGTGGCACTCATACTGATTGTCGTCCTGCTGATGCTTGAGGTTCCGGTTGCGTTTGTATTCGGGCTGGCATCGTTGGTAATTGTTCTGATCACCGGGCGAGACATCGCCTTCCTCATTCCCTATGCGTACCAACAGGAAAGCAGCTTTGCGCTGCTGGCTTTGCCGCTCTTCGTGATCGCAGGCTCGTTGATGGGGGCCAGTGGCATTTCGGATCAATTGGTTCGATTTGTGAACTCGTTTGTTGGCTCCATCAAAGGTGGGCTTGGTGCTGTCACTATCGTGACCTGTGCCTTGTTTGGCGCAATTGCCGGAAGCGGGTCTTCTGCTATTGCGGCCATCGGGTCGATGATGATCCCACGTATGGTCGAGGCGGGGTACCCGCGCTCATACGCCATTTCGCTCGTCGCCTGTTCCTCAGTTCTGGCCATTCTTATCCCTCCGAGCGTCGCGATGATCCTGTTCGCGATTACGAGTGGTCTATCGGTCGCTGCCTGTTTCCTGTCCACCATTATCCCGGGTGTGCTGATCATGGCGATCTATGTGATCATGAACGGATTTCAGGCACGCAGGTTCAAAGATCTTGAGGTCGAGCCAAAGGTTTCACTTCCGCAGCGCGCCGGAAAGATCTTCCGCGCAACCAAAGGTGCATTTTGGGCATTGCTGATGCCGGGGATCATGCTGGGGGGGATCTATGGTGGGATTTTCACACCAACCGAAGCTGCCGCTGTTGCCCTGATCTACACGCTCCCTATCGGGTTCATAATCTACAAGGGCCTGAATATGCGCACGACTACGGATGCGCTTGTCGAAGGCTCGCGCAACACTGGGGCCATCATGATGATGCTGTTTTTCCTGTTCATCATGAGCCGCGCAATGGTGCAGGAGAACATCCCGAAAGATATCGCGGATTTCATGCTTTCGATCTCGGACAACAAGATGGTCATTCTGTTGATGATCAACCTGTTGCTGCTGATGCTGGGCATGTTGGTTGACGATACGGCTGGTGCTGTATTGGCGGCGATTGTTCTGCTGCCTGTGACCAATGAGATTGGCATCCACCCGATCCACTTTGCGGCCATTGTCGGCACAAACCTGGGTCTGGGCAATGTCACGCCACCCTGTGCCCCACTCCTCTTCATGTCCGGGGCGATAGGGGGTCAGACAATTGACCAATACATCAAACCCACGCTGAAATTCATGTTGATTGGTCACCTGCCTGTGGTGCTGCTTGTTACTTACATTCCCGACATCGCGCTGTACCTGCCGCGCACCTTGATGGGGATATTGTAAGCAGCCTGAGGCCCCGCGCAGACAGGCGCGGGGCCTTCTTAAACGAAATCTACTGGGTAAAGGGGCAAGTCATGCCGCTCAAAGATATTCTCGTTGCATACAGCAATGGCAGTACATCAAAAACCGTTCTCAACTTTGGTTTGTCACTGGCTGACCAGGCAGGTGCAAAGATCACCGCAATTCACGTGACGCCACCGGTGATGGAAGAAAATCAGATCCTGTCTTGGATGCCCGAACGGCTTATGAAACAAGTGCAGCGTGCTAATGAGGAAGCACCCATCAAAGCCAAAGAGGCGCTTGACCAGCAAATCGGTGCGTCCAGAACAGTGAGTTGGCGCGTGGAGTCGGGGGACGTTTCAGACAAGCTTGCCTCACATTCCCGCCTGCATGATCTTTTGATTGTTGGGAAGTACTCTGAAACAACTGAAGAATCCGGAACCCATGTTCGGTCGGAGCATATCGTAACACGGTCGGGGCGACCGCTTATTGTCGTACCGCAGAGCTGGAATGCAGAAGGGCCGCTCAAAAGAGTGGTTGCTGCCTGGGACGGCGGGCTGACAGCGACACGAGCTCTGTGCGATCTGCTGCACCTGATGCCATTCATCGACCATCTGGATGTGGTGAGCGTAACTCAGGCGAGCGAAAACGCATCTCCTTTGAAAGAGCTGAAAGAACACCTTTCGCACCACTGCCAAAACTTTAGTGTGACTGCATTGAAACCCGAGGGGGCGACCGCCAGCCGAATCCTGAATTACTGCCGCGAAACCCAGGCCGACATCTTGGCTATTGGTAGCCGTGGGACCGCCCGTTTGCGCAGTGGGCTGGTGCACGGCGGAACTGGGCGTACGATCCTTGATCGGTCCAGTACCCCGGTTTTGATATCTCACTGATCACTTCGACCACAGCAACGCCGATGTGCACTTCACTCTGTAGGCGGGCATGATAGTGAGCAGTTTTATTGTTGCGTTCTGTTCAAAACGTATGAGCGCATATGTTCGTTTCGAGCAGCACTCTGGATCGGACCCAAATTCAGCTTCTTCGTTTAAAGTGTTTCACCTCGACTCGAGTGTCATACCGTCAGCAAGGACCTTCATTGAAAAGGCGCATCTCAATGGTTTGCGAATGCTGCACGAAAGGCTGGGTTAACAGGCAAAACCTCACATGGCTTGCGCAAGAGCCGTATGATCTTGCACGCGGAAAATGGTGCTGGCAGCAAAGAAATCGCGGCTTGGAGCGGGCACGAAACTTTGGCGGAAATCGAGCGGTACATCCGAGGCGTTGATCGCAAAAAAGCGCTACTCCCTCCGTTCTGGAAACCGGCAAATTTCTGTAGCTTTGACTACGATGATCAGATTTATTGGTCAGGGAGCAGATCTGGATCATCGGTAAAAACTGATGCGGGATGCACACATGAAAGAGAAAAATTACCGGCTTCCAGCCGAGCGATGTCCTGCCGCAAACATTACCAATGAGGAAAAGCTGTCTAACCGGCATGCCCAATTAGACAAAAAACGCGCGCAACTCATTGAGTTTGCGCGCGTTTTTTGAATTAGTGGCGGACCGAGGAGGATTCGGCGATCCCTGTTAATTTATTTATTTTCAATAGGTTACATGATTTCATCGCAAAAAATGTTGCGGGATTTGTTGCGGGAATTTCATTTACCTTCTGAGGGGAATATCTGATCTCCGAACTTTGCCCCACGCGTCATCCACGCCATTCTCATCAAGCAACATTGCCAATGACTCATAAATTGGCCAACTCGTTTCTGTTGGACCCACGATTATCTCCTCTAAGATTTCTTTGACGGCATATCCAGAATAGCCGGTGGTGGCATCCGCCTTTAGTGGCAACTTGATGACCTTTTGCGGAACACCACCGATAGTTTCGATTTCTTCCTTCATGATGGGCGACCGGCCAAAAAGCGTCGGCGAATAAATTACACGCCATTCTCTTTCTTCTGAAAACCCAGGATGCTTTGTTGAGAGAGATGCCATGTGGAATGCCCAGTAGAGCTGTTTAAAGACCTCATCAGGCCCAATCTCGTTCAACAGATCGAATTCTGCTTCCAATCCTTTAACCAGCCTAACGAACTCCTCCTTAAAACCATCGTAGTCAGCATAAAGAACTGGGCTTGAAAATGCCTGGAGTTTCACTTCCTCAGACCTGAAAGGCGAATTGTTAAAAATGAGAGCGACATTGGTATCACCACCGTATGCTCGCCACATGGACAACCGCCCATATTTCTCCTCGGCAATATCTGGATTCCCGTGCTCGCTAACGGACATGAGAAAACTCTGCACCGTTCTTTCTGTTGAGTGAGAATCAAACGTCTCGGCAAGACGATCTGCCAAATCATCCGCTAGTTCACTCAACAGCGTTCTTAGCCGTCCACCGACTTCTTCGTCTTTCCAACTCTCAGCCAGGCACATTTCGCCGTGCTGGACCTCACTAAAGTCGTTCATGACTAGAGCATTGCGTAGCCAAACCTCTTCATTTTTTATGATTTGGGTTGCGGCAAATGCACTAGTGTAGTGAACGAACTTGGTATTTTCGGCTTCTACAGCCTCCACGCGATCCATTGCATACGGCATAAACAGCCTTGCCAGTTTCGCTTGCAACTCATCCATAAACAGAATCCCCAAAAACAAATCACGCCATACTAGAGCGTGCGTGTTTTGGGCTGCAAGCCGCGCTGAAGACAAATGTTGCGGGATTTGTTGAGGGAATTGTTGCGGGATTTGTTGAGGGAATTGTTGCGGGATTTGTTGCGGACAATGTTGCGGGATTTCAGATGTTGCGGGATTGCCTAATTTTTAATCGGAAAATCCAAGGATAACATATTGTTTTTGCTTGATTTTCCAAACGCTGCCACTTTCTTAGGCGAAAAAGTGGCGGACCGAGGAGGATTCGAACCCCCGACCCCTTGATTCGTAGTCAAGTACTCTATCCAGCTGAGCTATCGGTCCGCGTTGGTGAGGCGCTATGTAGACCCAGGTCCGGGTGCGTGCAAGCTGATTCTGCAAAAAATCTTCAAAAAGTCCCGTCTCCTCGCGGGAGCCTTATTTCAAAGGTCGTTCCATGTGGGCCGGTGTCTTTCAAAATCAGATCGCCGCCATGTCCGCGCACCAGTTCCTGCGAAATCGCCAGCCCCAGACCTGACCCACCTTTGCGCACGCCACCCTGAAACGGTGTAAATAGGTTTTCGCGCGCTTTGGGGGGCAACCCGGGGCCTGTGTCGCTGATTTCGATGAGCCAATCCGTCTCTGTTTCATGCGCGGAGACTGAGACCTTGCCCGGCTTGCCCGATGCGACCAATGCCTGCCGGGCGTTGCGGACGAGGTTCAGGATGACACGGAACAGCTGTTCAGGATCAGCCCGGGCCACAAGGTCCTGAGGCACGTCACTTACGATTTCCACGCTAGCATCAGCGATAGCGAGCTTCTCGCTTGCGACCACGTCCTCGGCCACATCGTACAGAGGCACCATGGTTAGTGTTGGCGCCGGCTCTTCGGCGCGACCGAATGCCAATGTGCTTTCACATAAAGAAACGGCCCGGGTTATAGAGTTGACCAGCTTTGGGGCCATCCGCCGCACCAGTGGATCGTCACTGGCCTCGATCCGGTCGGTAAACAATTGGGCCGAAGTCAGGATATTCCGCAAATCGTGACTGACTTTGGCAACCGCGCCGCCCAGCTGGGCCAACCTTTCGCGCTGTTTCAAAGCCTGCGTCAAATCGGTTTGCAGCATCTGCAATGCCTCTTCAGCCTCGCGCAGTTCTGTAATCTTGGAATTCGGTGAAATGATCCCCCGCGCGTCTTCGGGCGCGCTGGCATAGCGCTGCATATATCCCACAACGCTTTTGATCGGGCGTACAAGAACGACGCGCACCGCCAGAAACAGGAAAGATGCGGTTATGATCGAAATAACAAAGGACAGCCCCAGGATGCGCAACCCATAGTCGGTCATCGCCATACGCAGCGGATCGCTGTCCATTGTAACCTCGATCAATAGACCGGCATCCTTGACCGGCGCGCCGATTACACGAATGACCTCATTTCCGGGTGTAAACAGACGCGAAGTCGCGTCGCGGATCAAAACCCAGGCGCTGGCATCCCGCAGATCGTAGGTCTTCGCGATCCGGTCCGGAATTGGCGAGGACAGCATGAGCTGCCGAATCTCGTCGCGCCTCAGAACCACGTTATAGACACCCGCATTGGCCAGCAGCTCAGCCTCAAGATCATCGGCCAGCATATCATCAGCCAGCAACGCCAGCGAGGCGATCTGCGCGCGCTCCAGCCGATTCAGCAGGAAGTCCTCGCGAAAGCGCGCAATCGACGGCACAAAGATCAGGACTTCGGCCAACATCACGAAGACCGTTGTCAGGATCAGGAACCGGCCGGACAGCGAGTTCAATTGGCGCTCCTTTCCCGGTCAGGGGATCCAGCGTTGGACGAACCTGACCACTCGTTTAACCGTTTGATTCTCAAACAGCCTTGGCGAGAAATGGGCACCCGCCACACGTTTGTTAAGCTCTCCGAACGTCGGATAGGGCGATACCATCGCAGCGATCTGAGCCATCTTTAGGTTATTGGCCAAGGCCAGCGACCACAAGTTGATCAGTTCGCCCGCCTGATGACCTACGATTGTGGCTCCCACGGGTCGCCCCTTTACGACCATGACCTTAATGAAACCTTTCGTCTTCCGTTCCGCCACAGCGCGGTCATTGTGGTGGTAATCAAACCGGGCAATTTCCATTCTGTCGCCCAACTGATCTCGGGCCTGGGCCTCAGTCAGTCCAACCTGCGCCAGTTCCGGGTCCGTATAAGTTGCCCAGGGGATATGCGCCGTTTTGGCTTTGGACGGCAGGCCAAACAGCGCTGACCGGATGATAATCCCAGCCTGATATCCGGCAACATGTGTGAATTGCATCCCACTCGCAACGTCTCCAATCGCATAGACCCGGCGGTTTGAGGTACGCAGGCTATCGTCGGTCTTGATGCCAGTGCGAGTCTGTTCGATGCCCGCCGCCTCAAGGTTCAGATTGTCTACGTTGGCGGTGCGCCCTACAGCCACCAGCAAATGAGTGCCCGAGAATACCTGGCCATTTTCCGTTGCGACATCGATTGCGCCCGCTTCACCTCTAATTTGGGCCACCATTGCATCTTCGTGGATGTCGATACCTTCGCTCCTCAATGCCTCCAGCACGACGGCCGCTGCATCAGGATCGTCTTTACCCAGAGCTTTCATACCTTCAATGACAGTCACTTTGCAGCCCAGCCGCGCGTGGGCCTGCGCCATCTCCATGCCGATGGGGCCACCGCCAATGATCAGAAGATGCTCGGGTTTGTCGCGCAGATCGAAAATAGTCTCGTTGGTGTAATAGGGAACCTGATCCAAACCCGGCAGTGGTGGCACCAACGGCGAAGACCCAGTGGCCACGACAATCCGACGCGCTGTGATCAAGTTTTCCCCTGCTTTGACCTGCGTCGGTGACACGAACGATCCGTATTCCCGGATGACATTGACGCCGAAGCCCTCGAACCGCTCCTGACTGTCCATCGGTTCGATCTGCGCGATTACATTATGCACATGATCCTTGGCAGCGGCGTAATCCACCTTAGCATCGGCATTCGCCACGCCATAAATGGATGCATGGGACTGCGCATAGGCCGCCTTGCCACTAGCGATCAGAGCTTTGGACGGAACACAGCCGAAATTCAGGCAGTCGCCGCCCATCTTGTGCCCCTCCAACAGGATGACATCCGCTCCCATCTGGCTGGCCCCTGCGGCGACGGACAGGCCGCCTGACCCGGCCCCGATCACCAGGATATCGGTTTTCAACTCTTTCATAATTTATGCGCCCTTTTGGCCCCGCAGAGTTTTTATGACAATCGGCAATGCCGCCAGAGCACACAAGCCGAGGATCGGACCAATCACAAAGGGCTCCCACAGCAACGAAACATCCGGTGTACCACCTCGATCGAATACTCCGCCAAGACCGACGCCGATCCATGTATACACAATCCCGCCCGGAATAATTCCCAACGCGGTTGTCAACAGGAAGTTGCGGAACTTTACTCCGACCAAGGCGGGTATCAGGTTTGCAACGAAGAACGGTACCACCGGAACCAGTCGCAGAAGGAAAAGAACGGAAATCTCGTTCTCCCGCAGGCCGTCTTTTAGCTTTTTGACCGTCCCTTCCGACGCCTCCAGCTTGGCCGTCAAGGATTCGCCCAACCCCCAGCGCGCAGCCAGGAAAATGGCAGACGCGCCAACCGTGGCCGCGACAACGTTGAATACGGTCCCGGCCAGCAATCCGAACAGAAACCCGCCGGTCATGGAGGCCACGGCAGCCCCCGGCAACGAAAACGCCACGATCACGATGTAGATCGCAACAAATGCCACGGCCATTGCCCAGTAATTCCCGTCGCGCCAGGCCAGCAGAGCCTCTCGATTGTCTCGCAAGGTCTCAAACGTCAGGTAGTCCCCAAGTGTAAAGAAACCGACCGCCGCAACGATCAGAATCACAAGAAGGGGTACGTGACGCGCAAATCCGCCGCGCTGCATCTGAGACGTTTCGCTCATTCGACTTTCAGGCTTGTGTTCATTCATTCTGCCCCCAACATGCGCTTTGCGGCGGTTCGGCAACAGAGGCATCACGGGGCCTTGAAGATTATGGCAGCGAATGTGAGTGTTTCCGGCGCTAAACCCGGTTTTTGAAACCTTTTTGTAGGTCAGGTTACAGATTTGTTGCAAAAGGAGCGAAAACCGGGTTCAGAGGGTTTGACTTAGTCTGCGCTTACCAGTAGAGGACGGGCTTCGAACACCACGGGCAGGCGAATCCGCGCTGCACCCGACCGCCAAAGATTGGAGACGGAGCGATGAAACGCACCTATCAGCCTTCGAACCTGGTTCGCAAACGCCGCCACGGTTTCCGCGCGCGCATGGCCACCAAGGCCGGCCGCAAGATCCTGAATGCTCGCCGCGCCCGCGGCCGCAAATCGCTGAGCGCGTAAACCGCTCACCGATCAGGTTATGAACATGACGCCGCCGGAGGCCCCTGTGGATGGTAAGAACCACCCCGGGGATATGCCCCCGGCGGCGTCCGTTTGTGCGCCTGATACCCTGAAAGTTCTGAAGAATCGGTCTGATTTCCTGAAAGCTGCGCGCGCGCGCAGACAAGGGACAGCGTCGATGATGGTGCAGGCCCGAAAGCGGGCCCCGGATGAGGCCTGCGGGATTCGCGTAGGGTTCACGTGCTCCAAAAAGGTTGGTAACGCTGTCGCCCGCAACCGGGCCAAGCGACGCCTGCGCGAGACTGCGCGAGCCGTTCTGCTCACACATGGGCGCGACGGCTGGGATTACGTGCTGATCGGTCGCGCGGACATGACGGCTGCACGACCATTCGACGCGCTGAAAGACGACCTGCGCTATGCCCTGCGCAAATTGCATAGCAGCAGCAAATGACCCTTTCGGCCAAAATACTCGCCCTGCCCGTCCGGGTGTACCGGCTGGTCTTCAGTCCTTGGGTTGGCTTCAATTGCCGCTACCAGCCGACCTGTTCAGCCTATGCGCTGGAAGCTTTGGAAAAGCACGGGGCGCTAAGGGGCGCATGGCTCACCGCCCGCCGCATCGGGCGCTGTCACCCCTGGGGCGGCGATGGTTATGATCCGGTTCCGGATGAATGACCTGATCTTGCCCGATTGACCCAAACGCTGTAGGGCCTGCCCATGTTCGACGAAACAGACGATATCCACCCCCTGTTCGCCGGTGCGCCTTCGACCACCGAGTTCAAAAAATTGCGCAAACGCATCGTTCGACAAACGCGTGAGGCAATTGAACACTATGGGATGGTGGACGCAAACGCGCATGATAAAGACGCCAAGCCGCCGCGCTGGCTGGTCTGCCTGTCGGGCGGCAAGGACAGCTATACCCTGCTGGCCGTTCTCTATGAACTTAAATGGCGCGGTCTGTTGCCCGTCGACCTGCTGGCCTGCAACCTGGATCAGGGGCAACCCGGATTTCCAGCGACAGTCCTGCCAGAGTTTCTGGAACGCATGGGTGTGCCGCATCGAATCGAGTATCAGGACACCTATTCTGTTGTGATGGATAAGGTCCCACAGGGTCGCACCTATTGCGCCTTGTGTTCTCGCCTTCGCCGGGGAAACCTGTACCGTATCGCCCGCGAGGAAGGCTGCTCGGCCGTGGTTCTGGGCCATCACCGCGACGACATTCTCGAGACCTTCTTCATGAACCTCTTCCACGGCGGGCGCTTGGCCACGATGCCGCCGAAACTGGTTAACGAAGAAGGTGACCTGTTCGTTTTTCGCCCGCTCGCCCATGTGGCCGAGGCAGACTGTGAAAAGTTTGCCAAGGCGATGGACTATCCCATTATTCCCTGTGACTTGTGCGGCAGTCAGGACGGGCTTCAGCGTCAGCAGGTCAAACAGATTCTCGATCAGTGGGAAAGAAACGCTCCCGGACGGCGGCAGGTCATGTTCCGGGCGCTGACCAACGCGCGGCCTTCGCATCTGTTGGACCCCAAGCTGTTTGATTTTACAGGCCTTTCCCTTGATCCGATTCAAAAAGACGAAAATTCGGAAGAAATTCCGCTGCTGCGTTAACGACTGACTCAGATTGGTTTCCTACGGTCGGTTTGAGCGATCCCCGCCCAAGCCGAAGGCCGTAGAATCCAATGTCCAGAAACTCGTCCTTTGAACGACTTCGCGAAACGCTTATTGCCGTTGTAAATGGTCCGCAGGCCCTGGCCTTTGTGCCCGCTATTTGTCTTGCCGCATTCTGGCTTGGCGGTGAGCTGGCCTTGGTCAGCGTTGCGCTTGGTATGCCTTTGGCCTTCGCTATTGTCGGCTCGATGAGCGGCAAGACCCACATCCTGGCCGACGCCGGAGGCCGCCCAAGCGGTGCCGTGGCGCGGGACATCTTCCGGTCAGAATTGCAAGGTATCCACCAAGCGTCGCAAAACTCAGGTGACAACGCCGCCTGTATTGCCATTGCGCTGGACAATTTTTCAAGCCTACTCGACCTTCACGGGCAGACAGCGGCCGATCATGTCGCACAACAGTTCAGTGACCGCGTTCTTTCAGTGATCCGAAGCCACGATATTTTCACTCAGCTGACCTCAAACCGGTTTCTGATCGGGCTTCGCCCCTCATCACAACTTGATTTGGAAGCGTGTATCCAGATGTCAGGTCGAATTCAGAGCGCGATTGAAGAACCCATCCTGCTGAATGGCACGAGTGTTTATGTTTCCTGTTCAATCGGGTTCTGCCTGCAATCCAACGTGCCGGGCGCCAATGCAGAGGAATGGATGGATGCCACAATCGCATCCCTAACCGAGGCGCAACGAAACGGGCCATCCACCATTCGCGCCTATTCGACGGAAACACACCGCAGATCGTTGGTACGGGCCAATCTGCGCAAGGAATTCGAAACTGCACTGGATAATGGCGAGATTCGTCCGTGGTTTCAGCCGCAAATTTCCACGGATACAGGCGAGATCACCGGATTTGAGGCTCTGGCCCGGTGGGAACACCCGACCAAGGGGATCATGGGACCACAAGTGTTTCTGCCGTTTGCCGAGCAGGCGGAGTTGATGGATCGCTTGGGTCAGGTCATACGCCATCATGCCTTCAAAGCCCTCAATACCTGGGACAATGCCGCGGTTCACGTGCCGCGGGTCGGAGTGAATTTCTCTTCGGACGAACTGCGAGACCCCGGTCTTCTCGACCGTCTCAAGTGGGAATTGGATCAGTTCGACCTGACACCGGATCGACTGGCGGTCGAGATTCTCGAAACCGTGTTCTCCCGTCGACCCGATGATGTCATTACGCGCAACGTGACCGGGATGGCTGCTATGGGGTGTTATATTGACCTCGATGACTTTGGGACCGGCCATGCTTCCATTGCCTCAATAAAACGCTTTGTCGTCTCACGTATAAAAATTGACCGAACATTTGTCGCCAAGGCCGATCAAGATCCCGGCCAGCAGCAACTTGTCAGCGCTATCTTGACCATGGCCGAGCGGCTGAACGTTGAAACACTTGCAGAAGGTGTCGAAACGCCCGGCGAACACGCCTTAATGGCCCAATTGGGAAGCAATCATGTACAAGGCTTCGGAATAGGCAGGCCGATGCCAATTGAAAAGACACTAGACTGGATTGTCGCCTATCGGGCCAAAGCAAGCGGAGTTCCAGAAATCCGTCGCCAAATAGGGCGGAAATCCTGAAATTGCCACGCAGATCGCCGCGTAGTGGAAATTCGAAGGGCGATTCCGCTTGACCTTTGGGGCTGCACTCTGTTGAACCCACCGGGTGTCTTTCAATGCTCAAGGTGGCTGTCCCAGATGGACGATCAGAACAAGAATCTCATCCTCGCAACCGCGCTCAGCTTTCTGGTGATCCTGGTATGGTTCGTGCTGTTTCCGCCTCCGGAAACGACAGTGACGCCCGAGCAAACAGAAATCAGCACCGCTGACACCGACGAGGTTCAGACACCCAGTGCCGTTGACACCGGTACTGTAGGCGAAGCGACGGCCACCACCGAAGACGCACTACCTGAGACATCGGCACCGCGGGTTCAGATCGACACTCCGCGTCTGTCTGGAAGTTTGTCGCTGTCGGGCGGCCGCATCGACGAGCTGTTTCTGAAAGACTACAAAACCTCGATCGAGGAAGGCGCGCCGATCGTCGAGTTATTGTCTCCTGTCGGATCGGAATCGGCTTATTACGCGCTTTATGGCTGGGCGCCGGGTGCCGGGCTTTCGGGAACGGATGTACCGGGGCCCAACACTCTTTGGACCTTGGATCAGGGCGACACACTGAAAGTAGACAGCCCGGTCACGTTGGCCTGGGACAATGGTAATGGTCTGACTTTCCGCCGGACGATTTCGGTAGATGAAGACTACATGTTCTCGGTCACCCAGTCGGTTGAAAACGCGACCCAGGCCGAGGTCGGTATGGCACCTTATGGGATTCTGGCGCGCCACGGCATTGGCGAAGATGGCGACCTGCCGGACCTTAAGAACTTTTTCATCCTGCATGAGGGCGTCATCGGCATGGCCGACGGCACCTTGACCGAAGTTGACTATGGCGATGTGCGCGATTTCGACATCGATCCGGGCGAACGTGCACAAGCCGAAGTCTACCAGGTCAAAGAAAACGGTTGGATCGGATTTACCGATCACTACTGGATGACGACGCTGATCCCGGACCCCGGCTCAGCTTTCAAGGCCGCTGCCAAATACGATGCACGCCGTAAAATTTACCAGACCGAGACAGTGCTGCCGACTCTCAAAGTAGCCCCGGGTGAATCGGCTGAAGTGACAACTCGCCTGTTCGCTGGCGCGAAAGAATGGGGAGCCATTCGGGAATACCAGGCGGAAGGCGTGCAGAAATTCATAGACAGCATCGATTGGGGCTGGTTCTTCTTCCTGACCAAGCCAATCTTCTGGCTGCTGCACAATATCAATGCTCTGATTGGCAACATGGGCTGGTCGATCATCGGCCTGACGCTGATCATCAAGGCTATCCTGTTCCCGCTGGCCTTCAAATCCTATGTCTCAATGGCCAAGATGAAAGAACTCCAACCACAAATGGAGGCCCTGAAAGAGGCTGCAGGCGACGATCGGCAGAAAATGCAGCAGGGCATGATGGAGCTCTACAAGAAGGAGAAAGTGAACCCCGCCGCTGGCTGTTTGCCGATCCTGATGCAAATCCCGATCTTCTTTTCGCTGTATAAGGTGATCTTCGTCACCATCGAACTGCGCCAAGCCCCCTGGTTCGGCCCGTTCCGGGACCTCAGCGCGCCGGATCCAACCTCGATCATGAACTTCTTTGGGTGGATGCCTTGGGCCGGCCCCGAGCCGGGTACGCTGATGGCAACCATCTTCCTTGGTATTTTGCCACTGCTTCTGGGTATCTCGATGTGGCTGCAGCAAAAACTGAACCCGGCGCCAACCGACCCGACGCAGGCGATGATCTTTGCCTGGATGCCGTGGGTGTTCATGTTCATGCTTGGCAGTTTTGCTAGCGGCCTGGTGGTCTACTGGATCGCAAACAACACGATCACGTTTACCCAGCAGTACCTGATCATGCGAAGTCAGGGCTACAAGCCAGACGTATTTGGCAATATCAAGTCCGGCTTCAAGCGGACCCCAAAGACGGGCGGCAAATGAACGGGCAAGTCACCAGCCTGTGGCGGCATCCGATCAAAAGCCATGGGCGAGAGACCCTGAAGGATGTAACCGTAAGCCCCGGGCAGACCATGCCCGGGGATCGCGTTTGGGCGGTGGCCCACGAAGCATCCAAGGTCGACGGTTCGGAATGGGCGCCTTGCGCCAATTTCAGCCGGGGCGCGAAAGCGCCGCAGCTGATGGCAATTTCGGCTCGGTTGCAGGATGATCTGATCACTCTCAGCCATCCTCAACGCCCCGACCTCAGCTTTGCGCCGGATACGGAGCAGGAGGCTTTTCTGGAATGGGTTAAGCCATTGATGCCGGAAGACCGGGCTGCTTCGGCACGCATCATCCGGGTACCGGGACGTGGTATGACTGACAGCGATTTCCCGTCGATCAGTCTCTGCAACATGGCGTCGCATCGTGCGGTCGAGCAGAAGTTGGGTCAGGAACTTTCAACAATCCGCTGGCGAGGCAACATCTGGTTTGACGGGCTACCCCTGTGGGAAGAATTCGACTGGCTCGATCGCGACATTCGGATCGGCGAGGCCGTATTCCGGGTACGTGAACGTATCACCCGCTGCCTGGCCACCACGGCCAACCCTGAAACCGGGGAACGCGACGCAGATACGCTGGGTGCGTTGAACAGCTGGGGTCATCAGGACTTTGGCGTTTATGCTGAGGTTCTTCAGGGCGGCTCAATCGGCTTGGGCGACACGGTGCAACTGCTATGACGACTCTACCGTTTCCACTTGCAGACAACCAGGACGAGTTCGCGCTGGAGCGCGGGCGCAAACTGTTTGCCGGCCCGTCCGAGTTTGTCAAAGGCGTCGTCGCTATGAACGGCCTACCTGCCCCGGACCGGCTAGAAGTTTGCTTCGCAGGCCGCTCGAACGTGGGCAAATCCAGTCTGATCAACGCTCTGACCGGCACCAAGGGGCTTGCACGCGCATCAAACACGCCTGGACGCACGCAAGAGATCAATTTCTTCACTCAAGGACCGGAACTCTATCTGGTTGATCTGCCGGGCTATGGCTATGCCAATGCACCTGTGAAGGTGGTGGAGAAATGGCAGAGGCTACTGAAGCAGTATCTGAGTGGCCGCCAGACCCTGCGCCGGGCCTTTGTCCTGATCGACTCTCGCCACGGTGTGAAACCGGTCGATGATGAGATCATGAAGTTGCTGGATACCAGCGCGGTGACGTTTCAATGCGTCATGACGAAGGCTGACAAGGTCAAGGCCCATGATCGGGAAAAAGTGCTGACTCAGGTGAGGGGCGCGTTGTCCAAACACCCTGCAGCCTTCCCTGAAATCGTGCTGACTTCCTCCGAGAAAAATGACGGAATTCCGACCCTGCGCTCGATCATCGCGCATCTGGAATAGCTTCGCCCTTGGCAGCGCACCTCAAAGGTCCTAACACGGAACGTCAAAGGGACCTTAGCCATGAAGACACGAGACATGAACCGGGACTGGATCGCCACCGCAGCCACACTCAACAGCGCCCTGCCCTATCTGCAGCGCTATGACGGGGCTATTGTCGTTATCAAGCTGGGCGGGCACGCCATGGGCAGCGATGAAGCGATGGAGAGCTTTGCCCGGGACGTCGTCTTGATGCGGCAGGTCGGGGTAAACCCGGTCATCGTGCATGGCGGCGGTCCGATGATCAACGCAATGCTGGGCAAACTGGATATTCAGTCTGAATTCGTCAATGGCAAACGCGTCACCGATAAGGCTACTGTGGAAGTGGTCGAAATGGTGCTCTCGGGTCTAGTGAACAAGCGTATCGTTCACGCGATCAACGCGCAGGGTGGTATGGCCGTGGGGCTGTCCGGCAAGGACGCCCATCTGATGACCTGCGAGCAAACGGATGCTTCGCTGGGCTTTGTCGGAACCCCATCCGAGATGAACCCCAAAATTCTCCATGATCTGTTCGCACATGACGTAATCCCGGTGATCGCTCCACTCGGCGCAGGCCGGAGCGGTGAGACCTTCAACGTCAATGGCGATACTGCAGCCGGTGCGATTGCCTCGGCTTTGAAAGCGGATCGCCTGTTGCTGCTCACCGATGTCTCGGGCGTCAAGAATGCAGCCGGAGATGTTGTGACCGAGTTGAAAGCCGGTCAGATCCGCGAGATGACGCGCGACGGCACGATTGCGGGTGGTATGATCCCTAAAACCGAAACAGCGCTGGACGCCTTGCACAACGGCGTTCGTGCTGTTGTTATCCTCGATGGGCGTGCGCCGAACGCTGTATTGCTTGAGCTGTTTACCGAGCACGGCGCCGGGTCTCTGATCCGACCCGATTGACGCTTTAGTGATCCGAGTGGCCTTGCACCCAACTTTAACATGCCTGAATGTGAATGTATGGAAAATGAAGCCATCATTCGTCTGGGCGTGTTCTTGGGACTCTTCGTAATCTTTGCAGGCGCTGAGGCACTGGCGCCCCGCAGGCCACGAAACTGCGGACGGAAGCGGCGCTGGTTGACCAACCTGTCGATTACGGTCCTGAACGCTGTACTGCTCAGAGCATTGGCAATCGGATTTCCATTGTTGGCTGTTGGGGCCGCGCTCGACGCATCCCAAAACGGGGTGGGTTTGTTCAATCGGCTCAACTGGCCAGCTTGGCTGGAAGTCACTCTAAGCGTTCTGGTCCTCGATTTCGCAATTTGGCTTCAGCATCTTGTGACCCACAAAGTACCGATACTTTGGCGTTTGCACAGAGTACACCACGCGGACCGAGATATGGATGTCACCACCGCCATTAGGTTCCATCCCATTGAAATCGCACTGTCCATGCTTCTAAAGATCGGGTTGATTTACGTTCTCGGGCCCAGTGCATTTGCCGTGGTCCTGTTCGAAATCCTGCTGAACGGAACCGCCCTGTTCAATCACTCGAACCTGAAACTGCCTCTTGCCGTGGACGCCGTGTTGCGTAGGGTTCTTGTGACGCCCGATATGCATCGGGTGCACCATTCGGTTCTCAGGAAAGAACATGACAGCAACTATGGCTTTGCTCTGTCTATCTGGGACCAAATGATGGGAACTTATGTGGCGCAACCCGGTGGCGGGCACGATAAGATGAGTGTGGGACTGGAATGGCAGGACGATCGACCAACCCAGCTAGGATGGAGCCTGACCCTTCCGTTCCGGCGAAAGTGACGTATCAGGACGTCGAAACGGCAGCCCAAAGAGTTGGGCTCATCGTGATGGGAGCCCAACACCCAAGGAACAGCGGTGCCAAGCAGCTGGACGGCGGCACATTGATCCTGTTGGGCACAGCCGAGGCTTTCTGGCCAGTTTTCCAAACCTCACCCGAGTGGAACGATGGATTGGCAGACCCAGTGGACCGCTGGTCATCCCGTGTCGTGGGAGACATGGCCGCCACGCTGGGGGCAACGGCGCACTTTCCCTTCGGGGGCCCACCCTACACACCGTTCATCGACTGGGCGCTGAAATCCGGGCGTACATTCCAAAGCCCCGTTGGCGCGTTAGTGCACGATACAGTCGGTATGATGATCTCGTTTCGTGGAGCACTGCATTTCAGCTCTGAGTTTGACATTCCGGTGGCAAGCGGCGTCTCGCCCTGTACTGACTGCCCAGCGCCCTGCACGACGGCCTGCCCCGTCGGTGCGTTGAATGCGGTGAGTATTTACGACGTCGATGCCTGCCACAGCTTTCTTGACACCGACGCCGGACAAAGCTGCATGACCGATGGTTGTGCAGCAAGGCTGGCCTGCCCAATCAGCGGCGGCGCTTGGCGGCAGCCCGAGCAGTCCGCCCACCACATGAAGGCTTTTCACCGCTCATGACACGTACACTGATCCTGACCCGCCACGCAAAATCAAGCTGGAACCACCCCGGTCTAAAGGATCATGATCGCCCTCTGAACACCCGCGGTCGAAAATCTGCTGCGGCGATTGGCAGTTGGTTGCAGGGGCACAATTGGTTGCCCGATGACGTGCTCAGCTCAAGTTCAACCCGAACACGTGAAACTTGGGAGAGGATGGAGCTAAGCGCGACCGAAATCACGTTTACGCGGGACCTGTATCACGCGGACCCGGCGCAAATGCTGAAAACTCTGCAGACGGCACAGGGTGCCACGGTGCTGATGCTAGGCCACAATCCAGGTATCGCCAACTTTGCGGGACGCATCGTGAAAAATGCGCCAGATCATCCGAGGTTTTTCGACTATCCGACCTGTGCGACCACCGTATGCCGCTTCGACGTACCGAGCTGGGACGAAGTACAGTGGCACAGCGGCAAGGTAAGGGGTTTTGTTATTCCACGCGAATTGCTGGAATAAAAAAGGCGGGGTAATCCCCGCCTTTTCTGTTAATACCTGAAAACGTTCTTGCGTCAGTGACCAAGAATCTGGCTGAGGAACAACTTGGTCCGCTCGCTTTGCGGGTTGTTGAAGAACTCTTCCGGTTCGTTCTGTTCCACGATCTGGCCTGCATCCATAAAGATCACGCGGTTCGCGACCTGGCGGGCAAAGCCCATCTCGTGCGTCACGCAGAGCATGGTCATGCCCTCTTCAGCCAGCTCGATCATGGTGTCGAGCACTTCTTTGATCATCTCCGGGTCAAGCGCCGAGGTCGGTTCATCGAACAACATGATCCGCGGACGCATACAGAGAGAGCGGGCAATCGCCACACGCTGCTGCTGCCCACCAGACAACTGGCCGGGGTATTTCAGCGCCTGCTCAGGAATCTTCACTTTTTCAAGGAAGTGCATCGCCGTTTCTTCAGCCTCTTTCTTGGGCGTCTTGCGCACCCAGATCGGGGCCAGCGTACAGTTTTCCAGAATGGTCAGGTGTGGGAACAGGTTGAAGTGCTGGAACACCATGCCAACCTCAGACCGGATCTTGTCGATGTTCTTGAGGTCATTCGACAGCTCGGTCCCGTCCACGATGATCGTGCCCTGCTGGTGTTCTTCCAGCGCGTTCAGGCAGCGGATCAGGGTGGATTTACCCGACCCCGACGGCCCCGCGATCACGATCCGCTCGCCCTGATTGACGGTCAGATTGATATCGCGCAGCACGTGGAAAGCCCCGTACCACTTGTTCATGTTCGTGATTTCGATGGCGACTTCGTCGCTCACCTGCATCTTGGAACGGTCGATTTCGCGTTCTACGGCAAGTTGAGACATGCGTTGAACTCCTTAATGGTGGCCGGTCTGAAGCTTGCGCTCCAGATACATGGAATAACGGGACATGGAGAAGCAGACGATGAAGAAAAGTGCGCCGATAAAGGCGAACAGTTCCCAGTAGATGCCGTTCCAGGCGGTGTCGGCGCGGATAGCGTTGGCTAGGCCAAGAACGTCGAACAGCCCAATGATCGACACCAGAACCGTATCCTTGAAGATCCCGATGAATGTGCTCACGATACCCGGAATTGAGATTTTCAGGGCTTGCGGCATGATGATCAGTCGCTGTGCTTGCCAGTAGTTCAGACCCAAACTGTCGGCACCTTCGTACTGACCCCGTGGCAGGGCAGCCAGACCACCCCGGATCACCTCGGCCATATAGGCGGCCGAGAACAGGGTCATCATGATCATCACTCGCAGAATGATGTCAAAATTGGTACCCGGCGGCAGGAACAGGTTCAGCAGCAGCGACGCCACAAACAACAGTGTGATCAGCGGCACGCCACGGATGAACTCGATAAAGCCCACGCACATGTATTTGACGATCAGCAAGTCGGACTGGCGGCCCAGCGCCAGAACGATGCCGATTGGCAGCGAGACACCAATGGCCACAACGCCCAGGAGGATCGCCAGCATAAAGCCACCGAATTGACGGCTCTCCACGGCTTCGATGCCAATAGGCAGGATCGAGTCCATTGCACCGGTGAAATAGCCGGACAGCACCAGCCACCAGATCACTGCAGCCACCGCGGCACCGATCATCCCGATCAACTCACTCAGTTGCTTGCTGAGGATTGTGTAGGCCACCCAACCGAGAACAAATCCAAGCGCCGCCGAGATTGGGCCCCAGATGGTTCCGCCCCACATCAGGAACGGCATCAGGAACGGGTAAATCGCGGTAAAGATCAGCATCTTGGTCGGAACGCGATCCGAGTACAGAACCGGAGCCAGCGCGACCAACAACAAGACCAGTGCAAGGATCGGGCGCCAGTACAGATGGCTGGGGTAAAAGCCGAACAGCAATTGCAGCCAGCGGTCGTTGATGACGGCCCAGCAAGCATGACCATGGGTAGAGCCCCAAGTCGCCATCATGATCTCACGACACTCTGTCAGTGAATTGGCGTTCCAAACGGATTGGAACGTCCATGGCAGAACCCCGGACAGCACGTACCAAATCGCGTAAAGCGAAACGACCGTCAGGATCGAGTTGAGCCAGCTTGAAAACAGGTTGTGCCGAACCCAGCCGATTGCACCAACTTCCGAGGCAGGCGGCGCCTGTTCCGGAAGCATTTCCGTGCGGACAAATGAAACATCAGCCATATTACCGCTCCACCAGTTTGACACGTTTGTTGTACCAGTTCATCACCGCCGAAATGCTCAGCGAGATGGACAGATAGACCAGCATCAACAGTAGAACACATTCCAGCTCGCGGCCGGTCTGGTTCATGGTGATGCCGCCCAGCGTACCCGTGATGTCCATATATCCGACCGCGATCGCCAGCGACGAGTTCTTGGTCAGGTTCAGATAGTTCGAGATCATCGGAGGGATGATCACCCGCAGCGCCTGCGGCAGGATCACCAGACGCATGGTACGGCCCGGGCGCAGTCCCAGCGCGGATGCGGCTTCGGTCTGACCTTTCGAGATAGCCATAATACCGGCGCGCACGATCTCGGCGATGAAGGCCGCCGTATAGAGCGACAGGGCCAGCCACAGCGCGATCAGCGAGTTGCGCATATGGGTGCCGCCTCGGAAGTTAAACCCTTTCAACTCGGGGTATCCCAGATGGAACCCGAGAGCGGCCATCAGGATGAACATCGGCACGAACAAAATGCCCAGCTGGATATACCAAATGGTCGGACGGTCACCGGTCGCTTCTTGTTTTGCAGCGGCATAGGCGGAAACCTTCCGCATTGCAAAAATGCTGCCTGCCAACACGACCAAGAATGCGACCAGATCCAGCGAGACATCGAAACGTATGCTTGACGCGCCAAATAGGTGGATATCGCCCAAGCTCCGCGAGAACAGGAATTCCGGGATATAAACACCACGGTTAGTGACAGCGACAGAATTGAACAAATCCATCGTTGCTGTTGGGTTATCGCCTCGGAACGCGTTGGGTGCTGGCAAGCCTTCGATCAGAATGGCCATTGCCAGAACAATCCAGAGCAAGACGGGCACGTTGCGGAACATCTCGACATAAACTGTCATGAGCCGCGCGATCAACCAGTTGTTCGAAAGCCGCAAAACGCCGACGAATACACCGACAATCGTCGCGGTGATACAACCCAGAACCGCAACAACCAGCGTGTTCAGCAATCCGATAAACGCGGCCCGTAAATGGCTATCGCGGGAGGTGTACTCCAGAAGCCGCTGGTTAATGTCATAGCTTGCCGGTTCCCCAAAGAAACCAAACTCAACCGGTTTGCCCAGTGCTTCAAGATTTTGAATTGTGTTGGAAATGATCCAGGCTGCCAAAAGCATGAAACCGATCAATGCAATGACCTGAATGGTCGCTGATCGGTACCGCGTATCGTAAAGGAGCATGGACAGCCGGAACTGCTCCTTCGGCGGGTCAGTGAGAGTCGTCATGACCTATGTATATCCCCGTGACATCCCGATTTTCTGCCGGCAGAGTTGATCACTGCTCAATCTATTCGGGAGTGTTTCTTATTGTTTGAAAAAGGGCGCAGGTTGCCCTGCGCCCTTTCCCGTGGATTTTAGCGGAACGGCGGCGAGTACAGCAGACCGCCATCGGTCCACTGAGCGTTCAGGCCGCGTGCCAGACCGATCGGGGTTTCTTCACCGATGTTCTTGGCAAACACTTCGCCATAGTTACCACCAGCTTTAACCGCCCGTGCAGCCCATTCAGCGTCCAGACCCAGCATCTCGCCCAGTGTACCTTCGGTACCCAGCAGACGGTTCACTTCCGGGTTGTCACCCGCGCCCGAGCTCAGCTCGTCGATATTGGCCGAGGTGATACCCAGCTCTTCTGCCGAGATCAGCGCGTTCAGGGTCCAGCGGACAACGTCGCCCCACTCGTGATCGCCGTGACGGACCAGCGGGCCCAGCGGCTCTTTCGAGATGATTTCGGGCAGCAGGACGTGATCACCGGGGTTTTCGAACGTGGCGCGGGTTGCGGCCAGGCCCGATGCGTCGGTGGTGTACACGTCACATGCGCCAGCCAGATACTGCTGCTGCGCTTCGGCGTTGGTTTCGATCGGAACCGGCTCATAGCTGATGTTGTTCGAGCGGAAGAAATCCGCCAGGTTCAACTCGGTGGTTGTGCCGGTTTGGATACAAACGGTTGCACCGTCCAGTTCCTTGGCCGAGCTTACGCCCAGTGCCTTGGGAACCATGAAGCCTTGGCCGTCATAGTAGTTCACACCAACGAATTCGAACTTCAGGTCGACATCGCGGCTGAATGTCCAGGTTGTGTTACGGGCCAGCATGTCGATCTCACCGGAAGCCAGCGCGGTAAAGCGGGTCTTACCAGTGGTCGGAACAAATTCAACAGCGCTTGCGTCACCCAGAACGGCTGCGGCAACGGCGCGGCATACGGCAACGTCGAAACCTTGCCATTCGCCATTTGCGTCGGGCGCTGCAAAGCCAACCAGACCGGTGGTCACACCGCAGTTTAGCTTACCGCGCGCCTTGACGTCGTCAACGGTCCCCGCTGCAGCTGCACCTGCAGCCAGACCGGCAATCGTTGCCGCGCCCAAGATTACGGATTTTTTCATTTTTACCTCTTCCTGATTTTCCATCCCTGAAGGAACGGTTCGATCCGGCACACGCGCGCCAGAAAGGTTACCCAAAAGGTCTCTCCCCTTTAGTGGCCCAAGTTTGGGCGTATTCATAAACAAACGTCAAGTGCTGGATCAGGGAAATCGATGGGTCAACCGCATAGGCTTCGGATTTCACGCCGAAAAATCAGATTCCGAAGGCTCAAACCGAGAGATCAAAGAACTTTTTGGCATGGAGAAAGGCAGCTTTCTTGATTTCGGCAGCCGAGTGCGCCTCGTCATCATGGCCCCATTGGTCGATCTGCCAGTTTTCGTCCAAGCGGGAGATGGCCCAGATCTCGTCAGGGTTTCGCCAGTCTCGGGCCGCCGCAAAACCCAGTATCAAAGAGCCCGACAAGCTAACGAGATCATGAAATGCGGCAAGCTGAAACGCATTCAGAGCGTGAACATGGGATCGCAGGTTTTGGACTGCGTCTTCTGGTTGCGGTCGGTGCAGAACACCAGCGACCGAAAACAAACGCGCACCAAGTGCTTCGGCAGCCCAGTCCAAAGCCGGGTCCCATTGCTCGGCCTGCCTTTTCTGCAGGGTTTGCGGATGCGTCGCGCGATAGCACAGCAAGTCTGAATCGCCGTAATCCGCCAACATGTCCGCAACTTCCGCATGCTGGTGACACACCTTGTCGATGGCCGCGTTTGCGGACCGCGTAAAAGGCATGGTGGTCGGATCCACCTCGTTTTCCTGTGCTTTCCATTCGGCAGCAACTGCTTCGGCCATGGCCAGGGTCGGCAGCGTCAGAGCAGATTTGGCTGGTGTCTTGACCCTGCGGCCGTCCAGCTCGACTGTATAGCCCCCGTCGGCCTCAACGACCGCACTAGATGTCCAGAAGCGTTTTGGTTTCCAGTCGCTCATGTCATTTGTTCCAGAGTTCGGCCAGTGCATCTGGCAGTTTTTCGAATGTATCGATCACGCAGGCAGCCCGGTGCAGAGCCGAGCGGTCGTGATACCCCCAGCTGACGCCTATGCCAGCAACCCCTGCCGCCGCGGCCATGTCCATGTCAAAACTGGTATCGCCGATCATGACTGCATCTGCCGGGGAAACTCCTGTTTCGGCTATTGCGGCCTCGATCATTGACGGATGCGGTTTGGACGGGTGGTGATCCGCAACCTGCCGGGTAACGAAGTATCGCTCCAACCCATGGACCTGTAGCAGACCATCTAATCCGCGTTGGGATTTACCCGTCGCGACGCCAAGCAGGATTTCTGGCGTGGCGTGCAGGGTTTCTATAATATCCCGCGCGCCGGGATAGAGCGGCGAACTGGCCGCCCCCTGTTCCAGTCGCTGCGCATGATAAGCCTGTTTATAACCGTCAACCAGCTGGGCTTGAACCAAGGCGGATTGTTTCGGTGCCAAACGCTCCATCGCTTGCGGCAGCGACAACCCCACAATCGAAAGTGTTGCATCACGATCTGGCGCTGGCAGGGAAAGCGCGTCAAAGCAGGCGTTCATGGCGGAAATAATACTGCCCTGGCTATCAACCAGGGTGCCATCAACGTCGAACAGGACCAGGCGCAAAGATGCGCTCATCGCAGCTCCTCAAACGGGTCGTCGACGGCCAGATCTTCGGTCCATCCAAGTGTGTCCCAGCTGTCTTTCATATGTTCCGGCAAAGGCGCGGTAATGGACACAGGCTTGCGGGTCACCGGGTGTTCAAGGGACAACCGCCGCGCGTGCAGATGCAGCTTTTTGCTGATTATCCCGCCCAGCTGCGCACCCCAGCCATCGCCCAGATTTTCCTGACCCGAGCCGCCGTATTTGCCATCCCCGATGATCGGATGGCCAATAGCCGCCATATGTGCGCGCAACTGGTGTGTTCGCCCGGTGACCGGCTCCATGGCAACCCAGGCAGCTCTGCCCGCGACCCGGTACAGCGTCGCGTACAGTGTGTGTGCGCGTTTCGCCCCCGGAGTGTCGTCGACCTCGCTCATGTGCACGGGAATCATCTTTTCGCCTTCGCCGTGCTTGCCATGGCCCGGGGCCTTGACCAACCCGGTTTTGATTTCGCCCAAGTAGGGTGTCGGCACACCTGCAACCAAAGCCCAGTAGATCTTGCGCGTGTTGCGATGCCGAAAGGCCGCTGTCAGCCCCTTGGCCGCTTCACGGGTGCGAGCCATAACCAACACGCCCGAAGTGTCCTTGTCCAGCCGGTGCACAAGGCGCGGGTTCTCGTCAAAGCCAAAGCGCAAGGCCTCGGACAAGCTGTCAACATGTCGGGTTTGCCCGCTGCCGCCCTGCACAGGCAGGCCGTGTGGTTTGTTCAGAGCCAGAATGTGATCGTCGCGATAGATCACGCAGGACTGGATCAGCCTGGTATCTGCATCCGAGATGGTCCGTTTAACCTCAACGGGCTTGTGATCAGCATCCGGCAATGGTGGGACGCGCACGGATTGCCCGACCTCCAGCCGGGTCGAGGCTTTGACCCGGCCGCCATCGACGCGCAATTCACCCTTGCGGCACATCTTTTCGATGCGGCTTTGGCCGACATGGGGAAACAGGCGGCGCACCCAGCGATCTAGCCGCTGGTCACCGTCGCCTTCTGCCACTGTGATCATCTGTACACCACTCATGCGATTGCCCCTTGCACCGCGCGGCTTGAGCGCCCGGATTGTGTCAGTTTCAGCTCTTTTGAAAACATGCGCGTCTGTCGCCCGCATCGGTCGAAGAGTCAAGTCAGCGCAATTAAGTGTTCCGCTGTGCCCGTAGCTTGGCAAAATAGTCCAGTCGCTTTTTCAGCTCACGCTCGAACCCGCGTTCGACCGGTTGATAGAGATCGGGGCGCTCCATGTCCTCGGGAAAGTAGTTCTGGCCGGAAAACCCGTCCTCGGCATCATGGTCATACGCATAGCCTGTGCCGTATCCCTGGTCTTTCATCAAAGAGGTCGGCGCGTTCAGGATATGCTTTGGCGGAGGCGCGCTGCCGGACTGTTTTGCCAACCGCATAGCCGCCTTGTAACCGATGTAAGCCCCATTCGACTTGGGCGCCAATGCAAGATACACCACCGCCTGCGCCAGCGCCAGCTCACCTTCTGGTGATCCAAGCCTCTCGTAGGTTTCCCAGGCGTGCAGGCAGATCGACTGCGCCTGAGGATCGGCGAGCCCGATATCTTCAACGGCCATCCGGGTAATTCGGCGGGCCAGGTACCTTGGATCCTCTCCTCCGGTCAGCATCCGGGCGAACCAGTACAGCGCGGCATCCGGATCGGATCCGCGTACCGATTTGTGCAGGGCTGAAATCAGGTTGTAGTGCTCATCCCCGGACTTGTCGTATTTCGCCGCGCGCCGCATGAGCCGCTTGGCCAGCGCGTCCGGGTCCAGTGATGCTTTGACATTCCACGCTGACACCTGCTCGATCAGGTTCAGCAACGCGCGCCCATCACCGTCAGCCATTTCCTGAAGCGCCTCGCGCGCCTGGCCCGTCAAAGGCAGTGCATTGCCCAACTCCTTTTCGGCGCGCTGGGTCAATCGTTCCAAATCGGTCAGGTTCAGTCGCTCCAACACCAGCACCTGAGCACGGCTAAGGACAGCGGCGTTGAGTTCAAAGGAGGGGTTTTCGGTCGTGGCGCCCACCAGAAGGATAGTACCATCCTCCATATGAGGTAGAAAACCGTCCTGCTGAGCTTTGTTGAAGCGGTGAATCTCGTCAACGAACAGCAACGTGCCCTGCCCATTCTGACGGCGGATTTTCGCGGCCTCAAACACCTTCTTAAGATCGGGTACGCCAGTGAATATCGCGCTAATCTGAACGAAATGAAGGTCGGTTTCCCGGGCCAGCAACCGCGCAATAGTGGTTTTGCCCACACCCGGAGGTCCCCAGAAAATCAGGCTGGACAGGCTACCCGCCGCCAGCATCACCCCCAATGGCGCCTCGGAACCCAGGACCTGTTCCTGCCCGATGACTTCATCAAGCGTTTGTGGGCGCAATCGGTCCGCCAATGGGCGATGTGGCGCAACTGCTGGGGCGCTGTCTGCGGTATCGAACAAGTCGCTCATATCGTTACAGACGGAACCGCAGAGATACCGCTTGTCCGCCGCGCTCCAACTCAATCTGAACCCGTCGACCCGGTTCAGTCAGGGCGTCCACTATATCCCCGGGTCGCTCGACTGTTTTACTATTGATGGCCTTCACCAAATCGCCGGTTCGCAACCCGGCTCGCGCGCCGTAGGGGCCGGGCTCGACCACGACGACACCTGTCTGCGACAGACCCAGCCCCAGCCGCGTTATCAAAGCCGGGTTTATCCGCGCGACGACCAATTCGGGCAGGACAGTGCTGGCATCCAATTCCGTCTCTTCAGCGGCGGGCGTTTCAGGCGCCGGGATCAGCGCGACCTTAACCTCGGATCGCGCATCACCACGCAGGCGTGTCAGGACAGACGTTCCGCCAACCCCGGCGATAGACATGCGGAATTTCATCTCGGCCGGTGAGTTTACTTCTTTCCCGTCGACATGAGTGACCACGTCGCCAACTTTCAGCCCTGCCTCACCTAACGGACTAAGCGCGTGCAGATCCGAAATCACGACCCCTTCCGGCAGCGTCAAACCAAGGGATTCTGCAATGTCAGCGCTCATATGCTGTCCTGCCATTCCAGCCCAGGGGCTGACGAACCGTTCGTTTCCAGCCCGCGCTTGCTGTAGGTACTCGGCGACCAGATTGGCTGGAATGGCAAAACCGATGCCGTTCGATCCCCCCGAACGCGTCAGGATCGAGGTGTTTATTCCGATCAGCTGCCCATTAACGTCGATAAGCGCGCCACCGGAATTTCCGGGGTTGATGGCCGCGTCGGTCTGGATGAAATAACCCCGGGCATTTCCAGTCGCCGTTCCGGTGCGCGCCAGTCCCGAGATAATGCCCGAAGACACCGTTTGCCCTACGCCAAACGGGTTACCGATGGCCAAAGCCAACTCACCAACTTCAACCTGATCCGAATCGCGCAGTTGCAGGAAGGGCAGATCCTGAGCCTCATCCAGCCGGAGAATCGCAATGTCGCTTTCCCTGTCGCCTAGAACC
The DNA here is from genome assembly GCF_057221055.1 of Ruegeria sp. HKCCD7181. Lineage (NCBI taxonomy): Bacteria > Pseudomonadati > Pseudomonadota > Alphaproteobacteria > Rhodobacterales > Roseobacteraceae > Ruegeria > Ruegeria sp. HKCCD7181. Next base: position 26,791 of record NZ_JBWVBC010000014.1, on the reverse strand, counting down.
ACCTTCGCGGAGAACTCACGCCGATCTGTAGTGACAATCTGGATTTCAGTCGCGGCGCCGACGACGTGATAGTTGGACACGATATAGCCATCCTCAGACAGAATCACACCGGAACCCAGCGAGTTCTGAACTCTCGGTCGCGGAGCCCCAAATCCTCTGCCAAAGAAATCCTGAAAGAACGGATCGGAGAACAAAGTGTTTGCCCGACCCTGTCGAACGATCTTGGCATAAATGTTTACGACCGCTGGAGCAGCCTGTTTTACGACTGGTGCGAAACCCAGAGAAATCTCGGCCTGAGATTGCGGCACGCGGGTCTCAGCAGAGGCTACTGTGGCGCATGCAAAAGAAAGAGCAATAAGTGTCGCGCGAAACATTGATACCTCAACTTGCAAAGCTCAGTTGGATATGCGTCCACAGGAAACGTAATGCAAGCTCGTGGTGAATAAGGCGTAGTGATTAATCGAGAGGTGCGTGCAGCCGAGTGCCTTTGGTTATGATTCCCCCCCGGTTGCCCACATCAATTGTGCCGTAGCGTTGTTTAAACACTTCGGGCAACTTTCGGTCTCCCTCGGGCGATAACCACAAACGCAGCAGATGGCGTCTCTCTGCCGGGTCGGGCCAGTCAGTAAACGCGGTTCTGTCGTGCAATTGAGAATGGTTGTAGACAAACTGCATGTCACCCGGTTGCAATCGCATCGAAAGGTAGAGGTCGGGGTCATTGGCCAGTGCGTCGAAACGGTCCAATGCCGCGACGTGGTCCGGCGTCAGCCGCATGGCCTCGGGAAACCTTTGCGCGCTGTCGATATATTGCCGCTGGTAGAACACTGTCAGCTTGCCATCATACCAGCAGAAAGGCGGGATGGTCATGAAAGGTTGCATCCCTTCCGGCACCTCGCCACGGCGGTCGGTCGCGATTGGGTCGAACAAACGCTCCAGCAAGTCCGGACATTCTACTCGCATCCTGTTGTAGATGGTTTCAGCGCTGACAAGCAGGGAGTCGCCGCCTTGCTTCGCCTCTCGCAAGCACAGCAAACTTACGATATCCGCGCTGTCGGTATGAAAGGTCTGCCGCTCATGGGTTTGATAGATCCGGGTATTGGGATCACTCGCATCTGCGCCGGTATCGCGAACATGCCCCAGTATGTGCCCCTGAGCATTCTGCGAGCGCGCCGACCCAAGATGGGTGCCCACTCCGCAAAAGATCGCCGCCGCCATTTCCTGAGTGTATGTCTGCACCGGCAGGCCCCTGATCACCTCGAAACCGACCCCGTTGATCAATGTTTCGCGCAACCGCGCCAGGTGGCTATCCAGCCGTTGCAGCGGGAAATCGGCCTTTGTAATTTCACCGATATCCCGATCCAGGCTAAGGTAGTGGCGGGCAGCCTGCTCAAGGTCGGCTACACAGTCCGGCGTCAGATCGAAAATCCAATCGTCTTGCCGCATAACCATCTCGCTTCCAGACCAAACTGATGGTCCCGTGAGTTCATTAGGTATCTCAGATAGTATCGCCATCTTCTCCTCCATGCTTATCTTACAGCGTGGCACGGGACAGTGGGGGTTTCATTTCCTTGGATCAGCGCGAATGATCCAAATATGACGCCTTTCAGAGTCAAAAAAGCCCCCGCGTCTGAAACGCGGGGGCCAAATTCAGAAAGCCGGGCTTTCTTATTCTTCGTCTGCGGCCTCTTCGGCGGCAACGCGGGCTTTGTCCGCCGCGCCTTTGGCGTCCAGATCACGGTCAACGAATTCGATGATCGCCATCGGAGCCATGTCACCGTAACGGAAACCAGCTTTCAGGATACGGACATAACCGCCCTGACGCTCAGCGTAGCGGGGGCCCAGAATTTCGAACAGCTTGGCGACGTCTTTGTCTTCTTTCAGCTGCGATGCGGCCTGACGGCGGGCGTGCAGGTCGCCGCGTTTGCCCAGGGTGATCAGTTTTTCAACGATCGGGCGCAGTTCTTTTGCCTTGGGCAGAGTCGTTTTGATCTGCTCATGTTCGATGAGCGAGCCAGCCATGTTCGCAAACAGAGCCTTACGGTGCTCATGAGTACGGTTCAGGCGGCGGTAACCACGTGCGTGACGCATTTTCTCATTCCTTCTTTCGCGTTTTGCTTTGTCTGGCCGGCGATGCGTGTCACCGGCTCTCCTTGGGGCGGAAGTGCCCATATGGTCCCCGGCAGCCCGGGCATTGGGGAAGACGCGCTTAAAACGCGTCTTCGAATTTCTTGGCCAGATCTTCGATGTTGTCGGGCGGCCAGTCCTCGACATCCATGCCGAGGTGCAGACCCATGCCGGACAGCACTTCCTTGATCTCGTTCAGCGACTTGCGGCCGAAGTTCGGGGTGCGCAGCATCTCGGCTTCGGTTTTTTGGATCAGGTCGCCGATGTAAACGATGTTGTCGTTCTTCAGGCAGTTTGCCGAACGGACCGACAGTTCCAGCTCGTCTACTTTCTTCAGCAGCAGCGGGTTGAACTCCAGACCATCGTCTTCGTCCTGGCGGCCAGCCGATTCCGGCTCGTCGAAGTTGACGAAGATCGAAAGCTGATCCTGCAGGATACGTGCGGCGAAGGCCAACGCGTCTTCCGGCGTGATCGAACCGTCGGTGTCGATCTTCAGGGTCAGCTTGTCATAGTCCAGAACCTGACCTTCACGGGTCGGCTGAACGTCATAGGCAACCTTCTTGACCGGCGAATAGATCGCGTCGATCGGGATCAGCCCGATGGGTGCGTCTTCCGGCTTGTTCTTTTCAGCCGAGACATAGCCCTTGCCGGTGTTGACAGTCAGTTCCATGAACAGGTCGGCGCCATCGTCCAGGTGGCAGATGACGTGATCGCGGTTCAGAACCTCGATGCCGGCGCTTTCGCTGATGTCACCGGCGGTGACAACTGCGGGACCTTTGGCATTGATCGACAGGCGCTTGGGGCCTTCGACTTCCATGCGCAGGGCAACCTGCTTGAGGTTCAGGATGATGTCGGTGACGTCTTCACGCACGCCCGCGACCGAGCTGAACTCGTGCAGGACGTTGTCGATCTGAACGCTGGTGATGGCTGCGCCTTGCAGCGAGCTCATCAGAACGCGGCGTAGCGCGTTGCCCAGAGTCAAACCAAAACCACGCTCCAGCGGTTCGGCAACCAGGGTTGCCTGACGTGCGGGATCGTTGCCCGGCTTACCATCCAGCTGGGTCGGCTTGATCAATTCAGCCCAATTCTTATGGATCATGTAATCCCTCCATTCCTGTCCGCACCCCATGACCAACAAGGTGCAGACGCCCGAGGTTTAAAATGACGTGCTGGGGCCGTGCAGAAACACTGGCCCCAGCTCAATTCAAAATCGCTTAGACGCGGCGACGCTTCGGCGGACGGCAGCCGTTGTGAGCAATCGGTGTCACATCACGGATCGACGTGATGTTGAAGCCCACTGCGGCCAGCGCACGCAGCGCCGATTCACGACCTGAACCGGGGCCCTGAACTTCGACTTCCAGCGTCTTGACGCCGTGATCCTGAGCCTTCTTGCCTGCGTCTTCTGCAGCCATCTGAGCGGCGTAGGGAGTCGATTTCCGCGAACCCTTGAAGCCCATGGTACCGGCGGACGACCATGCGATGGCGTTGCCCTGCACGTCCGAGATCAGGATCTTGGTGTTGTTGAAGGTCGAGTTCACATGGGCAACGCCCGATGCGATGTTCTTGCGCTCTTTGCGCTTAACGCGAGTCTTGTCACGTGCCATCAGTCAGACCCTCCCTTATTTCTTCTTACCGGCAATGGCCTTTGCGGGGCCTTTGCGGGTACGAGCATTGGTGTGGGTACGCTGACCGCGAACCGGCAGGTTGCGGCGGTGACGCAGACCGCGGTAGCAGCCCAGGTCCATCAGGCGCTTAACGTTCATCTGAACTTCACGACGCAGGTCACCTTCGACGGTGAAGTTTGCGTCGATGTGCTCGCGGATGGCCAGAACTTCGGCATCCGACAGTTCATTGACGCGACGGTGCGCTTCAATGCCCACGGCTTCGCAGATCGCTTTAGCCGAGGTGTTGCCGATACCGGTGATATATGTGAGGGCGATAGGTACCCGCTTTGCAGTCGGGATGTTTACGCCGGCAATACGTGCCACGTGTCACTTTCCTTTTTGTTGCGGTTCCGTAGCTCCGGAACCTTTTTTCACAACACTTGACCTTGGCAGTGACGCCAGAGGGTCCAGTATTATTCGAGGTGGTCGGGGCGTTTGGGACGAATCCCGCACGCGATCTTGATTCCCTTTAGGGATGGGGGTCGATATGGGCTTTTGGCGCTGGCGTCAAGCCCATACTCAATCTGGCCAGCAAACCTTCTCTCTGACGTATTGATCGAAGATGAAGTGCTTGCTGGTTTGGTCGTTGCAAAAGTCCATGTGAGTGTTCAACCCACCTAATCCAACCGTGCTGATCGCCCCCAGCAATACGCCTAAAATAAGGCCCACTGCCAACCCAATTATGAACCACAGTGAGTTCTTATTGTACTTATTCCAGAACACGAAAAAGCCAGACGGTCAGCCCAACACAGCCTCAATCGACGCCGTGACCTCTTTGATATCCGCCAGCCCGTTCACAGGGCGCAGATCGCCTTTGGCATAGTAATAGCCAATCAGCGGAGAGGTCTTTTTATAGTATTCCATCAACCGCGTGCGCAGGCTGTCTTCGTTGTCGTCGGCGCGACGGACAAAGTCGTTTTCCTTGCCGCAATTGGTGCATTTACCGTCTGCCGGGATCGGCTTGGTGTTGTCGTTATAGACCTCACCACATCCGCCGCAAGTTGACCGCGCCGTGATCCGGTCCACCAGTGCGTCGTCATCCACGCGCATCTCGATCACCGTATGCAGCGACTGGCCCAGCTTGGTCAGCAGAGCCGATAAGGCATCGGCCTGTGCCAGCGTGCGGGGGAAGCCGTCAAAGATGAAACCGGCACCTTTTTCGGTGGTCAGTTTCTCTTCGATCAGGCCGATCACAATCTCATCGGTGACCAGCTTACCCGCATCCATGATCGCGGCAACCTTCTGGCCCATTTCCGTGCCCGAGGTTTTGGCTTCACGCAGCATGTCACCGGTGCTCAGTTGCACCATTCCGCGGGTTTCAACCAGGTGCCGCGCCTGCGTTCCTTTGCCGGCTCCCGGGGGGCCCAGAAGAATGATATTCATCGACGAGCAGCTCCCTTTCTGCCACGTTTCTTGCCTTTGCCGCGCAGCTGGGACTTTTCGATCAGCCCTTCGTATTGATGCGCCAGCAGGTGGCTCTGGACTTGTTGGATCGTGTCCATGGTCACAGAGACGATAATCAGAACCGAGGTGCCGCCGAAATAGAACGGGATGGCGAACTGGCCCCGCAGGATCTCAGGCAGCAGACAGACCGCCGCCAGATAAGCCGAACCCAGAACCAGAACGCGGTTGACCACATACTCCAGATACTCGGCGGTCTTCTTGCCGGGACGGATCCCGGGCACAAAACCATTCTGCTTCTTCAGGTTGTCCGCGACATCGTCCGGCTTGAACGAAACGTTGAAGGTGTAGAAATAGGCGAAGAAAACGATCATCGAGGCGAAGAACAGCAGATACAGCGGCTGTCCCGGGCCGAAATTGGCCAGCAGCCAGGACATGATCGGCCCGTTGGTCGCACCTGACGAGAAGGTCGAAATCGTCACAGGCAACAGTAGCAGCGAGCTTGCAAAGATCGCCGGGATAACGCCCGCGGGGTTAACTTTAACCGGCAGATGGCTGGAACCACCTTCATAAATCTTCATACCGGCCTGACGACGAGGGTATTGGATATGGATCTTGCGCAGCGCGCGTTCCATGAAGACCACGAAAGTGATCACTGCGATCACCATAAGGATCACGCCAACGATCACAGCCGGGCTGATTGCCCCGGAACGACCAGAAGCAAAGAACTGCGCCAGTGCAGCGGGAACCTCGGCGATGATACCAACAAAAATGATCAGCGAGATACCATTGCCGATGCCGCGCGCGGTGATCTGTTCACCCAGCCACATCAGGAACATAGTACCACCGACCAGAGTGATCATGGTCGACATACGGAAATAGAGGCCAGGATCGGTCGCCAGATCGCCCGATTCCAAGGACACCGCCAGACCATAGGCCTGAACAGTGGCCAGAGCCACAGTCCCGAAGCGGGTGTATTGGTTGATTTTCTTGCGCCCCTGCTCGCCCTCTTTCTTGAGTTGTTCGAGCGCGGGAACCATCGACGTCAGCAGCTGTACGATGATCGAGGCCGAAATATAGGGCATGATGCCAAGGGCAAAGATACCCATTCTTCCCAGCGCTCCGCCGGTGAACATCGAAACCATGCCGCCGATGCCCTGCCCCGCCTGCTCCATGAATTCGCGCAAGGCCGCACCGTCGATCCCCGGCACCGGAATAAATGTGCCCAGACGGTAGACGATCAACAAACCCAGCGTGAACAGGATGCGGTTGCGCAGATCGGTGGCTTTGCCCAAAGCAGCCCAGCTAGTGTTGGCTGCCATTTGTTCTGCTGCTGATACCATAAATCGGTCTCTCTTATGCAAACGCCGCCCGGAACCGTTTTCCGGCTCGGACGGCGTCTTGGAAAACTCTGAAGTCTATGTAAGCGGGTCTTTGCCCGCTCACAAGCGCTTACTCTGCCGCAGCAGCTTTTGTGACTTTCAGTGAACCGCCCGCTTTTTCAACTGCCTCAACGGCAGCTTTCGAAGCACCGGTGACCTCCAGGTTCACCTTGGCGCTGATTTCACCCTTTGCCAGGATGCGGACACCATCCAGCTTGCGACGGACCAGACCGGATGCAACCAGTGCGTCCTCAGTGATCGCAGCCTTGGCGTCCAGCTTGCCGGCATCGACGAACTTCTGGATCAGGCCCAGGTTAATGACGGCGAATTCCTTGCGGTTCGGCTTGTTGAAGCCACGCTTGGGCAGACGTTGGTACAGCGGCATCTGGCCGCCTTCGTAACCGTTGATGGCCACACCCGAACGGGATTTCTGACCCTTGATACCACGGCCACCCATTTTACCTTTGCCGGAACCGGGACCACGGCCAACGCGGGTGCGTTTCGGTGTGGCGCCAGGATTGTCGCGCAATTCGTGCAGTTTCATATCGCTTCTCCTTCGCCGGAAATGACCCCGAAGCGTGATGGGTCAGACACGGCATTTCTTGGTTTTGATTCTCGTGGACACAATGCCACCGGAGCCCGATACAGCTTTGCGACATCGGTTGCAAGGTTTGTTGTGACTTCCGACCTAGCGACAGTCATCTCATGATCAGAATGCAGGATAAAAAAAGAGGCGCCAAACGGCGCCTCACTGTTCGGATATCAGCTGCGCTGGTTTACGAGCAATATGCGTGCTGACGCGCAATGTCCGCGATGTCGCAGCGGCGAAGCCCGATATCGTCCAGCTCGCGTTTGGACAGACGCTGAAGCTCGGCGTAAGTGCGGTTGTATTCGCTCGCCCGGGCGCGGTTTTCTTTCACGCGCTCGATCAGGTTTGCAATACGGGCGGTCAGGTTGAAGCCGCCATGTGTCAGTGTTGCTGTGTGTGCCATATCTCTATTCCTTTCGAATGTCGGGGCGTATTCCCCGATGTCACTTGTTTGTTCCTTGTTTGGACAAGGCTGAGATAGGCGTAGGCGGTATCGCTAACAACGCAAGTTTTAGTCTAGCCGGTATGCGTTTGGCGAATGGCAGAGCGAACACAGTGCAAGATGCGACATTTAACTAACGGACGCGATGCGGGGTTGCCCGGACCTTTGCCTCACGGGCGCAATATCGACATCAGCAAGGTGTCCGATTCCCAAAGTCTGCTTTTACTCGGATGGCCTTTATTGCTGATGCATCGCGTCAATTACATCGCGCGGAAAGCCTCCGGCCCTTTCTACGGCGCGGCGGAGCTTCATCATCTTGCCGGCGATCGCATATTCAATGATTGGGCTGAGCATTTTTTGACGGTGTAACTGCGAAGCAAGCCGGTGCCCTATCTCGGGAAAGACGAAATGCGCCGCTTTTTGATCGCGTGGGAATTGGTCGAGATGCACTCGTTCGTCAGGCGTTCCGCCGTGCAGAATGACGGTTTGCGTGGTAGTGGTGGGAAGTTTTTCGACAGCTTCGAAGGGCCAGTGGGTGATCTTTTTCCGAAAGAACATCCAGCGGGTTTCCTCGGGCACACGTTGCGGATGAGCGGAAAACTGCGGCACAATGGCAACCACAATGTCGATCCGTGTAATCTGGGCCAAAAGCAGTGCCATCGTGCCGCCCATGGAATTTCCCAGAGCTACTATTTGCCTTGCATTTATCCTATGGGCAGTCTCTTCGATCACTCTTACTATTCTTTCGGCCAAGCCGGGGCCGTTCAGCCAACTGCGTGAGGCGTCGGATACAAAAAGGACGTGGTGCGTCCTGTTTTGGGACGCCATTTCGAAGAACTCTAACGGCGGCTGCTCGCCGCGCTTGCTGCCCACGCCTGCAAGACTTATCACCAGAGTGTCACCCTGGCCCGGAAGGTAGGACACAGAGAGCGGCGGCTCGGTGGTAAGCTGAATTAGCCCCGAGTCTGTAGAGACTGAACGATCGATAGTCATAGTCGTCCTCTGACATCCGAGATGCCGCGACGCGACATCTCGCTTGCAACGCCAGTCGTCGCAGACATGACAAGAATCTTTATGCGGCAGAGGAAAGGGTATGGCATATATGGCATACGGAAAAGCGTACTCCAATTACTCGTATACAACGAATAGGAACGGGCTGTTCAGGACAATGGGTGGACGGCACGTGGGCCTCAAAAGAAGAAGCTAATAAGGCGCAAAGAAGTTCATCGAATAGCATTCCGTTGTTTCTGAGCTGACAAAGCGCAAAACTGCGGTCGCAACAAAAAACGCCCCCGACTGGATCGGAGGCGCTTCTTTTCTTTCAAAGAATTCGCGCTTAGCCGCGTTCTTCGATGATCTCAACCAGATGCGGGATCTTGTTGACCATGCCGCGGACCGAGGGAGTATCCTCCAGCTCACGGGTTTTGTGCATCTTGTTCAGGCCCAGACCGATCAGGGTTGCGCGCTGTTCGGCGGGGCGGCGGATCGGGGAGCCGATCTGCTTGACGACGATGGTTTTTGCCATGGGTCGCTCTCCTTATGCTTCTGCTTCAGCAGCAGCTGGGGCTTCGTCCCGCTTGGGCAGGATGTCAGCAACCTTTTTGCCACGACGCTGTGCAACCGAACGCGGGCTCTGCTCTTTGGTCAGGCCGTTGATGGTTGCGCGGATCATGTTGTACGGGTTCTGCGAGCCCAGCGACTTGGACACTACGTCCTTGACGCCCAGCATTTCGAACACGGCACGCATCGGACCACCGGCGATGATACCGGTACCTTCAGGTGCTGTGCGCATAACCACTTTACCGGCGCCGTGACGGCCTTCGATATCGTGGTGCAGGGTCCGACCTTCGCGCAGTTGCACGCGGATCATCTGACGCTTGGCTTGTTCGGTCGCCTTACGGATGGCTTCAGGTACTTCTTTCGCTTTACCCTTGCCAAAGCCGACGCGGCCTTTCTGATCGCCGACGACCACCAGAGCGGCGAAGCCAAAGCGCTTACCACCTTTTACGGTTTTCGACACACGGTTGATCGCAACCAGACGATCTGCGAATTCCGGAGTTTCGTCGCGGTCACGACCACGGCCCCGGCGGTTATCACGTTCTGCCATTTTGGCATCCCTTTCTTAAGTGGCGCTATCGACGCCGTTTGTTCAATCCAAGTGAGCCCCGACTGTTGCCGAGGCCCCCGGATCATCGGGGCGATTCGAAAACCGCCCTCAAGTCTTAGATCTTCAGACCACCTTCACGCGCAGCGTCGGCCAGAGCCTTCACCTTGCCGTGGAACAGGAAGCCGCCACGATCGAAATAGGCCTCTTCGACGCCTGCCTTCTTGGCACGCTCGGCGATGGCCGCGCCCACTTTGGTGGCCGCTTCGACGTTGTTCTTGCCAACGATACCCAGATCTTTTTCCAGGCTCGAGGCCGAGGCCAGGGTCACGCCACGCACGTCGTCGATCAGCTGAACAGAGATGTTCTTGTTCGAACGGTGTACGGACAGACGCGGACGACCCGCGTTGACCTTGCGAAGTTTGTTCCGAACGCGCAGGCGGCGCTTCAGAAACAGGGTTCTTTTGCTGTTTGCCATTGTTTGCGTCCTTACTTCTTCTTGCCTTCCTTGCGGAAGATGAATTCGCCCTTGTAGCGGATGCCTTTGCCCTTATAGGGCTCGGGACGGCGCCATTCGCGGATTTTGGCCGCGACTTCGCCCACCTGCTGCTGGTCGATACCTTCCACAACGATCTCGGTCTGCTTCGGTGCGGTGATGGTGACACCTTCCGGGGCAGTGAAATCGACGTCGTGGCTGTAACCCAGGTTCAGCTTCAGGGTGTTGCCCTGCATCTGAGCCCGGTAACCAACACCCTGGATCTCCAACTCTTTTTTGAAGCCGTTGGTCACGCCTTCAATCAGATTGGCGACCATAGTGCGGCTCATGCCCCACTGCTGGCGGGCACGCTTGGACATACCACGGGGTGTGATGGTGACTACGTTGTCTTCGACAGCGAGTGTCACATCGTCGGTGGCGTTGAAGCTGCGGGTCCCTTTCGGGCCTTTGACTTCGATGGTCTGGCCAGACACAGTAGCAGTGACGCCACTGGGCAGCTCGACCGGTTTTTTACCAATACGAGACATTGACAGACCTCCTTAGAAGACGGTGCAGAGCACTTCGCCACCAACATTGTTGGAGCGAGCGTTCTGGTCCGACATCACACCTTTCGGAGTGCTGACAATCGACACGCCCAAGCCCTGACGGACCTGCGGGATGTCATTGACGCCCATGTACACGCGACGACCGGGCTTCGAGACCCGCTTCAGTTCGCGAATGACAGGGGTGCCTTCGTAGTATTTCAGGCTGATTTCGATGGCCGGATGACCGTTTTCACCGGTCGTCGCTTCGTAGCCACGGATATAACCTTCGTCCGCCAGCACGTCCAGAACCCAACCACGCAGCTTGGAAGCCGGGGTGGAAACGGTGGACTTGCCACGCATTTGCGCGTTGCGGATACGGGTGAGCATATCGCCGATAGGATCGTTCATATCTGTCTCTCCCTTACCAGCTCGATTTCACCATGCCGGGGATCTGACCAGCAGAACCCAGCTCGCGCAGCGCAATACGGCTGACCTTCAGCTTACGGTAGTAAGCATGAGGACGACCGGTGAGCTGGCAGCGGTTGTGAAGACGGGTTGCCGAGCTGTTGCGCGGCAGTTTCGCCAATTTCAGACGCGCTTTGAAACGCTCTTCCATCGGCTTGCTTTCGTCATTCGCGATTTCTTTCAGCTCGGCACGCTTTGCGGCATATTTGGCCACCAGGCGTTCGCGCTTCTTCTCGCGTTCGATCATTGCTTTTTTAGCCATGTCTCAATCCTCCCGGCGCTTAGGCGTTGAAGGGCATGTTGAACGCTTTCAACAGTGCCTTACCTTCAGCGTCGGTTTTCGCTGTGGTGGTGATTACGATATCCAGGCCCCAGACCTCGTCGACCTTGTCGAAGTCGATTTCCGGGAACACGATGTGCTCTTTCATGCCCATGGCAAAGTTGCCACGACCATCGAAAGACGGCTTCACACCGCGGAAGTCACGAATACGCGGCATCGCGATGGTGATCAGACGATCCAGGAATTCGTACATCCGGTCACCGCGCAGGGTTACCTTCGCACCCAGCGGCATGTCTTCACGGACGCGGAAGCCCGCGATCGACTTTTTCGCCAGCGTTGCAACAGCCTTCTGACCAGCAATCGCAGTCAGATCCTCGACGGCTGCTTTGGCTTTCTTCGAGTCTTTGACAGCTTCTGCACCACAGCCGATGTTCAGAACGATTTTTTCCAGCTTTGGCAGCTGCATGTCGTTCTTGTAGCCGAACTCTTCTTTCAGAGCGGCACGGATGGTTTCAGCGTACTGAGCTTTCAGACGCGGGGTATAGGTTGCGTTATCAAGCATCGATCACGTCCCCCGTGGTCTTGGCGAAACGCACCTTCTTGTCACCTTCCATGCGGAAGCCAACGCGGGTTGCTTTGCCGTTTTTGTCCAGCAGAGCCAGGTTCGACAGCTCGATCGGGTTTGCCTGAGGCAGGCGACCACCTTGCGAGTTCTGGGTCTGGCGGGTGTGACGGATAGCGATATTCACGCCATCAACAACAGCTTTACCGGCTTTCGGGTCAACCGAGGTGATAGTTCCCTCTTTGCCCTTGTCCTTGCCGGCCAGCACGACGACCTTGTCGCCTTTGCGGAGTTTAGCAGCCATGATTACAGCACCTCCGGAGCGAGCGAGATGATCTTCATGAAGTTCTTGCCGCGCAGTTCGCGAACAACGGGGCCAAAGATACGGGTACCGATCGGCTCATTGTTGTTGTTCAGGATGACGGCGGCGTTGCGATCGAACCGGATCGCGGTGCCGTCTTCACGACGGACTTCTTTTGCGGTGCGCACGACGACGGCCTTGCGGACGTCACCTTTCTTCACGCGGCCGCGTGGGATGGCTTCCTTCACCGAGACGACAATGATGTCGCCGACGGAGGCGTATTTACGCTTGGAACCACCCAGGACCTTGATGCACTGAACTCGGCGTGCGCCGGAGTTGTCAGCGACATCCAGATTGGTCTGCATCTGGATCATGTGGTTTCTCCCGACCTGTGGGGGCTGGTCTCGTTAAATCCCCCAGGGTTTCGACAAATGAAAAATCCCGGAAGCTTACGCTTCCAGAACTTCCCAACGTTTCGTCTTCGATTTCGGCGCGCATTCGATGATGCGGACTGTATCGCCGACCTTGAAGGCGTTCTTTTCGTCATGAGCCCGGTATTTCTTGGACTTACGAACGGTTTTGTGCAGCAGCGGGTGCTTGAAGCGGCGCTCAACCGAAACGGTTACGGTTTGCTCGTTTGCGTCGCTGGTTACGGTGCCGGACAGGATACGCTTGGGCATCTGATTACTCCTCGGATGCCGCAGCAGCGGCCTTTTCGTTCAGAATGGTTTTGACGCGGGCAGCGTTGCGGCGGGCCGCTTTGATGCCGGCGGTGCTTTCCAGCTGACCGGTTGCCTGTTGAAAGCGCAGGTTAAAGCTTTCTTTCTTCAGGTTGGCCAGTTCCTCGCGGAGCTGGTCCGGGGTCTTGTCACGCAGTTCTTGGGCGTTCATCGCCTTTTTCCTTTGCTCAAAACACCAGAAGGCCCCTTACAGGGTCACCTTTGACCTGGTGGATGAATGATAGACATACGAATCCCCCGACTCAGCCGGGGGAACGCAAGATGCCGCTCTATAAGGGGTTCGGGGGTGGGTGGCAAGGGAAAGTTTGGGAATCTTCCGCCTACCCTAACACGCTACTCGTTGGTTACTTCACCAAGCCTAGATGCCGTGCGATAGTGGCGCTGTCGTAATAGTCTCGCCCCTCAACAACCATGCCACCTATCACGCGCATTACTGAGCAGTAGCGAACTTCGTATCGCTTTCCGGTTGGTTCGAAAACTCCGACGCTCGAGTGCAGAAGACCGGTGTGGGTTCCGGTATTGTGGAACTCTACGATTGCCCATTCACCGCATTCGCTGACAATCACATTATCCACGATGCATTCTCCATCTGGGAATGCCATTCGCCAACGCTCGTAATCCTCTTTATATGCCTGCTTGCCAAGTTGCTTTTCTTCGCGAGCAACATCTTCGAACTGGCAATCTTCGGCGATCACTTCCGCGCCACGATCAGGATCCCGCATGCCCCAACTTTCATGGAATTGGCGAACCACCCTTTCTGCTTCTTTCATGCTGAATACCTCCTTGATCCACAAGGAATACAGTATTGGATATGAGTTGGCTTCAGATTCCCTCAGATTGAGATTTGACAAATTCAGCCAGAGGAGTGTCGTAACACTGTCCGGAGTTCTTTGGATTTTATTTGAAAACGCAAAACGCGGCCTCGTTTGCACGAGACCGCGTCTTCAACTGTCTAAGTCTGAGTGACTTACGCCAGAGCGATGTTGACAGCCGACTCACGACCGTCACGGCCGGGTTCGATGTCGAATGTCACTTTCTGGTCGTCAGCCAGGCCGGTCAGACCCGAGCGCTCGACAGCAGAGATGTGTACAAACACGTCTTTGCCACCGGTCTCCGGTGCGATGAAGCCAAAACCTTTAGTCGAGTTGAACCATTTTACGGTGCCATTGGCCATATCCGTAGTCTCCTAAGAAATGCTGCCCGCGGAATTGCGACAGCTCGGCGTTGTCGGTCTGGATCGAAAGACTGAACGCCGAAGAACCGGAAGACAGTGGTCGAAAAAGAAAAACGAAAGCGTGCCTCACATCGTTGATGTTCCGGCACATTGCAAGGAATATTCGCGTAAAGTCTTGAATCGTGATCGCAAAGGCGACCGTGTCAGTCCCAGCGATAGTTAAAGCTGACACTAATCCGCTCGTCTTCTGCCATGTTCATCGGCACTTCGTGGCGCAGCCAGCTTTCCCACAGCAGGACATCCCCCACCTTGGGCTTCATATAGATGAACGGCTGCAACTCGCGCCGCGCCTCTTTCCGGCGCACCGGCGCGGCCATCATGCGGGCTGAGCGGGGATCTTCCAGTTTCAACGCGCTGGCGCCTTCGGGCATAGCCACATAGGTTGTACCAGAGATTACACTGTGCGGGTGAAGGTGGCTGGCATGCATTCCGCCTTCGGGCAGAATGTTGATCCACAAATCTTCGAGCTTCAGTTGCCGATCATCAAGGTCGAACTCGAGGTCTTCGGCAAAGGCGGCCACATGCTGATCCAGCACTTTGACCAGATCGGCAAAGATCGGGAACCGCCAGGGCAGATCGGTCAGCGAGGCATAACTGGTATAACCGGGATAGCCATTCTGTTCGCACCAGTCCTGACCGGCCTCGTCATCCTCGGCGATGACAAGGCATGAGCTTTCCAGCTCTTCCCGGTCGATCTTGGGATCAAATTCGGACAGAGCTGCGCGGTAGAGACGGGTAACGAAGAGTGATTCAATCTGTGACATGGGGCGGGCATACCCCAGCCCTTTCGACAAGGCCAGCCAATGTTGGCGGGCTACGTCTTGATAGGCCCCTTGCCGCAGCGCGGGATCGGACGGCCACGGTCAGCATAGGCGATGCACAGCACGATCTCATTCGGTTTTGGTGCATCGGGAATGTTCAGCGTCATTGTGTCGAAATGGTCGAACGACCACGGATTGTCCTTGTGCCCAAGCGGCAAGTCAATCGCACAGCCCGGTGCCCCCAGCTTGGCATTCGAAGGGATGACAGCCTCACCGCCACCAGCAGCGGCACGCATTGGTGCTCCGAGCTTGGGGTGGATCACCGCCCCGCCCTGTTCAAGGTCGCCGTTCATGCCGACAATCGCAGCCTTGCCATAAGACACCGGCTTTCCGTCCAGCTGCGAAATCGCCCCAGCCGCAAGTTCCGCGCCCAGAACCGCGCCAATCTCAAACAACTCTGAAAGATCATCCGAGAACCGCCCGGCCAGAGGATTCTGCACCACCGCCAACACCGCGACCCGACTGATCGGATCACAAGGTTGACCCACCTGGTCGGTGGTTATGACTTCTTTGACGAATACCTTCTTGCGCAGTTGAATCATAAAGCCCTCCCATTCTCAGCCGAAGCCTAAGAATGCTTTGCGCAAAGGTCGACTTTTTTCGCGGTGTCTCTGATCAAAAAACCGAACATAAAGAAAAACCCCCGCCGGTTTCCCGACGGGGGTCAATTTTGTCACGAACGGGGTCACCCCCAAACGTTTACCAGTCTTCGCGGACCACGACGCGGGTTTTGATCGGCAGCTTCATCGCGGCCAGGCGCAGGGCCTCACGGGCGATGTCGTCATTGACGCCATCGATCTCGAACATCACGCGTCCGGGCTTCACTTTCGCTGCCCAGAAGTCAACGGAGCCTTTACCTTTACCCATACGGACTTCGGTAGGCTTCGAGGTCACTGGAGTATCCGGGAAGATCCGAATCCAAACGCGACCTTGACGTTTCATGTGACGGGTCATGGCACGACGTGCAGCTTCGATCTGACGCGCAGTGACGCGCTCGGGCTGCAGTGCTTTCAGACCGTAGGTGCCAAAGTTCAGATCAGAGCCGCCCTTGGCTTCACCCTTGATCCGGCCTTTGTGCATCTTGCGGAATTTAGTACGCTTTGGTTGAAGCATATCTTTCCCTCCTTAGCGACGACCGCCACCAGCACCACGAGGTGCAGGGCCGTCCTGGAGTTCCTGTGCTTTACGGTCACGTGCCTGCGGATCGTGCTCCATGATCTCACCTTTGAAGATCCAGACCTTGATCCCGATGATCCCGTAGGGGGTCATCGCTTCGGCATGTGCGTAATCGATGTCGGCACGCAGGGTGTGCAAAGGCACGCGGCCTTCGCGGTACCACTCGGTCCGTGCGATCTCAGCGCCGCCCAGACGGCCAGCGACGTTCACCCGGATACCCAGAGAGCCCATGCGCATGGCGTTCTGAACAGACCGCTTCATCGCGCGACGGAACGAAACCCGACGCTCCAGCTGCTGAGCGATGGACTCGGCAACCAGCTGCGCGTCAAGCTCGGGCTTGCGCACTTCGACGATGTTCAGGTGCAGTTCGCTGTCAGTCATCAGGGCGATTTTCTTGCGCAGAACTTCAATGTCCGCGCCTTTCTTGCCGATGATGACACCCGGACGTGCTGTGTGAATCGTAACGCGGCACTTTTTGTGCGGACGTTCGATGATCACACGGGCGATGCCGGCCTGCTTGCACTCTTTGTTGATGAACTCACGGATCTTCAGATCTTCCAGCAGAAGATCACCGTAGTCCTTGGTATCTGCGTACCAGCGGCTGTCCCAGGTGCGGTTGACCTGCAGGCGCATGCCGATCGGATTGACTTTATGACCCATTAGGCTTGCTCCTCAACTTGACGCACCTTGATGGTGATCTCCGAGAACGGCTTCAGAATCTTGCCGAACCGACCACGGGCCCGCGGGCGACCGCGCTTCATGATCAGGTTCTTGCCAACCCAGGCTTCGGCGACGATCAGCTCGTCGACGTCCAGGTTGTGGTTGTTCTCGGCGTTGGCGATTGCGGACTGCAGGCACTTCTTGACGTCCTGCGCGACACGCTTGTTCGAGAAAGTCAGGTCGGTCAGAGCCTTCTCAACTTTCTTGCCGCGAATCATTTGCGCAACCAGGTTCAGTTTCTGCGGGCTGGTGCGAAGCATGCGAGTTTTCGCCATTGCTTCGTTTTCGGCCACGCGGCGGGGGTTCTTTTCCTTGCCCATGACTTACTTCCGCTTCGCTTTTTTGTCAGCGGCGTGACCGTAATAGGTACGAGTTGGCGAATACTCACCGAACTTCTGACCGATCATGTCTTCCGAGACGTTGACGGGAATGTGCTTGTGGCCGTTGTACACACCAAAGGTCAGACCCACGAACTGGGGCAGAATGGTGGAACGACGCGACCAGATCTTGATGACTTCGTTGCGGCCCGATTCGCGCGCTGCTTCGGCTTTTTTCAGCACGTAAGCATCGACGAAAGGACCCTTCCAAACAGAGCGAGACATAGATTAACGTCCCTTCTTCTTGGCGTGCCGCGAGCGGATGATCAGCTTCTGGGACGCTTTGTTCTTGTTGCGGGTACGCTTACCCTTGGTGTCCTTACCCCATGGAGTAACCGGCGTACGGCCACCCGAGGTACGACCTTCACCACCACCGTGCGGGTGATCGATCGGGTTCATTGCAACACCACGAACCGACGGACGAACGCCTTTGTGGCGCATACGACCGGCTTTACCGAGGTTCTGGTTCGAGTTGTCGGGGTTGGACACGGCACCAACGGTGGCCATGCATTCCTGACGGACCATGCGCAGCTCGCCCGAGCTCAGACGGATCTGAGCGTAGCCGCCATCGCGACCAACGAACTGAGCGTAAGTACCAGCCGCACGTGCGATCTGACCGCCTTTGCCAGGCTTCATCTCGATGTTGTGGACGATGGTACCGATTGGCATGCCCGAGAACGGCATTGCGTTGCCCGGCTTGATGTCGGCCTTGGCGGATGCCACGACTTTGTCACCAACAGCCAGACGCTGCGGAGCCAGGATATATGCCTGCTCGCCGTCTTCGTATTTTACCAGTGCGATGAATGCGGTCCGGTTCGGGTCATATTCGATCCGCTCGACGGTTGCCGCGACATCAAATTTGTTCCGTTTGAAGTCAACGATCCGGTAGAGACGCTTTGCGCCACCGCCGCGGCGGCGTGAAGTGATCCGTCCGGTGTTGTTCCGGCCGCCCGATTTGGTCAAACCCTCAGTGAGAGACTTGACCGGACGTCCTTTCCAAAGCTCCGAACGGTCGATCAGCACCAGCCCGCGCTGGCCCGGCGTCGTCGGCTTGTACGACTTGAGTGCCATGCTTTCTGTCTTCCGTTTAGCAAGTGCGGGGAATTCCCCGCTATGTGATAGGCCCCCGTAGGTGCCAAGGGTATAGGGCCCCGAAGGTCCCCGGTTACAAATATCAGAGGCCCCGGAACGAATCCGAGGCCGCAAGATTGGGTGCATTTAGCAGTGTTGGGGGTGGGTGTCTATAGGCTACGGCATATATTCTCATAGACATTTCAGAGACCCCCGAGCGTACACGTTTCGGCGCCCAACAGCGCGAACTAAAGCATCATCCCTGCACATTCACTTTTTGTCACGAGCGGCCTTTTCTTCCTTAGTCAACTTATTGTTCCAGACGTTGTTGCTAAGACCCAATTCAGCTGGCTGGGGTTTGGTTTTTCCAATGCTAACTTTGCCTCCCTTATCCAGGAACTCCTGAATGAGAGCGTCATCGGTAGTTTCTTTGGGGACATGTTTCATGGAAGTGACCCTATCCGCATCATACGCCCTAAGCAACGACCGCAATGCGGACAAAGCTGACGTTCACATAACAGTACCAGCACTACGGATTGTTTGATTTAGCGCAAACCATTGACAGCAATGAACTGTATGCAGCAGACTTGTCTTGGTTTTAGTGGGGACCTGCTTTTATGCGGATTTTGTTTGTGTTTTTCCTCGGGCTTCTAGCGTCAACTGCCGTTTATGCTGACAGTCGCCTTGCTGAAGCGCAAAGGGTTCTAAATCTTCTCAAACTGGACGCTGGCCCCGTCGACGGGGCATGGGGGCCTCGAACTGAGGCGGCTTTGGTGCGCTTCTTGGAACACCGTGGGATCACGTTCGATGGCGAATTTGGGAATGAGGAATACACTGAGATTCTTGGCCAGCGTCGCTATCAGACGCCGACTGCTCGCGGCGTTAAGATTTGTGGGCCAAAGCAGTTTCCAAGCTCCGACACATACGTTCTAGATGCCGATAATTCTTCATTGTTTACAGTCACATTAAAAAAAGGCGACTACGATTACGTCGACTACAGAGGCAGTGATAGCGTTTGGGACAAACACAGGAAGAACCTAAACAGCCAAAGAGCGCAATTGAGCACTTGTGGATACTTTGCCGGTCGAAAAACCTATACCATTGATTTTGAGATGTACGTGACTCATGCCAGCGCAGGAAACATCTTTTCGATAAAAACCGCAGACGGGTCCGAGAGCGTGAATATCAATGCGTTTCCCGATAGTATTCGATTTGACGGCGGGCAAGAAATGAACAATGCGGCCATTTATCGAGGCGACTGGCTGAACCGTTGGGTTTCCGTACGCATTGTCATGCATGTTAATGCGCCTGATAAGTCTTGGTTTCGTTTCTATATTGATGGCGAAGAAACGTTTGATACAAACGGCAGACCTATTGACCACAATTTCGCAAGTCGGGGTGGTTACATCAAGGTTGGCTCTTACCGTGGAAACAGTTCACAGACAGCGAGCGTCTCGTTCCGCGACATAGTATTTTCCAAAGGTGACCTTGGGTCGCCGTGAACCAATTGCAAAAAATTTGGCCAAAAGCCTAGTGTCATCTATTAAACACGTTTGTGTTGTCTGCTTTGGGCTCAATGCGGAACCTCACCCATACAGCGCGCGGGCTTCGGCAAATGACAACAGACGACGGTGCTTTTCGTCCCACAGGTGCAGCCGCGCATTGGCGAAGCTCTCACGGATGGTCATCCGGTTGCTGTTTGCCAGCTCGTCATGATCCCGCAGCACCTCGGTCAGCCGGTAGAACGGAATACGGCTGTACAGGTGGTGCACGTGGTGGATTCCAATATTGGCACTGAACCACTGCAACACGGATGGCAGGATGTAATGCGAACTTCCGTGCAGGGCCGCCTCGTGCAGTTGCCAGTCCTCATCGGAATCCCAGTGCGTATCCTCGAACTGATGCTGCACATAGAACAGCCATACGCCCGCCGTCGCGGCGATCAAGGTTGAGGGCAGGAAGATCAACAGCACCGGCATCAGGCCACCAAAATAGTAGACGATCAACAACGCTGTCACGATGGCAATGTTCGTCCCCATCGCGCTAACCCAGAATTTCAAGCTGCCCGTCAAGCCAAGCGGAAGGCGGTTTTGAAGCAGGAACAAATAGCTGGGGCCAAAGCCGAACAAGGTGATCGGATGACGGTACACCCGGTACCAAAACCGGTTCCAGGGAGTCTGCGATTGGTATTCAGACACTGTCAGGGTGTGGACATCGCCCATGCCCCGCTTGTCCAGATTACCCGAGCTGTTGTGATGCGTGGAATGCGTGCGACGCCAAACATCATAAGGTGTCAGCGTCAGCACGCCGATCACCCGACCGACCCAATCACTGACAGCCCTGTTTTTAAAGAACGCGCCGTGCCCACAATCATGCTGGATGGCAAACAGACGGAGCAGAAAGGCCGCATTGAGGACTGAAATCGCAAACGCCAACCAATAGCTGACCGACAAAGACATCCAGGACAGTGCCCACAGCGCAATAAAGGGGACTATACTGACGGCAAGCTCGAACGCGCTGCGCAACTGGTTCGGTTCACGATACTTGGCAAGCGTCGTAACCCAATCACGAGCAGCGATCACTCCCGGTTTTTCCCGGGCGGAGAGAGAAGGTTTGGTCATGCGCCTGCTATGTCTTTTGTTTGTATGAGACCGGATAGACTACTACCCCGGCATAGCAAGTGAATTCTGGAACCGACACGACGTTTCGCGCTCAATTTTTGGTGCCAACGCAAAAGATAAATCGGCTTTTGTGGGGATTTTGTATGTTTGGCTAAATAAGGTCGCGGTCCAAGACCGATGGGCATCTCGATTGTGTTACTCTCGTCCAGCCTCACTTGTGCTTTCTGTTCGGCATTCCGATTGCCCCGCAGGGCGCAAAGCCACTGCCCTGATTCTTGGTCTCGGACGTGTAAACTGACCTGTTGATAGCAAAGGCTAAACTATTGCGGGCGCTCAATCCCGAACATCTTGATCAAAGGACATGAGTGGGAAATCGCACAACAAATTCACATTCGAATATTTTGCTTTTTTCATTCCATCTCTGCATAATCGCCCAATCCACGACAAGACCTTTAGAACATATCGAACCGAGTTTGGCACAGATGCCCGTTCAAAACAGGAGTTTCGAATGCTAAGATTTCTTCTATCGACCACTCTGGCCGCCTTTGTCCCCACAGTTTCCCTGGCAGACGGTACGCCCAGCGAAGCAGCTGCCGAGGGGACATTCGCAGAACCTCCGTTTTCACCCTATGCCGACCGAAACTTTCCTGAACGTCCGCTTTGGGGCGACACACATTTGCACACCGGCCTTTCATTGGATGCCGGTGCATTTGGAAATACGTTGCTGCCGGATGAGGCTTGGCTATTTGCAAAAGGTGAACAGGTTGTTTCTTCTTCCGGTCAACCGGTGAGGCTGGCACGTCCGTTGGATTGGATGGTGCTGACTGACCATACGGATTTGATGGGCTTTGCTCCGGATTTGCAGGCCGGAAAGCCAGGTATTCTGGCAGACCCCAAGGGACTTGAATGGTACGAGGGATATAAGGCTGGCGGAGAAGCTGCCGGAAAGGCTGCATTCGACATAATCGGCAACTTTTCACAGGGAACCCTACCGGAAGTTCTACTGGAATCGTACAGCCCGGGCGCCGATGCCTTTGCGTTTACTTGGGAAGACATTGTCATGGCCGCCGAGCGCCACAATGATCCAGGTAGCTTCTCGGCTATGATCGGTTTTGAATGGACGTCTGTCCCCAAAGGCTTCAACTTGCACCGCAATGTCATGTTGCGTGACGGGCCCATTCGCGCCCTGAAATTCGTGCCACCTGTAACTCAGCCTCCCCACGGAGATACCGACCCAAAAATTCTATACGAATGGTTGGAACGGTATCAGGAGGAAACCGGCGGGCGGGCCGTGGCTTTTGCGCATAACGGAAACCTCTCGAACGGATGGATGTTCCCGACCGAGGAAACTTATCACGGTGGTAAAGTCGACGAAGAATACGTCCAGAACCGCGCCAAATGGGAGCCTCACTATGAGGTCACACAGATCAAGGGCGACGGCGAAGCGCATCCCTTCCTCAGCCCGGATGACGAGTTCGCCGATTATGAGAACTGGGATGTCGGCAACCTCGATATTACAGAGTTGAAAACGGACGAGATGCTGGCCGGTGAATATGCCCGTGAAGCATTGAAACTCGGGCTGGCACTCGAAGCCAAATTTGGCGTTAACCCCTACAAATTCGGAATGGGCGGCGCGACCGACAGTCACACTTCGCTGGCGACGGCTGAAGAAGACAACTATTTTGGCAAGAGCGTGAGCGTCGAACCCTCCCCTACCCGAGTGCAGCACCCGTTTGTCGAAAGTGAGCTGGGCGCGTTTGAAGGCCACACCCTCGTCGCATCGGGTTATACGGCGGTTTGGGCAACCGAAAACACGCGCTCGGCTATTTTCGATGCGTTCAAGCGGCGAGAAACCTATGCAACCACAGGGCCAAGGATTGGTCTCAGGTTCTTTGGCGGCTGGGAGTTCACGGATGAAGATCTTCGGACCCGCTGGCTCGCTGATGTCGGCTACACCAAGGGTGTTCCGATGGGCAGCGATCTACGCGAACGTGAGGGCGATGGCGCACCCAGTTTCCTTATTGCCGCATTACGTGACCCGATCGGAGCGAACCTTGACCGCGTTCAGGTTATCAAGGGCTGGATGGACGCGGAAGGAGCCCTTCACGAGAAAGTCTATGACGTCGCGTGGTCGGATGACCGAGAACCAGACGGTAATGGGAAGCTTCCCGAAGTCGGGAATACCGTGGATCTGGAAACCGCGAGCTGGATGAACAGTATAGGTTCGTCAGAGTTGCTTACAGTTTGGGCCGACCCTGATTTCGACCCCGCTGAACGCGCATTTTATTACGTGCGCGTGCTTGAAATTCCGACACCGCGCTGGGTGCTGTATGACAAGGTTAGATTTGGCATCGATCTTCCCGAGGAAGCGCAACTTACCCACCAGGAAAGAGCGTACTCATCACCCATTTGGTACACGCCAAAGGGCTAGTTACCGGGTCAGAAAATCACTCACACACTGTCCGGGCTCAGTCTGATTTCAGGGCAATGTTTGAGCGCATTCTTCAATAGGGATCTAACCCCAAAAAGACAAAAGCCCCCGCATCCGCGGGGGCTTTCATTTCTTTCCAAAGACAGTTCCGATCAGAGACCGGTGGACACGTCGATGGTGTTACCCTCTTCTAGGGTCACGTATGCTTTCTTGACGTCTTTCCGCTTGCCCAACTGGCCGCGGAACCGCTTGACTTTGCCTTTGGTCACGGTGGTGTTCACCGCTTTGACCTTCACACCAAACAGCGCCTCAACGGCCTCTTTGATCTGCGGCTTGTTGCTGTCGATCGCCACTTCAAAGACAACCGCGCCATTTTCAGACGCCATGGTCGACTTTTCAGTGATGATCGGTTTGCGGATCACGTCGTAGTGTTCTGCCTTCGCGCTCATTTCAGACGAGCCTCCAGTGCTTCGACACCCGCCTTGGTGATCACCAGAGTGTCACGCTTGAGGATGTCATAGACGTTTGCGCCCATCGACGGCAGGATATCCAGACCTTCGATGTTTGCGGCTGCACGGGCGAAACCTTCGTTCACGGTGGCACCGTCGATGACCAGAGCGCGTTTCCAGCCCAGGTTTGCAACCTGTTTGGCCAGAGCGGCAGTCTTGCCCTCGGATGCGGCGTCTTCGATCACGACCAGTTCACCTGCCTTGGCTTTTGCCGACAGAGCGTGGCGCAGGCCAAGCTTGCGGAACTTCTTCGGCAGGTCATGACCATGCGAACGCACGACCGGACCTTTGTAGATGCCACCACCACGGAAGATCGGCGCGTTGCGGTCACCATGGCGTGCGCCACCGGTGCCCTTCTGGCGATAGATCTTCTTGGTCGAGTAGCTGGTTTCCGAGCGGGTCTTCACCTTGTGAGTGCCGGCCTGCGCGTTGTTGCGCTGCCAACGGACCACACGGTGCAGGATGTCCGCACGCGGCTCGAGACCGAACAGATCGGCGTTCAGCTCGATGTCGCCGGCTTTGCCGCCGTCCAGTTTGATTACATCAAGTTTCATGCTTCACCACCTTCCGCGGGTGCTTGTTCCGCAGGTGCTTCGGTTGCAGCCGATTTCACAGCAGCCGGGAAAGGCAGGCCTTCCGGTGCTTTCTTCTTGACGGCGTCCTTGACGGTAACCCAGCCCGATTTCGGTCCGGGAACGGCGCCTTTGATGAAGACCAGGTTCCGGTCGGCGTCGGTTTTGACGACTTCCAGGTTCTGGGTGGTGACACGGGCAGCACCCATGTGACCGGCCATCTTTTTGCCTTTGAAAACCTTGCCCGGGTCTTGACACTGACCGGTTGAACCGTGCGAACGGTGGCTGATCGAAACACCGTGCGAGGCGCGCAGACCACCGAAGTTCCAACGCTTC
Organism: Ruegeria sp. HKCCD7181; assembly: GCF_057221055.1. Lineage (NCBI taxonomy): Bacteria > Pseudomonadati > Pseudomonadota > Alphaproteobacteria > Rhodobacterales > Roseobacteraceae > Ruegeria > Ruegeria sp. HKCCD7181. The sequence continues at coordinate 1,849 of NZ_JBWVBC010000014.1, read as the reverse complement.
ATCGCACCGGCAAAGCCTTTACCGATCGAGGTACCCGAAACGTCAACCTTCTGACCTTCCAGGAAGTGTTCTGCCGAAATCTCGGCGCCCACATCAATCAGGCCGTCTTCGGAGACGCGGAACTCGGCCAGCTTGCGCTTGGGCTCAACCTTTGCAGCGGCATAGTGACCGCGCATGGCTTTCGAGGTGCGTTTTGCCTTGGCAGCACCGGCGCCCAGCTGAACGGCGGTGTAGCCGTCTTTGTCAGCGGTACGCTGTGCAACAACCTGCAGGTTGTCCAGGTGAAGAACGGTCACAGGGATCTGCTTGCCGTCTTCCATGAACAGGCGGGTCATGCCAACTTTTTTTGCGATAATACCAGAGCGCATAATCTATACCCTCCGATCTTACGACTGCAGCTTGATCTCGACGTCCACACCAGCAGCGAGGTCGAGCTTCATCAGCGCGTCAACGGTCTGGGGGGTCGGATCAACGATGTCGAGCAGGCGCTTGTGCGTACGGATCTCGAACTGGTCGCGGGATTTCTTGTCAACGTGAGGGCCACGGAGAACCGTGAACTTCTCAATCTTGTTCGGCAGCGGGATCGGGCCGCGCACGTTCGCGCCGGTCCGCTTGGCAGTGTTGACGATCTCTTGCGTGCTGGCATCCAGAACGCGATAGTCAAATGCCTTCAGCCGAATACGGATGTTTTGGCTTTGCATAATAACAGCCTTTTATCAGGCGTTGAGGTTGAGAGGAGGACAAGCGCGCATCGCCAACCCTCTTCGAACCCAAAAGGCGGGAATCACCCCGCCTTGATGTTCTTACTGAGAACTCGCGCGATCTACAGGGGTATAGGGGGTTTGGCAAGGGGGAATCGAGGCAGAACGTTTTTCGCAACCTTCACCCGGTTGAGTACTTTGATCCGAAGATTGGCAAACCGTTTTAGATTATGAGGACAACCCATCGGCACAGTGGCTTGCTAAACCATTGGCTAGAAACTCGCGTACCAATAACTTTGCGTCTTTTTGTATCTGATCCGTGATATCCAGACACAGCGCAATACCAACGGTAATCTCGGCGACCTCTTGAAAAAACGCGTCCATTTGATCCATCGGCGGCGGGTTATAAATACGAGTCAGAACCATTACCAGCGGGTCGAGTGGATATCGAGCGCTTAGCCCACACCATTCGTATGTTTTGGAATCCCTTTCTGCGGTGCAGCCAATTGCGTACTGTTTCCGCGAAGACTTGGGTGTCAGATACAACAACCTGAAACCATCTTGCCCGCTAGAATGTACAGTGTAGCCCTGCAGCCTTAGGTGGTCAGGTACAGGCTCAGGGTATGGGTACCCTCCACCGGGGCCCTTTGGCGACCAAAGGGAATCGGACCCGGGGTTTAATTGCTTAATGTGGATCACAGTGTTGTCCAGAATTGGTTTTTCCTTCAGAAGTTCGTTCAACCATTCAAGCCTGTTGATCGGAAGAAACTTCGTGTCAATTTCCCACCCCCAATAATCTTGACCAGCGTAGAATGTGCGTGTGTTCAACTGCACCAGAAAGTCTTCTTCTGCATGCAACGCAGAGGCCCGTGGCAGCACCAAGCTGAGGGCAAGGAGAATTCTCAAAAACACAAACAGCACTCTTCTTAAAATTGTTTCAATCTACAATCAGCAATCTAAAGACGAAGCGCAAGCAGGATTACAGCGCATGAAATAAGGCCGCCCCGATGTGGGCGGCCTTCTTTCGTTCAACGGTGCGGGCTCTCATGGCTCTTTCAGAGCAATTGCCGCCCACTATCACAGCAAGCTGTGATTACTCGATGATTTTCGACACAACGCCGGCGCCGACAGTGCGGCCGCCTTCGCGG
>NZ_JBWVBC010000013.1:0-99849 GCF_057221055.1 Ruegeria sp. HKCCD7181 | reverse complement strand
AGCTCGGGCCTAATGGCTATCGGCTTAGTAACACCGGCAGGGATCTGTTGCGAAGTTTCTTCCTGGCCGAAGAGGTCACGCCGGACTAGGTCATGTTGACAAAGGGGTCGAGTGCGGCTGAGTGCGTTGTCACGTTAACCGTCGTTCGGTTGCCGATGATGTTATTTGGACGTAGATGACATCGATGAATTCATCATCCATCAGCTACAAGCGTCACCGATTTCGCCCTCAGATCATTACCCACGCGGTGTGGCTTTACGTTCGCTTCAATCTGAGCCTGCGGGAAGTTGAAGAGATGCTGCTGCAGCGCGGAATCGATGCCTCTTACCAAGACTGTCCGGCGTTGGGTCATTAAGTTTGGACCGCGGATCGCTCGAAATTTGCGGCGGAGACAGGGCCGACCAGGCGACGTCTGGCACCTCGATGAGGTTGTCGTCTGTATCTCCGGTCGCAAGTATTGGCTTTGGCGCGCAGTCGATCAGCATGGCGTTGTGCTGGACGAAATCCTCCAACCGAAACGGGACAAACGGGCCGCAAAACGGCTGTTGCGCCGCCTAACAAAGCGTCTTGGTTTCATTCCCAAGCGGATCACCACGGACAAACTGCGCTCATATGGCGCTGCTAATCGAGAGGTCGCGCCGGGGTTGGATCATTGGTCGCACACGGGCTTGAACAATCGAGCCGAGAACAGCCACCCCCCCCATTCCCAAAGCGGGAACGGACGATGCAGGGCCATCGGTTTCCAGTAGGGTTACAGTGGTTCGTGGCCACCCATTCAGCCATTCGGAATTGCTTCTATGTTCCCGCGCGTCGTCGTTCAGCTTTAACAATCTGATATCACCGCCTCGAGGCCTTTGACGCCTGGAACGCCGCCACTCAAGCCGCATGAAATCCGAAAACCAGGATCTCTTTGTGGATCGAAAGTTAACGTGACAACACCGTAATCTGGCTGCAGGAGGAGGGTCCTACCGTGCGCCATTGAAGGAGATCATGAGTAGCCTCTCAACCGATTACCAATGCAGGCCTTTCACTCGTTAAGCTCGCGAGCGTCAGTGCTCAAATCTTTGCAACAGGTTTTTTGCCCTAGTATTTCGGGCAGTACGGCTCCTGCCGCGCCAGACGGCGGCCTGGTTCCAGCAACCGCTGATAAGGTTGTGGCGACATCTACAGTATGAACTTGCCGAGATATTTTTTGTGGGTTCACCCCTTGGCCCGCAAACATGATCGGTACAAATGTGTCGTAGCGCCAAGGAGAACCATGGGTGACAGTGACTGACAATCCGTCCATATCGTTGATGAACCATTCCGGTTGGAAGACCACGTAAATGTCTCCGGATCGGTCCGGGTGATAATTGTTCGAGACTGCCCGCATGAGAGCATTGTCGGGCAATGAACCCTCACGAAGTCGCGAACTGGGCACCGCATAGGCAACTCCCTCAAAGGCGACAAGTTCTTCAGAGATTGCCGTTTCCAATGCGACCCTGTCGATGTTCGGGTCGTTGCGAATAGTGTCGGACAGCGTCAGATACGGGTGATCATAGCCCGCGAACAGGGGACCCGTCAGGCCAAAGCGCTTCCTGATCCGGTCAACAGCAGGGGTTGTCTCCCAATCATCGGGAGTAACATATCCTCCGGGCAAGCCGATAGAGTCCAAATACCCGGGCGCCTCAGGGGCTCCGTGGTCCGAGGAAAGCACGATCAGTGTGTTTTCCAGTCCAATCTCGGCATCGACATAAGCAAACAGGTCGGCCAGCGTACGGTCGAGGTGAAGCAAATTGTCTTCGGCCTCAAGGCTCGATGGGCCAAACAGATGGCCGACGTAATCGGTTACGGAGAAGCTGACGGCCAGATAGTCGGTTACGTCGTCATCGCCCAACCCCTCGGCACTAATCAGGGTCTTTGCGAAGTCCGCCGTTATCTGGTCTCCAAACGGGCTGAACGTCAGAAGTGTTGTGAAATACTTGCCATCGATCGAACCCAGCCGGTGAGGAAAGGTACGCCCGAACCCCGCGAAGTCCGGCTCCCACTCCTGATCGTCACGATCCGCAAACAGATAAGTGTCTATTGGGTTGAGAAGTGTCCAGGATTGCCCACTGAAGCTCTGCGGCAGGCCCTTGGCATTCCAGGCATCAACCCATTCTGGATAGGCCTCATAATAATAGCTGCTCGTCACGAACTGACCGGCAGATTTTGAGAACCAGAATGCCTTGCCCGCATGCCCCGCCATAGCCACAGCGCCGCGGTCCTTTATAGAAACACCAAATACCTTGGCCCCGCCTGTGGTCGTAACAGCCAGTTCATCCCCAAAGGTTGAAGTCAGGATTGCACGGGGTGAGCGACCATCGGTGTTTGCCGCGCGTTGAGTTGGGTCGATCTCAGTATCGTCATCTACGTCCGCGCCGCTGGTGAGAATTGAATAATCAGGGTCTTCAATATTGTATACTGTTCGTCCTTGATCCCGATCATACCAAAGATTGCCGACCATACCGTGAGCCGCAGGGTTCGCGCCTGTTGCGAGCGTGGTGTGGCCGACAATGGTTTCGGTGTTGGCGTGGGTGTGATGAGCGTTGGTGTAGTGAATCCCTTCGTCCATGAGATAACGGAACCCACCTTCCCCGAACTCGTCATAATGCCGAGCGGGCATGTCTCCGCGAAGTTGGTCCACGGTAATTTGCAGTATCAAACGAGGTTTGACCTGAGCGTGCAAGGCAAAGGGAGCCACACAAAGAGCGAACAGAAACAGCTTTCCGGTTTTGGTCAAAATCGCCACGGGAGCTCCAGTATAATGAATGGCTGAAACCGCGATAATGCAACGCCAATCCTGATCAAACAAGCTTGTAAACGAGCGCCCTCAGGCCGATTTCCCAAGGCGATTATTCCGAAAACTCTCGATTGATTTAGGCCCACCATGATAGTCAAGAAAACTGTTGAAATGGGCGTAGCACAGGTACGATTTGGCCCTTTCGGATCATGTTGACCAATTCGATACGTAAAGAACGTTGTTTCTGCAACTTTGTACCGGCGTTTGGACAGCCAAAAAACAAGAGTCTTTTCGTGTTTTTCGATCGAGCGACAAAGATAGACCCAATTGGTTTTTGCCTCTGACTTGTTTTTTTCCGACAGAAAACCCTGGCTCACGTCAGTGCCAGGTTTCAAGGGGGGCAGCTCAACAGTGGAACAGATCAACCACAAAAAAGAGTGTTCTCTGACATCGGTCCTGACTGCCAAAAGCTCGACCTTAAAAGATGACGTTCAGGCATTCTCACGAAGTATTTCAAAAGAATAATCCGCTCTATAGAGTAACGTGGAATCTTTGCACTTAAGTAGGTTTCTTCTTGATGAAACTTAAAAATCTCTTAGCGGTGGCGGCCCTCATTTTGTCGCCTGCAATGACATTGGCGCAGAGTCCTGACCGCCCCAACATCCTTGTCATTTGGGGCGACGATGTCGGAATGTGGAACATCTCTGCCTATCACCGCGGAATGATGTGCTGTGACACGCCAAACATCGATCGCATCGCGGAAGATGGTCTTCTTTTTATGGATCACTATGCCCATGCCTCCTGTACGGCGGGACGCGCAGCGTTCATTACCGGGCAGTACCCAATCCGGACAGGCCTATCGACCGTCGGCTTGCCGGGCGCGGAACAAGGCCTTCAGCCAGAAGACCCGACCCTGGCTAAAATGCTCAAGCCATTAGGATATCGGACTGGTCAGTTTGGCAAGAACCACCTTGGCGACCGGGACGAGCACCTTCCGACAGCGCATGGTTTCGACGAGTTCTTCGGCATTCTGTATCACCTAAATGCCGGTGAATATGTAGAGCAGGCTGACTATCCTACGGAGTTTTTTGAAACGTCACCATTCGCACAGCGCGGTGTCATCCATTCCCTCTCAGCCGAAGACGGAGGCGAACAGAAGATCGAGGACCTTGGCGATTTTGGAACAGAGCGCCAACGCACTCTGGATCAAGAAGTGCTTGACGAAAGCACGCGTTTCATTCGCGACGCGGTAGAGGCGGGAGAGCCGTTTTTCGTTTGGCACAACACCACGCGGATGCACTATCGCACCAACCTGAGCGATGAATACGACGGCATTACGGGCACCGGCAACGTTTATGCAGACGGCATGGTAGAACTTGACGATGATGTTGGCGCGCTTCTTGAACTTCTTGATGAGTTGGGTGTTGCGGACAATACGGTCGTGATGTTCTCAACAGACAATGGTGCCGCTTCGAACTCCTGGCCTGATGGTGGCAATCATCCGTTCAGAGCCGACAAGGGTGTCGGGGGCTATGAGGGCGGCTTCAAAGTTCCCGCGATGATCAAGTGGCCCGGCGTGGTGGAACCGGGAACTACGACGGGTGAACTCGTCACGATGGAGGATTGGGTTCCCACGATCATGTCGCTTCTCGGCCAACCGAGCCTTGCGGAAGATCTGCTGGACGGGGCTGAGATAAATGGCGTCGAGTATCGTGTTCATATTGACGGAGTCGACCAGACGCCTGTGCTAACTGGTGAAGGGCCATCCAACCGAATGTTCTTCCCGTTTTTCTCGGAGACCACCTTTCATGGTCTACGATTTGGAGAGTGGAAGTTTCTCTTCACCGAGCAGGACAAGTGGTTCAATGGAATCCAGAACCAGTTGGTGACGCCCCTGATCACCCGTCTCGATCTCGATCCTTTTGAGCGGTTTCACGAAACGCGTGGATTTGACGAGTGGCAGGAAAATCGCTCATGGGCGCTGGGTCCGGCTGCAGCAGTTGCTCTGGAATTCTTTGCTTCATTCAAGGAGTATCCACCTCGGCAGGCAAGCTTCGATCTGGACGTCCAAGGCATAATGGATGCCATGATGGACCCGAACGCTCGCTAGCAGGTCAAGAGCACAGACCGTTTCCGTCCGCCGGGATGAGCCCACGTTGGATAGCTCAAGACTTGCCAGCGTCGCCCGGCTGATCGCTTATGCCTTCACGGTGGGTTGCCAAGGGGCGCTGCAGTATTTCTGTGGCAGCGCCCCTGAAACAGTGGTTGGATTGCGTTTTGAACGTCACACCAGCCAGATCCAACCGCCATAGTTGGACCAAGAGAAAGGCGTTTAACGCCTAATGACTTTGACCATTGCGGTATAAACTGACCCAGCGGTCCCGATCGAACTTTCCAATTTTCACCATCGAGTGTCTTATCTCATTGGCCAATCGACGACGCGCTGCAGATAATGTCTTCAAAGGGCCCTTTGCGACGGGAACAATAAACTATCGTTCCAGGTCTGGCTGGAATGCCGCCGAAACAAAGCAAGGCATCTTGTATCTTTCTGATTTCGAAGTGTAACTTGTCGCAAAGGCGTTTGGCGGTCCATTTCTGACCGAACCGGGTGCGCCTGTTAAATTACAGACAAATATCGGGAGATACCATGCAACGGTTAGGTCTACTCTGTTCTCTTACAATAACTGCCGGAGCCGCGCCGTTGGCGGCTCAGCAACAGACCATCATTCCGATCCCGGAAGCAAGCGCCACCTATTCGCCTTATCTTGAGCAGGATTTCCCCAATCAGGTCCTTTTCGGGGACACTCACCTGCATACGGCCTATTCGGCGGATGCGGGGTTGGCATTGGCCACGCTTACCCCCGATGATGCGTACCGGTTTGCCAAAGGCGAGATGGTGGCTTCATCGCTGGGCGTGCCCGGACGCCTGAAGCGGCCGCTCGACTGGCTGGTGGTGGCGGATCACGCCGAAAACCTCGGCCTTCCTGTGGCCATGACATCGGGCGATCCAGTCATGCAGGCCAATGAATGGGGCCGCGAAATCAGCAAGGTATTCGCGCCCGGCACCATGGATGGCGTGCGCGAAGCCTATGGCATGTGGTTTGGAAACGTGAACAACCCCGGTGCCACCGATCCCATGGCCGGGACCGGCCTGATGGAGACCTACTGGCAGAAGACCACCGAAGCCGCCGAGCGTCACAACAATCCCGGCGCGTTCACCGCGTTCATCGGCTATGAATGGACCTCGGCGCCGAATGGCAGCAACCTGCATCGCAACGTGATTTTCCGGGATGGCAGCGACAAGGCAAATCAGATCGTTCCGCTGTCGGCTTATGACACCGAGAACCCTGAAGATCTGTGGGATTGGTTGCAGGCCTACGAAGACAAGACTGGCGGGCAGGTTCTGGCACTGGCCCATAACGGCAATCTTTCGAACGGCCTTATGTTCGATGATGTCAGAGCGTCGGGTGAGCCGCTCTCTTCGGATTATGCCACACGCCGTCAGCGTTGGGAGCCGATTTACGAAGTTACCCAGATGAAGGGTGATGGCGAGGCGCACCCGCTTTTGTCGCCCGAAGATGAGTTCGCGGATTTCGAAACCTGGGACAAAGGGAGTTTTGGCACACAGCTCAAGACCCCTGACATGTTGCCCCGCGAATATGCTCGTGAGGCCTATAAACGCGGCCTTGCTTATGAGCAGGAACTGGGCGTGAATCCGTTCAAGTTCGGTATGGTTGGATCAACCGACAGTCACACTGGCATGTCGACCGCCGCTGAGGATAATTTCTTTGGCAAGGTTACCGTTCTGGAGCCCACCGACAATCCGATCCGTATGGAAGAGGCCGTCACCGGTGCGTTGACGCCGGACGATCCGTCAGATGATATCACCGCCGCTTACACTTCGGCATCGGGTCTTGCAGCCGTTTGGGCCCGCGAGAATACCCGCGAGGCGATCTGGGATGCGATGAAGCGCCGCGAGGTCTATGCAACTACCGGAACCCGACTGCGTGTTCGCGTCTTTGGCGGTTATGGTTTTGCTGAAGATGACCTTGCCCGCCCGGACTTTGCTGCGCATGGTTACGCCAACGGTGTGCCGATGGGCGGCGATCTGGGCGCGTCGCAAGACGGCGCAGCGCCAACATTGGTGATTCAGGCGCTGCGCGATCCTGAAGGGGCCAATCTGGACCGGGTGCAGGTGATCAAGGGCTGGCTCGATCAGGATGGTGAAGTTCACGAAGCCATCTATGACGTCGCCTGTTCCGACAATCGCGGTACGGCTGCCAACCACCGTTGCGACGCGCCGGTCGGAAACACGGTCGATGTGGAAAATGCCAGCTACACCAATACGATTGGTGAACCGATCCTGACGGCTCATTGGCAGGATCCCGAGTTCGATCCCGCGCAAAGCGCATTTTATTATGTACGCGTGATCGAGATTCCAACGCCGCGCTGGACCACCTATGATGCCAAGCTGTTTGACGCCGAAGTGCCTGGGGACGTGCCCTCTACCGTTCAGGATCGTGCCTATACCTCTCCGATTTGGTATACGCCAAGTTAAGCCAGACCGGGTTCGGCTCGTCCGGCCCCTTTTGGATTTGTCAGGAACAACTGATCGAATGATGGAGTGTGCATGACCTTTTACAGGGAACCTCTGTTCCATTTTGCGCTTGTGGGCATCGCCGTTTTTGGATGGTTCAACTATCTGAACCCCACGGACAATGTGCAGGAGCGCGAAGACCAGATCGTCATCGACGATCAGGACATCGAGCGGTTAATCGGGCAGTTCCAGACAACCTGGCAACGGCCACCCACAGCTGCAGAATTAGCAAATCTGCAAGACAATCTGCTGCGTGAAGAGGTTCTGGTGCGTGAAGCCCGCGCACTGGGGCTGGATCGCGGTGACAGTATTGTGCGCAAACGCCTAGCCCAGAAGATGGACTTCCTGACGACCTCAGTGGCGCAGGCCATCGAACCGGAGGAACCGGTGCTGCTTGATCATCTGACCGAAAACCCGGACAGGTTCATGCCGCAGGGCAAGCTTGCTTTCCGTCAGGTCGGGCTTGATGCCGACAGCGACCCCGCCGGTATAGAAGCTGCTGTGCAAGCGTTAAACGATGGCGCGGATCCCTCCACATTCAGGTCGATCAGCCTGCTGCCGGACGCGCTGCCCCTGACGACGGCGGGGCAGATCGATGGTACGTTTGGGCGTGGTTTCTTTGAGGGACTGAACAAGCTGCCCCTGAATCGCTGGGTAGGACCGGTCAGATCCGGGTACGGGCTGCACCTGGTCTATTTGGAGGACCGGCAGGAGGCCGCTCTGCCTTCGCTGGAGACCATCCATGACGATGTGTTGTTCGACTGGCGGCGTGATCTGATGTCTGAACTGTCTCGGGCCCAGTTCGAACAGCTGAAATCGAAATACGAGATTACGGCACCCACGCCCGATCAACTGGCCGAAAGAGTTTCGCAGTGATGCTGCGCCGTCTTTTGTTTGTAACGCTGCTTTTATGCCTGCCAGGTGTAGCGGCGCTGGGACATGCGCTTGAGCCCGGGTATCTGGATGTCCGGCAACTGACGACGGACAGTTGGCAGGTTTTCTGGCGCAAGCCGGATGTGACCGGCGCGCCAATGAAAATCGACGTGACCTTGCCGGAAAACTGCACGCCCGAAATTGGGCCTGCACCAAATTTCGACGGCGCGGCCTGGATATCGGCCTGGGTGTCCGACTGTCCCGGTGGTTTGGTGGGGGGCAATATCTCGATCTCTGGCCTGTCCGCGCAGCAGACGGATGTTTTGTTGCGGCTGCAGCCATTGGACAGCGCTCCTGTCACGGTGCGCCTCACTCCGGATCAGACCAGTTATGTCGTTCCTGCGAAACCATCGACGCTGGGCGTATTCGGCAGTTATGCGGCCCTTGGCTTTGATCACATCCTGGAAGGCTGGGATCATCTGCTGTTCGTCTTCGCCTTGCTGATGCTGATCCGTAACGTTTGGCGTCTGGTTGGTGCGATCACCGCGTTCACTATTGCCCATTCTATTACGCTGGCGCTGGCCACGTTGGGCCATATCTCGGTCCCCGGCCCGCCGGTCGAGGCAGTGATCGCGCTGTCGATTATCTTCATGGCGGTCGAAATCCTCAAATCCCGGAGCGGAAAGGACCGTTTGTCCGAGCGTGCGCCCTGGCTGATCTCGTTCGCCTTCGGGCTGTTGCACGGGCTTGGCTTTGCGGGCGCCCTGCGTGACATCGGCCTGCCCGAGCAGGACATTGTCACCGCGCTTCTGGCCTTCAACATCGGTGTAGAGGCTGGGCAGCTTGCCTTTGTGAGTGTCGTTCTGATCGTGGCGGCGCTGATACGTAAGGCGCTGCCTGTTGCCGCGCAGAGCTGGCAGAGGCGGGACAGTCTGGCCAATTTGGCGTTGGGTTATGTGGTCGGGTCCGTGGCGACCTTCTGGTTTGTCGAGCGGGTGTTGTCGTTCTGATTTGCGGAGCGTAGGAGTGACTTGTTTCGCATTGGGCTTCGGCGCAGAATTCCTGCTGCACAAAGTTGAATATTTGTACAAATCCTGCGGCCATGCGACGGAATTTCGGCCACCGCAAGCAGGGCAGGTACCTCGGGAGAAAACAAATGGTTCGGTTTCAGAACGCAGTAACATTGTTTTTTGCGATATCGATGACTGCCACTGCCATGGCGCAGGATACTCCGCCGCCATCGGGTGCAGCAATTGAGTATTCGCCGTATCCTGGGCAGGATTTTCCTAACAACGTTTATTTCGGCGATACACATCTGCACACAACCTACTCTGCCGATGCCGGGCTAGTCGGGGCGACGCTGGGACCAGATGACGCCTATCGGTTCGCACGTGGGGAAGTTGTCGTTTCAAGCTCCGGCGTTCCGGCGCGACTGGAGCGCCCGTTGGACTTTCTGGTGGTTACGGACCACGCAGAAAATCTGGGCCTGCCGCCAGCGATTGCCGAAGGTAATGAGGACCTGCTGGCCAATGACTGGGGCAGAAAAATCTATGACTTATCGAAAATTGGCACGTTCGAGAGCCAGTTGGAAGCGTATGAAGAGTGGCAGAAGGCGTTGAATGCGCTCGACGATCCGCTGCGCGAGGAGACAGCCCTTGCTAAAACCATGTGGGGACGGATCACAGAATCTGCCGAGCGTTTCTATACACCGGGCCTGTTCACCGCGCTGATCGGCTTTGAATGGACGTTGCAGGCCGACGGCAACAATTTGCACCGAAACATCATTTTCCGGGATGGCAAGAGCGAGGCCGATCAGATCGTGCCCATTTCGCAATACGACACGCAGGACCCCGAGGAACTGTGGGCCTGGATGGGCGATTACGAGGCGATGACAGGCGGTAAGGTGCTGGCGATTCCGCATAACGGCAACCTGTCCAACGGGCTGATGTTCGACGATGTGACGCTGAGCACGAAAACCCCTATCGATCAGGGCTTTGCCGAACGCCGCATGCGTTGGGAGCCGCTGTATGAAGTCACACAGATGAAAGGTGACGGTGAAACACATCCCCTGCTGTCCCCCGAGGACGAGTTTGCGGACTTCGAAACATGGGACAAAGGCAGTTTCGGGGCGCAACCCAAGACGCCGGACATGTTGCCGCGGGAATATGCCCGCGAAGCATTGAAGCGTGGTCTGAGCTACGAGGCAGAACTGGGGGCGAACCCGTTCAAGTTCGGCATGATCGGTTCTTCCGACGCCCATACCGGCCTGGCCACGGTCGAAGAGGACAATTACTTTGGCAAGGTCTCGATGCTGGAACCCACCGCAGACCCCATCCGTTTTGACGAGGTCGTAGCGGGCCGTCCGGGGCCAGAGGAAACCAAGCAATATGCGCGCCAGATTTCTGCCTCGGGCCTAGCGGCCGTCTGGGCGCGCGAGAACACCCGGGAAGCCATCTGGGACGCTATGGCCCGCAAGGAAGTTTTTGCCACAACCGGCACCCGCATCCGGGTCCGCGTCTTTGGTGGCTACGATTTCACCGCAGCAGATCTGGACCGCGCCGATTTCGCCAGACATGGTTACGAGACCGGCGTGCCCATGGGCGGCGATCTCAAGGCATCCGACACGGCCCCAACCTTTCTGATCCGGGCGCTGCGCGACCCTGATGGTGCCAATCTGGACCGGGTACAGATCGTCAAGGGCTGGGCTGACGCGGCAGGCGAAACGCATGAGCGGATCTACGACGTTGCTGTCTCGGGCGAGCGCGAGATTGACGCCAATGGGCGGGCCACTACGCCAGTAGGCAACACGGTCAATATAGAAGAGGCGACCTATTCCAACAGTATCGGTGCCGGGTTTCTTGACGGGTTCTGGACTGACCCCGATTTTGAACCCGCACAGCGGGCGTTCTACTATGTCCGGGTCATCGAAATCCCGACCCCGCGCTGGACAACCTATGACGCCAAGTTCTTTGGCACCGACCTGCCGGAAGGTCTTCCTGCCAGTATCCAGGAACGGGCCTACACCTCGCCGATCTGGTACACACCTGGATAAGGCTTTTCGCGCCAAAGCCCGCGGGCTCTAATTTCCCACGCGAAAGTGGGAGTTTCGGGTATTGAGTTGGAAGCGGATCGGGATTAACCCTCCCGGATTGCGTTTGAAAGAAGAAGAAAAGGCCAGATCATGGCAAGACAAGAAACCCGGGGTTTTGCATTGTTACTGAAGGCAGCGGTTCTGGCGTTGGGCTGCACCTCTGCGGTGTCGGCCGAACAATCGCTGGAAAGCGAGGCGAGCGATCCCACGGCGTCGCTGATGGCATTTCTGGTGCAGGATTTCTATTCCCCGAGTCTGCACAACAGTTCCGGGTCGCAGAACGTAACGCAATTCCGTGCCGCAATTCCCTATCAGCTTGGCGGAACCAACAACATCGCCCGACTGACCGTACCTTATGTGACCCAAAATGCTGCCGGGGATTCAGGTCTCAGCGATTCCACATTGTTCAACCTGACCACCTTTGACCGCGACTGGGGCCGCTACGGCGTCGGGCTTGTTGCCCTGCTGCCAACGGGTGCTGATGGGTTCAGTGCCGAGAAATGGGGGCTCGGACCCGCGGTTGGTTTTGTTGCCCAACCCGATTGGGGCCTGGTCGGCGCATTCAACCAGAACATTTTTACCATCGCTGGCGATGACTCGCGACCGGACGTAAATATCTCTACCCTTCAACCGATCCTGGATGTTTCGCTGGGAAACAGCTGGTCGGTGGGCGCGTCCGACATGACCTTTGCTTATGATTGGGACCGCGGCGAATTCGTCACTTTGCCAGTTGGCGTGAAGCTGTCGAAACTGACCAGTATCGGTGGTCGACCGGTGCAATGGCAGTTGAGCTATGAGCGTAATTTCTATGACACCGGAACAGGCCCCAAAGACACGATCGGTCTGATCGCAAAGTTGCTGGTTCCGAAATAACCGCACTTCCTTTTTGCGACTTCTCAGCAGACTACTGCATTCTCCGCGTTTGTACCTATTTTGCGTATACGGTCAGAAACACTTCGGTCTCGCAACAACCCTGCAATTGGACGTCTCGCCAAATTTCTCGTTTAGTTGTTATAGGTTCAGTCGTCGCTGTTGCCCTTTAACGGCATAGGTTTGCCGCTATGGCTCAACGTCGTTACATGGCTCCTATGCGATCAGCCTACCTTAATGAGACGGTGGGCTGACGGGTTTTGCCGGGCTCAGAAGCGGATTTCGAATCCAATTTGGCCAGCGAAGCCATAGTCGTCAGAACTGCTGCCGAGCCCGGTTTCGCCTGACACTTCACCGTACATCGTGGTGTTCGCTGTGATCGTCATATGGCCACCAACGGTCAATGCTGCTGTGTTCTTGCCTCGCTTAGTCAGGATGGTGTCCTGGCCAAATGTCACGCCGGTTCGATTGTCGAACGCATGATAGTAATCAACCTGTCCAAAGACGATGCCCGTGGATACGAACGCATGTTCTACCCGCAAACCAAGACGTGCGGTCAGCGTGTCACCGTCGGCCAATGAGCCGGTCAGGCCCCCACCCGCAACGCCGACGACATCGTCTGTATCAAGGCTACTGTACATCAGTTGCGCCTGCGGGATCAGGTTCAACCCGTTTTCCAGCGCGAACGGCTTGCCAACCTCGACGGACAGGCCATACCCGTTGCCGTCAGTGTCGACTTCTGCACCACCATTGGGACGGGTTGCACCGTTGAAGTAGGCATAACGCAGCTGCCCGTCGAGATAGAGTAGGCTGTCGGCCAGCCACAACGTGCTTAGCGTCACGTCATAGGCATCAGTATCGACCTTGGCTTCCGCCAGCGAGGTACGCACCGTCGTAGACAAGCTTGATGCGCCAAATTCCAGACCGCCAACCAGCTGCCCGCCTGCGATCTCGGCCATGGGCAGACTGGCTCCGACCCGCAGGCCGCCGCTGGTTGTATCGACGTCCCGGTCATCGACGGCGTAACTGTCACGTCCACCTTCGACTTCCATCCAGATCACCGGCTGTTTCGTGGTGGTGAGGTCGTAGAGCGCCCGGCTGACGGTGTTAACCTGTGTTGAACCCCCACGCGAGCTTCCGGTCACTCGTTGTAGCGTTCCGCCCAGAGACAACCGGTCGCTGAACTGCTGGACGCTGGCGGCCAAAAAAGAACCGCCCGGGTTGTCGTTCAGCCCACCGGAATTGTCGAAGGGTGACAGGACAAATTTGCCCGTGGCCGCATCATATTCCAGCAGGTAGGTAACATCGCCGTCACTGATTGCCTGCTGACCCTCAGTGGTGACGAAATCGGCGTTTACAAGCTGGAAGTCACTTTCGGTGCTTGCGCCGGAGACAGTGGCCAGTGTGAACTCCTGCAAGACCCCATTGCCACTGCCGGATTTTTCCACCTCCAGGCCCTGGCTTGCACCCGCACTGTCGCCAGTCACAAAGATCTCGTCATTTGTCCCGGCCGTCAGATCAACGTCAAGCTCGATAGTTCCGCTGCCCGACAGGTTGCCGCCAATGGTCAGCCGGTCACCGCTTTGCCCATCGGCCAGAGAAAGCAGGCCGTCGTTGAGGACATTGCCGTTGATATCAACGGCACCCAGGCCGTTAAACCCGGCGAGGAAGCTGCCGGTTGTACTGATCTGCAATTGCCCGCCAAAGGAGAAGTCCGCGTTTTCGGCCGTAACACTGGCGTCATTACGGATGCTCAGCACGTCGAAACCCGCTGCCGCGCTGTTAAGGGTCAGGTCGCTGCCATTGTCAGCAACTAGGGTTTCCCAGTTGGTAAAGAGGGTGTTGTCGAACGTACCGGTGAAACCTGAGAGGGTCAGTTCGTCCTCGGCGCCGTCACCACCATCGAACAGCGTTGCGGCGCTGATATCGGCTCCACCGTTGACCGTAAGCGCATCCTTGCCATCATCCAGGCGCACTGCGCCTGCTACAGCTGAACCCGCCGTCAGTGTCACCTGACTATCGCCCTCATTGTTGCTGATGGCTTCGCCGGATCTGGCGGAAACTGACGCGCCGCTCTGTAATTCAATCACGGTCAGCTGACCAGCATTCGTCTGAGTGGAAATTGCGGACCCAGAGCCACCGACAAGATTGCCTGACGCAGTAACTGTCAGCGTTCCGTTGCCGTAGTTTTGCGCGAATATCGCAGCGCTGTCACCCGTGACGGTGCCGGTTGTTGTGATCGAAAGGTCAGTGCCGTAGTTACTGGCGCGAATGCCTTCCGAGCTTCCGCCCGAGACATCCGCGGCTGAAATCGTCAGCGCACCGCTGCCATTGTTGCGCGCATCTATTCCGTTCTGGCCACCATTCACCGTGCCGGTCGCGGCGATCGACAGGTCGACGCCAGAGTTGGCGGCATAAATCCCATCGCTTGAGTTTCCGGTGGCGCCAGCCGTATTGATCGTCAGTGTGCCGCTGCCTCGATTGCGTGCCCAGATTCCGTTTGCGGCACCACTGACTACACCGGACGTGGTGACAGTCAGTTCAGTGCCCCTATTGTCGGCCCGAATCCCGGTGCTGCGTTTTCCGGTGGCGTTGGCAGCGTCGATCGTCAGCGCTCCGCCGCCATAATTTCTGGCGTTTATCGCGGTGCTACCCGTGACGGTACCAGTTGTTGTGATCGAAAGGTCGGTACCGTAGTTCCTGGCGTTAATGCCTCCGAAGCTTCCGCCCGAGACATCTGCCGCTGAAATCGATAGCGCGCCAGAGCCGTAGTTTGTTCCGACAATACCACTAAGACCGCTGACCGCACCCGTCGTAGTAACGGATAAATCAGTGGCTGCGCCGGAGTTGTTCGCCGCATAAATGCCATTTCGACTTCCGGTGGCGTCCACCGCCGCGATCGTCAGAGCGCCGCTGCCACCGTTAAGCGCAACAAGGCCTGTAAATCCACCCGTTACGGCGCCGGAGGTGGTGACCGAGAGGTCGGTGCCACCATTGTTGTATGCCCATATCCCGTAGTAACCCGCTCCGGTGACGTCTGCCGCGTCGATTGTCAGCGCTCCACCGCCGTAGTTGTTTGCGACGAGGCCGGAAGTGGCACCGGTAATCGCGCCCGAGGACGTAAAGGATAAACCGCCAGTACCGGGGTTGCTTTCTACATCAATCCCCGTGCCGTATTGTGATGTGATCGTCGATCCATAAATATCCGTGAAAGTGACGTCTTCACCGCTCAGAGACACGCCATCGCCAGTGGATACATCCAGACCAAACCCGGCGCTTGTGAGGACAGAGACCGGCCCGGTGGCAGGGTGGATACTAACCGTGGTGTCCACTCCCGCAGCAGCCGGCCCGGAGCATAGATACGTGCCATCGGGCTGCAGGGCGCAACTGCCCGCCTGTGCCGCACTACCGCTGAAGGAGACGGCCACGCCGAGGGCTGAAGCCGAAACGCCGAACATCAGGTAACTGATTGATGGCGCAAAACTGGCAGCGTGCCCCTTAAGTTTTGTCATCCGCCCGCCGCGCAACAGAACCCTTTGGTTCCACGGTTGGATCGATCCGCTACTCGTCTTTTTCACAAATCCCGTCCCTTATTTTGGATGTGATCCGGTCTCACGCCGGTTTTGCTACAGTGATCAATTCTGCCGCCTCTGGAGTACTGGGGGCGATGGCCAGCGGGCAGAGATGGCCGGGCAGCAATTCGAGGTCGTAAAGCTCGGCCAACGCACCGTCGATCCGCAGCCAGTCGACGCAGGTACCGGTCTCGAGATCGATGATCTGAATGCCGCACCAAGGCGCGCTGTCGGCATCGGTTAACCGCTCGTCCAGCGCCAAACCCTCGAACCGTTTGTAGCGCGGTTTGGATAAGCCGACGAAGGCAAACCGGCCGTGCAACGCCAACCCGCGCGCAAAGCCCGGGCAGAAGACACGCGGCACAAAGCGGCCCTTGCCGTTAGGGCCGAACTCCACCTCACCCAGATCTCCAGTGCCCGAATTCAACAGCCACAGCCGTCCATTGTGCAAGCGGGGGGAATGGGGCATCGACAGACCTTCGCAGACGATATCGCCGGTCTCCACATCGATGACGATCCCGCCATCGGCGCGACGGTCGCGCCAGCCGTCGATCGTGTCTGAACGGCTAACGGCGGTGACATATCGGGGCCGGCCGTCCTGCATCGCCAACCCGTTCAGGTGGCAGCGGTCTTCGTCCACCAGTGCCGAGATAAACGGAGGCCGCCAGACTTCGCGGAAGCTGTGACGCGGGTCAGGCGTGGCCAGGCAGTTGTAGCGGGTGTTTACAAAGATCGACCGCCCATCCGCGTCGATGCCCAGATCGTGCAGATCAAGCCGCCCGGTGAACTCGCTTTGCCGAGGCATGAAGGCGGCATCGAACAAGGCGTTCATCCGTTCATGCGGCTCCAGTACATTCTGCAAATGAAGAATCTGATCATCGGCGGCCAGCGACAAACCGTGTGCCCCGTGCCGGTGTAGCCCCATAGGGCGCGGAAAGGCCATCTGATGGATGTTGATTCCGCTGTCCGGCTTGACACCGATCAGATAGAGGAGCCCGGATTGATACGAAGAAAAGGCCAGCGACAACCCCAGTCCGTTCAGCCGCGCTGCAAGACCTGTGGAAACGGAATATTCGACCTTACTTTCCGTCGCTTCCGGTATCGTACTTGTGGCTGTGCCCGTATTGATCTCTTCGGCCTGATCACTCGAAGATCCGCCCATCTGTGGCATGTTCACAACTGTTTCCACTTCACGCTAATGTAGTTTTTTGCCAATGTTCCGGGAAGCTTGAGCATCTCTCACTTATTGGCTTTGCGATTTCTTTGGCGCAAATCGCCGGTAATTGCGGTGGTATTGAAGCCCTCGCTCTGCTTTTTGTGGCACCACACAATATGGCCGTACATTGCTTCCCTGGGGCCAATTCAACCTGGCTCCAGGGAACCATTTCTCTTTACTCGTTAAGCGTGAAACTCGTTAATCGTGAAGTAACTCTGGCTTTGTACGCAGTCAGCGGCCATCAATCTGCAACATCAATTCCTATTTTTTTAACTTGAAGTTGAGTTGCGCTGTGGAATCACACGAAAATTACACCCAAACAGAAAAGAAAACGGTGTGAGGTTCTGCAGTATGAACTTTGAATCCTCTTCGATCAGCTATGGGCACTGGAGTTTCGACGTTAAGCGAAGATTGCTATATGTCGACGGCGAAGTCGTGCGGTTGCAACGAGGTGTCCTGAAGCTGTTTCAATTCCTGGTTCGCCGAGAGGGCGAAGTGGTGGCAAAAGATGAGCTTATTGAAGCTGTTTGGGACGCCCGAGAGGTCTCTGACGCCGCGATTTACAATCGGGTCAGCGCGTTGCGAAAAGCACTAGCGGATGACAAAAGCCCGGAGCATTGCATTCAATGGGAGTATGGCCGGGGACTGCGCTTTGTTCGTCCCAAATTCTCTCGCCATGAAGACACTTTTTCTGCACCTGAGATTGCACCGTCATTGACGCACAAAAATCGTGCGACCTCCGCTGGAAATGTAGACAGCCAAGAACATGTCGGACGCTTTGCGGGCACCAGTCCGCTCCAGGAATGGCAGCACGTTCTCGGGATTTACAACACATTCTATCGTACACCGTCATGGCCCAATGTGATCAAAGTCGGTGTAACGGTCTTGAAAGAGGTTGATGGTCAGGTTGCCGTTTGGACGTCGGAACGCGGCGAAGACCGCAAAGTCGGCACGAGGCAACGCGCACGCTATCAGGGCTCGGCTGTATTCATACATGGGCGTGTGTATGTGACGGAACAAAAATCTGTCCCTCCGTATTCTGTGTGCCTGTCAACTCTGGATGCGCCTCATGCGTACAGACCAGATATCATGACAGGCCTAATGCACGGCAGTTCATGGCGGTTGGGTGGTGCACCATACGCCACAAGAGTGGTGTGGCGTCGTGTACCCTCTAAAATGGGACTTCGGGCCGCACTTGAAATGTCTGGCCCGCAATTGGAAGACAATGGTCTTATCGAGCCTGCCATCCTCAATAGTATTGGGCCTGACTGTTTGACCTTTCATGAGCCGACCAGTGCCCTTTGAAGAAGCTTTCCAATAAGTGAGAGCTTAGCAAGACCAACCTCGGCGTCACCGTAATATGAGGGCGGAGCGATCAGTTCGTTAATCCGCCCGACGCGTGTCATGACTTTCCGGCCCAAGGGTTGCCATGAAGCAGAAGAAGCTGATGGGTCGGCTTCGGCTGCCTTCGCAACAAACTGCCTGCCGAAGTGCGCGTCTCAATCCCGTATGAAACGCAGATCCCGCTTGGCGCAAGAAGGCCCTCAACGTTTCTAAAGCTGAGGGCAAATCAATGGTACATCCAGACAGCATTGCCGATCACGGCACGAGAAAACGAAAGCCTTTGATGCGAGGCAGGCCTGTTAAACTCGGCATGGCACTTCGCTTCGCCATCGTTGCGAGGCCAACAACCTGACGAAACCATCTACACCTTCGCAACCTTTCTCGCCAATGAAGCAACACGGCTCCACCGGACGGATGGTCGTGTTGCGATGAGGTGGGCTTAATTCAAAACGGTAAATAAAAATTAGCAATTAATATTTTTAGATAAAAAATTTTGAGCAGCATTCGGAATCGTTTAACAACGCAGAAACAACCAACTCATCTCGGAAGGCAAAACGTGGTGCTGAACGAAATCAAAGAATTCAAAGTCGTCCTCGGGGTGATCGGCGTCGACTGCCATGCCGTCGGGAACAAGATCATCGCCAGTGTCCTGAACGCGCAGGGAATCGAAGTAGATAACCTTGGTGTGATGGTCAGTCAGGATGAATTTATCACGGCCGCCATCGAAGGTGGTGCGGACGCCATTCTGGTATCCTCGATTTATGGACATGGAGAGATTGATTGTCAGGGCTTCCGGGCGCGGTGCGAGCAGCAAGGTATCGGAGACATCATCCTGTACGTTGGCGGCAACCTCGTCATTGGCAAACGCGATTTTGCTACTGTGGAAGCGCAGTTTTGGGAAATGGGTTTCGATCGGGTCTTCAAGCCCAGCGACGACCTCGATCGAGTTTCCCAAATTCTGAAAGAAGACATTCGGGCGAAACGCCCGGCGGCATATGGTCATAATTCGGCTGCCTTGTGGAGCCAAGTCGCAGCCTACGACAAATCAACCTGACACCACCAAAATTCAAGCAACGTTCCTTCGGCGCCTTTGGCGCCGACCCAAAAGGGATGTCCTTACGAACGCTCAAGAATCGGTCTGATAAACCAATGCTCAATGCGACAGATATACTGAACACGCGCCTTGACCAGGCCACCTTCGAAGCTGAACGCGCAAAGGTTCTGTGCACATGGCCCACGGGACGCGATGCAAGTTTCAAAGACGGCGTCGCGCTTCAACAGTCGCTTTCGGAAGACAAGCGATTTTCTACCGTTTTGGCAAATGCCGAGGCTACGGGAGAAACTCTTCTGCAGCCTCGCGCGGGCGTGGCCCTGCTGCGCGAGCATACCGCGCTTTTGAACGGTCTTTCACCATATTGCGACGTGCTGCCGACAACCGTGGACGCCTATACGCGCCACAATCGTTACGACGAGGCCCAAAAGGGGATCGACAAGTCCCGCGCTGCGGGTACATCGCTGCTGAACGGGTTTCCGGCTGTTAACCATGGCGTAGACGGCTGCCGCCGCCTTGTCGAGGGCCAGTGCAAGCCCGTACAGGTTCGCCATGGGACGCCCGACGCCCGCCTGATGGCGGAAATCACGCTTGCGGCCGGATTCACCAGCTTCGAAGGTGGAGGGATTTCCTACAATATCCCCTACGCCAAGAAGATCTCTCTGGCCCAATCCATCCGCCATTGGCAATATTGCGACCGGCTTGTTGGTCTTTATGAAGAAGTAGGCGTTCGCATCAATCGCGAACCGTTCGGCCCGCTGACCGGGACGCTGGTGCCGCCCTTCGTGTCGCATGTCGTCGCCATCATCGAGGGCCTGCTGGCATTGGAGCAAGGTGTGAAATGCATCACGCTGGGCTATGGTCAGGGTGGCAACATGGCCCAGGATATCGCTGCTCTTCGCAGCCTGCGCAACCTGGCGCATCACTATTTTATGGCCGCGGGCCATGAAGACTATGCCCTGACAACGGTTTTTCATCAATGGATGGGAGGGTTCCCCGAGGACGAAGCCAAGGCAACAGCCGTGATCTGCCTGGGCGCCATGGCAGCGAAATACGCCCGTGCGACCAAGATCATTGTGAAGACGCCGCACGAAGCCAGCGGCATCCCAACGCTCGAGGCCAACAAGGCCGGATTGCTGGCAACCCGCCAGATGGTCAACATGGTTTCCGACCAGAACCGCATGGAAACACCCGAGATCGCGCAGGAAGTCGAGATGATCGAAGCCGAGGTCCATGCCGTCATGCACAAGGTGCTGGAACTGGGGCAGGGGGACATCGCCCGAGGCGCAGTGTTGGCCTTCGAAAGCGGCGTGATGGACGTGCCCTTCGCGCCGGCGAGAGCCAATGCCGGTCGCATGACACCGGTGCGCGACAATTTCGGCGCTATTCGGGTTTTTGATCGAGGGGATGTGCCGTTGCCCGTCGATGTCATCGCCTTCCACAACGACAAGATTGCGGAACGGGCCAAAGCGGAGGGGCGGGACGCTTCTTTCAAGATGGTGGTCGACGATGTCAATGCCATCTCTGCTAGCAAGCTCATCGGGCGGCCGAAAGCCGAAATCTCCTAGGATTTAAGACCAAAAATGAAGATAATAAACGCAAATTTCGCACCGGGTTTCGCGGCCTTCTACTTTGACGATCAATCCGCCATCAAGGCTGGGGCGAAGCAGGATGGCTTCACCTATATCGGACCGGCTGCGACTTCCGGCTTCGAAAGCATCCGCCAGCGCGGCGAAAGCATTTCTGTACTGTTAGAGCTTGAGAACGGCCAAATCGCTGAAGGCGACTGCTCGGCCGTTCAGTATTCAGGCGCGGCGGGGCGCGACCCGCTTTTCACCGCCGAGCGTTTCATTCCCTATTTGCAAGAACATATTGCGCCATTGCTTTTGGGTCGCGATATCGACGACTTCCGCGGAAACGCCGCGTTTTTCGACGTTCTCGAGATTGATGGTGAACCATTGCACACGGCAATCCGCTATGGTCTCAGTCAGGCGCTGCTAGACGCTGCTGCGAAAGCCAGCGGGCAACTTAAGGTCGAAATCATTTGCCGCGAGTACGATCTGCCGATCATCGCGCAGCCGCTGGCGCTGTTTGGTCAAAGCGGGGATGACCGCTATGGCGCGGTGGACAAGATGGTGCTGAAGCGGGTCGATGCGCTGCCGCACGGGCTGATCAACAATGTGCAGACCAAGCTCGGCAAAAATGGTGGCAAGTTGGTGGAATACGTTACCTGGCTGACCCGCCGCATTCAAAGCTTGCGAAAGGATGCCGATTATCAGCCGCAACTGCACATTGATGTCTACGGTACGATCGGGCTGATATTTGACAATAATGCGGAGTGCATCGCCGAATATCTGGTGGGTCTTGAAAAGCGCGCCTCTCCGTTCCAGCTCTATATCGAAGGTCCGGCGGATGCAGGATCCAAGAAAGGGCAGATCAAGTTGCTGGGCGAAATCAAATCCGCTTTGGATGCGCGCAAAAGCACCGTGCGTATCGTTGCGGATGAATGGTGTAACACATATCAAGACGTGATCGATTTCGTTGATGCGGACTGCTGCCACATGGTACAGATCAAGACGCCTGATCTGGGCAGTTTACATAACACAATCGAAGCGGTGCTCTATTGCAAACAAATGGGAGTGGAAGCCTATCAGGGCGGCACTTGCAACGAGACAGACATCTCGGCTCGCGCGTGTGTCAACGTCGCCCAGGCTACGCGGCCCCAACGCGTTCTCGTCAAACCCGGCATGGGATTTGACGAAGGCATGACTATCGTTGCCAACGAAATGCATCGCAACCTCACAATCCTGACAACTCGAAGGGCCACCTGACATGGCAGAACCGATTATTAATACCTATGAAGGCCTGGTGGTTGTGTCTGTCGAACAGGCCGTTGCAGCTCCTCTGGCCTCCTGTCACTTTGCTCAGGGTGGGGCGCGGGTGATCAAGATCGAACGTGATACCGGAGATTTCGCACGCAAATACGATGGCGCGGTGAAAGGCTCGGCTTCCTATTTTGTTTGGGCCAATCACGGCAAGGAAAGCTTGTGCCTGGATATTAAATCACCGGAAGACGCTGCGCTGCTGCACCGAATTCTCGATACGGCCGACGTGTTTATCCAGAACCTTGCCCCAGGCGCTATTAGCCGGGCCGGTTTTGGTTCGGACGTGCTGCGCGCCCGCAACCCTCGCTTGATCACTTGCGATATTAGCGGCTATGGCGAAGACGGTACCTATCAGGACATGAAGGCTTATGACTTCCTCGTGCAATGCGAAAGCGGGCTGGTGGCCGTTAATGGTGCTCCCGGAGCACCAGGCCGGATCGGCGTTTCGGTCTGCGACATCGGCGCAAGCATGAACGCGATCATCGGCATTCAAAAAGCACTGATCGCGCGTGAGAAAACCGGGCAGGGCAGCGCGGTCAAGGTATCGCTTTTCGATACTGCCGCTGACTGGATGACTGTGCCGCTGATGCATACTGTCTACACCGGCAAGGCCCCTAAGCCTGTTGGGCTGCACCACCCCTCGATTGCGCCGTATGGCGGCTTCGCCACTGCGGATGGAGAAACCTTGGCGATCTCGATCCAGAACGAACGTGAATGGAAACGGCTCTGCGCCAAAGTGCTCGACCAACCCAAACTGGCAACCGACACCCGGTTCTGCGACGCGGCCAAGCGTGTAGAGAACCGCGCAGCCTTAGATGCCATTGTTGCCGGATTTTTCCTGACGAAGACACGTGCAGAGCTGGAGCCGATGCTGCGCGAAGCGGCCATAGCCTATGGCGCTGTGAATTCTGTCGAGGACTTCGCTGAACACCCTCAATTGCGCTATACGCCCGTAACCCTGGAAAATGGAGACACCGCCCACCTGGTCGCCGCGCCGGTGCAGCATAGCTTCGACCCAGAAAAACCACGTTTCGGACGAGTGCCGGCGCTCGGCGAGCACTCGGAGGATATCCGGCGCGAATTTGGCGTAGACATTTTGGCCGCAGGCGAATGATCCGCTCCTTTCTATTCACGCCGGCGCATCAGGAACGGTTCATCGCCCGCGCCCACGAGCGGGGCGCGCATGCCATCGTGCTCGATCTGGAAGACAGCGTGCCTCTGAACCAGAAAGACATCGCCCGTGGTTTGCTGCCTGCCAGCGTTGCCCGGATGGCGGAGCAGGACGCGCAAGTGGCGGTGCGCGTGAACCGGGATCTGGCGGTTTGCGCGTCCGATCTAAAGGCGGCCACTCTTCCGGGCGTCGGCGCAGTGATGCTGCCCAAAGTGGCGGGCCCGGATCATGTTGAGCTGGTGGATGAATATCTCAGTGCATGTGAGCGCGCCGCTGGCCTCCCGGATCGGCAGATCAAGTTAATCGCCTTGATCGAAACACCTGCAGCACTGCGAAAGGCCACAGAAATTGCTACAGCGTCCCCCCGCCTTTCAGCATTGGCCTTAGGCACGGAAGATTTCTCGACCGAATGCGGCTTTGCTCCGACCTCCGAAAATCTCATTGGTCCCAGCCAGCAATTGATACTGGCAGCCCGCGTCGCCGGGGTTCAGGTTATCGGTTTACCCGGTTCCATTGCAGAGGTCAGTGACTCTTCCAAGTTTGCGGCCACTGTGCAGCGAGCAAAGGCAATAGGGTATGACGCTGTACTGTGCATTCATCCCAATCAAGTCCAAGTGGTCAACCAGGTCTTTGCCGTTACCCCGCAGGAACGCGAACAGGCCGTTCGTATCGTCACCGCCTTCGAACAGGCAATTGCAAATAACTGCGCCGCGGTTCAGCTGGACGGCAAGATGATCGATCCGCCTATCGTGGCGCGAGCACAGGCACTACTGGCTACAGATACTCCCCAAAAAAATCCTGCATGAAGTTGGGGCCGTCATCCTTGACGAACTGACGAAACTTCAGCGCTGCTGGCGACAATTTCTTGCCGTTCAGATGTAAAACGAACCAGTCACGAAGCTCTGGCATGCCTGTTACGTCCAACACGGTCAGCTTGCCGGCGCCTCGCTCCAAAGCAATTGTATGGGCTGAAATGAACGCCAATCCCATACCAGCCATAACGGCCTGTTTTATGTTGGCATTGCTGTCCATCTCTTGTGCGCGAGGCGGTGCCAACTGGGCTTCTTCAAAAAAGTGGTCATGTACCATGCGCGTCCCCGATCCGGGCTCACGCACGATAAACCTGTGTGCCGCCAAATCCGCTCGTCGAATCTTCTTGAAACGAGTCAGCGGGTGCTCCGGATGAGCGACCAGTACGTATGGGTGTTTGGCGAATTTGAAGGCCTCTACTTCGAAGCGACGGGGCATGCGTCCCATCAGCGCCAGATCAATCTGCTGGTGTTCAAGCTGCGCAATCACGCCCTGCCGGTTGGCGATTGAAATTTCTACCTTCATGTCGGGATTTTGTTTTTTGAACGCCTGAACCAGATGGGGGCCGAAATTGCGTGCTGTCGAAACCATTGCGATCCGCACCAGATTGTTCAACTCGCCCTGAAGTGCCTGGACGACTTCCTTTGCCTCACGAACGGTTTCTGTCACCCGCTCGGCATACGGCATGAGCGTGGTCGCGGCAGAAGTCGGCTGTATCGAACGCCCGTCCTTTTCAAACAAAGGCGCGCCCAGTTCTTCGCTCAGGCGTGTCATCTGCATAGAGACCGCAGGCGGGGTCAGCCCCAATTGCTCCGCTGCTCGGATGAAATTGCGGTTCTCTACCGCGGACAGGAATATCTCCAATTGCCGCAAGGTGATCTTTGATACGCCGTCTTCGCTCATCCTGGACGCTTCGTTTCAAGATTGGGTTTGCGGGTGAAGAAATCGCCCCCCTTGTTGTCGATGATGATGAATGCAGGGAAATCTTTCACTGTGATCTTAAAAACGGCTTCCATCCCGAAATCCGCAAAATCCAGCGTTTCAATGCTCTTTATCACCTCTTTGCCCAAGACCGCCGCCGCGCCGCCGACAGAACCTAAAAAGAAACCGCCATGAGTTTTGCAGCTGTTCACCACCTGCGGAGAGCGGTTGCCTTTTGCTATCATTACGCGCGATGCGCCTTGCGCCTGTAATTCGGGCACATACGGATCCATGCGCGCTGCCGTCGTTGGCCCGAAGGAGCCCGATGCATGGCCTTCCGGTGTTTTCGCCGGCCCTGCGTAATAGACCGGGTGGTCATGGATGTAGCTTGGAAGCGGTTTACCTTCCCTGATCATGCGGCCCAATTCCGCATGTACCAGATCGCGTGCCACGATCATGGTGCCCGTAAGCAAAACCGGTGTGGAGACGTCTAGATCGGACAATGCAGCGCAGATGTCGTCCATGGGTTGATCGAGATTGATCCGCCGCGCCGCGCGGGCTTCGAATTTCCGTTCGGGTAAATAGGCCGCCGGGTTGCGCTCAAGTTCTTCCAGCCAGACACCATCGCGGTCGATGCGGCCTTTGATCTGCCTGTCGGCCGAACAGCTTACACCCAGACCAACCGGCAAGCTGCCGCCGTGACGAGGCAGACGTATTACCCGAACGTCGTGGCAGAAATACTTGCCGCCGAACTGCGCGCCCAGCCCCATCTGCCGGGTCAGCTCTAAAACCTCCGCCTCTAACGCAACATCACGAAACGCGCGACCGGTCTCGTCGCCCGATGTCGGCAGATCGTCCAACTCTTTGGCCGAAGCCAATTTGACGGTCTTCAGCGTCTGCTCTGCTGACAATCCGCCGATCACGATCGCAAGGTGATAAGGGGGGCAAGCCGTCGTGCCCAGCGTGCGGATCTTTTCGTCGAAAAAAGCCAAGAGGCGCTCCGGTTCCAGCAATCGCCGGGTTTCCTGAAACAGAAATGTCTTGTTGGCCGAGCCGCCTCCTTTGGCCATGAACAGGAATTCCAATGCATCGCCGTCAGTCGCCTCTATATCGATTTGTGCCGGCAGGTTGGAGCCGGTGTTCATCTCATCGTACATAGTCAGCGGCGCCATCTGCGAAAATCGTAGATTGCGGGTTTGCCAAGTGTCCCGAACTCCCTGGCACAAAGCATCGTGAAGATCGCCTTCGATCAGCACATTTTGCCCTTTTTTTCCGGTTATTATGGCGGTGCCGGTGTCCTGGCAGCTTGGAAATTCCTGATCGGCCGAAATAACCGCGTTCTTTAATAGCTCAAGCGCCACGAACTGATCGTTTTCAGTTGCGTTCGCGTCTTCCAGGATGTCCTTGAGCTGGCCCAGATGCGCGGGCCGCAACAGATGGGAGACGTCGTCAAATGCCGCGCTGGTAAGCTGGCTGACCGCGTCATGAGACACTTTCAGAAACGTCTCGTTCTCAAACGAAACCACTCGCAAGCCTTTGGTTCCGATTTTTCGAAAACGAGTATTTGAAACTCCACGTTGAAACAGTTTGGGGAAGCTAGCAGCTGGTTCGCCGATGGAGTCATGCATTAGGTTAAATTTCCTTACTAGTTTCACAAAAGCAGTAAGAAGTTTTTATCTCATGTCAATTGCTTTCGGCGAAGAATGGACTCATCGGTAGAGAGGATTTCTCTTGGGAAGGAAACCAAAGGCGTTTTGCCAACTTCCACAACATCCGTACTGCGGGCTGTTTGTCCCGCTTCGGTAGGAGTGTTCCATCCGTCACGATGCCATTCAGATTAACTACGCGCAGGCTCAAATAGAAGCGAAAGTACATCCACATTGCGTGAGCAACGATCTGAGCAGGAAGGCGGTGGCGTTTGTCGCTGATTGAAGACGACTTCGTCGACGTCACCTACGCCCAAATCGGGTCATCGGTAAAAGAACGACAGTTGATGTGAAGACACCGGCGGAAAAAGAGCAGAGTCGCGGTTTTGGATACAATCGGGCATTCCGTTCAAAAGTCCGGATAGGACTGACAGAAGGCCGCGCCCGTGTAATGGGCTTGCATCTCTGGAATTCCGTATTCCGGGGCGGCCTGCGCCTCAGTGAGCGCATTCAGTGGCTCGACATATTCTCGGATATTGTTGGCCAAAACCGACGCCGCCTTGTTCCAATCGGGGTATTGCTCTAACGCGTCGAGCCAATAGGCGCGCCCGGCCAAGTAGCCCGAGCACCCCGCAGCATAAGCGTAACTCATAATTCGTCGAAATTGCTCCATATCCGCACCCATCGACATCATGATCCACGGGCGACCGGCAAGCTCACCTAACCTTTTGTAACAGTTCAGTACCATGTCCGAACCGTCAGTGCCGAATTCGGGAACTTCGATCGCCGGTACCGGGCTTTCGACAAGAAAGGCGTCAACGTGAAATTCAGGACGGGCAAAGGTCGCGACAGAGCCCAGCACTGTTTCACTCAGCGTGTCCGACAGTGTTCTGCCTGGATAGGCAAGCAATTCCAGAATAAACGGAATGTCAAAGTGCTTGCACTGCTCGCCCACCTGACGGACCAGATTCTGCTGATGGGCATTGACCTCGGGCGCGCCGTCTGGACGATACCAGATCAGGAGTTTCACAGCATTTCCGCCAACGCGTTTGGCTTTGCCCACCGTCCAGTCCTTGACAAGTGTTGTCTCTGTAGCCCCCGAACTGGTCTTTGGGGAATATGGATCCTCCAGTGAGATGAACAGACCTGTGTGCGGTTCCATAGCGTCGAGGCAACCAGCAATCGCATAGCCCGGATCGAGAAGCATCGCCGTCATGGAGTCCTGAAACCCTTCCAAAATCAGACGTTTGAACCGGATCATTTCCATGTCCAGATTCGCATCTGCCGCCAGGTTTGGACGCAATGCATCCCGGATCGGTGGTACCTGATCCAGAGATGTCATCCGAAAGACACCCTTTTCGTCCGTCATCCTCCGAAGCGAAAAAGCTTTTCCCATCGACATTTTGCGAATTCTCCTTCGTGGCCGTGTGGTTGTGCCAGCAAATCGCGCGGGCTTCAGGCGATTGCCTTTTCAAGGAGGGCTTCGGGCACGTTCTGATAGCAGACTGGCCTGGTGAACCGACGGATAGCCAAAGTGCCCACGGATGTTGCCCCAAAATTGGTTGATGCGGGGTAGGGACCGCCGTGAACCATGCTGTCACACACTTCGACACCGGTTGGGAACCCGTTGACGAGCACCCGCCCAGCCTTTCGTTCGAGCACTGGCAGCAGCTGGCCCGCCTGTTTCATGTCCTGCTCGTCCATTTGCAAGGTGCAGGTCAGTTGCCCGTCCAGCCCAGCTGCGATCTGCGTCATTTGCTCCATGTCACGCACCCGAACGACGATGCCCAGAGGACCGAATACCTCGTGATGCAAGTCGGGATCATTCAGCCAGGTTTCGCCCGAAACCGACAGCAGAACCGGCGCAGCGGCGCGGGTTTCACCCGTAGAACCCTTCACTTTGGTCACGCCAGCGCGACCCGTCACCTTGGCAGCACCATCGCGATAGGCCTGGGCAATACCGTCGGTCAGCATCGTCTGGTCGGGCACCTGCGCCAGCGCCACCTCAGCCGCGGCCAGGAAAGCGTCTGCTGCAGATCCATCCTCAACCAGAACGACGCCGGGGTTTGTGCAGAACTGGCCAGCGCCCATGGTCAGCGCGGCGGACCAGCCGGTTGCGATGTCGCCCGCGCGGGCTTCGGCGGCGGCGGGCAGCACAAAGACCGGATTGATCGAGCCCAATTCACCAAAGAACGGAATCGGCTCGGGCCGGGCTGCGCAGAGGTCGAACAGGGCGCGCCCGGCGCGCAGACTGCCGGTGAACCCGACCGCGCGGATCAGCGGGTGCTGGACCAGCCGGGCGCCGACCTCGATCGAGCCGCCTTGCACCAGCGAGAACACTCCGGGATGCTCACCGCAGCTTTGAACTGCGGCAGCGATGGCTTGGGCAACGATTTCCCCGGTGCCTGGATGTGCCTCATGCCCTTTTACCACCACCGGACAACCCGCTGCCAACGCCGCTGCCGTGTCACCGCCGGCGGTCGAGAATGCGAGTGGGAAGTTCGACGCGCCAAATACGGCCACAGGGCCAATGGGGCGTTGTATCATACGCAGATCCGGACGGGGGAGAGGGGTCCGGTCTGGCAAGGCGGGGTCATGCCGAAGGTCGAGGTAAGCGCCTTGTTCGATATGATCCGCAAACAGCCGAAGCTGCCCGGTGGTGCGGCCACGTTCGCCAACTAACCTAGTTTCGGGCAAACCGGTCTCTTGCGTGGCCATCTGTGTTAGTTCATCGCCGCGCGCCTCAATTTCATCGGCAATAGCGCGCAAAAGCGCCGCGCGGCGCTGCCGGCTGGCCCAACCAAAGCTGAGGAACGCAGCTTCGGCGGCTTCGACGGCCTGATCAACAAGCGCAGGTGTACCTTTAGCAAAAGACCGCGCTGGCCCGTCGACGGGGGCCGAGTTGAATTTTTCGGTGCTGTCGATCCAGTCACCGGCGATGTAGTGTTTTCCAGAGGTCATGTGGATTTAGTCCTTCATTATCGGCGCCGCTGCAAAGGCGCCGCCCTGAAATCTTGCCGAGACGTCATCCGGTGCAGGTTTTTCGACTTTCGCATCCAGCCCGGCGCGGAATTTTTCCGAATTGTCTTTGGGCGACCAACCCAGATCAGCGATCTGGCCGTTGTCCCACCAACCTGCATCGTTGTCAGAGGCCCCATAGATGATTGGGCATCCCAGCCTTTCGATTTGAAAGACCCGTGCGATCAATGCGATGAAATCATCCGGGCTGAGCCAGGTGCTGAGCATCCGATGATCTTTCGGCTCAGCGTAGCACGAGCCGATGCGCACGATGGCCGTTTCCTGCCCAAGCTTGTCGAAATACATGGTCGCCAGTGCTTCGCCGAAAACCTTGGACACGCCGTAAAGGCCGTCTGGGCGCGTCACCGAACTGGCGTCCAGTCTTTCCGTCACCTTATGATACCCGATGGTATGGTTCGAACTGGCGAACAGGATGCGCGGCTGACCCGCCTTTTGTGCTGCATCGTACAGGTTGTACATGCCGATGATGTTGCCCTGAAGAATTGGCCCAAAGGGTTGTTCGACCGATATGCCGCCCAGATGCAGCACCCCGTCGCACCCGTCCACCAGGCGATCGACAAAGGCTGCGTCCGCGAGGTCGCCAATCATCAGCTCTTCATTGGGGCCATTGAGCGGGATGTCCCGTCGTGCGGTCACGCGCAGCGATTTTGCGACGTGGTCAAGCCGGGTGCGCACCATTTTGCCCAATGCCCCGCCAGCACCGGTGATCAGTAGTTTTTCGAGCATTGCGACTACCTCATTCAAACAAGCTTGGAAGGGTCAGCGAGATCGCCGGGACATAGGTTGTCAGCATCAGTGCGGCAAAGATCGCCAGATAGAAGGGCCAGATGGTTTTGAGCACGCTTTCGATACGAACCTTCGCCACAGCGCAGCCGACGAACAGGCAAGAGCCGACCGGTGGCGTCGTTAGGCCGAGGCCGAGATTCATCATCAGCAGCATGCCGAACTGGACCGGATCCATTCCGAACTGACGTACAACAGGAAGAAAGATCGGTGTGCAGATCAGTATCAATGCCGCCATGTCCATGAACATGCCCAGGACCAGGAGCGCGACATTGATCATCATCAGCACGACGATCTTGTTGTCGGATATGCCCGTCATCAAGCCAAGGATTTTGTCCGGAACCTGGTAGAGTGCCAGGAAGTAGGCAAAGGCTGTTGCCGCTCCGACCAGGATCATGACCAGCGCCGTTGTCCGGATCGCCTGGGTGATCGATTGCCAGAAAGCGTTCCAGGTCAACGACCGGTAGACGAACAACGTTACCAGCAAGGCCCAGATGGCTCCGATCGCCGCGGATTCCGTGACGGTGAAAATGCCCGATAAAACCCCTCCGATGATCACGACAGCAGTCATGAAACCTGGAAGTGCTGCAACACCTGCGACGGCAACTGCGCGCCAGCCTGGGAAGGGTTGTGCAGGATAGCCGCGCCGCACGGCGACAAGGTACGTAGCCACAGTCAGGATCACGCACATCATGATGCCAGGCACGATGCCGGCCAGAAACAGAGACGAGATCGAAACACCGCCTCCGGCAGCAAGCGCATACAGGATCATATTGTGGCTCGGGGGGATCATGATGCCGGCTATCGATGAGGTTACGGTGACATTCACGGAATAGTCGTCGTCATATCCCTGCTCTCGCATCATCGGGATCATCACCGACCCCAGAGCCGATGTATCGGCCACGGCTGAGCCGGAGATGCCGCCGAACAACATCGAGCTGAGAACGTTGACCACACCCAGACCGCCGCGGACCCGCCCGACTATGCTTTCGGCAAAGCGCACCAAACGGAGCGCAATACCGCCATGCATCATCAGCTCTCCCGCAAAGACGAAAAAGGGAATGGCCAGCAAAGTAAAGCCGCTCATGCCCGAAACCATGCGTTGAAACACGATCGGCTCCGGCAGGCCTTCGATTAACGCCGCTGAAAACGCCGCGATGCCAAGACAGAACGCAATCGGAATGCCGGCCAGCATGGCGATGGCAAAAACGCCTAGAAGAATAGCAAGCCCCATCTCAGCTTCCTTCATCTACTGTATCTGCTGCAGACGCGGACGCGCCTTTCAGCAGAAAAAACAATCTTTCGATCATGAAGAGCACGATCAGCACGCCGCAGAACACGAGTGGCAGGTATTTGACCCCCTGCGGTATCCCGATCAACGGAATTAACCGGTTCCAGGTGCCGCTCACCAAGCCCCAGGAATGCCAGGTCATGGCCAGTCCGAAGACCAGCAGGATCACCGTATTGAGGACTTTCAGGCCCGCCTGAACAACCGTCGGCAGGCGTTCCGTGAGAAAGTCGAGGCCTAGGTGGAAGTTTTCACGCAGTCCGATCGCCGCGATTGGCAATGACACCATCAAGATAAGCAGAAGCGCCAGGCTTTCCGCCCAAGTCGGTGTATCGTTTAGGACGTATCGTCCCCAAACTTGGTAGCCCATGATCCCGATCAGAGCGATCAGGGAAACTCCACCAATCACGATGACGAACCCTGACAGCCAGTCGAAAAGTTTCCAATGCATGAGGCCCTCACTTTCGCGGGGCAGACGGGTTGCCGTCTGCCCCGCTGTTTCCTAAGAAATCAGCCTAGTCTACTGATTGGATTTGTTCGAGAATATCGCGCACCACTGGATCGGTTGCGAACTCCTCGTAGACAGGTGCCATCGCGGCGATGAAGTCGGACTTGTCTTCCAACTCTACAATGGTGTTGCCTGCCGCGCGCACGATCTCTTCAGACTTGGCCTCGCGTTCGGCCCACAGTTCCCGCTGCAGGGTTGCGCTTTCGATTGCAGCCTGCCGCAAGACTTCCTGATCTTCGGCGCTCAACCCGTCCCAGACACTCTTGTTCACTGCGAAGACTTCGGGAACGATTGTGTGCTGGTCCAACAGATAGTGGCCCGCCACCTCAAAATGCCCGGTTGATTCATAGGAAGGCCAGTTGTTCTCTGCACCGTCCACAACGCCTGACTGAATCGAGGTGAACACCTCACCAAACGGAATTGGAGTTGCGTTTCCGCCCAGAGCCTCGACCATCGCGACATTCACATCCGAATTCTGCACGCGGATTTTCAGTCCCTTAAGGTCGGCCATCGAGTTCAGCGGCTGATTGGCATAGAATGATCGGGCGCCACTGTCATACCAGGCCAGCCCTACCATGTTCGCCTCTTCCATCTTGGCGCTAATGGCGGCCCCAACGTCACCATCCAACACACGGTGCATGTGGTCGATTGACTTGAACGCATACGGAAGGGTTGTGGCTCGGGTGGCCGGAATAATGTTATTCAACGGCACAAGGTTGAACACCGCAAAGTCAATGCCGCCGAACTGCATCTGTTCGATTGCGTCGTCTTGCTCACCCAGCTGAGCCGAGTGGTACGTGCGCGGTTCGATCCTGCCCTCGGTGCGCTCGGCAACCAGTTCGCCGAAGCGGTCCATGGCGATGGAAACGGGGTAATCCGGCACGTGCGTGTTCCAGCCGCGCAGCTCCTCCGCCGAAACAGATGCTCCGAGCGTCAGGGCAATTATGCTGGTGGCCACGCTGAATTTGGTAAACTTCATGAGATCCTCCCTCTCAAGGTCGATAGTTGTCATACATGTTGCGATAATATTGCAAACATATATGATGAGTTGTGTCAATGAGAAATTCGTTAGTTGTAGGATAACCGACTTCACGGTAAAAATCGAAAAACCTGAGATATAAGGAGCGCAGCTGAAAACATGGGTGGTCAAGAAAATCCCAAGAAGGCCCCTAAGCCGCGGCAGGGGCGAGCAAATATGGTGGCGGCATTGGCGGCCACGCTGCGCGAGCCGATCCTCAGTGGGCAGGTTCATATTGGAGAGAAATTGCCAAGCGAGGCGGAGTTGACCGCCGCGCATAAAGTCAGCCGTACGGTTGTGAGGGAGGCAATTGCTTCGCTTCGCTCGGATGGGCTGGTCGAGGCCAGGCAAGGTGCGGGCGTGTTTGTGATTCGGCAGGCCATGCCCTCCGCTACAATGCTGAAATCCTTTGATACCAATAAGATATCGTCAATAATCGAAATCCTTGAGCTGCGCACAGCTGTAGAGGTTGAGGCGGCGGCCCTTGCGGCCAAGCGCCGTTCTCCGGCCCAGGAGGGCGCGATTCTCGAAAGCTGCCAGGAAATGGGCGCACTGATTCGCGAGGGGGTGCCGACGGCTGAGGCAGATTTTGCCTTTCACCAATCAATTGCAGCAGCCACTAATAATCCGCGGTTTACCGAATTTTTCGAATTGATGGGCAATCGCGTCATCCCGCGTAAGCGGCTTGAGCGCAGTGAGGGAGAGGCGGCTACGCAACGGTATTTGCAACAGATTTTGTCGGAGCACGAGAAAATTGCCAAGGCAATCTCGGATCAGGACGAGCAGGCCGCGCGCGACGCAATGCGACTTCACCTGAAGGGTAGCGGTGACCGATATCGGGACTTGGTTCGATAAATTGCTGCTAACTTATATTATAAGTTGTTGACAGTGTCGCATCCGACCATATGCTGTATCTGACGTTCAAACTCGAACAAGGAACACCAATATGGACCCCCAGATTCTCAAAAGCGCACTTGGCGCTGGCCTTCTTTCGTTTCCGGTGACGCCCTTTAACGACAACGGACAATTCAATCGCGCGCCTTACGAAAAGCACATTGACTGGTTGGCTGGCTTCGAAGCGACCGCATTATTTGCTGCCGGAGGAACCGGCGAGTTTTTCTCGCTTGACCCAAGCGAGGTCCCGGAAATCGTCGCTGCCGCCAAATCTGCAGCTGGGGACACGCCGATTATCGCAGGGTGTGGGTACGGGACGACTATGGCTGCCGACCTGGCGCGCGCTTCTGAGAAGGCAGGCGCAGACGGCATTCTGCTGTTGCCCCACTATCTGATTGATGCGCCGCAGGAGGGGCTCTACGCTCATGTCAAAGCTGTCTGCGACTCTGTTTCCATCGGTGTTATGGTCTACAACCGGGGCAATACGGTTCTTGAAGCAGATACACTGATGCGACTGTGCGATGCGTGCCCCAACCTTGTCGGGTTCAAGGATGGCACGGGTGATATCGGTGAAGTACGAAAGATCACAGCCACGGTTGGCGACCGCCTGACCTATCTGGGTGGAATGCCCACGGCAGAGTTGTTTGCGGAGGCCTACCTCGGGGCAGGATTTACAACCTATTCTTCGGCGGTATTCAATTTTGTGCCGGCGCTTGCGCAGGACTTTTACAAGGCGTTGCGGACCGGAAACAAAGACCGCACTGAAGAAATCCTCAAAAGCTTCTTTTACCCCTTCATGGACATTCGTGATCGTAAGCGCGGATATGCCGTATCGGCGATCAAGGCCGGTGTTCGTCTTGTCGGGTTCGACGCAGGTCGAGTGCGCCCTCCATTGACGGATCTGACTGAAAAAGAATCTGCTTCTCTATTGGAGCTCATTGAGGCGCATGCAGGATGAAGATTGAGTCCGTTCAAACCCATGTCCTGGATTTCAAGCTCGATGCCGCCTTCGAAAGTGCTTCGATGCGCTTTGACCGGCGCCAGCACGTTCTGGTCGAAATCACTTGCGACAATGGACTGACCGGCTGGGGAGAATGCCTCGGCCCTGCCATGCCCAATGCCGCGGTAGTCCAGGCTTACGCGCCGATGCTGATAGGGCGCGATCCGTTGGAAACCGAAAAAACGTGGATTGAGCTTTACAATGCCTTGCGCGACCAGGGTCAGCGCGGGTTGACCGTGACAGCCCTGTCGGGGATCGACATCGCGCTTTGGGATATTAAGGGCAAACACTTTGGCGTGCCTGTATCCACTTTGCTGGGCGGGCGGTTCCGTGACAAGGTGCGCGCCTATGCCACCGGTTCGTTCCGCAAGGACGATGTAGATCGGGTCGCCGATATTGCAGCCGAAGTGGGCAGCTATCGCGAGCAGGGATTCCACGCGGTTAAGATCAAGATTGGCTTTGACGTCGAAGAGGATCTGCGTGTAATCGCCGCTGTTCGTGATGCCGTCGGACCGGACATGCGTTTGATGATCGATGCCAATCACGGCTATGACGTTCTGGAGGCCATCGAAGTCGGACAGCGGGCGGCACAGTACAAGGTGGACTGGTTCGAGGAGCCGGTTTTGCCGGAACTCCTGGGCGCCTATTCCGAAGTCAAGGCGAAGCAACCGATTCCCGTCGCGGGAGGGGAAACCTGGCACGGGCGCTGGGGGATGAAAGATCCGATCGAACAGCGCCGAGTGGACATCTTGCAGCCTGATATTTGCGGCACTGGCGGTTTCACGGAAGGGCGCCGCATCGCAGATATGGCTGCTTTGCACGGCATCAGACTTGTTCCGCACGTATGGGGGACGGCAATTCAGATTGCGGCCAGCCTGCAATTCATGGCGGCTTTACCACCGAACCCGCCACGCAAAGGACCTGTCGAGCCGATTTTGGAATTTGACCGCACCGAGAATCCGTTCCGGCAAGCAGTCGTAACGACCCCGATCGAGCATCAAAATGGCGTTGTGCAGATCCCGAACGCACCAGGCTTAGGTATCGAAATCGACCGGTCGGCTCTGAAACGCTTCGCGCCACAGGACTCATGAACATGGTGCGCCGCCAACTGAACGGAGCGCCCCCGAAAATCCAGGTGCCAAAGGGGGCAGTGGACACACAACTGCATGTCTATCTAAAGGGATATTCCGCCCAACCTGGTGGCCCGGCCATCCCAGACGGTTGCCCGGATCTTGAGCAATATCTGCAGGTGGCCCAGTGGCTGGGAATTGACCGGTTCGTAGTCACAGTGGCCAATGCGTACCAGTTCGATAACTCATGCCTGCTTGAGGTGCTGCGGCAGGCCACCGGTCGCGCAGTAGGAGTTGCGGCGATTCACGGCAAAACAAGTGAATCCGAACTTCGGTCGCTGGTGGATGCAGGCATTGTCGGCGCTCGCGTCATGGATCTGCCCGGAGGCGCTATTGGTCTGCGGGAATTGAAGGATGTCGATGCTAAGACTTCTTCGTGTGGCTTGGCAATTGCTGTTCAGTTCGACGGCAGCCATATCCTGGATCATGAACATACTCTTCAGTCGCTGCAAAGCCGCTACGTGATCGATCATCATGGTAAGTTCTTTTGCGGCGTTACACCGGATAGCCCTCAGGTCGATGCACTAAAACGCCTGATTGATCGGGGTAACTGTTGGTTCAAATTTGCGGGGTGCTACGAGTCTTCCCGGTCCGGGAAACCGGGCTTTGCCGACATTGGTTTAGTTGCTCGGGAAATAGCCCGATATGCGCCCGAACGGATCGTCTGGGGAACAAATTGGCCACACAATATGGCGACTCGGACCGAAGACTATCCTAACGATGCAGAACTTCTGGACCTGGTAATAGGATGGGTGCCTGAAGCATTTCGTCGCCGTGTATTTGTCGATAACCCGGAGGAGTTGTTTGGGTTGGCTTCCAGCTAGATGAGGGAATTGTCGCAATCTAGTTATGAGCACGGTTATTTAGTTGTTGTACTGTCTGAAGGCCCTCTGATCCGCTCGGCCGATCATTGTCAGGCGATTTGGCACAGAATTGTGTGATCCGTGTTCACAGGTCTGGCTGGCAGGAACTCTTCGCGCAAAGAGAACAGTATTCCACACTATTGGGGTATCGTTAACCTCGATTTCGTCTAGGAATGCTGCCTAAGCTAAGATAAGACCTGGGGTCTTCCCACGTAAATATTACCAATAACTCCGTCTACCTGCTTGATATTTCGCTGGCCATCCCGCCAACCTACCCCAACAAGACTTACAAGACCTTTGACGACACCATCGTATGGACAGATACTGATACTGGCCTAATCGGATGGGGTGAAGTCTGCCCCATGGGGCCACTCTATCAGCCTGAGCATGCTTAAGGTGTCCGTTCGGCAATCGCTGAAATGGCGGACGGGTTAATTGGCCGGGATCCGATTCAGATTGGTGCTATTAACGCGGAGATGAATGACTGGTTGATGGGCGGCATCATCGGGATGCGGCTGATCCGCGATGTTATAGGAGCGGCCGGCAAGTTCCTGAGTAGTGACGACATGTGGGGCGCAGACCTGTCGGCAGGGACGCAAGCGCAACTAACCGTTTCGACAATTATCCAAACTGATCGCCTGATTCTGGTATAAATTATACAATAACGTGCCCAATCCGAATCCATTCAGACGGGGCAACGCGGAACTTTGGATCATTCCAGCAGGGCTTCAACGTCCCTGCCAGAACAACATGTTGGCAATGCCGCTCAGCCTGGTCAGCCAAACGCAACATAACCCGTTAGATGGCTCTAGGGTCAGACCGGTTCCAAGACTTCTTGTTCCGCATTGATCATTTTCTGCAGGCGGCGGCGGAATAGAAGAGGTCCGGCATCAATCGCCAGATCGACGTTGCGGGTGGATTTATCATCCATCCCTTTCTGCACTTCGATCAGAATGTCGCGGTCTTCGTTAAAGGCAAACTCCACCGAGTCGCTCATGTATTGCGAAATCTCTGCATCGTCTGCATGCACATTTCGAATTTGGAACCAGTAGTATCGGGTGGTTTTTTCGTCCACCGGCGTCATGAAGTTGTAGCTGTCCATCTGAAAGTACTGCCCCTCAGGCAGATTGGTGGCATCACCGCCAGTGCCAGCAGGCGTGAAGATCGCCTTGATATAGGCAAGCGAAGGATAGCGAACTTCGTAGTGCTGCTCGCGGTCGCAATTACCTTCGAATGGCACCAGCTTTTTGTAGAAGGGCGCAACTTCGACATCATACATCCAGCGCGACACGATCACCCCGTTTTCGGTGCCTGTCACGGTCAGCGGCTCCTCTTCGCATGCAGCGTTACCGAATGAGCTTTGATGCACCCAGGCCACGTGAGACGGATCGAGCAGATTGTCTGTGATAAAGAGGTAGTTGCAAGGGAACGGCATCGCATCGCCCCTGTTTATGCCCCAACCCGGTTCTTCGAAATGTTCAACTTCAAAAATCTTGTTTGGGTCCGCCAGCGCCGGATCGCCCATCCAGATCCAGACCAGGCCGTAGCGGCTTTTGACCGGGTATGAGTGGATGTTTGTGGCCGCGGGGATTTTATCCTGACCGGGTACTCGCACGCAGCTGCCGGAGCAGTCAAAGGTCAGCCCGTGATAGCCACATTCGATGTGGTCACCCTTGATGCGGCCCTTGCTGAGCGGCAGTTTGCGGTGCGGACACGCATCGATCAAGGCAACAGGCGTGCCGGCCTCGGTGCGGTAAATCACAATCTTTTCACCCAGAACTTTGATCTGGCGCGGCTCGCGAGTGACTTCGCTGTCCCATGCAGCGACATACCAGGTGTTGCGGAGATACATGTTCAACCTCTTCTGTCTGGAGCGCCGGGGACAACCGGGCGCGGATAGGTGGATGGATCGGTAGGGTCGTGACGAAAGGCCAGTGCGCGCAAATAGTCTGCAAAAGATTGCGCGGCCGAGCGGAAAACGATCAGGTTCACATCGCGTGTGTTATGCCACCACATAGTGCATTCATAGCAGCCAAGCCGGGTGCGAATGCAATGGGTCTGACGTGTCTGGGCGGAAAACATATCAGCGCAGGTGTAATGATCCAGAAAATGCAGGGCCTCGACGCCGCGCAGGCGAAAGCGGGTCAAGCCGTGGCCGATGTCCACCTGGCGGTAGGTTCCAGCGGGGGTAGGCCCGCTGCACCAGACAGTTCCCGGCCATAACCGCAGCAGGAAGGTCTCGCCACCTTGCTGAACATGGCCAAATGGCAGCAGCGCATCCAGAGTATTTGGATTTGCATACAATGCGATCAGCGGAAAGAACTCCTCATCCAGCCGCAGACCCAGCGAACCGGGCAGGAACCCGACGGCATTGCTTGCACGGGTGATTTGCAACGCCTCAGTCATGAAGCCTGTCCCCTTCTGGATCATAGAAACAAGGCTCGACAACCCGAACCGGCACCGATGCACCGGCCACCGGGGAGTGCGCCCAAATTACTTCGCCAATCCGGGTTCGGCCCGCTTGCAGGAACCCAAGCGCGATCGGATGGTCGAGTGTTGGACTGTGTATTGCGGCGGTCAAATGGCCGATTGTGGCGGTTTGTCCACTCTCATCGAGTTCGCTGTCACTCAGATGTGCAGCGCACGGTATTGTGGTAGTTCCGTCCTCTGGCACCAGCCCCACCATCTGTTCGCGCGCGTTGCCTTGCAGGTTTGGGCGCTGTAGCAGGGCCCGGCCTAGAAAGTCCTTCTTTTTTGAAACCATTCCGGCCAGACCAAGATCGCCCGGCGTCCGGCGTCCGTCTATTTCGGTCCCCACCGACAAATGGCCTTTTTCGATCCGCAACACATCCAGCGTTTCAAGGCCATAGGGTGTGATATCCCATTCAGCGCCCCGTTCCAGTACGCGCGTCAGCAGGGATTCAGCATATCCTGCCGGCACATTTATCTCGTAACTCAATTCGCCCGAGAAGCTGACCGAGAAAACCCTGACGGGCAACTGGTCCAGATGCCCCTCGCGTATCGCCGCAAAGGGGAAAGCGTCGCGCGCAATGTCGAAATCAGGTTTCAATGCAGCCAGTAGTCCGCGCGCATTCGGACCGGCTATTGCCAGAGAAGCCCAATGGTCGCTGACATCCGTGAGGGACACATCCAGATCGGGCCATTCTAGCTGGGCGCATAGCTGCATGTATCGCCAGACGGACCCGGCATTGGCTGTCGTAGAAGTCACAAGGAAATGCTCTTCGCCGAGGCAGGCGATGGTTCCGTCGTCAAACACATAACCGTCTTCCCGCAACATCAAGGCATAGCGCAGGCGACCGGGTTTGATTGTATCGAAGTTGTTGCAGTAAAGACGTGAGAGAAACTCAAGCGCGTCCGGTCCCTGAACGTCGATCTTGCCCAAGGTGGACATGTCAACACAGCCGAGTGAATTGCGAACGGCGCGGGTTTCACGCATGATCGCCTGGGCCATCGTTTCCCCCGCTTTCGGGAAGTATCGGGAATAGAGCCAGTCGCCGGAGGTCTGGAAAACGCAACCCAGTTTCTCGAACCCGGTATGGAAAGGGGTGCGCAAGACGGGTGTCATTTGCGCGCCAACCTCTGCACCGACCAGCGCGCCAAGTGAGACTGGAGAATAAGGCGGGCGATAGGTTGTGTGACCGATATCGGTGGGGTCTTGTCCTGACAAAGCGGCGATCTCCAGCAGACCATTGGTCCAGCTGGTTTTGCCTTGATCAGTGCCCATTCCAAGAGTGGTATAGCGCTTGGTCAGTTCGATATCTCGATAGCCTTCCCGCTGTGCGAGGGCGATGTCGTCGCAGGTAACATCATTCTGAAAATCAACGATTGCTTTGCCTTTGCCCGCGTCGAAATCCCCGGTTGGGGTGGGCGTCGGGTCCGGGCGTGGCAGGTCGAGGAATTTGTGCATCTCCAGCTCGGCCATGGCCTGATGCGCGGCCGCTTTACCGTCGGCTACGCACTCGGCCGTATCCAGTACGCCCCGGGCGCCGCCTATGGCGCGTAATGGACCGTCCGTCTCTGGCGGCAACAGGCTTTGGGTGTATGCCGAGAAACTGAGGCGCTCTCCCGTCTGCGCAAACAAATGCGCAGTCGGCATCCAGCCTGCGGACATGGCGATCAGATCGCAGGGAGTGTGATGCTTGTGACCCTGAGCATCCCGCCAGACAAGACCAGTCAGGTGCCGTTTGCCTCGCGTGGAGAGGAGCCGCGAACCGGTTGGCAACTCAGCTGCGATCTGGATTCCAGCCTCGTGCAAGGCAGCGACCGTATCTGCGCGCTCCTGAGGGTCACGAACCGCCACCACGACACGGCTCCCTGGGGCAACACTGAAGCGGCGGACATAACAACGAACGGCGCCCGCCAACATAATGCCGGGTCGGTCGTTGCCGGGGAACACCAGCGGGCGTTCGATGGCACCGGCCGCCAGCAGGATGCGCCTTGCCCGGATCTTCCAGAAGACCGCGTTGCATATACTTTCGTCAGGACGTGTCTCCACCGCCTGAACCAACCCGTGATCGTACTGACCAAAGGCTAATGTTCGCGGCATGACTGTGACGTTTGACAGAACCCGCAGCGCGTCCTCGGCGTCGTTTGCCCAATCAAACGCGGACAACCCTTGCAGAGTTCCGTTGGCGGACAGCAGTGACCCACCCAGCGCGTGGTCCTGTTCAAGCAGGATCACCGTGGCGCCTGATTGTGCGGCGGTAACGGCTGCGGAAAGCCCAGCAGGACCACTGCCGATCACAAGTACATCACAGCTTTTGCGTCGCTTGTCGTAAAGCGCCGGATCGGGGGCGGAGTCCACTGTCCCGTGCCCCGCTGCCTGCCGGATCTTCGGTCCAAAACGCCGGTGCCAAACCCCTTTTGGCCACATGAATGTCTTGTAGTAGAAACCCGCTCCGATCATCTTGCCCAATAGCCCCAGTATCGCTGCCCGGTCGTTTTCAAGGGACGGTAGTGCATTCTGGCTGGTCACCTCCAACCCTTCGCACAGCGGGATTTCGGTCACCTTCATATTCGGTGTGCACCCGGACTGTTCCCGGACCGTAACCATGGCCGAGGGTTCCTCCAACCCTGCCGAGATGATCCCGCGTGGCCGGTGGTACTTCAGCGATCGCGCTACAAAATGGCGGCTGTTGGCCAGCAAAGCCGAGGCCAGTGTATCGCCGGGGTGGCCGGTCAGGGCCTCTCCGTCGAAGGTGAAATGGAGCGTCTGACTGCGGTCGATCAAACCCCCGGACGGCAAGCGGTTCATTCCGGACCTCCCGCTTCGGCGTCGACGAACTCATGATTGGTCGTGTTGCGGGTGATTTCGACCCAACGCTCGCAGCCGCTGCCGTGATACCAAATCTCCCGTAGGGGACCGCGAGGGTTGTGCCCCGTGGACATGGCATGGTTCCAGACGGCAGCATCTGTCCGCCCGTCCAGCGG
The DNA here is from genome assembly GCF_057221055.1 of Ruegeria sp. HKCCD7181. Taxonomy (NCBI): domain Bacteria; kingdom Pseudomonadati; phylum Pseudomonadota; class Alphaproteobacteria; order Rhodobacterales; family Roseobacteraceae; genus Ruegeria; species Ruegeria sp. HKCCD7181. The sequence goes on along the minus strand of NZ_JBWVBC010000013.1, from coordinate 57,067 downwards.
GGGTAACACACGCCGAGGGCCGCCATATGTAAACTCGCTTTCTTCGCGAAGGCCGCAGTGGGGGCAGGGGATCAACAGCATCTCGTTGTTCCTAATGCAGCCAGGGGTACGGGCCGATGCCTGCATCGTCCTGTTCGGCGCCTTGGGTGAAGCGATCATAGGCAAATGGCCGCAACAGTTCGGGCATCTGCCCTGTCGCCAACAGTTCTGCCATTTGGTGGCCGACTGCGGGTGTCGCCTTGAATCCGGCATAGCCCCAGCCGGCGTTGATCATCAGCCCCTCCACCGGGGTAGGACCAAGGATTGCATTGCCGTCCATCGGAATATCCGCAGTCCCCGACCAATGCCGCATTAGCCGTAGCCGTGACAGGAAGGGGAACATTTGCAGCGCACGGGCCAGCACGTCTTCAATCCGTTCGAAACTGCCGCGCCGAGCGAACGAGCTGTAGCCATCGGTCGCGCCGCCCAGCACGAACTCGCCTTTGCTGGTCTGGCTGACATAGGAATAACCCGCGTTATAGTTCACCACAGTATCCAGTGCAGGCTTCACGGGTTCAGTCACAAAGGCCTGCACGTTGATCGAATTCAGCGGCAGGTCCAGTCCGGCCAATGCTGCCACCTGAGTGCTGGCGCCAGCTACGGTAACCAATGCCTTGCCGCAGGTGATCCGCCCTTTAGGGGTCTCAATCGCTGCCAACTTTCCATTCTGCACGTCGATTCCGGTCACCGGGCAGTTCTGAAACACATGAATGCCAGCTTGTGACGCCTTACGGGCAAAACCCCAGGCTACCGCGTCATGCCTCACAACACCGCCAGCCTCCTGCACCAGTGCACCAGTAATAGGGAACCGCTTGTCAGAGGACAGATCGAGTTCGGGTACCCGGTTTTGCAAAGCGTCTCCGGTCAGGATCGCAGCATCCGCCCCGCCCAATCGCATCGCGTTGGCGCGCAGCGTGAAATGCTCAAGTTCACCGTCCGAATGGGCCAGATCGACATATCCCCGGGGTTCATACATCAGGTTGAAATTCAAATCCTGACTGAGATCGTCCCACAGCCGCAGGGCAAAGTCCTTAAGCCGGAAGCTGGAATTCAGCAGATAGTCAGAGCGTACAATTGTTGTGTTACGAGCAGTGTTGCCACCGCCGATCCACGCGGACTCCAACACCGCGACATTGGTTATTTCATGGTGCTTAGCTAGGTAGTAGGCCGTTGCCAGCCCATGACCGCCACCGCCAATGATGACGACATCATAGGACGAACGCATCTCAGGCGTGCCGATGACCGCCCGCCAGTGCTTGTTTGCGGTCAAGGCATGACCCAGTATGGAAAACGCAGAATAGCCCATTCCGGAAGTCCTAGTTCAATCTGTGATCACAGATAGCGGAGGCTGTCTGACTTGGCAAGCTTGAGATTGCCGTTGAACTGTGATCACAGTTCAGTCATATACTGAAGAGTATCAATGTGCCGGAGGCAGACCAAATGGCAAATCTACCGCTTGCAGACTTTGAGCCCGGCGTGCGCAACCTGCTGCAGTCTTGTGCCGGTGCACAGGCTGGGGATCGAATACTGCTGGTGGGCGAGGCAGGTGACGATCGGTATTTTGAACCGGACCTATGCGCTTATACGGCCCAGATCGCCGAAGGGATGGGTTTGAAGCCGGAAATCATCATGGCTGCTCCGGTGGCAAATTCCGGAGAGTTTCCTGATACGGTCCGCGAAGCGATGGGACGGGCGGATCGGACGATCTTTTTCTCGCGCTTGGGCGATCAGGTCCGTTTTAACCTGGAAGGGGGCAAAGCGGTAATGACGTATACCCTTACACTGGAGCATATGGCCGCCCCCTTTGCCCGCGTTGATTTCAGTGCCATGAAACAAGTGCATGACTCATTGCTGGGTTTGATCCTAAACGCCAAATCATGGAAGATGACCGGTGAATGCGGCACCGATCTGATTGGTGAAATCAAACCGGGCCGGGACAGCGCAATCGCCGAGTTTGCGCTTGAGTTGTTCCCGGTGATGATCTTTCCGCCGGTACATTGCCACAATATGAACGGTACTCTTGCCATCAAACATTTCGTGACCTCTTCGTCGACCCGTGCGTACGACGACAGTACACTGGTGCTGGACAAGACGATTCTGGCTCAGGTCGAAAACTCGCGCATGGTAGATTTTGATGGCCCTGCAGATTTGGTGGCGCGACTGAAAACGCAGTTGGAACGCGCAGCAGAGCTTACTGGCGGCGATCCCTGGCTGGTCAATTCCTGGCATACGGGCATCAATCCCGGCACTTTCTACAGAGACGATCCCTATGATGATCTAGAGAAATGGGGCACTGTTGCCTATGGGTCGCCACGCTATACCCATATGCATGCGGCGGGGATTGATCCCGGTGATGCGGCTTTTCATCTGATGGATTTGACGATCTCGTTCGACGATCAGACCGTCTGGGATAAAGGTCGGATGGTTTTTCTGGACAGACCGGAAATTCAAGCCATGCTGCCCGCAAGTCAGCGCGGGCTTTTGAATTCTTCCGTGCTGCATGACATCGGGATTTGAAAGCCATGAAACACCCCATCGCCTGGGTCGAGGTGATTTCGCAGGACGACGCCGTAGGTGCCGTGGCTGAGGCTTATGACGCAGTCAAAGATGAGGGAGGTCGAGTCGAGAACCTATACTTGGCGATGTCGCAGACTCCGGCGGCGATTCAGCCGGCGGATGCCCATTACCTGGCCCTATTGCATAACCCTGACAACCCTTTGAAACCCTGGCTGGCAGAGCTTGTCTCGACCTATGTTGCGATCCTTTGTGGGTGTCGGTACGCGGTCGCTAACCACGGCGCGAACTTCCGGATGTATCTGCAGGATGACATGCGCGCAGACGCAATATTGCAGGCGCTGGTGGCAGGCGATGAGCCAGCCGAGGAAGACACGCAGATGCTGGCCGCCCTTCGCTATGCACGCAAGCTTTCGATGACACCAGAGCGCATGAGTGCCGAGGACCTGGAGCCGCTGCGAACTGCTGGTTTCAGCGACAAAGGAATTTCATATCTGATTCAGATCACCGCTGCGTTTGCTTATTGGGCGCGAATGATTAATGGGCTAGGAATCCAGTTGGGCGAGACAGTCGGATTGGCGAACACTCCAGCACCTATACGTGGGGATTAGGATTATGCCTGACGACGCGCTTGCTCCGCAGCATGCGCTGTACGCATCCGCTCGACGGCTGACCGCTGGCAGATTGTCTCGCGATGTCGGGCAATGTTTGGATAGGCGGTGATATCGCCGTCCGGAAAGATGATGTCCCACACAGCTTGCATGCCCAAAATGAAATCTGGCACCGTTGGCTGATTGCCAAAGAAGTACGGGCCTTCAGTCAAAGCCATGTCCAGTGTTTCAAAAACACCCTTGAGGCGCGTCATTGAAGTTGCCTTCAGTGCCGCCTGGCACTCTGGCGCCTGATGGTGGAACTCTGGGTGGTATTGTATGATCACTTCGGGCTGCAATGTGGTTGCCAGATAATGGAACCACTGCAGGAACGCACCGCGGCGCGGGTCACCGGGAGGGATCACAAGCCCGGCCTCTGGGTGGCGCTCGGCCAGGTACAGGCACACCGCACCTGTCTCGAACACCGTGCCATCCGGTCCTGCTAAAGCAGGGGTTCGGCAGTGAGGGCTGGCAGCCAGAAAATCCAGATCGGGGCTTTCGTCAAATAACCTAACCCAGCGGACGGTGTAGTTTGCGCCGATTTCCTCCAACACGGCATGGGCGCTCATGGCATAAGTATCGGGCGCGCAGAATAGGGTGTATTCGGACATTTCAGAGGCTTCCCAGCAAATCCATGGTCTTTTCACGCAGCAACTTGGTCAGGCCCGGCTGCCCTGCTTCCTGCCAGTTTTCGATCCCTTCGCGACGAAAGAGGGAAGGAAACCACATTTCGGTCTGATACCGTTCCAGCGTATGTGGATCGGTTAAAAAGCTATTGTCTTGCGAGGCACGGGCAATGACTTCGGTGGCGAGCGTATCGGCGCTGACTTCCAGTCCAGCGCCAAACTGGCTTGCCATGCCAGCCAGTTCATCGCAGGCCACCAGCATCTCCATCGATCCGGTACGACCGCTGGATAGCACTCCAAGATTATGGGTCAGCGCCGTTCCCGACAGACAGGTGCCGTGCAGGCTGGCGCTGGCTTCGGCAAATGCCTGGGGTCCGGGCTCATGTGCGTCAGTACAGCCCGAGCCAACCCAACAGGGAATGTTGAGATAGTTGAACACATCCGCCGCGCCCAACCCGGCCAACGTATATTCGGGTGATCCGATGGCCATGTCCGCCCGGCGCATATCCATTGGCATTACCGATGAGCCTGACATCACAGGCGCACCCGGGCTGGCCAGTTGGCTTATGACAATTCCCGCAAGCGACTCTGCTGTTGACTGGGTAATCGCACCAGCCAGTGTCAACGGACAAGCCATGCCGGGAAAGATCGCCGGATAGCAGACGACAGGCAAGTGCAATCTGGCTGCCATCAGCAGGCGTTGACAGGTCTCTTGGCCCAGCTTTAGCGGCGACACCGGGCCCACCAGATCAAGTCCAAATGGCTTCGCAGAAAGATTTGCCATGCCGCCGGCCCGTGCGGCCATCTCCTGCCAGATCGCAAGCACGCCATGTTCGTCATGGCCAGTGAAGAAGATAGGTTTAGAGGTCGTCTCCAACAATACCTTGGCGCTGGCGAGAGCCTCTTCGTCAGCATCCACATCGCTTGGATAGCCAAGAGAGGCAGCGATATCGATATGTGGCAAGGCCTGCTGAAGCCTACCGTGATCTGCGATATCCGCGAGGCAACAGGGGCGGTAATCGCCGCTGCGCGGATCAAGGATTTGCACGCAGTTAACCGCAGTTCCAAAGCGCGAAATCGGGTCATTGGTTGTAAAGGCAGGTGTGCCATCTTGCGAATAGAAGGTTATTGCAGACGGCACCGAAGCTATAGCAGCCTGTACAGCGTCCGGTGGATAGAACACGCGGCCGTCGTGCTCCTGACATCCCGCTGAGGCCAACAGCGTGCGCGCCTCAGGGTCTTCGATAAGAACACCAACCTTGTGCAAGACGTTGAGAACGGCCTCCACGACCTTTTCAGCTTCGGTCGCTGAAATGGTAGTGGTTTGCATCCTGCGTTCCGGCCTGATCAAGGCGGGACGTGCGCGCCGGTCACGGGATCGTGGCGCCATTCGGTTCTCCAGAGAGCAGGGGACCGGCCAGCGACAGATGTGCTGGCCGGTTATTTAGTGCTTGAGTCCGGGTCAGGTGTCGATCCAGGCGGTTCGGGCGCCCTGATAGAATCCGAGAGGTCCGGCGCCATGCGGGGAAATGCCCTGCACTTCATTGCGCGCCGCATCTACAAAGTTACGGAAACCAAGAGTGATATGACCCCCGTCATCCTGTAGCAGCTGTTGCATTTCACCGTACATTTCCTTGCGCAGATCGAAATCAAGCGTCGCACGCGCTTCCAGCAGAAGGGCCTGGAACCGGTCATTGTTCCAGAGCGTTTCATTCCAGCTGGAAGTATTCGAGAAGGCAATGGAGAAAATCAGATCCGGCACCGGGCGCGGGTCCCAGCCCGAGGTAATCATCGGTTTCTGAATCCAGACCGATGACCAGAAACTGTCGGCAGGTGGGTTGATGACATTGATGTTGACCCCGCCGGCCTTGGCACTTTGCTGGACGTGTTGTGCCGCCGCCAGGGAACCGGTTCCGGCAACATCCGAGCCATAAAAGTCGATCGGTGTGTTTTCCAGCCCAGCTTTCTTAATGTGGAATCTTGCCTTGTCGGGGTCATATACCCGCTGTGGGATTTCTGCATTGTAATAAGGATCGATTGGGGCGATCGGATGATCGTTGCCAACCATGCCGAACCCCTTGAGGATATTGTCGACAATGCCTTGGCGGTCGACTGCATATTTCATTGCCAGCCGGAAGTCCGGGTTGTTGGTCGGCTCACGATCCATCATCATCGCGGCATTGAGGAATGCCGCTGAGGGTGCGTTTACAACATATCCGATTCCCGAGTTGTCGATGACGCGGGTCGCCTTCTGATCCAGCTGCAGCAACATGTTGATGTCGCCCGCGATCAGGGCATTGATCCTGGCGGTATTGTCGGGGATGCCGATAAATTCGAGATCATCCACATAGGGGCCATCACCCCAATAGTTTTCGTTGCGGGTGAACACATACCGACTGCCCGGCGAGAACTCGACAACCTTAAATGGACCGGTTCCCGGTGGGGTGCCGGTAAAGTCTTCCATACCGCGCTTGACGATGTGAAGCCGCGTATCCGACAGGATCATCGGGAATTCGGCGTTCGAGCCGGACAACTCGAAACGAACTTGATGATCGCTCAGCTTTTCGACGTTGGTGATCTGGCTGATATAAGATTTTGCGGGGGCTTCACTGTCAGGGTGATTGATGCGGGCGATGGTGTGCATCACATCCTCTGCACCGAAAGGTGCGCCGTCATGGAAGGTGACACCTTCCCGCAAGTTGAACACCCAGGACGTGGCATCTTCGTTGGCCTCCCATGAGGTGGCCAACCAGGGCATTGCCTGCAGGTTGTCGTTGCGGTTTACGAGCGTATCGAAGACGGAGTAGCCCATCATGATATTCGCGGTGCCGTAAAACAGGGTTGGATCGAGGCTATCCTGCGCCTGAGCGGCTTCAACGCCGACGACCAACCGCCCTCCGGTTTTCGGCGTAGCGGCCTGAGCGCGCTGAGCTGTCAGGCCGGTGATGACACCCGACGACACCCCTGCGGCGGCCAAAGTTCCCATAAACCGACGCCGCGACAATTTCCCGGCGACATATTGCTGGAACATATAATCTTTGAACTTGCTGTCGGACATTTGAAGTCTCCGCTGTTGGGTAGTCCGCCACTGGACTGCCTGGAATTTTCAGACCTTTTGCAGGCTGGATTTTTGTTTATTTGGGGAAACTGTGATCACAGAATGATGTAAAAATCAAGCATCTTTGATCACAGATGGCAGCCATGGTATGGATTGCATAGGCGGTGTCGGGTTCGTAGCGCAGTAATTGCCGGGCCGGTGAACAGTGATAAAGCAGACATTGGAGACCAGATGGATACAGCGACACAACAGGACGCAGCACCTGCGGAAAACCTAAGCGCAAAAATATATACTGACCTGAAAATGAAGCTGATTGTAGGCCAGCTTCGTCCGGCTGAAACCTTGTCGATCAGGACGCTGGCCGAGGAATATGGCGTTTCCGCGATGCCTGTCCGCGAAGCGCTGCGCCAGTTGGCTTCAGAGGATACGCTGATAGGCGCTGCCAAGAAAGCCCACCGGGTACCAGACCTTGATCCAGCCGAAGCCGCGAACCTGTTTTTTATTCGCGCCATACTTGAGGGCGCAGCAGCAGAACTTGCCGTAGAGAACGTGCGCGACAAGGATATCAAAGTTCTGGAAAGGCTGGTGGTGGACATGGATGCCGCCTGGCAAAATCAGGACGCGGTGCAATTCTTGGTTGCCAATTTCAAGTTTCACAGCAGAATTTACAGCCTCACCGGTAACAGCGCCCTGCAATCGATGATCGAATCGCTTTATGCCCGCACCGGTCCCTGGCTGGCACATGGAATCACCGAGCTGGTTACCATCGACAACTGGATGGGTGACCACCCCGGGATCATACAGGCGTTGCGAGACCGCGACGCAACGCTGGCGCGGAAATTGGTAGAGAAGGATGCGCGTTGGGGCGTTGACCTATACCGCTCGCGTAGTTGAACTCCTCCGTTTGAATTTCAATTAAATGATGCAGCAAAAACTTATCTCTTGATTTTTACGTGATCTGTGATCACAGTTTCCCTTATCCCCGGCAAGCGACAAGCCAGCACAAGGGAGGGATCACATGAGTTTGATGGAGATTCTCTGGAAGAGAATAGCCCTTGGGATTGGCACATTACTTTTTGTTTCAGTGCTGGTTTTTCTGGGAACCGAGATACTGCCCGGTGATGTGGCCCATGCGATCTTGGGGCAGGGGGCAACACCAGAACTTCTGGATCAGGTGCGCGAGCGCCTCGGATTGAACGAGCCTCTATACGTGCGATATTGGGTTTGGTTGACGAATTTTGTTACTGGCGATTTTGGAACTTCGCTTGCAAATGGCGCGGACATCGGAACGGAGATCGCACGCCGCGCAGGCAATACAATCATTCTGGCCCTTTGTACTGCGGTGATTGCCGTACCCCTCGCAGTCGCTCTGGGTCTGGCTGCTGCAGTCAAGCCAGGTGGGCTGCTTGACCGGATCATAACCTCGACTTCACTGGCGCTGATTTCTTTCCCCGATTTCTTGGTCGCAGTTATTTTGGTGACCATATTTGCGATCAAGCTACGCTGGCTACCGGCCATCGCCTCAATCCGGCCCAGCTATGAGCTGGTGGATTGGATACGCATCCTGATCCTGCCGGTGATGGGCCTAACGTTCACCATCCTTGCGCATATGGTGCGGATGACCCGATCTGCTGTTCTGAACGTGTTGACCAGCCCGGCAATCGAAATGGCAATTCTCAAGGGTGTGCCTCGCCGCCGTCTGCTGCTGCGCCATGCCCTGCCCAATGCGTTGGGGCCGATCATCAACGTTGTAGTTCTGAATTTGGCTTATCTGATCAGCGGTGTGGTGGTGATTGAGACCCTTTTCAACTTTCCCGGCCTGGGTCGCTACATGGTTGAAGCAGTCACCAACCGGGATGTTCCGATCGTGCAGACCTGCGCGATGATATTCTGTTCTTGCTACGTGCTGCTGAACATGTCCGCCGACATCCTGTCCATCATGGCCAACCCGCGCGTGAGGTACAAGAAATGACCCCCGGCACCCGTACATGGCAAGGCGAACTACGCGAGGCTGTATCTGATCTCACCCCCGGCGTCGCGCTGTGCCTCCTGTTATTGATGTCCTTCTTCCTTATCGGTGCGTTTGCCCCCTGGATCGCTCCTTATGGCGAAGGCGAGATACTGACCAATGACAGCTTTCTACCGCCCAACAGCCAAATGTGGCTGGGCAGCGATTACCTTGGTCGGGATGTACTGTCGCGGCTGATCTTCGGTGTCCGTGTCACCCTGTTCCTGGCGTTGATTATCACGTTCCTTTCCTTCTTCGCAGGCGTATTTCTCGGCTTCCTTGCCGCTGCATTCGGTGGGCGCGCCGACAACTGGATGAGTCGGATCAACGATGCCCTGCTAAGTTTTCCAGCGCTAATGTTGGCACTGATCGTGATCAACTCGTTGGGGTCTTCCATTGTGGTGCTGGTCTTCACGATCGCCTTCATCGACATGACGCGGGTTTTCCGGGTTTCCCGTGCGCTTGCGGTCAATATCATGGTGATGGACTATGTTGAGGCTGCGGTCGTTCGCGGCGAAGGAAAGGGTTGGATCGTCTGGCACGAAGTGCTGCCGAACGCTCTGACACCACTGGCCGCTGAATTCGGAATCCGCTTTACCTATGCGATTTTGTTTATCTCGACGCTTTCCTTCCTTGGCCTCGGGGTACAGCCGCCGCAATCGGATCTTGGCGTAATGGTCAAAGAAAATATGCAGGCGATCCTTTGGGGTGAATACACCACTTTATACCCGGCCTTCGGCATTGCGCTGATTGCCATTTCCATGAACGTCTTTGTCGACTGGCTGCTGCAACGGTCAAGCGCCAAGCTTCCCGATGAGATCTGATATGCGCGACACCTCTCAATTTGAACCGGCCGGAGGGCCATTGCTGAAAGTCCGCGGGTTGGATGTATCGGTTCGTGACAAAAAGGGTCACGAGTTTAAAATCGTTGACGGCATTTCCTTTGATGTGCAGCCGGGTGAGGTAATCGCTCTGATCGGCGAGAGCGGTTCCGGTAAGACCACGATTTCGCTGGGCTGTATGGGTTACACGCGCCCTGGATGTCATATTACAGCAGGGTCGGTGAAATTGGGCGACACCGAAGTGTTGGAGCAATCGCTGCCCAAACTGCAGGAATTGCGCGGCAAGGAAATCACCTATGTAGCGCAGTCGGCAGCAGCTTCATTCAACGGAGCGATGACGATTGACGCCCAAGTGACCGAAATCCCGGTGATCACTGGCGCCATGAGCCGCGAAGATGCTCTTGCCAAGGCCATGCGCCTCTATGAGGATCTGGAGCTTCCTGACCCGGAGAATATTGGCAAACGTTATCCTCATCAGGTTTCGGGCGGCCAGCTTCAGCGGTTAATGGCGGCAATGGCCATGATCAGCGATCCGCGGCTTTTGATTCTGGATGAACCCACGACCGCGCTTGATGTGACCACCCAGATCGAGGTGCTGCATTCTTTCAAAAAGCTGATCCGCGACAACAACACAGCTGCGATTTACGTTACGCACGATCTGTCGCTGGTGGCGCAGGTTGCCGATCACATTCTGGTTCTGAAAGAAGGTCAGATGGTGGAATACGGCACCACCGATCAGATTATCTCGGACCCGCAGGACGACTATACCAAAGCGCTGATGGCCGCGGCCCATGTGATGCCCGAAGAAATCCACGCTCCGCCGGGTACGGCGGCAGAAGATGCTCCGTTGCTTGAGGTGCGGGACGTGACTGCCGGTTACGGTCCGACCCAAAACATCATTGCTTTGCGCGACATCAATCTAACGATCAATGCTGGCGAAACCGTTGGGGTCATAGGTGAATCCGGCTCTGGCAAAACCACGCTGGGCCGTCTGATTTCGGGTCTGATGGGGGCCAAGCAGGGTGGGGTCTATCTTGATGGCCAACAGTTAAAACCCTCGGTCGGTCAACGCTCTCGCGATGAATTGCGCCAGATTCAGTTTGCCTTTCAGATGGCCGATGTGGCGCTCAATCCCCGACAGCGACTGAACAAGATTTTGAGCCGTCCGATGATGTTCTATCGTGGCCTGTCGCAGCGCGAGGCTACCAAGGAAACCGCCCGCCTGCTGGAGCGCGTTGGCTTGCCGACAGACTTTGCCTGGCGGTACCCGCCCGAGTTATCGGGAGGTCAGCGGCAAAGGGTCAACCTGACACGGGCCCTGGCTGCTCAGCCGAGACTGATCATCTGCGATGAAATCACCTCTGCGCTTGATACGATTGTGGCGCAACAGATCCTCGACCTTCTGGAAGATCTGCAGGATGAACTCGGCCTGAGTTACATGTTCATCACACACGACATTGCCACGGTCTCGAAAATCTCCGAGCGTATCGCAGTCATGCGGCACGGGCGAATTGTGGCGCAAGGCCCAGTGGATCAGGTGCTGAAACCTCCGTGCCACGAATACACGCAACTGCTGCTCAACTCGGTGCCTGAGATGCGCACCGACTGGTTGGATGGCGCGGTTGTCGAGCGGCGCAAGTTGGTCGCTGCGCTGGACGGATAAAGGCAGGTGGGACAGCCCCACCAATTGAAACAGACACAGACAGGTGCAAACATGAATACGACAGCGCGGGTTGTTGTAATTGGGGGCGGTGTAGTCGGCTGCTCCATTCTTTACCACCTAGCCCGGAACGGCTGGAGCGATGTGATGCTGTTGGAGCGGCAGGAGTTAACGTCCGGTTCCAGCTGGCACGCGGCTGGGGGCTTGTTTACCGTCGTGCGGCCCAATGCAGCGGCCGAAATGCATCGCTATACCTTTCAGATCTACCGCGAACTGGAGCAGGAACGAGGTCAGCCCTGCGGATTCCATTTCACCGGTGGCTTGAACATCTGCCGCACTCAGGATGAGATTGACAGCAACGCTATGATGCAAAGCGCCTGCCGTAGACTTGGCATCGAAGGCCACTTCATCTCATTGCAGGAGGCCAAGGAAAAGGCGCCGGTTCTGGACACCTCCCACATGATGGGTGCCTTTTGGGAAGAGGAGGGCGGCCATGTTGATCCGGCCTCTGCCACCAATGCCTTTGCCGCAGCTGCCCGTCAGATGGGTGCATCGATCCACCGGCACACGCCGGTCATTGCGACCGACCAGCGGGCGGACGGTTCCTGGTATGTGGTGACAGACAAGGGAACGATTAACGCAGAGTATGTCGTCAACGCTGCTGGGCTCTGGGGTCGCGAAGTTGCCCGTTTGGCGGGGATTGAGCTGCCGCTGATGCCCGTGGAACACCACTATCTGGTGACCGAAAACATCCCGCTGATCGAAAGCCTCGGCTTTGAACTACCACAGATCAACGACAACGAAACCGGCTCTTATGCGCGGCAGGAAGGAATGGGGATGCTGCTGGGTGCTTATGAGAACAAGATGACTCACTGGGCCAAGAATGGCACACCACTGGATTTCGGCCATGAACTGTTACCGGACAACCTGGAATGCATGGAATGGAACTTTGAGAAATCGGTCGAGATCATGCCCTGTCTTGGCGAGGCTGGTGTAAAACGAGTGATCAACGGGCCGATGATTTTCTCGCCTGATCTGTCGCCATTGATAGGCCCGCATCCCGCTTTGCGCAATTACTTCTGCGCCAACGGGGTCATGGCAGGTTTCAATCAGGGCGGGGGAATAGGTCGCGTGATCGCGGAATGGATCATTGGCGGAGAACCCGAGATCGATATTTTCAACTGGGACGTCGCCCGGTTTGGGGATTTTGCGACCCAGAAATACACCGAGGAGATGACCCGGTATTTCTATGAAAACCGATCTGAAAAGATTTTTCCGTATCAGAGCTTCCCGGCAGCCCGCCCGCAGTCCAAATCCCCCGTGCATGACAGGCTGGCCGAGGCGGGCGCAGTGTTTGGCACAGGCTTTGGGCGCGAGCACGCCACCTGGTTTGCGCCTGAAGGGACGCCGCCTGAGGACTCTCTCACTTATCGCCAGCCCAACTGGTGGAAGCCGGTTGCGGAAGAGGGCAAGCGCCTGCGCGCGGGGGCGGGATTGTTCGAATTCTCGGACATGGCGAAATTCGAGGTTTCCGGCCCGGGTTCCGCGGACTGGCTTGATCGTATCATGGCGAACCGATTGCCCGAACCGGGGCGGCTCTGCCTGTCTCCCATGCTCTCGAACAAAGGCAGGGTGATCGGTGACTTCACCATCTCCAATCTGGGGGACCGTTATCTGATCATCGGCACCTATGCGATGCAGTTGGCTTACCTTCGCCATTTCCGCAAATTCCTGCCGGCAGAAGGTGTTACACTCAGGAACCTATCCGACAGGCTGTCCGGTCTGGCACTGGCTGGCCCCAAGGCGCAGTCCATGATGGCCGCGCTAACCGACCAGCCCATGGAAACAGCTTCGTTCCGATTTATGGACACCAAGCAAATCACCTTGGCAGGGGTGCCGGACGTCATTGCATTGCGCGTCTCCTACACTGGTGAAACAGGTTACGAGCTCTACATGCCGCCGGAACATCAGGTTCAGATCTTCGATGCACTGCGCAGCGGCGGAGCGAACCTCTGTGGCCTGCGCGCCCTGATGATGCTGCGGCTTGAGAAAAGCTATCCGGCCTGGGGACTCGAGATTACTTCGGACTACTTCGCCCATGAATGCGGAATGATGTACCATGTCAAACTGGACAAGGGGGACTTCATCGGCCGGGAGGCTGTGCAGAACTACGGCCCGCCACGCGAATGTCCAATCAGCCTGACGGTCGATGCAGGCAATCTGGCGATATGGGGCGACGAGGCAATCTTTCTTGACGGCCAGCCTGTAGGTTATGTTTCCTCAGGCGGTTGGGGGCCGGTCACAGGCCAGCACATCGCACTAGGCTATGTGCCGCCGGACGCGTATCGTGAAGACGGCAATTATGCAGTCGAAATATTCGGCGCGCTTCATCCCGCTCGGATCCAGAGAAAACCGCTTTATGATCCAGCGGGCAGTCGAATGCGACAGTAGGGGGTATGGCGGGATGATCGTTACCGGTGGGCATTCCTATCAGGGATATAGCGTCGGGATTTTGATGTTCGACAAAAAGCTGTATCCCATGCTTCCCGGCGATGTCGGAAACGCGACAAGCTATCCGTTTCCCGTTCTTCTGCGTCAGATTGAAGGGTTGGAGAACAATCCGTATCCACCTTTGACCGGGCCAGACGGGAGCTATACGCCCGAAGTGCAAAGCTGCATCGATGCTGCGGTTCAGATGGAAAAGGATGGCGTGCGTGCCATTGCCATGTGTTGCGGGTTCTTTTCGTTGGTTCAAGCGGCCGTGGCGAAACACGTGAGTATTCCGGTCATGACGTCACCATTGATGATGCTACCGGTCATCCAACAGATGATCCGACCGGACCAATCGGTGATTGTCGTGACGGCTGCCGCACGGTTGCTGGGGAAGGATTTTTTCAGAGCGGTCGGGGCAGATATGGCAGACCGGATAACTTTGGTTGGCCTGGACGATTCCAAGACCTTCAACGCCATGTGCATGGGCGGGACGCAGATCACCTGCGATACAGATGCGCTGCGTGACGATATTTTGAACGCCGTTGCGGAAGGTCAGGCGCGAGCCCCCAAGGTCGGGGCAGTGCTGTTGGAATGCACCAGTCTTCCGCCCTTTGCTCAGGATATCCGGCAGGCAACCTCATTGCCTGTCTTTGATTTCATAGCCTGTGTGGAATGGATGCATCGGGCTGTCGTGCCCAAATCTTACAGTGGATATATCTGAAAGGAGTCACGGAGATGATCATGCGGTTTGCGGTAGTCAGAGAAGAAACCTGGGCTGGTGCGACGGGGCGCTTAGCCGCCCTTTCGCACACTCAACAGGAGATTTTCTATGTCCCGCCGCCGCCGTTCTACCCGCCAGCCCCGTAGCTCGGGCTTCACGCAGCGCCCCTTTGGAGAGGTCCGCAACCCGCTTGCTCCATCCGAGCTGATTTCTGATGATCAGGTCGATACGATCCACCACGCCAGTCTCCAGGTTCTGCGCGACATTGGTATCAAAGTCGATAGCGCCGTCGCCTGCGATTTGCTGACCGTAGCGGGTGCAGATGTGGAGCGGGATACGGCCCGCGTCCGCTTTGACCCCGCTATGGTTGACGAGATGTTGATGGGTATCCCATCTGAATTCACCATACACGCCCGTAACCCGGATAAGACAGTGACGGTAGGTGGCAACTCCTTAACCTTCGCGACTGTCAGCGGCCCATCCTTTGTCTCTGACCTCGACAATGGCCGGCGTGCAGGCACGCTGAAGGATATGCGAAATTTCGTCAAACTTTCCGCCTCGCTCAACATATTCCATCATGAGGGAGGGGCGGGTTGCGAGCCACTGGAGCTTCCGCCGGAGACGCGGCACCTCGACATGATGCTTGCCCAGACCACCCTTTGTGACAAAGGGTGGCAACCTTGCTGGCTGAACTCGACGGACCGCGCGCGTGACTGTATCGAGATGGCCAAGATTGCCCTGCAGACCGATGATGAGGGCCTGCGCGCACGACCCGGTATCATTGGCGGAATAAACACCAACTCGCCGCTTCTGCTGGATGATAGCCAGGCCGAGGGGTTGATCGAGTTTGCACGGGCAGGCCAGCCGATCCACGTCACCCCGTTTACGCTGGCCGGAGCCATGAGCCCGGCCACTATCGGCGGCTCTCTGGTGCAGCAGAATGCCGAGGCGCTTGCCGGTATCATCCTGGGTCAGGCTGCCTGTCGTGGGGCGCCGGTTTTTTACGGACACTTCACTTCGAACGTAGACATGAAGACGGGTTCACCTGCCTTTGGAACCCCCGAATACGCGCAATCGGTGCTGGTTTCGGGACAGATGGCACGGCGTTATGGATTGCCGATCCGTTCTTCCAACACGACTGGCTCGGCCTGTGTGGATGCCCAAGCCACTTACGAGAGCAGCATGTCGATCAATGCCTGCATTCAGGGCCATATCAATGTCATGATGCACGCCGGAGGATGGCTGGAGGGCGGGCTGACCTGCTCGTTCGAGAAACTGATACTCGATGCGGAACTTCTGCAAATGCAGGCAGCCTTTCTCGACCCCATTGACCTGGACGACGATGCCCTTGGCATAGATGCCATCGCCGAAGTGGGGCCCGCCGGGCATTTCTTTGGTACCGCCCACACGCTGGCCCGCTACAAAGACGCATTTTACAGCCCGATACTCTCCGACTGGCGAAACTTTGAAACTTGGGGCGATGATGGTGCCAAAACGGCCACCCAGCGGGCCAACGAAATCTGGAAGCAACTGCTTAACAGCTATGAAAAGCCCCCCATTGATCCGGGTGTGGAGGAAGAACTGGAAGCCTATGTTATCAGACGTAAAGAAGAAATTGCCGCAAACGGGTAGCGCGGCACACTATCTGGCAGCGGCAATCCTGATTGTTAGGGTTTAGCGGATGCGTCGCCCGCAAAGGTCAATGCGCCGTGCCGCTGCCCATAAGACCCCGCGCGTGGCATTCGTCATCACCACTTTGGGAAGCTCTGAGACGTCAGCTGTCAGATCTGTTTTTCCGGCATCTGTACCACCAGCCCGTCCAAAGCGGCAGACACCTTGAGCTGGCAGGTCAGCCGAGACCGGCCCGGATCCGGTTCAAAGGCAAAATCAAGCATGTCCTCCTCCATGTCGTCCTTGGCAGGCAGTTTTTCCACCCAGTCGGGTGCCACATAGACATGGCAGGTCGAGCAGGCACAGGCACCGCCACAATCTGCTTCGATGCCGGGTATGTTGTTATCGCGGGCGCCTTCCATGACGGTCAGCCCATCCGCCACCTCTACAACATGCTCGTTTCCGCCATGCTCGACATAAGTAATTTTGACCATCTGTTTTTTCCCTCAGAATTCCACTACGGCACGGATGGACTTACCCTCGTGCATCAATTCAAAACCTTCGTTGATCTGATCCAGAGACAGCTTGTGCGTGATCATAGGGTCGATCTCGATCTTGCCGTCCATGTACCAATCCACGATCTTCGGCACGTCTGTTCGGCCCGATGCGCCGCCAAAGGCAGTGCCGCGCCACGATCGGCCGGTGACCAGCTGGAAAGGGCGGGTTGAGATTTCGGCGCCGGCAGGCGCCACGCCGATGATGATCGATTCACCCCAACCCTTGTGAGCGCATTCCAGTGCGGTGCGCATCACGTTCACATTGCCGGTGGCATCAAAAGTGTAGTCGGCACCGCCACCGGTCAGGTCCACCAGATGTGCGACCAAGTCGCCTTCAACATCGGCAGGGTCGACGAAATCAGTCATGCCGAAATGTTCGGCAATTTCCACTTTGCCCGGATTCAGATCGACGCCGACAATCTGGTCGGCACCAGCAAGTCGCAGACCCTGAATGACATTGAGGCCAATCCCGCCAAGGCCGAACACAACCGCGCGACTGCCAATTTCTACCTTGGCGGTATTTATCACGGCACCGATGCCCGTGGTGACGCCGCAGCCGATGTAGCAGACCTTGTCAAAGGGCGCATCGTCACGGATTTTTGCCAGCGCGATTTCCGGAACAACGGTATGATTGGCAAATGTCGAGCAGCCCATGTAGTGGTGGATCGGTGTGCCGTCCAGCATGCTGAAACGGGTGGAGCCGTCTGGCAGCAGACCTTGCCCCTGGGTCGAGCGAATAGCCTGGCACAGGTTTGTCTTGGGGTTGAGGCAATACTCGCACTCGCGGCATTCCGGTGTGTAAAGTGGAATCACGTGATCGCCGGGCTTCAGGCTGGTGACGCCTTCACCGACTTCTACCACAATACCCGCGCCCTCATGCCCCAAGATCGCCGGAAAGATCCCCTCGGGGTCATCGCCTGATCGCGTGAATTCATCCGTATGACAAAGACCGGTTGCCTTGATTTCTACCAGAACCTCGCCCGCCCTCGGGCCCTCCAGGTTCACATCCATGATTTCCAGTGGCTTACCAGGAGCCACCGCAACTGCTGCGCGGGTTTTGATCATTACGCGTTTCCCTTGATTTCGGTCTTTGTATCGGCCTGATCACAGATCACGGTCTGATCCCAGCATCCGGCCCATATATCCCAGAAAGTCCCAGATGGTGCCTTCCAAATCATCAGGCGCCAGCGGGCCGTGTGGGAAATAGCGAGTGTTCTGAGCGATCTGCAGGGTTTCCAGCTTTTCCTTGTCCTCTGCGTTGAAAGACTTGCAAAGATTTACATAGCTGACGACTTCCGGGTCATTCGGGTCGGTTTTAAACCCTGCAATTCCCCAGCGAATGGCCACTTTTTCTGCACCATTGGGACGCAGGCACAGATACAATGTGTAGTTGGCTGCCACGGCCACCACGAAGCTGGGAAATACATTGAACAGGACCGTGTTGCGCTGTTCATCCTCTGTCATATCTTCGTGGAACGGGCCACGCGGAGGGAAGTCTGGATCGTAATAGGATCTGTAGGCCGTCCAGCGTGCTTCGCCCGGAACCTTGCGGCACAGCTGTGTTGGCGTCATCGGCTGCAGGGTCTTGGAGTGGGTCGCGAAGAGGTGGTAACCCTCCATGAAGTTCTCGGTCAAATTTTTCCAGTTGGTGTTCCAAACACCTTCGTCGGTGAATAGCAGGTTACGTTGTTCATTATGGTAGTTGTGTAAAATGCCGTCCAAAACCTCCATCTGAGGCGCCAGTGGTTCGGCAGTGCTGTCCAGATTGACAAAAATGAAGTTGCTCCAGATTTCGGACTTCATCCGGGGCAGGCGGCAGCCTTTCACTTCAAAGTTCTTGGCGTTCTTCATTAAAGGAGCAGTCTTGAGCTGGCCTTCGGTGTTGTAGGTCCAGGCGTGATATTGACAGACAAAAGATCGGCGGTGCCCTTTGGGGCTGGTCTCCACCAGATTGCCGCGATGGCGGCAAACATTGGACAGCACATGTACGTCGCCATCCTGCCCGCGTGAAACCAACAGCTGCTCGCCGACAATTTCGGTAGTGAAGAAATCACCAGGCTCGGGGATTTCTTCAACATGCCCAAGGCAAATCCATTCCCGACGGAAAATGTGCTCTTTCTCAAGCTCCAGAAAATCGGAGGAGGTGTAGAAACTGGGCGGCATTGTTCGCGCCTGTTCCTGATCCAGCTGTTTCAGTTCGGTCAGTTCCTTGCGTAGTTCATCGGCTGACATAGCTCTGGTCGCGGGCATGTGATTCCCCTTGAAAAATCAAACTGTGATCACAGATGAAGTACTAGATTTACAGGCAATCGCCAAGAGAAAAGTCCAGTTCAAGGTCGCGATAGCATGCAAACTCAGGCGGAAATCCTGATGGATCCGTTCGGATCGTCTGTGTCGCAAAGCCGTGTAACGCGCGAAGGGCCACTCGAAACTGCACTTGGTCAGCAATTTCCACTTTATTCGTAAAATCCCTGGATCGTGATAGAATGAGGATCAACGAGGGAGGTGCCGATGCGTTCTCTTATCGTCTCGATAACCGCTGCAGTTCTTATTGTGTCTTTGAGTGTTGGTGTCGCCCGACCAGACGAAAGCGTTCTGAGCGCAGTCCGGGAGCGCGGTTTTGTCAAGTGCTCTATTGGAAACCGGCTGGTCGGTGATACGCGAATTGGCTCGGAAGGGTATGAAGGGTTCTTCCCTGAGTTTTGCAGGATTGTTGCGTTGGCGGTCTTAGGTGACCGAAACGCGGTTCAGATGTCGCCAGCCCTCATTCGCGCGGGGTTGGAAAGCATCTCTGAGGGTGAAGTCGACCTTTATGTTTCAAACGTCACCTGGACGTTTTCCCGCGACATAGCCCTCGGCCTGACCCCTGCAGCTGTACTTTACTACGACGGCCAAGGGTTCATGTCTCATAGGGGAACTATCAAAGGTTCGCTTCGCGACTTGGGTGGCGCATCCGTTTGCGTATCACGCGCCACGACAACCATCGGCAATCTGGAAGATTATGTAGCTCAACACGGGCTCGACTGGACAATACAGGCTTTCGAGTCATCACAGGGACGAAACGATGCGTTCTTTGCCCGCCGATGCGATCTGTTGACGACAGATCGGTTTGCTCTGGCAACGATGCGGAGCTCGGCTTTTGACGATCCCGCGAATTATGTGTTGCATGACGAGATTATTTCTAAGGAGCCGCTTGTGGCGTACGTGTCTTCGCGTGACATGATGTGGGCAAATATCGTGCGGTGGGCGATTTTTGTGACAATTCTAGCCGAAGAGAAAGGCATTGCCCGGTCAAACATCGAGGTACACCTGGAAAGCTCCGATCCCGAAATCCGCCGCTTGCTGGGGCTTGATGACGTGGAAGGAACGGCGGTCGCCGGTTTGGACCGGAATTGGGCAAGAAACGTGATCGCAGGCGCCGGAAACTACAGCGAAATATTCGACCGGTATCTTGGTCCGGGCAGTTTGATGAATATTGATCGTGGGCTGAACCGGCTTTGGCGAGATGGCGGTTTGATGATCAGCCCGCCATTCCGGTAGGCCGATACCGTGCCCGATCAATTGGCAAATCACGGCAATGTTTGGCAACGCATATCGACGCTGCTGTTTACTGTATTGGCGATGATCGGCGTACTGCTCGGGCTGGGGTTGCTCCTGATAACGCTTCGGTTATTCGAGATCCACAGGGAGCTTGATGTGCTCCGCACTCAATCGCTCCCGAGCTTGATCCGGCTGTCGCAGCTATCTCAGGAAGCCTCTGCCACGAGTTCCATAGCGCCAGCCTTGAGCCACGCCGCGACCCGCTCGGAATTAGACACACTGATCGCGCGCATCCACGACAAGCAGGCTTCGCTGTTGGCCCTCCTCGACGAATTGGAGGGATTAAGTGGTGGTCAGGAACGCGTTGCGCCGCTCCGGTTAAGTGCTGCCACCTTGAATGAAAATCTTGAACATCTGATGGATGCCGTGGATGAGCAAATCGACCTTCGTCGCACGATTGAGACCCATATCAAAGTTTTTGCGCGGCATCTGAATGACTTGCATTCCGCAGAACCCGGTGATGACCCTGTGGCCATAGACTTGGCAACACGTGCGGCATTGCAGATTGACGGTTTGTTGCAGGACACAAACCGCGCACGGCTTCCGCGTAACCGGCAGACTACGGATGAAAGTGTTGAGGCGCTGACCCGCCACCTCACCGAGACAAGAAGAGTGCCAACGGAACGCGCATCAGGTCTTGGACCGGACAACTTGATCGAAAGCTGGAACGCAAATCGAACGGAGATTCTGGAAGCCAAATCGTCACAACTGTCAAATGCCTTCCAGATCAAGGCGCTGATCGAGGAGAACTCGTTGATTGCAAACAGACTGCTTAGCAGTGCAAGCAACGCGTTTTGGCGGGCCAGCTCCGAACTCGAATCCCAGGTGCAATTGGTCAATGAAGCGACACGGTTCACATTGCTTATCACCTCCGCACTTTTCCTTGTTCTGATCGCAGGGGCTGCCCTGGTTTCCCGGGTGCTCAGACAGCGGGTGTTCCTGCGTCTTGATAAGCTGAGAATGGCATTGAAACGCTATGCGGAGGACCGGCAACATGGATTTTCCGATGTCCGTCCAGACGAAATCGGCGAGATTTCAGGCGCAATGTCGCGCTATATGGGTTTAATTGATCAACGTGAAGCCGAATTGGCTGAAAAAACAGCGGCCTTGGAGGGGTTGGCCAACCAGTTGTCCAAGTATCTCTCGCCTCAGGTTTACAAGTCGATTTTTACCGGTCGGCAAGAAGTCAAGTTGGCCAGCTCACGCAAGAAACTCACCATATTCTTTTCCGACATCGTGGGTTTCACGGAAACCGCTGACAGGCTCGAGTCCGAAGAATTGACGCAACTTCTTAACCACTACCTCACGGAAATGTCCCAGATCGCGTTCGCGCACGGGGCCACGATCGACAAGTACGTGGGTGATGCCATTCTTGTGTTTTTCGGCGATCCAGAAACACGGGGCGTGAAAGAGGATGCTCTCTCCTGTGTTCGGATGGCCATGGAGATGCGGCACCGGATGAAAGAGCTTCAGGACCAGTGGCACAGGTCCGGAATCGAAAAACCGCTCCAGGTCAGGATGGGTATTCACACGGGGTACTGTACGGTGGGCAATTTCGGTAGCGAAGACAGGTTGGACTACACGATCATCGGGGGTGCCGTGAACATTGCATCGCGATTGGAAGCGACGGCCGCACCGGGCGAAATCCTGATGTCCTATGAAACTTTCGCGATTGTCCGGGATCAGATTGAATGCTCAGAATACGGAGATATAGACGTTAAGGGGATCGCCTATCCAGTTGCTGCCTACAGCGTCGCTGACCCGCAGAAAAGGACAGGTCAGACTACGCAAAGCCTGCACGAGCATCTGCCTCACTTCAGAATGGACGTTGACGTGTCAGCGATGTCGGAAGAAGACCGCTCGGCGGCGGCTGCAAGCCTCAGGAGGGCTCTTTCGCTTCTGGAATGTGGCACAGCGCCAAAACCATCTCGGTCGGTCAGAGCCCCCGGCGCCACAGACGAGTCCAGCGGTGGATCACCGCCGGATAGCTGAGGTATGACCAAGGCCAGAAAAATGCAATTCATCACAGGTATGGAGGCAGAGGGGTACAACCCGCCTGTCGACGTGCGTGTCACCCTTGAGTATTGGCTAAATCTGGCCTTGGACACTTGCGGCTTATGAGGAGATCAGATCGTACCGGCAAACTTAGGGAAACTTCCGCGAAAATGCCCAAACCAATGTGAAAAGTTGAATGGCTCTTGGGATGCCAATCGAATGGTTGGAACATTGGCCAGCGAAAGCCGGGTTTTAACATATCAGCTTCACTTCGTGGTTGAGTATCCCGCCATTAGCCAATAGTGTTCGACACGGCCACTCTGGCCAGAGCGCGAGTTCTGGCAAGGAGGGATGAAATGCCACGGGCAATCCGTGGCGCACCCTCAAGGCTCCACGCGAAAACCCACTTACGTGTCGTTTGAACAAGGAGCCAACTATGACTTTGCAAAACCGAAGCTGGGCCGAACCATACAAGATCAAGATGGTCGAACCGCTGAAGATGACCACTGAAGCCGAGCGGAAGGCCGCGATCGCTGAGGCCGGTTACAACACATTTCTGCTGAAATCCGAGGATGTTTACATCGACCTTTTGACCGATTCTGGCTGCGGCGCAATGTCCGACCGGCAGTGGTCTGGGATGATGGCGGGCGATGAGGCCTATGCTGGCAGTGCCAATTTCTATCGTATGCGAGATGCGGTTGAGAAACACTATTCCTATAAGCACACCGTCCCGACCCACCAGGGGCGTGGCGCCGAAAACATTTTGTCGCAAATCCTGATTTCAGATGGCGACTTCGTGCCCGGAAACATGTATTTCACGACCACCCGCCTGCACCAGGAATTGGCAGGAGCCACCTTTGTCGATGTCATCGTCGACGAAGCACACGACCCTGCTTCGACCCACCCGTTCAAGGGCAATGTCGACCTGACCAAGCTCGAAGCTCTTGTGGGTGAGGTCGGCGCAGACAAGATCCCCTATATCTGCGTCGCGACTTGCGTGAATATGGCTGGTGGACAGCCAATCTCGATGGCTAATCTGCGTGAACTGCGCGCGTGGTGCGACAAAAACGATGTGAAGCTTGTCCATGATATGACGCGGGTCGCCGAGAATGCCTACTTCATCAAGCGCCGCGAGGACGGGTATGGCGACAAATCCATTCGCGAAATCGTATTCGAGCTCTGCGCACTGACAGATGCGGCCACGATGTCTTCCAAAAAAGATGCACTGGTCAATATCGGCGGGTTCCTAGCGATGAATGATCCGGAGCTGTACGAAAAGGCGTGTAACCTTGTTGTGGTCTATGAGGGGCTGCATACGTATGGCGGCATGGCCGGAAGAGACATGGAAGCTCTGGCCATCGGCATAGAAGAAAGCGTGCAGGATGACCACATCAACGCCCGTGTCGGACAGGTCGAATATCTTGGTAACAAACTCAAAGCCATGGGCGTGCCGATCGTGAACCCGATCGGCGGACACGCGATTTTCCTCGATGCGCGCGCGATCCTGCCCCATATTCCGCAGGATCAGTTTCCCGCGCAGGCATTGGCTGCGGCACTTTATGTTGACGCAGGCGTACGGGTTATGGAACGGGGTGTTGTCTCGGCCGGGCGCAACAAGGACACCGGCGAAAACTTCATGCCGAAACTGGAACTTGTGCGCCTGACCCTTCCGCGTCGCGTCTACACCCAGGCGCATATGGACGTGGTTGCCGAAAGCGTTGAACGGGTCATGGAAAAGGCAAATGAAATCCGCGGGCTCAAGTTCACGTATGAGCCGGAATATCTGCGCTTTTTCCGAGCACATTTTGCCCCTGTCGAAGGGTAATCAGAATGGGTGTCGTTTGTGGGAGCCGCTTTGCGGTTCCCACGGTCCCCGAACATAAATGGCACCGAATTCTCTGACCCTAGTCGCTATTGGGGATTGTTTGGTCACCTCAGTCAATGGCGTGTGACTTCCGCCTTGAGATTCTTGAAGCCGCGAAACCGGACGCGACCGCCTTGCACGCGATTTGTCAGCGTGAATGACCTGACTCGCTCGAGAAAACGCCCCAATGCAATTTGCCCTTCCATGCGTGCCAGGGTGAGACCAACGCAAATATGCGGCCCACCGGCAAAAGCGAGATGACGGTTTGGCTTGCGCGCAATATCGAAACGGTTCGGAGCTGGAAACACTGTCGGGTCACGGTTTGCCGCACCAATACAAAGGTGCAGATTGGTGCCACTCGGAATGGTAATGCCGTCTATCGCAAAATCCTGCGCTGCTTCCCGATTGCCAAACTGGTTTGGCGAGGCGAAACGCAAAACCTCTTCGACACATGTGTCGATAAGGTCCGGATTGTTGCGCAATTCCCGTTGCGCATCCGGGTGGTCATGCAGCAGTGCCAAGCCATTCCCGATCAGATTGGTCGTGGTCTCATGGCCTGCATTAAGTATGAAAATGCAATTCTGGATGAGTTCGGTCTCGGTCAGTTGCCCGTTATCGTCGCCGATAATAAGACGGGTCAGAACGTCTGTGTCGGGATCACCAGGCGCCTGACGCCGACGTGAGATAAGGTCCTTTAGATATACCTTGAACTCGGAAACGGCCCGTTCACCGGCGGCAAGCTGTTCCTCGCTTAAAACCGGTTCCAACGCACCTAAAATTGCCAGGGACCAACCCCGTAGGGGTTCGCGTTCATCCATTGGGACGTCCAGTAAATTACCAATTATCTGAATTGGAATTAGCGAAGCGAAATCCTCGATCAGGTCGGGGTTATCGTTCAACGCATCGAGCAGTTGATCAACGGTCTCGATCAGGCCAGGTTTTAGGCGCGAAATTGCGCGCGGCGCGAGTGCTGATGACATGATGCGACGTACCCTCGTGTGAAGCGGAGGATCGTTGAAAACCAAGGATGTCGTGTGGTGCTCATACAGCAAACTATGCTCGCCGAATTTCGGCGCGAAAGCTGCCTTCTTGTCAGAGGTAAAGAGTTTTGTATCCTTGTATACCCGCTCCAGATCTGCATGGCGCGACAAGATAACCGACCCGTCTGGTTGCGTGCAAACTGGCGCAGTCTCAAGTAATGCATCGTAAAATGGAAATGGATCTTCGAGAAACTCTTCGGGTAGGTCTTGCAAATCAATCATAGCTTAAAGTTGTTGGGCAACCAGGCGATGTCAACAAGCAGACCACGGGTTCTTAGAAGAAACGTTCTGTGTGCCGATATTCGCCCATGCAAAAGGAAGACACGTCTGGGGCGGGCGCTGGCACCATCGTTCTCAACGAATCTCCGGCGCGTTTGAACGGATTTGGAGCACCTGAATTGGGTACGTGGTCCGGTAGTAAAGCCCAGCGTTGGGTGGTCAAGTGTCTGCGTGGCAGCTCAATCACTATTGCCTGCTGGGCGCAGCGCAATCACCGTCAGGTCGTCCAGTCGCTCTTCATCCTTAGTGTAGTCTTGAAATGCCCTGTCTATGGCCCGCAAAAGCTCTTCCGAGGTTGACCAGTCACCCTTTTGGATTATCGCCATTACGCGTTGAAAACCAAATGCCAGACGTTTTTCCCCGCCTAGCTGGTCGATGAGACCGTCGGTAGAGATAACCAAAGTCGTGGCTTCTTCAAACTGGATCTCGTGTTCAGAAAACTCAGGTGAACTCGGAGTATCCACATATCCAATACTCATTTTGTCGCCTCGAATCCGTTCAACGCCCGCATCTGACTTGACCAACAAGGACATGTGAGCGCCAGAAAAGATAGCTGTCCTTGTCCGTGCATCAATCTGGCAAATTGCTGCGTCCATGCCGTCGTTAGATGTCGCGTCGGAATTGACCTGATTTAGGAGTGTACGTGTCAAGTCGCTCAGCTTCGAAAGAGCCGATGAGGGGCTAAGAATTTCGTTTTCAAAGTAAAGCCGTTCGAGGGTGGCAATTGCCAACATGGTCATGAACCCTCCGGGGACTCCGTGGCCTGTACAGTCAATTACCGCGAGTGTTGAAACTGGACCTGCCGCTCTGAGCCAATAGATGTCTCCACCGACCAAGTCGCGAGGTTCCCACTTGACGGCGAAATCGGCGAAGGCGTCCTGGCATTGATTTGCAGTCGGCAATAAGCCCTGCTGAATTCGCGTGGCATAGTTTACACTTTCGACGATATGGTGATGCGCTTCTCGGATTGCAGTGACGCGCTCGACCTCCCGATCAAGCATTGAGTTATAGCTTTGAACAACCTTGCCGATCTCATCTTCCGATTGGTAGGTCACTCGCTGCGGGTCGTCGTACAGTTCGAACTTTTCAATGGCGTTTAGCATTTGACTGAGGGGTCTGTTGATCAGCCATAAGAATGCGGCGGCACCGGCTAGGATCAGTGCAAACCCTCCGAGAATCCCAAGAAGAACCACAACGCCTACTTCTGTTCGCAGCTCTCTCTTGAGGACTTCTTGGTCAATTCGCGCCAACATGGTGGTTGGTCCCGCTTCCGTCGGAACGGAAACCAAAATATCCAAACCTGGTTTTTTTATCTTGGCGCACCCTATAGCGGGCCAGGACACCAGAGTTTTCGAACCTTGCTCTAGTTTTTGTTCAGCGCAAACCACGTAGGGAAACCCCGAATACACCGCCAACAAACTTGTGGCTTGCGGGAGGTTCCCTGCTTCAACCAATTCAGCCAGCGGGCGCGCAATGCGATTGGCGATCGTGGCCATTTCGGCCGCAATTTGATCTGTCTGCGCCTGCCTTTTGAACTCGTAATAGAAAAAGAGCACAACCGCATTCAACACACCCCCAATCAAGAGGGTCGCCAGAATATGTTTTAAAAATATTCGGCGGTTAAGAGAGGTCCAAACCTCTCGCACCATTCGCCCCAGTACAGACAGGCGCCTAGTTCCCGATATTCTTCATTGCAGCCTGAAGAGCATCACGATTGTTGACTATCATCTGCACGACCTTGTAATCCCCGGCAATTTCACGCACGAGGAAGTCCGCTGTCACGGTATCTCCGTTGTCCGTAATCATTTCGGAACAAACAAAGAAATCACTTCCCGCAGGAATTACCATGGGATGAACATTTGCTGGGTAGACGGTCTCAATCTCGTTGGTGGTTGTATCCAGATACGTATAGGCACCATCAACCATCACGCCATCAACATGTGCAATCATAGCAGATTGAAGTTTTGCCTTCACCTCAGTCGGAATGTCGGCAGCGACTACCGGGCTGGAAATCAACACCCCGGCGAGCATGCAAAAAAGCCTGGTCATCCTCACCTCCCCACTAAAAACACTGCACAATTGATACACTAAAAATGCATAAATGTGTATCTTGTGATATGAAGGTCCTGATCGAACTTGGTTCGTTCCGGGAATGATCAAGGGAAACAGATGCTTGCAAACGAAGTCTACGAGCTGCGCGCTGGCCTGCGTAAACAAGGCGTCGTTTTTGCCTATAGCGGGTATGTAACTGAAGGCATCCTCAGCGGTGTCGGTGACGCCTTGAAGCAAAAGTTGGTGTCTGAAGATGCCGACACCAAAACGCTTCGCAGTGTATTCGCTGTGTTTGTAGAGCAAATGCAGAACATCATTAGATATTCAGTTGAAAAATTGCCTGTCGATGGGGAGACCGAAGTGTTGGACATACGCTACGGCATCCTGACGATTGGGAACGAAGCTGAAAACTACGTCGTTCACGCTGGAAATTTGATCCTTTTGAGTGACGTAGACAACATGAGAAGCCGGTTGTCAGCACTACGCGACATGAATCGCGAAGAACTCAAGGCTGCATACAAGGACCAGCTTCGATCCGAGAGTGACAGCGTCGCTAACGGTGCCGGCATCGGGTTAATCGAGATTGCGCGCAGAGCGTCAAAACCAATTGAGTTCGACTTTATGCGGGTTGACGACCAGCACGCATTTTTCGCGCTCAAAGCCACAGTCTAAGAGGGGATTGATGCAAAATATTGAGATCTCCGCAACCAACCGGACACCCAGCGTCGCGTTTGATTTCGGTACTGGTCACCTCAGGCTGATTGGAGAATCCTACCCAGAGGATGTCACCACTTTCTACAATCCATTGTTCGATGCGCTGAGAGAGTGGCTGTCAGACAATTCAAAATCGTACTGTCGGTTTGATTTTGAACTTATTTATTTCAATTCCTCCAGTGCCAAAGCCATCATGATGATTTTGGAGCTGCTGGATTCTGCGGCAGAGACCGGGAGAAGCGTAGAGGTCTACTGGTTCCACGACCCTGAAGATGAAACAATGGAAGAGCTTGGCGAGGAGTTTGGAGAAGATCTGATGCATGCCAGGTTTGCTCTGAAAAAGTTGTCGGATCGATGACTATCGACGATCTTTTTACTCGAGAGAAAGAAGTTCTCGAGACGGTGGAAGCGACGCTGGACAGCGGAAAGTTTCCAAACGACAAAACGCGCAAGTCGATACAAAACCTTGCAAAAGAATACAGAAAGCTGCTCAGAACAACTCGGCGAATGATTCGATTGAGTGATCGAAACGAGCGGGAACTTAGTGCTCTGGCCGAAAAACAGCGCGCCGCCGCTGAAGAAGTTATTCTCAAGAATCAAGAGCTTGAAGCGTTGTCAGGGAAGCTCGCAAAGTACCTATCCCCGCAAGTCTATAAGTCTATCTTTTCCGGTCGTCAGGAAGTGAAACTTGCTAGCCAACGGAAAAAGTTAACAGTGTTTTTTTCCGATGTTTCCGGGTTCACAGAGCTCACTGATCAGTTGGAGTCTGAAGACTTAACTCAAATCTTGAACAGTTATCTGACTGAAATGGCTCAGGTTGCTCTGCGCCACGGTGCTACGATTGATAAGTTTATTGGAGACGCCATTCTGATCTTCTTCGGTGACCCCGAGACCAAAGGGGTGCGGGAAGATGCACTGACATGCGTGCAAATGGCAATTGCGATGCGGGACAAGTTGGAAGAGTTGCAGGCAGAGTGGAAACGCCAAGGCATACGCCAGCAATTGAAATGCCGGATTGGCATCAACACGGGCTACTGCACAGTCGGGAATTTCGGCAGCGAAGACCGGATGGACTACACGATAATTGGTGGGGCCGTGAACATTGCCTCAAGGCTGGAACACCAGGCTGAAGAAGGAGAGATTTTTATCTCTTACGAGACCTGGGCGCACGTGAACGATGCAATTGACACCCAAGAGGTTGGCGCCATTCAAGTCAAAGGCGTTACTCAACCCGTCATTACTTACCGCGTCTTGGGTCAAAAGGAGTCGAGAGCGCCCTTCGTTAAAGTGGAGTGTCAAAAGCCGAATTTTCAATTGGTTATTGATCCAAACTCGATGACGCCTGAGGAGCGCGCTGAGAGCACGGAAATTCTACAATCAGCGCTTGCATCACTCCGCAGCTTTGACGCCTAGTCGCGAAAGCCTTCCAACCAAATGGCGAAGGTCTGCTTTGGTGAACGCCGTCCAGCAGTACGTCTAGAATAGGTGGACGTTCGATTTTGCAACGAAGGTGACTAAAAATCCTTAGCATAACGGAGGCCATCGTAAATTGCGGCGTGGATGTTACGGCTGGCGACGGCATCACCGATCCGAAAAAGCATGAATTGGCCGTCCGGATCGGTATTTATCATTTGCGGACGCCCCTCGATCAGCGCGCGATGGTCCACAGCGCCTGAATTGCATGAGAGCGGCTTCAAATCGAAATAGAGTTGGTCCAGCGGGCGGGTTGCGCATTCGATGACAACTTGATCAACCTCGCGAACAGTTTTCCGATCCGCATAGTCCGAGCCCAGCGTCGCTAAAAGTCGGTTCCCCTTGCGCTTGATGGCTTCAAGTCGCGTGTTGACCGTAACCCTGACGCTATGCGTCGCCAAGGCACGCGCATACGGCGCGTGGTTCATGCCACTCACATCGACGCCAAACAAGCGTTCAGGCGTGACGACTTCCAGTGAGGTCCCAGTTTCGGCAAGGAATTCCGCGGTTTGCAAGCCTTGCTCCTGCCCGTGATCGTCAAACAACAGGACCTCAGACCCCGGAGCGATATCGCCTGACAAAATGTCCCAACTCGACACCGCCAGCCCGCCGCCCTCACAAATATCGGGGTCCGGTAGACCTCCGGTGGCGATGATGACGATATCTGGGTTTTTGGCCAGAATATCGTCGGCCTCGGCATAGACGTTGCAGCGAAGATCAACGCCCAGCCGCTCCAGCTCAGCCACCCGCCAGTCTGCGATTGCGATCATCTCCGCACGGCGCTTGGTCCGCGCAATCAATCTCAATTGTCCACCCGGTTGGTTTTGTGCCTCAAAGATCGTCACGTCGTGACCACGTTCGGCAGATGCACGAGCCGCTTCCAACCCGGCGGGCCCGGCACCCACTATGACAACACGTTTGCACTCAGAAGCTTTGGACAGGACATGCGGTAACGTCGCTTCGCGGCCTGTTGACGGGTTGTGAATGCAAAGTGCCTCGTGACCCTGATAAATGCGACCAAGACAATAAACCGCCCCGACGCAGGGTCTGATTTGGTCTTCCCGGCCATCGATCACCTTTTGCACCAGATGCGGGTCGGCGAGTTGCGGGCGCGTCAATCCGACCATGTCAAGCTGACCTGAAGCAACCGCATGTCGTGCGTTTGACACATCGTTGATCCGGGCGGCGTGAAAAACTGGCACACCTGTCTCGGCCTTAATGCGCGCAGCGGCCGCAAGATGAGGCATTGTCGGCATGCCCTGGATCGGAAGGTAATCGATCAGCTTATTATCCGTCTCGATCAAGCCCCGATTGACGTTGAGAAAATCTATTTTACCGGTAGCTGCAATCCGCCGTGCGATTTCAGAGCCTTCATCCGCGGTGAGGCGGCCAGCTTCGACCTCATCCGCCGTAAGCCGCATGCCAACGATGAATTCAGGACCAACACGGTCACGCACCGCATCAATTATCTCCATCGTCAACCGCAGGCGGTTCTCAAGCGAGCCGCCATAGCTATCCTGTCGGTCGTTCAGGGATTGTGACCAGAAGCTATCGACCAGATGTCCGGAGGCGTAAAGCTCGATTCCGTCGAGCCCTGCCTCTTTCATCCGTTCCGCTGCATCCGCGAACCGAGACACGACCCGCTCAAGGTCCCACTCCTCAGCGGGTTTGGGAAACGCCCGATGCGCTTGCTCCCGAACCCCAGAGGCGGAAATGACCGGGAGCCAGTGGGAATGGTCCCAGCCGGTGCGCCTGCCAAGATGTGTGAGTTGGATCATCACCTTGCAGTCGTGCTGATGGCAGTCATCGGCCAAGGCGCGCATCCAGGGCACGATCTCATCTCGCCAAGCTTGCAGGTTTCCAAAAGCAGCCGGGCTGTCTTCGGCTATCAAAGCCGACCCTGCAGTCATCGTCAGCGCGCAACCACCCCGAGCCTTCTCGCGGTGATAGAGCCGGTATCGATCCTTGGGCAGACCGTCTTCCGAATAGGCGGGCTCATGCCCGGTTGAAAAAATCCGGTTCTTCAAAGTCAAATGTTTCAACTGATAGGGTTGAAGAAGTGGATCGTCGGACATTGCAAACCCATTCCAGTTAGGACTGAACGCAGCGTACTTTTGAAACGCAATCAACCAATGCAAGAAAGTCGATTAGGCGTCAATTGTGGAGAGCCCAGGCCTTGTCCGCAGGCAAACTGATCTTCAGCAATTTTGAAGCTGCATGAGAAGGAACCCTACCGCACCTTTTCCGACATTGAATGCCGCGACGTTCATATCCCTCATGCAGTTCGGATATGACCGGACGGGTTGCAGCAGAGCATTACCGTTTGGCGTAGCCACGACCACTTCGTGCTCGTGATTTTTTGGTAATCCAGTACATACCAAATAGCTCAGCGAAACATTGCAGAATGGACTTGGAACCTGCGTTAAGCCGATCAGTTTTCCAACG
This sequence comes from Ruegeria sp. HKCCD7181, assembly GCF_057221055.1. NCBI lineage: Bacteria > Pseudomonadati > Pseudomonadota > Alphaproteobacteria > Rhodobacterales > Roseobacteraceae > Ruegeria > Ruegeria sp. HKCCD7181. The sequence continues at coordinate 24,826 of NZ_JBWVBC010000013.1, read as the reverse complement.
GTCCTGCGTGGAGTTAAATGCTTGAGGTTGACTCGATCACCGGTCCACAGATCATCAAAAGTTGATAACGTCGTGAATGGAATATGCGCCTTTGGGACCCAATGTGACTTGAATTGTGATGGACAGGCTGGATCACACACCCGTCAATCCGCTCACAGCCAAGACGTAAGTCAGGAGCGAAAAATTGATGTCACAGCTATCGAATGCAATCCTGAAATTTTTGGAAATACTCTCCTATGCATTCATCTTTGCCATAGGTCTCGCGGTTCTATGGGTCGTTGTGATCTACTTCCGCGATAAGACCCAAACCGAAAGCACCCTACGGCGAAATTATCCGGTGGTTGCGCGGTTCCGCTATTTCTTTGAACATATCGGCGAGTTTTTTCGTCAATATTTCTTTGCGCAAGATCGCGAAGAGATGCCGTTCAATCGGGCTGAACGGTCTTGGGTTTACCGCGCGGCCAAAAATGTTGACTCGACCGTCGCTTTTGGTTCGACCCGCGATTTGCGCCCGACGGGGACAGTGTATTTCGTGAATTGCCCGTTCCCGACGTTGGAACAGGACGCCAAGGAACCTTCGGCCGTGACCATCGGTCCATTTGCGCAAAAACCTTATTCGACAGATTCGGTCTTTAACATCTCGGGCATGAGCTATGGCGCGATCTCGGTTCCGGCCGTGAGGGCGTTGTCAGCGGGGGCGAAAAAGGCCGGTATCTGGATCAACACCGGCGAAGGCGGTCTGTCACCTTATCATCTGGAAAGCGGCGCAGATATCGTCTTTCAGATCGGTACTGGCAAGTTTGGCGTGCGCAAACCCGAAGGCGGGTTTGATGAAGATAAGCTGCGCTCTGTTGCGGCCCATGACGCGGTAAAAATGTTTGAAATCAAGCTGAGTCAGGGGGCTAAACCGGGCAAGGGTGGGATTCTGCCCGGCGCTAAAGTGACTGAAGATATCGCCAAAATTCGCGGGCTGAAGGTCGGTCAGGACGCGATCAGCCCCAACCGCCACCCCGAGATCAACAGTGTAGGCGATCTTCTGGACATGATTGCCTATGTGCGTGACCTGACAGGTAAGCCGGTTGGCTTCAAGGCTGTGATAGGGGCTTATGGGTTCTTTGAAAGCTTGTGTCAGGAGATTTTGAAACGGGGTTTGGAAAGCGCCCCGGATTTTGTGACCATTGACAGTGCCGATGGCGGCACCGGTGCCGCGCCAATGAGCCTGATCGACAATATGGGTATGCCTTTACGGGAAAGCTTGCCGCTGACTGTGGATATGCTCAGGACATACGGCCTGAAAGACCGGATAAAGGTCTGTGCCAGCGGCAAGATGATTAACCCGTCCGAGGTGGCGTGGGCGTTTTGCGCAGGTGCAGACTTTGTGAACTCTGCTCGGGGGTTCATGTTCGCTCTTGGCTGCATTCAGGCCCTTCAATGCAATAAGAACACTTGCCCTACAGGCATCACCACTCACAATCCCAAACTGCAATTCGGGCTTGATCCGGTCAGCAAGGCAGAGCGTGTCGCAAGCTATGCCAAGAACATTAAGAAAGAAGTCGGTATTATCGCCCACAGTTGTGGCGTGGCCGAGCCGCGGCTGTTGAAACGGTATCACGCGCGTATCGTTCTGGATAACGGACGCTCGGTCTCCATGGATGAACTTTATCCAGACCCCCAACAAATGCAGGCCGCCGAATAGCCGATACCGTATACCTTAAGGTCGTGGCAGCCTGGGTTGCCGCCCGGATCGCCAATCGCTGTCGGTCCACAAAACATCAGGAGATCGCATGTCAGCTTCTACTCCCACTGTATCATCCCCCACCAAAGCCTCGGACCTACTGATTGAAGCACTTGAGGCTGAAGGCGTTGAATACATCTTTGCCGTACCAGGCGAGGAAAACCTCGATGTTTTGGAGTCGCTCAGAACGTCGAAGATCGAGCTGGTGCTGACCCGGCACGAACAGGGCGCGGCCTTCATGGCGGCCACCTATGGCCGACTGACTGGCAAGGCTGGTGTCTGTATGGCAACGCTTGGGCCAGGTGCCACGAATTTTGCCACCCCTGCGGCCTATGCACATCTGGGTGGCATGCCCCTGATCATGATCACCGGGCAAAAGCCGATCAAGAAATCCAAACAGGGCCAGTTTCAGATCATCGATGTGGTGGGCCTGTTTGCGCCGATCTGCAAGATGTCCAAACAGATCGTGCACGGCAATACCATCCCATCCCTGATCCGCGAGGCATTTCGCGTCGCGCAAGAGGAACGTCCCGGCGCGGTTCTATTGGAACTGCCCGAGGATATCGCAGCTGAAGACACCACGGAACCTGTGCTGGAACCGCATCCACGCCATTATGCGGTTGCCGGTGACACGGTACTGAATGAAGCCGCCGAAATGGTCCGCGCGGCAAAGATGCCGCTGCTGCTGCTGGGGGCAGGGGCCAATCGTAAACACACGCGTAGTGCGCTCAGCCAGTTTGTGAAGGACACGCAAATCCCGTTCTTCAATACGCAGATGGGCAAGGGCGTGGTGGATGAGCGCTCGGATCTGTTCCTTGGCACTGCTGCGCTGTCGGACGGGGATTATCTGCACTGTGCCATCGAACGGGCCGACCTAATCATCAATGTCGGCCATGATGTGGTCGAAAAACCACCCTTCTTCATGGAGGAAGGTGGTACAAAGGTGATCCATGTGAACTACAAGGCTGCACAGGTCGATCAGGTCTATTTCCCGCAGGTCGAGGTGGTCGGTGATCTGGCGCAATCCATTGCCCGGCTGGGTGAAAAATTGGGCGGCCCACTGAATTTCGATCGCAGTTATTTTGATCGCGTCAAACAGGAAACCGATCTGCACACCTCGGCAGGGGCTGATGATGCCCGGTTCCCGGTGATCCCGCAGCGCTTTGTGGCCGATACGCGGAAGGTCATGGGGGATTGCGATATCATCGCACTGGACAATGGCATCTACAAGATTTGGTATGCGCGCAATTATCAGGCCTATCAGCCCAATACCGTGCTGCTGGACAACGCATTGGCGACGATGGGGGCGGGGTTGCCGTCGGCGATGATGGCCGCCAAGCTTTACCCTGACCGCCGGGTCATGGCGATCTGTGGCGATGGCGGGTTCATGATGAACAGTCAAGAAATTGAAACCGCTGTACGTCTGGGCCTGAACCTAGTTGTTTTGGTGTTGAACGACAGCTCATATGGCATGATCCGCTGGAAGCAGTCGCATGCCGGCTTCGACGATTGGGGGCTGGAATTCAATAATCCCGATTTTGTGCAATACGCCAACAGCTATGGCGCATCTGGTCACCGGGTCGAAAGTGCCGAAGATCTGGTGCCAACCTTTGAGGCAGCATTTGCTGCAGGTGGCGTGCATCTGGTCGATCTGCCTGTCGATTACAGCGAAAATCAGCGCGTTCTGATCGATGAGCTGGCTGCAAAGGTCTGCCTGATATGAGCGGCGTTCTTGAGGTCGTGAACCCCTTTGATCTGGCAAAGGTGGGCAGCGTGGAACTCTGCGGATGGGACGATATCGATGCGATGCTCGGCGCTGCCCATGCCCTGTATCGCAATCGCGACAGCTGGTTGCCTGCGTACAAAAGGATTGAAATCCTGAAAGAAACCGCCCGATTGATGTTGGGGCGGGCCGAGGAACTGGCCTTGTTGATTGCAAGCGAAGGCGGCAAGCCGCTAATTGATGCCCGCGTCGAGGTAAAGCGTGCAATCGATGGGGTCGAGCTGTGCGTACACGAAATTGGTCAGATGAGCGGCCGGGAAATCCCGATGGATTTGACCGAGGCGGGAACTGGACGCATCGCTTTTACCCAGCGCGAACCCATCGGCGTGGTGGTTGCGGCCAGTGCGTTCAACCACCCGCTGAACCTGATTGTTCATCAGGTTGCCCCGGCCGTCGCCACCAGCTGTCCGGTGATTGTGAAGCCGGCGCTGGATACGCCTTTGTCCTGCAAGGTTTTTGTCGACATTTTGCATCAGGCGGGCTTGCCGCAGGATTGGTGCCGCTTTGCCGTCTGTCAGAATGACGTGGCCGAGAAAATGATAACCGACGCTCGCGTTGGCTTTTTCTCGTTCATTGGATCGGCACGCGTTGGGTGGATGCTGCGATCAAAACTGGCACCAGGTGCACGCTGTGCGTTAGAGCATGGTGGAGCTGCCCCAGTAATTGTGGATGAAACGGCAGACATCGACGCCATGGTTCCGCTGCTGACCAAGGGTGGATTCTATCATGCTGGTCAAGTCTGCGTTTCGGTACAACGGGTTTATGCGCCCACTGTCAAGGCTGTTGAGATCGCACAGAAACTGGCGGGTGCTGCTGACGCGCTGAAGGTCGGTGATGCCCGCGACCCCAACGTCGAGTGCGGCCCCCTTATCCGCCCGGCCGAAGTCGATCGTATTGAAACCTGGGTTGATGAGGCCGTTCAGGCCGGGGCGACGGTGATGACGGGTGGCAAGCGTTTGGGGCAAACGACCTATGCTCCTACCGTTCTTTTGAACCCAACCGCGGACTCACGCGTCTCAATAGCAGAGATTTTCGGCCCAGTCGTCTGCGTCTACGGCTACGACAGCCTGGATAGTGCCTATGCGGCCGCAAACGGCCTGCCGTTCGCGTTTCAGGCCGCGGTTTTTACAAAAAATCTCGATACTGCCATGAAATCCATTCAGCGTTTGGATGCCACGGCGGTCATGGTAAACGATCATACTGCGTTCCGGGTGGATTGGATGCCTTTCGCCGGGCGCCGCCAATCCGGCTATAATACCGGAGGCATCAGGTACACCATGCATGATATGACTCAGGACAAGATGGCCGTGATCAAGCTATGAGCTGGTGGCCGGACTGATCCGCGTGACCTAACCTCTTCGGATGGCGCGATTTTGTTAGCCCGCTTTCAGATACCAAAATGCTGCTCAACCTGTTCAAAGGTGCAGTGAGGCTGCCAGCACATGAAGGAAACGGCCGGGCTTCGTTTGTCCAAATTGAGCGGCAAGAGCAATGCACATGGACGTTCGATACCCGCCCACAATCAGCTCACATCAAACTGTGACAGCCGAAGCGCTTTCTACATCGCCTAGGACGACGAGAACGTTCCTCGTTAGGTGTTCTCAGGTACCCGGACCCAGACTTCAACGCGGCGGTTGCTGGCGCGGCCCTCTTCCGTGTCATTGCAGTCAAGCGGCATCTGTTCACCGAAACTCAGCGACTGAATGTTGAACTGGCTCAGGCCATCGGCGGCAAACTCACTTGCAAGTACGCCCCGAACAGCCTCTGCTCGTTGTTGTGCAAGACGCGTATTCTGTCCTGCATCGCCTACGCTATCCGCAAATCCGACAAGCAGAAGTTCCAGCCCGTCAAATTCGCTGTTGCGCAGCCGGTTTGCCAGATCCCGGATATTCAGCACCGACTCCGCGTCCAAAGTGCTAGAGGCATTTTCAAAGCGGAAGGTGATCGAAAGACGGTCGGCACGACGCAACTCGCGCATCATTGACGAAAACTCCTCGCCGCTGAAGTCCGGTTCTACGGCAGCAGCATGGATCAGGGCTATGCCCATATCTTGGATTTTCATACGCTGAAGCCGGGCGCTGGCAAGCCCTGTATCTTCCAGCACGGGTTGTGCGGCATCTGTCTGAGTCCATTGCAAGAAATCTTCGGCAACCGGGTGCAGATCTTCATCTGCTGCATACGCAATGACTGGGCGCGACAGCGGATAGTTGTCGATTTTCATATCGAAATCGGAAGGTTCGGACATGAGACCACAGGCTTTTCGAATGGACATCATATCCGCCCCGCTACGCTGCACCTGCACGCGATCGAGTAGACCGAGCGCCGTGTGGTCTGCCCGGACTGAGTTGATCAGATCCTGCGCATTGGGGTGAAACACCGTATCCGCTGCCAAGGGACCATCGGGGTTGCTGGAGGTCTTCTGATAAAAGAGCGCCGGTGTATCCCCTTCCAGCAAATGCAACGTAACCGGCGAACTTCCTCCACCCAAGTTTTCCCAGGAGCGCAGATCACCGGACAGAATGCTGGCGATTTCCTCAATACTTAAGTCGCGAACAGGGTTTTTGTCGCCGGTAATCAGAACGCGGCTATCAAGTGCAAGCATAAACTCCCGCTCTGTACCCGCGGCTGTTTTGATCCGCTGGTCTGTAATCATGATATCCGGGGCGAAGACGGACTCGGTTGTGCTGGAAGGCTGCATGTCGATTTCGGCTACAACAGAACCATCTTCGCCGCTTAGAAGAGTGACGACGAAACGACCTTGGGGTTGTTCTTCAACCAAATACCGAAGCCCCCGCTCACGCGCATATGCGCTCAGCAGCGCCGGCATCATGGATTCAATGGCATTTGTTCCACCAAGAACAGCGACCCTTGGATCATAGAGATTCAGATCTGGGCAGGCTGTGCCAACGCAATCAACCCGGTCTGTGGAAAGCTGGAAGCTGCCGAGGGGCGTTTCAACGACGAAATAGCGGTCGCTATAGTCAACCAGCTCGCCCACAACCTCTGTATCGTCGCTCCGGGAAACGAGTGTGACCCGCGTGTCGACAACCTCTTTCTCTGGCTCCTCTTCCGCGATAGTCCCGTCAGCACCGGGGCAGCCCGCACCAGAACATGTTAGCATCGCCGCATAAAGTGTCAGCTTTCCCAGCTCTGTCTGCAGAACATAAGTAGCCCCGTCATATTCGAGTATTACTCCGCGGACACTTGTGCCACCGTCATGCGTGGTTAGTTCGACTTCTTTTGTCGTTTGCGCATTAGTTTCCAAGGCAAAAGCAGATGCGAACATGCAGGCGGTTACAAACAGGTGCCTGGAATTCTGTGCCAGGATTGATTTTGAAAGCCAGGAAGCATGAGACATCTGAATTTACTCCAATTTCGCCTGGTGTATTCGCTGAAGGACCGGAGAGCCGGGGGTTGGGCCGTGCCCACGGCAGCCTTCCGATGGATACCTTCAGCTCGAAGAGGATTGCGTTGTGTAAAGGGCGACCGCCTCATTCATGCGCTGAAGCAACGGTTCACTGTCGCGTGCAAGAACAGCCAGATCGCGATCTGACAGCACTTCTCCGTTCACGGCGCGGTCCAGCAGACCCTTCACCGGATTCCACAGCTCTTCGACTTCGCGAAGTTTGCGGGCGATTTCCTGTGTGGGCGGTGCAATGACGCCAATATCCGCAAATCCGTCCTGCAGCGCTGACAGAGAGGTATCAAAAAGTTCGACAGTATCGGCCAAACGCGCCGCCTGCTCAGACGGATCTTCTGCAGCCTGCATCAGACAGGCTTCTTTCACTGCTTTTTGGGTCAACATGCGCTGGCGCCCCGCGATATCAACGGTGATCGCCAGATTCAGAGAGACAGAAGCCGTTTCAGAAGCATAGGCACGCGCCATTTTATAGACAGCGATATTCATAAATTTCAGAACCCGCAGGCTTGCAGTATCGAGCGCATCCAGCTCGGCACTGGCGATAGTGGCGTTGTCAATACCGGTTTCTATGATCGGTTTATAAGCGGCCCAATGAGAATCAATCGCCCCGAGCGCCTTGGTGACTGTGTCATTGTTCTCGGCGTCCAGACCCAGATCCGGGTCCCCGTTTCGCAGTCCATTGTCGGATTGCAGAAACAGATCATAGGCTTGGGTCATTTGGTCAAATGACGTCGTGAACCCGACATCCCGCGCCATCAGGCAAGCGGCTTTGGTAATGCGCTGGGTCAGCATTCGCTGACGCCCGGCGATATTTACCCGATGTGTTACCTGATCAACATTTTCACTGTCCTGTGCAGTCAGGGTCTGGGGTGCAATTGTTGCGCAGACCAAGAGCGATGCGGTCAGAACCATTCTGATCATTTTGGTATCCTTATATACTGAGACGTGGCTGTCTCAGGTCGTTTTGTGTTGGTTATCTGTACATAATGACGGCTTCGTTCATCTTGCGCAGAAGCGGTTCTGTCTCCCTTGCAAGAGTTGAAAGCTCCCTGTCCGTCAGACGTTCGCTGGCGACCGTGCGATCGAGAATTTTTTTCACAGGCCCCCAGAGGTCTGCCACTTCTCTCAGTTTGCGGGACAGCTCTGGGTTGGACGGGGGAATAACGCCTGCAGCGGGGAAACCTTCCAGCAAAGCCACAAGGGAGTAGTCAAACAACTCAATTGTCTCGGTCAGTCGTGTGGCTTGCACAGCGGGATCGGTTGCAACCCGCATTAAACAGGCTTCTTTCACGGCCTTCTGCGTCAACATCCGCTGGCGCCCGGCAACATCGATTGTCATCGCCAGGCCAAGCGGGACTTCCGGAGTTGCAGAAGCATAGGCTTGAGCGGTGGCGTAGACCGCTGCATTCATAAATGCGAGTACGTTGAGGCTGGCGTTATCAAGGACTTCAAGATCTGCCCTTTCAATTGTGGCGTTCTCGATCCCGACATCAACGATGCCCCGATAGATTGTCCAATGAGGGTCGATCTCTTCCAGCGCCCCAAGAACAGCGCTGAATTCTTCCGGGGCAAGTCCCAGCTCTGGGTCTCCGCTGCGCAAAGCGCTATCTGAACGGATGAACAAGCTGTGCGCTTGGGTCAGCTGATCAAAAGCCGTCGTTGTGCCGATGTCCTGCGCCATCAGGCAGGCCGCTTTTGCCATGCGCTGCGACAACATCCGCTGGCGTCCTGCGATGTTTATCCGGTTTGCAGCCTGTGCTGCGAACTCCGCGGGTTCCGACGTGGATTGCCCAAACAGGTTGGTCGGAGCAGTCAGCAGCAAAGCGATCGCAAGCACGTTTCTTAACATCACAGGGTCTCCGGGATTGCCGGTTAGTATCTTATTTTGCCCCATCGTTTTGTGATGGAGTGCGTTTTCTGGAGAGGGCAAGAATACACAACTCTAAGACGAACTACCGTACCCTAAGCCGCTGTATATGTTGGAACAATCAGAAGATTCCAGTACCATTTTGTCGCGGTCACTCACCTTGCACCATACGTTGACAATGGTAGTTTTCATGGGAATTTGTTGCGAAGTTTCCAGCCGCTTGATTGAGGTTTTTTTGGTCTGCGGTGCCAATTGGCCAACCTCACGAACCATCGAAACGGACAGACTTTCAGCGTGAATTGGTTGTTGCGCCTATTGTATACCTATGATGTCAATATGGCTAGAAAATGTGATCTTCTTGCGTAACGCGCTCTGCCTACTCCGGATGGCGTTTGCCGCTGAGAACCGGGCGATGCAAGGGCCGGGTCAATGCCGGTAAGAAACCAACCGCAAACGCTACCCAACCCAAGCACCACATTGCTGCTGCCGTCGCCACCATCGGTGATTCAGTAAAGAAAGGCGCAGCCAGACGGATCCAGGTCGCGATCCAATTTAGCAGGAAGCCAGTCGTGAAACCCAACGTGGCTTGCATTGTACCATCCGGAGTTTGAGCTGCCGCTCTCCCGGAAATTGCCATTATAAGTCCCGACATTCCTCCGATTGTGATGGCGTGAATCGCGTCATTTATTGGGTATGCTGCAGGTGAAAAGCTCGCAACTCCAACTAACATCAAGCCAATTGGTAGCCAGAAGAATGCAAGGTGCAAGGCGGCCAATAAGGGATTGGAAAGTGCTGAGATGCTTTGCCATCCGCACATGACAATCAGCAATGCCAGCGCAGCGGCAACCATCGCAATATTAGCCGTAGCATGAAGACCGATCAGTTTGGCAACGATCGTTATTCCTAACAGTACGTGCACCAGAGCTCTCAATTGTGTCGAATCCCGGCGTACTCGGATTTCGCGCCGGTTTAGCGCAAGCCAGTTGTAAGTGAAGGCGGGGATTGCCTTCATTCCAACGCTGGCCATAAGCATGACGATACCGATCAGCAGGGTTTGAGCCATTGTCAGGCTGACCCAAGGCGACCCAGCCAGGGCGGCTCGCAGAAACAGGGCCTCGCCCGCACCAAGACCGAGTATTGCGAACAAGAATCCGAGTTTGTTGTAAATGCCGGTTGACAGCAACTGAGCGCCGATGATCCCGGCCAGCAGCAGAAAATACCCAGCATTGAGCGAGATAAGCAATGTAGTTGGAACATGGGAAGCCAGAGCCAATGCCAGGCGCGCGGAAACCCAAAAAAACAACAGCGCTTTTAAAACGCGCCCACGAATGGGCGGCTTTCCCGTCCAGGACGGAAGCGCCGTAAGCAGGTAACCTCCGATTGCGGCTGCGGCAAAACCGAAGATTAGTTCATGAACATGCCAGATGACTATGGGGTCAAAACCTGGCCCGGGTAGGCCAAGGTGAACTCCCAGCGGCCACCAGGCTATAGTGAGCAGAGCGCACAAAATGGCAGCCGAGAATAGCGGGCGATGCGGTGCTTCCCAGAAGTTTCGAAAGAACCTGTTGTCGCCCGATGCCGCAGCCACGGGTTTTAGCTGCCGGACCACTCTGCACCGTATGCGCCGGACAGAAACCCATCGCTTAGGCGAATATCGGCATCAGAAGAGAGGACCTCTTTCGCCAATTCCCCTGGGGTCAGGTTCTGGTCAACGCGTTGGCGATAAAGCTTACACAGCTGCATGAACCCGTGCGATTGCGGCGACAGGCGCAGGGCCGAGACACCGACCGAGCGCAGCAGCTCGATTTGATGATCGGTACAGGCATAACTGCCCGACAGAGTTTGCACTCCATTCATCGCCATGAACGGCTTGCCGTCTCGGGTGAGCACGTCCAGACCGTCGGGATCATCTTCGCAGGCGAACTGGCAATTGTCTTTGGTGCGCCCATGCAGGCGCGCGTGATAACACCGCCCGGAGATGGCCAGTGGCAGGCGCCCATGCCCCCAGACTTCTATCGCGACGCCCAGACCAGTGGCTGCATTTACAAGTGTTTCAACCGAACCCAGAGGTAGTTCCGGGGGTAGGCAAACGCGTTTTGCGCCGCGGGACGCCAGCCATTTTAACGTGCCCTCATTATAAACGTTCACCAAGGGACCGACCGTAAACTCAGCGTTTTCGGGCAGGTACGCCATTGCCGTCAGGTCGTTGATTTCAACCGTGACACCCATTTCCGCCAGTTCGGCAGTCAGCTTGCGTTCGCGCTTTAACGTCACCAGGGCGAGGCTGGTCAGGGCAACGTCCTTGCCGGCCTCAACCAGCTTGGAAATCGCTTCGGGGATACGATCCTGATAAAATGGTAATCGTTTTGAACAAACGAGTTCCCCGATCACAACACGGTCTACCGGGGACTGGGTCAGATCATCATAGAAGCCACTCCAAGTATCGGCAGGCCAAAAGAATTGGTTGGGTCCAACTGTCAGTTCCATCGCCCTATCTCCACGTCTTTTTGTAGGCGCCGGTGGTCATGGCCTGACCTTCGGACAAACGCGCCAGCATGCCTTCGGGCATTGGCTGGCCCGCTTCCAACGCATCAACAGCTGCGCGGAAATTCCGCACAACTTGCGCGACATATGATTTCGACCGTTGCCGACCTTCGATTTTCAAGGCTGTGACCCCGGCCTTCTGCAATTGCGGGATCAGCCTTTCGGCGTTCAGGCTGACGGGATCTTCGAAAAGGTGGCCGGTCTTGTCACCTGCCGAGAAACACCCTTTGCATAGCGTGGGGTAGGGCGCGGGCTGCCCTTTCTCGACCCGGTGGATGAGATAGCCGCCAAGCCGGGCATCCAGAACACCCTGATCTTCGCTGTATTCCACATGACTGGCCGGCGAGCAGACACCGTTCATATTGGGCGACAAACCAGTAGCATAGGAGGACAACGAGCATCGGCCCTCGGCCATCACGCAGAGGCCGCCAAAGACAAACACTTCGGTCTCTACCTCGGTTTCAGAGTTGATTGCGGCAATCTCGGGCACTGACAAGACGCGGGGTAGAACCACCCGTTTGACACCAAAGGTGTTGGCGTAAAAATTGACGGCATCGGCATTCGCTGCCGCCGCCTGCACCGAAAGGTGTCGACGCAATCCGGGGTGGTTGCGCGCCGTGTAGTCCAGCAACCCCAGATCGGCCAGGATCACCGCATCTGCGCCGCAAGTTTCGGCATCGCCAACTGCGCGGTGCCAGATCGCCTCATCACCGGCGCGGGGAAAAGTGTTTATGGCGACAAGCACTTTGGCGCCATGTGAATGGGCAAAGGCCACGCCTTCGCGCATTTCAGCCCGGTCGAAATTCAGGCCGGGAAAGTTGCGCGCGTTGGTTTCGTCATTGAAGCCACAATAGACAGTATGCGCGCCCGCTTTGACAGCTGCACGCAGTGCGGCAGGCGTCCCGGCCGGGCAAACAATTTCCATCACCATATTACGGCATCCTCTGGTCGGGTCAGACACAGCCCCGTCTGGCGCTCTGCAAGGGCAATCAACTGCTGAACCGGGCGCGCGAATGGTCCCGACAGCGCTGCCGCCTCCTGCGCAAGATCCAGTTCCGCATCGTCTATTGCGTTGCGCAAGGCCAGTGCTGCACTGGTGTCGCCTTCGATCACAAGATCGCGCGAGAAAAACAGGGCGTCGCCATCAAATGCACCGTGAACCAATCCAAGCAACGCAGCCAGGGGGCCGGAAATTCGAGCGGCGCCTTCAGCCTGCCGTCGGGTGAGTTTGACAGTGGGCAGACCGCCATTTGGATTAAGGCAAAGGACGATTGGCAGATCGGTCGGATCGAGAACAAAGTCGGTCCGGCCATATTCACCGAGACGGTTGAACATGCCGGGATTGTTCTTTGCGATTTTGCGGGAAAACGCAGTCAGAGACAGGGACAGCGGCGCGAGTGGAATAACCCGCAGCGCCGCCGCCAGTGCGGCTGGGCAATGCGGTATCAGGTTTTGAGGATCGGACAAACAGACCTCCTGCAGCCTCAACGAATTTGTGCACGCTGCTTTCCTAGGCTGCATGCGGTCTCGGCGAATTGACCGTTGTCAAGTGTGGCCTGCAGTTCCGCTGTTAGGGGAAAGGGAAGATCGCCGGAGCAGACCCATTCGAAATTTCCCACCATATCCCAGTCTTCGGCATTTCCTTGCCTGGTGCCAGGAGACCGGGCAGTTCAAAGCTGTGCATGACCCGGTTTCAGTGCGCCATCAGATGACCGCCGTCCATCGTGCCGTGCTAGAGGCGAATGGACCGGTTCTGCAGTTCGATCAGCCAATGAATGGCCCGGGCGGTCGATCGGACATTCCTGTCGTTGTGAACCTCTTCGGCACTGCCGAGCGTGTCGCCGCCGGGCTTGGTGTTTCGATTGAAGGTCTGGACGACCTTGGGGAATTTCTGGCCGCCCTCCGAGCCCCGGAACCACCTGACGGACTGCGTGACGCGCTGTCACGATGGCCGATGCTGAAAGCAGCTCTTGCGACGCGGCCGAAAGTTGTCAAATCGGCACCGGTTCAAAGTGTCATCCACAGTGGCGCTGGCGTGGACTTGCGCGCGCTGCCTGTTCAGACACACTGGCCGGGCGACGCGGGCCCACTCATCACCTGGCCCGTGGTTGTAACGCGGCCCTACGACAGTGAGCCGGATAACGTCGGAAGCTACAATGCTGGCGTTTATCGTGTTCAGGTCCTTAGTCAGAACCGCTTGATCATGCGCTGGCTGCAGCATCGCGGAGGGGCCGCGCACCATCGGAGCTGGGTTAAGCGAAATGAGAAGATGCCCGTGGCAATCGTTCTGGGTGCAAACCCCGCGACCCTTCTGTCGGCAGCGCTGCCTCTGCCCGAAGCCGTATCCGAACTGACATTTGCGGGGGCTCTGAACGGCGCTCGCCCCCGGCTTGTGCCTGCCAAAACGGTGCCTCTGTTGGTTCCCGCAGACGCTGAGATCGTGTTGGAAGGCTGGGTCTCCCCCAACGAAACCGCACCCGAAGGCCCGTTTGGTGACCACACCGGATATTACAACCCGGCAGAGCCATTTCCTGTCATGCATGTCAGTGCGCTGACACACCGCGACGCGCCTTTGTATCTGTCCACTTATACCGGTCGCCCACCAGATGAACCTGCGATCATCGGAGAGGTGTTCAACAAACTCGCTCGGCCAACAATCCGAGCCCAAATACCCGAGGTTCGCGATCTCTGGCTGCCGCCTGCTGCCTGTTCATACCGCATCGCCGTCGTCAGCATCGATAAGCGGTATCCCGGACAGGCGCGCCGCGTGATGATGGCGCTTTGGGGGATGTTGCCGCAGTTTAGCTACACCAAGATGATTGTCGCCGTGGATTCGGACATTAACCCCAGAAATTGGGATGATATTGCCTGGGCATTGGCGACACGCATGGATCCCGTTCGCGATGTGATGCTACTGGAAAACACCCCGATGGACTATCTCGACTTTGCTTCTCCTCAGCCTGGATTGGCCGGTAAAATGGGCATTGACGCTACCACCAAGATCGGCAGCGAAACGAGCCGGGAATGGGGGGAGGTTATGCAGACCTCGGACGCGGACAGCGCCTTTGCGACCGATCTGCTGGATAAGCTATTACCGGAGCTGAACCGATGACAGATGCACGAGTCATTTTGGGGGTTTCCGGTGCGTCCGGCGCGGCGCTCAGCCTTGCTGTGGCGCGAAAGTTGGCCTCGCAGGGCATCGAGATCGACCTTGTTGTCAGCCCTGCGGCCAACTTAACGCTTGCGCAGGAGTGCGGCGCGGGCGCAATTGACGAACTGCGCGATCTGGTAACCCGCCACCACGCGACCGCCGACGTCGGTGCCAGTATTGCGTCAGGGTCGGTTCCGGTGGCCGGTATGATTGTTGCGCCGTGTTCAATGCGAACGCTTGCTGCAATCTCGCTAGGATTGGACGACAACCTGCTTACACGCGCGGCAAGTGTGCAGCTTAAGGAGCGCAGACGTCTGATTTTGTTGACTCGGGAAGCGCCGCTGACTCTGGCTCATTTGCGGAACATGACCGCCGCGACAGAAATGGGCGCAGTGATCATGCCGCCGGTTCCCGCCTTTTATCTCGGGCCGCGCGACCTGACCGATATCATCGACCAAATTGCAGCACGCGCCGTCGATTGCTTGGGCGTTTGCGAACCGAGTGCGAAACGGTGGCATCCTTCAAGTTAACAAGCGGGGCGGTCGAGATCATGCCCGCATCGTTCGGCGACAATCGGAGTGGGCGCAGCAGCGTAAATCTCGCAAATCGAACTCTGCCTGGATCTGTTCGGGGAAGCAGCACAAACAAGTGTTCAACAGCATTTCCGCACGCAACAGCCAAGCTGACACCAAACCTACGTATATCCACAATTCACGCCAGCCTCTGTCCCTAGTAGTATTGGTGAGGCCGACGTAGCCGGGTGAACGGGTCGCGGCGGATTGTCAGAACAATATCTGATTTGAACCGATGGTTTCGATCAGCGGCTGCAAGTGTGCCTCGTACCGACGCCATTTTGCTTTCGACGAAGAATAAAGCGGTTGGCGAACCTGCTGTACGCTGGCTGTACGCACCCGTCTCTTGGCCGAGTGGAACTCCAGACAGGAATCGGTCCAGTCCAGGCCGCAATACTCGATGATCCCGCGTGCCACGGTCTCGATGTCATCGACCAAGTCTTCATATCGAATCGAATGGAATGCTCCCTGCGGTAGCGTTTCCTTCCAATGGTTCATGACGCGCACGTAATTGTTGAAATATTGACCCAATTCGACTTGGTCGTAGCTATGCAGCTGACTGCGCTCGAACAAACGAGTGTAGCACGAAAGGCATGTATCAAGCGGGTGGCGGGCAATGTGAATGATCTTTGCATTGGGGAAAATGCCATGAATTAATCCGATCATTTGGAAATTCGCAGGCATTTTGTCGACCACATGCCGCGCGTCCGGGCCGTGTGATTTCAAGGCGTCAAGGTAGTCTTCCGCACGTCGTGTCAACGTGCTGTCAGACATCGACCTAACGGAGAGAGGCACGTTTGACGATCCGTCATCCATCCTACCGAACAAGTTCTGGAGGTCGTTCAATTCTCCGGCACCAATAACGTCCGGGTGCGCATTCAGAATGGATTCCGTCAGCGTGGTACCGGAACGCGGCATTCCGACCACGAAAATCGGAGTGGCATCGGAATTGGCGCAAGCATGCAGCCGTTCGATCATGGTTGCGTCGAACGTCGCAATCAGGTCGCCGGTCAATGTGTCGGTTTCCGCCGGATCATACGATACCAAGGACCGCTTGAGCTGGGCTCCCTTCGCGAAACTTCCAAACGCTTCATCATGGCGACCCAGTTTTTCGTAGCAGTCCCCCATTGCGAAATGATAAGCGACCGCTTTTTGGGGCAACATGGCCTTCGACATGGGCTGTTCTGCCTCAAGCGCGCGAAAGATCGGGCTGTCTTCTGTTATCTTTTCCAGCCGAGCCAAGGCAATCCACGCGCTCAGTTGGTCGTCACTGGTTTCTGCAGCGGCTTCGAAAAACTGGCGCGCGGTGTCAAAGTCACCCTGTTCCAGGGCAAGATGCCCCAAGGCAAGCCGGCTTGCCGTCAATTCAGGTTTTAGCTCGATCGCCTTGTGATACAGATTGATTGCGGCTTCCACATCCCCAAGATGGGCTTTGACCAAGGCGGCCTGATGGCAGGCGACCGCATTTTCCGGGTCCAAGCGCAGGGCCTGCTCGGCTTCGATCAATGCCAGTTTCGGATGGTTCTTTTCAAACAGAACCTGAGATAGTCCAACGTAGCTATCCGCCTTTTTCCCGTCCAGAGAAATGGCATTCCGGAATGCGGCCTCGGCCTTGTCCATTTGGCTTTCCAACGAGAACAGGCGCCCGAAGTTACGGTGCAATTCCGCATTTTTTGGAAACTGTTCAAGCAAGCCTTCGCAAAGCTTGCGGGCGTCGGCGATCCTTTCAAGCTCGATCAGAACCGACACAAGGTTGTTTGCGGTTTCAGAGGAATTCGGGTTGACCCTTAGCGCTTTCTCATAAAACTGGACGGCTTTTTCACGGTCGCCGGTGTCGCGTGCAATGCTGCCGAGATTGTTGATGGCACGATCAAACTCGGGCGCAAGGGCTACGGCCCTCTGTTGCGAGGCCTGGGCCTGATCCAGATCTTTCAGATCGTAAAAAACCAACCCCAGATTCGAATGCGCAGCCGCGCTGCCAGGGGCGAGACGCACCGCGCGCTCGCCAACCTCACGGGCCTGGTCCAGGCGTCCGGCCGAGCGGAGGATTTCGATAAAATTTGTTAGAAACTGCACGTTTTCCGGCTGTAATTTGACGGCCTGGGTCACGGCGTTGACAGCTGGATCAATTTGTCCGGCCTGAAAAGCAATCAACCCCAACATGTGATGCGCTGGAGCATATTGCGGTGCCGCGCGAATAATTTCAGAGAACAGATTGACAGATTGCTGCAACTGTCCCTGCTCGTAATGTGACATGGCTTGCGTAAATGCGTCCTGCACCGATACCTGCTGCTGCATTGCCATAATAGTAACCTCATTTAAGCAGTGATTGTGGGTTTGGCGACCGCAACAAATCCCGATAACCCCCACGTGTTAGAGCATTCTGGCGGCGTCGTCCACGCGTCAGGTTTTGCGGATCATTTTGTCTCAATTCGAGAGGCATTGTGTGATCTCTGCCATAGCTTGAAAAATTTCAGGCTTTAGGCGCGGGTCATAATTGTGCCCAGCTTCGGCTCTACTTATCGTTTAACAAAATATTAACAAAAGAATATCCGAGGGGTTGTCGGAGATGAGTAAAGGTACAGTTGTGCGCGCGCGGTCCTGCGTGGCACGCGGTGGTCGTGTTTTGAAATGGAAAGGGCGGGTGGCCAGCGTCGCGCCGTCGCTGTTTTTAGCATCTGCATCGGTTGCAGCGCTTTCTGTGGGGATCGCAACGGCTGCCGAGATTACAGCGCCACAAAACACACGCGCCGTGTTCGCCGTGGACGAAGACAATACGATTACATCGACAGGGGCCGTCAATCTGACCACGGGCGGTGGTCCGTCCGTTGAAATCGCCACCGACTACACAAGCGTCTTTACCAACGATGGAACCATTACCGGTCCGGCTCCGGGCAGCTCGGTGGGGTTTGGTGTGCTCTTGAACGGGAATCTGTCGTCAACCGGCCAGATCGTGAACAATGGCGTAATTGATATCACGGCAAACAGTACAAGTTCTGCCGCTGCGCTTGGTTTCCTGATGCTTGGCGATTTTTCCGGTGCCTTTGTCAATACCGGAACTGTCACGGCGGCAGCCAGCGTTACATCCGGTGGTAATGCAAGCGCCCTTGGTGCCGTTTTTGTGAATGGCGTAGAGGCAGGGGGCTCTGTACTCAATTCGGGGACAGTTACGGCGTCCGCAAATGCAACCGGCTCCAGCGATGCAGAGGCGTTAGGATTTCTGTTCGTCGATGATGTAGACGGCAATATCACAAATAGCGGCACCATTTCGGCAATTGCCGCGGACGCAACATCCTTGCTTGCCGTAGGTATTGAAGTCCAACGCTCGTTGAACGCCGATTTGAATAACTCCGGCACAATCTCTGCTGTGGCCACGGATAGTGCAAGTCAGGCTGTTGCTGCCGGGGTTCGAATCCAGAGCGCCGTGACAGGCAATGTGAACAACAGTGGGTCGATTTCGGCGATGGCCGCCGGATTTTCGTCGGCGTCTGCCGCAGGGGTCCAGCTTCAAAATGTTCTGAATGGGGATTTTGACAACTCCGGAACAATCACTGCCGCGGCCGACGCGTCGTCGAGTGCCGCACGCGCGGCAGGTGTTTTCATCGTTGGTTTTGCCAACGGAAACGTATCCAATAGCGGAACCGTTGACGTCCGTGCGGATGGGGGAAACAGTGTGACGGCGGTCGGGATTGCCCTTGGTGACGGCTATTCGGGTACATTTTCCAATACTGGAACGATAAATGTCGCTTCGACTTCGGCGGGGTCTTTTGGCCCACCACCTCCGCCTCCCTTTGCGGCCGTACCTGATGCGACGGGTATGTTGGTCGCTGATAATGCGTCCGGAGATGTTTCCAATGGTGGCACCATTAACGTTCGCGCAGATGCTGTATCCAATGCTTCTGCGTCCGGTGTTTTTCTGACCAAAGATCTGGCAGGTCATTTCACAAACACCGGATCGATTTCGGTGGTTGCAAACTCCACCAGCGATAGCGCTGTTGCGTCCGGATTCCGTGTCGTTGGATTGATGGATGGTAATATCCTAAACAGTGGCAATATTTCCGTTTCTGCGCAGGCGGTTTCGTCAGCTACCGCAACAGGAATCGAAATCGGCGGCGGATTGAACGGGAATTTCTCCAATACCGGTACAATTACTGTACGGGCTGTCGATGCAACCGATGATGAGGCCGAGGCCTATGGATTGTACGTCGACGGTGGCATGACCGGAAACATTGGCAACAGTGGAACGGTCGATGTGCGCGGCGATGGGTATTCGTCTGCGACAGTTGCCGGTTTCTACATCCGTGGTGGGTTGACGGGAGATTTTAGCAACTCCGGTACGATCCAGGCCGTCGCCACTGACGAGACAGAAGAATCCGAAGCCTATGGCCTGTACGTCAGGGGCGGTATGACCGGGAGCATCGATAATAGCGGAACGGTTACTGTGCGCGGCGAAGGGTATTCTTCGGCGACAGTTGCCGGTTTCTACATCCGTGGTGGGTTGACGGGAGATTTTAGCAACTCCGGTACGATCCAGGCCGTCGCCACTGACGAGACAGAAGAATCCGAAGCCTATGGCCTGTACGTAAGTGGCGATATGACCGGGAGCATCAATAATAGCGGAACGGTTAATGTGCGCGGCGAAGGTTACTCTGACGCGACAGTTGCTGGTTTCTACACTTCAGGCAATTTGGACGGCAACTTCACCAACTCCGGTACGATCCAAGCTATCGCAACTGACGAGACAGAAGGAGCCGAGGCCTACGGTCTGTACGTCAATCGTGACATGACCGGAAACATTGGCAGCAGTGGAATGATCGATCTGCGCGGCGCGGGCGAAACTTCGGCGACAGTTGCTGGCTTTTACATCTCGGGCGCGCTGGATGGCGACTTCAGCAACTCCGGTACGATCCAGGCCGTGGCCACTGTTCGATCAGCGGAAGCCGAAGCCTACGGCTTGTACGTCGGAAGCGATATGACCGGGAGCATAGATAATAGCGGAACGGTAAATGTGCGCGGCGAAGGTTACTCCGACGCGACAGTTGCTGGTTTCTACATCTCGGGCGCGCTGGATGGCGACTTCAGCAACTCCGGTACGATCCAGGCCGTGGCCACTGATCGATCAGAGGAAGCCGAAGCGTATGGCTTGTACGTCGACAATGGAATGACCGGCAGCATTGACAATAGTGGAATGGTGAACGTGCGCGGCGAAGGCTACTCTTCTGCGACAGTCGCTGGTTTCAACATCTCCGGTGGGTTGACAGGGGATTTCAGCAACTCCGGTACGATCCAGGCCGTGGCCACGGACGAGACAGAAGAAGCTGAAGCCTACGGCTTGTACGTCAGCAGTGGGATGACCGGGAGCATTGACAACAGTGGGACGGTGAACGTACGCGGCGAAGGCTATTCTTCCGCGACAGTTGCCGGTTATTACATCTCCGGTGGGCTGACGGGAGATTTCAGCAACTCCGGTTCGATCCAGGCCGTGGCCACGGACGAGACAGAAGAAGCCGAAGCCTACGGCTTGTACGTCAGCAGTGGGATGACTGGGAGCATTGACAACAGTGGGACGGTGAACGTACGCGGCGAAGGCTACTCTTCCGCGACAGTTGCCGGTTATTACATCTCCGGTGGGCTGACGGGAGATTTCAGCAACTCCGGTTCGATCGAGGCCGTGGCCACGGACGAGACAGAAGAAGCCGAAGCCTACGGCCTGTACGTCAGCAGTGGTATGACGGGCAACATTGACAACACTGGAACAGTTAATGTGCGCGGCGAAGGATACTCTGACGCGACAGTTGCCGGTTTCTACATCTCCGGTGGGCTGACAGGGGATTTCAACAAC
This sequence comes from Ruegeria sp. HKCCD7181, assembly GCF_057221055.1. Classification (NCBI taxonomy): domain Bacteria; kingdom Pseudomonadati; phylum Pseudomonadota; class Alphaproteobacteria; order Rhodobacterales; family Roseobacteraceae; genus Ruegeria; species Ruegeria sp. HKCCD7181. Next base: position 3,911 of record NZ_JBWVBC010000013.1, on the reverse strand, counting down.
TCCGGGACGATCCAAGCTGTCGCCACTGATCAGACAAGCGAGGCAGCGGCCTATGGTCTATATGTTTCTAGCGGTATGGCCGGGGACCTAAACAACACCGGTTCAATCTCGGTGCAAACCGATGGTGGCACCAGTGCATCGGCGTATGGTGGCGGACTCTATTTGCGCGGTGGGTACGACGGCAATCTTTCGAATTCCGGTGTGATTGAAACCACAAGCGTTGGAAATGACAATGCGCGCGCCCGCGGCATCTATATCCGTAACAACACGACAGGAAATGTCTCAAACAGCGGCAGCATTGCGGTTTCGGCCACAGGCTCTGCGGATATACGGGCTCAGGCCATTCTACTATATGACGATGTGACTGCAGATGTTTCGAACTCAGGCCATCTGAGTGCGACTGCCGGTATCCGAAACGGTACTTCCAGTGCTATGGCTCTGGCCGCTGGCGTCTGGGTCGAAAACATGCAGGGGGATTTCTCGAACACTGGCGTTATCACGGCATCGGCGACAGGCGGCGCTGAGGCTGACGCCTATGGGCTGTACTTTGAAAACTTCGATGGGGTGATCACAAATGTGGGTCAGATTTCTGCCTCATCCGAAGGCGGGGATGCCTATGCGATCTTCTTGGGTACTGGGACCGGCACGTTGAACGTGGACACCGAGGATCAGATATCTGGTCTGATGCGCGTTCAGGATCACAACGTGAATCTTGATGCAAAAGGTGGCAGCGCGATATTTTATTTCGAGGATGCCGCCCCGGGCTCGGGCACATTCACGACCACTGTTTCGGATGGCCGATCCGGGTGGTTTGTTGAAGATCCCGGTGGTTCCGTACCCGTCTACGCGGTTGTGGATGGGGCCGATATCGCACCAAACAGTGACGTCGTGGCTTATTACGGCAGCGTCATCGGCAGCGTTAGCAACGCCTTGCGGTTCGATCGCCCCGAGGCGGTCAGTCAGGGCAGATCACTGGACAGCGCGTGGGGATCTGCCTTTGGTGCGTTCCGTCCGTTCGCTATGATCGATGCTGAAGCACGCCAGTTTGAATCCGAAATCGGCACTGAGACTGACGTCACACTTTTCAATGGCAGCGCGGGGTATTCCGGCCAGTTGGAAAACGGGTTGGCCGTAGCCGTTGGTATGGGCGTGTTTTATGCTGATGGCGACCAAAACTCGAACGACTTTGACACAACAGGTTTCTACCTGGACGCCGCAATCGGGCGCCAGTTTGGTGCCTACACAGTCGAAGCCGGGTTGGGCTACGGTTGGCTGTCGACAGACAGCTCGCGACAGATTGCGGGCAGCCCTGACGCAAATGCCGACTACGACAGCACCCTGCTGACAGCGCATCTGGGCGTCGAACGCTCATTTGATGTAAGTGACAATTTCGACCTGCTGGGCTTTGGCGACGTGCGTTATACAAGCCAGCAGGACGATGCCTACACTGAGACCGGTTCGAACGCCAACGCCACTATCGGAGAAACAACGACCGAAGTCGTCGAGGCTCGTCTTGGTGTTGAGGTTGAAAAGTCGCTCAACAGCGGTGGCCTTCTCATTGGACAGCTAAGCGGCGTATTGCGTCGGAATGTCGGTGACGATTCAACTAATGTGACCCTCTTTTCGACGTCGCAGGCACTGACCTTCGCGTCGACAGACTTTAACGGCGCAAGCTTGCTGGTCGGTTACGAAAAAGAACTTCTGTCCGACATGACGCTGGAGCTGACGGCTGAGCAGGAGTTTGGCGACGCTGCGCAAGGCCCGAATATTCGGGCTGGATTAAGGTGGTCGTTCTAAGATCACCACTTTCCAAAATCACCAAAATTCTGGCCGGGCTCCTCAACGTGGAGTTCGGCCATTTTTTTAGGCTTCAGTTACGATTACCGATGTTTCTAATGCGCCTAGTCCCGCGCTCATTTCCGGCGGCAAGGGCGCGTCGGTGAACAGCTTGTCTGCGTCGCCAAGATTGCCGATCCGGCCCGGCGCGGATCTCAGGAATTTAGAACTATCAGCTACAACAAGCGCAGACTTCGACTGACGGATAATGGATTTGGTTGCACGGACTTCCTGAAAATCGAAGTCAAGCAGATCGAGGTCTGCATCAATGCCTGCGCAACTGATGATTGCAAAGTCAAACTTGAAAAGATCAACGACCTGCGTTGTCAGGTTGCCCAATAAGCCACCATCGGTTCGCCGCAGCGACCCCCCGGCAACGACAATCTCGATATTGGGGTTTGCGGCCAGAATGTTGGCGGTATTCAGGCTGTTGGTAACCACAAGCAGGTCTGAATGAGTAAGCATCTCGCGGGCGACTGCCTCGGTCGTGGTGCCGATGTTAATGAATATGGTTGAACCATTCGGGATATGACGGGCGCATTCCTTCCCAATCTTGGCCTTGCCTTGGGTGTTTCGGTTGCGTCGTTGTACATAGTCAAGGTTTCCGAGGCCCGATGATACGACGGCGCCTCCATGCACGCGCTCAAGCTGACCGGATTGAGACAATTGCGCAAGATCCCGCCGGATCGTTTGTTCGGCCACACCAAAACGGCGCGCAAGATCCTCAACACGAATTGTGCCTTCGTCTTGCGCGATTTGAAGGATCTCGGATTTACGGTTTTGGTTCAGCATGTTCGAAATTCCTATGGCACACCAAAAATGCGCGAATAAGTGTGTGTTCGCAAGGTAATTATGTTCGAATTTGCGCGAATTGCGCCAAACAGGCCACTTATGATGAGCGTACGTGTTGACTTTTTGACCGGATAGTGATTGTTAGCGTTAACGCTCGAGCCGCCTCGTGAGTCGGCATTTCGATCTGCGGGAACCAAGGAAATTGGGAGAATAGACATGACCGTAAAAGTAGCCATCAACGGATTTGGCCGCATTGGCCGCAGCGTGCTGAGATCTCTGGTTGAAGCGGGACGGAACGACGTGTCGGTCGTTGCCATCAACGATCTGGGGCCGGTCGACACCAATGCCCATCTGCTGAAATATGACAGCATCCATGGACGGCTTGATGCGGAAATTCAAATCGAGGGTAACACCTTGTTGGTAGGTGGCCGCCAAATCCGCGTGAGTGCGGAGCGTGATCCTGCCAAGTTGTCCTGGCAGGATGTTGATGTCGCCCTGGAATGCACCGGCCTGTTCACCAAGCGCGAAAGTGCTGTTCAGCATCTTGGAAACGGTTCGAAAAAGGTTCTGGTCTCTGCTCCGGCCACCGGCGCGGACAAAACCATTGTGTACGGCGTCAACCACCACAGCTTAACCGGCAAAGAAGTTGTCGTGTCCAACGCAAGCTGCACGACCAATTGTCTGTCTCCGGTCGCCAAGGTTCTCGATGACGCGTTCGGTATCGAAACTGGATACATGACGACAGTGCATTCTTATACCGGAGATCAACCGACTTTGGATACAATGCACAAGGACCTGTATCGAGCACGCGCCGCTGCCATGTCGATGATTCCGACATCCACAGGCGCCGCCCGTGCGGTGGGGGAAGTTCTGCCTCAGTTGAAAGGCAAGCTGGACGGCTCGGCAATCCGGGTACCGACGCCGAATGTATCTGCGGTAGACTTTTGCTTTATGCCCAAGCGTGAAGTGTCAATTGATGAGGTCAACGATGCCATCCGTACAGCGGCCTCGGGCGAGATGCGCGGTGTTCTGGCCGTGACAGATGAGCCGCTGGTCTCGATCGATTTCAATCACGACCCGCATTCGTCAATTTTTGCCACTCAGCAGACCCGCGTGACCGACGGCGGCATGGTTCGTATTCTCAGCTGGTACGACAATGAATGGGGTTTCTCTAATCGAATGCTGGATACAGCCTGCGCCATGACGGCTCGCGCTTGAGAGGGCGCTGATGAGCACGATCATCGACATTCACGCACGCGAGATACTGGACAGCCGGGGCAACC